>DDCA01000002.1 GCA_002335175.1 Candidatus Saccharibacteria bacterium UBA2018
TCTTGCTATTGCTGCCGGTGGTGGCGGTGGTGGAGGCGCCCGAGCCGGATCAACCGGTGGTGCTGGAGGCGCCGGAGGTGGTACGAGTGGTGTTGCCGGGACGAGTCGATTTACAAATAACGGTGGTGGAGGTGGTGGAGGTACATCCAGCGCTGGTGGTGCCGCCGGTGCAGCTGCGAGTGGTGCTAACGCGGGAACAGCTGGCTCGTCATTAACAGGCGGACTAGGAGGTGACGGGCGAAACGGTGCCGGTGCTGACGGTAGTGGTGCTGTTGGTGGGCTGGCGCTTGGTGGAGCCGGTGGCCTGAGTAACGTCTCGACAACCCGCGCTGGTGGTGGCGGTGGTGGAGCCGGCTACTTTGGTGGTGGTGGTGGTAGCGGGACTACTTCAACAACCAACTCCGGCGGTGGAGGTGGTGGAGGTGGTTCTAGTTTTACGGCCGTTGGCTCGACATCCGTAACTAATACGGCCGGTAGTGGTGCGACTCCTGGCAATGATACTGATACAAGCAGAGCTGGCGCCGGAGATGGTGGTGCTGGTGGCGCAATTGGCGCAACCGGAAGTGCCGGCGACAATGGAATTGTGATTATCTCATATGGATCAGGGGCGACGACGACTGCATCCGTTAGTTGGGCGAAATTTAACACAGCTAGTGGCACGATTGATAGCGCGAACCCCGGCACAGGAGCATGCAGCGGCTGGTGCTCAACATCAGCTTATAACCTCCCCTCGGCCAGAGCAAACTTTTCATTGGTTGCTTACAACGGTTTCCTCTATGCGATTGGCGGAACGGACAGTACTGGTGCCCGAACTAATACTGTCTATATTTCTAAGCTCGGTGCAAACGGTGAGCCGCAGCTTTGGCATCCAACAAATGCCGACCCTGGGTCCTGGGATTACTGGTACCAGGATGCCAATCTTTCAACTGTCCGAGCATATACGGGAGCAGTCGCTTATGATAATCGGCTCTATCTACTCGGGGGCATTGGCGCCAGTGCACCCGTAAGTACAGTACAGATAGCTGATATCACTGGTAACGGTACCCTGAGTAGTTGGACGTCGTCGACTAGTCTTCCCTCCAACCGCTACGGTCACGACGTACAAGTATACAACGACCGATTGTATATTATCGGTGGGGCATCAACCGTTGGCGGCGCACCAAGTAATAGCGTTTATTACAATAAGATAAACTCGGATGGAACGCTTAATTCATGGGTGCAGACGACCAGCTTCACCACAGGACGGATGAACCAGGGCGGCAATATGACAGTTGTATGGGGTGCATACGTCTATATTTCAGGCGGCTGTAGCGCCGTTAACGGCAGTGGCTATTGTACGGCTGTTGAGTCCGACGCACAGGTAGCTAGCATCAATGCTGATGGCAGTCTTGATACATGGAATACGATGGCTGGCGTCTCTGATTCCCGTATGGCTCACAGTCTCGTAGCATGGCGCGATAATGTTTATGAGATTGGCGGATGCTCGGCTCAAAATACGTCCACCGGGGATTGTAACTCAAACATGTTGGCAAGTATAAAATATGGCACTGTCAACCAAGATGGGGATGCGTCAACCGTTGGACAAAGCGTGAACTCGAGTACATCCCCATGTAGTGATGCCACTCCGACAAACTGTAATCTGCCGGGTACGACACACATTGGCAATATGTTAGCCGGTGCGGTTATTACAAATGGATATTTGTACGTTATTGGCGGTTGCACCAACAACAGTTGTTCTACAACGCAGGACAATGTGGCGTATGTCGCAATATCATCGACCGGCCAGATGACAAAGCCGGCTACGTGTCCGAGTGGAGCCTACCAAGGAAGCGCTTGGTGTGTCGATACAACAAATGTGGTGAGCGGAGGTATCGCAGCAACTACTCCTGTAGTATTCGGTGGGCGCATCTATTTGGTGGGAGGTCTGAATGGCAGCAGCAACACCAACTCTATCGTACGGACGACAGTTAATAGCGACGGCAGTATCGGCGCTTGGACGTCTCAGACAATGACAGGTGTTGGGGCGACCAGCGTATCGTACCTATATGCCTTCGCGCGTGCCAATCCTGCTAGCGGCTCGAACCCTGGGAATCTTTATATCTTTGGCGGCTGTACCACCAGTAGCAGCGCGGGTTGCTCAGGCTACACAGGCAATGTGTATAAATGCAATATTCAAACCGCTGGTGCCATAGCCAGTTGCAGCACCAGCGGCCAATTGCAAATCGGGACGCTGCCAGGCGGCTCGAGCGCCGGGCTCGCCATTATGAGCGGCACTGTCTACGCTGGCTACATTTACCTTATTGGCGGCGTATCTCCTGATTTCCAGGACCTTGACACGGTTCGGTACGCAAAGATTGATAATAGTAATAATATCGTCACCGTTGGCAGCGGCTGGGTCGAGTCATCGAGCGTCATGAATGTCGGACGGCGGCGGGCGGCGTCATTTGGTTATAACGGCTACTTGTACACGGTCGGCGGCTATGATGCTGGTACTGGCGTTTTGCCTGATATTGAGTTTGTCAAAATCAATGTCAGTGATGGAAGTCTGGTCGGTGACCCTGCGAATAGCAATAAGTTCTATGTGTCTGGTGTCGAGATCAATCAGCGATGGGGCTTGAGTGTCCCGGTATCAAACTCGTACGCCTATGTAATCGGTGGCTGTACGGCCGGGGCAAGTCCAAGCGGCTGTACCACACGTACCGATGTTATTCAGACCTTTCAGCTATACAACAATGATAGCGGTTCGCCAGCAGGATATGCTGATACGGCCACGAACTACAACACCAATCGCATCGGCGCCGCTGCCGCTATCCATAATGGCCGTATTTATGTTGCCGGTGGGTGTACTTCGACGGATGACTGTTCAACGGCGATTGAAACCGTCAGTTACGCCACGATTGATGCCTATGGAACTGTTGGATCCTGGACTAACTCGACTGGTGGAAGCAACGGCAACTTACCAAATGTTCTGACTTGGGGAAAGCTGTTCAGTATTGGTCCAACCCTTTATTATGTTGGCGGCCAAGGTTCAGTCAGCACCAATGAACGGGCGGAAACCCACTATATTAACCCCAACGCATCAACTGGTGCCCTTGGCTCATGGTCCACGAGTGGCTTTGACATGCCCCAGGCCAGAACGAAATTTGGTGCTGCCGCATGGAATGGCCGTATGTACATAGTGGGCGGATACAACGGTGCCGCTAACCTCCAAAATACTGTTTATGTCAGTACCGACCAGTCATCCGGCGGTAACTTAACTGGGGCCTGGACGACAAGTACGGCATTTAACGTTGCCCGTATGGGAAGTGCTGTGACGGCTTATGCGAATAACCTTTACCTTTTCGGGGGCTACGATGGAACAAATTACCTAAGTGATAGCCAGTTCGCCAAAATCGATCCAACTACCGGTTTGGTTGGATCGTGGAGTTATACGACTAATTTGCCGGTGGCCCTTGCGCAAGGCGACAGTTTTGCGGCCAACGGATATGTATACGTAATTGGTGGACGAACAGCAGCCGGAACCTGCCGGCCTATTACGCTCGCGGCGCCAATCAGTGCTAATACGACGATAGCCAGTGGCAATAATCCGACCGGCGTGGGTGAATGGTATGAGACGAACCAGCGCTATAGCGGAGACCGTTACGGTGCAGCGGCCGTTTATAGAGACGGTAAAGCGTATCTATTTGGCGGAGCGTGCGGAAGCCCGACCCTGACCTACCCAACCACTGCTAGTATCGGCCAGCAGACGGCTCTGTTGGCTCAACCCCAGGTTGCAAAGTATTCAATAATGATTGATACGGACTCCGATGTCTTTCCTACCAACTGGTTGTTAAACGGAGTTGACAACTCGATTGGCGCCAGGTGGCAACTAAATTATCGGAGCATGACAAATGCCACGACGTCTTGTACGTCACCGGCTATGACGACTTGGGGCCAGAACACCGCTTTTGGTAATGTTACATTGGGCCTACCGGGCGTTTATACGCCGAAAGATAGCAGCGGTACCAATACGAACTGCGCAAGGTACTATTACTTCAGCGTAGATGTCGATAGCTCCCAAGCATTCGGTTATCCCGACGACGTCTCTCGCGGACCGACTATCACTGATTTGACGCTTCAATTCACCGCCGACCCATCAAAACGGCTACTACACGGCCGAACATTTACCGGCGGTCTGCAGCAGCCGATTGACACGCCGTACTATAGTAATTAAAGGATGGTGTGATGAAAGACAGCCTCAGACAGAATCCCCGAGCCTTCACTCTCCTCTTTCTGTGTGCCGTAGCAGTCACCGCTGGCATCCTGATGCCAATCTACTGGTACCGGCCTGCTCTCTCGACTGCACAAAATGAGCAACCAAACGGACTTACCGCGGTTGAAAACCAGCCTGTATCCGGGTCACTTCAAAAAGGCACCCCATCATACAAAACTATACTTCCGGAAGGCAAGTCAATTGATGATTTCGGAGGATGGACCCGAGTCAGCCCACCAAACCGGAACCCTGTATATGCATACCCGGATACAATCGGCCGTATCCCTATAAACGTGTCCCAGCAGCCGCTGCCTGATGACTTCGCAAAAAATGATACTCCGGAAAAACTTAAGGAACTGGCAATCGGCTATGCCGCGACTAAACGACTCGTCGCAGGCGATACTATTGTGTACGTCGGGACATCGGCAAAAGGTCCGCAGTCAGTTATTTTCACGAAGCACGGTTTGTTAGTACTCATTAGGGCGAGCGCGTCAGTTCCAGACGCAAGCTGGCAACAGTATGTTGAGTCGCTCAAAAATTAAGCTTTAACTAGTACTTCGCTAACGACGACAGCCGAATATTTCTTGTTTTTGCAGGTTATATTGATTGGCCACTTACCAACTGGATCAGTCGGCTTAACCGTCCATGCCCAGCTGAGCATGCCGAATTCGTCGGCAGTTTTCTTACTAAGGCCGCTGTCTTCCATTTTTGCTTCGGCTTGTTTCACGGAAATCGTGCAGACGGCAGCCGGGTTAGTTCGAATGGTAATCGAGGCGTTTGATCCGGGCTGGACTGGTGAAGTAACGGTTTGAACAGCCACACCCAAGCGTGCGTTTGGTGAAATTTTCGGAGCACTGAATGTGGCTCGTGTTTTGTGAACAGGAGCCTCGGATAGCGCTACCGTTTGGTGCTGACCACTGTACCACGTATAGGCAAGCCCGGCACCCGCGGCAAGAATAAGCAGCACCACTACACTGGTAAAGGTACGCCGCAGCGTACGGCGGCGTTGTTCACGCTTATACACCTGCTGGGCAAAGCGGTCGCTGCGCTTTGGCGTTGGAATTCTCTTTTTTACTTTTAGCGCCATCGTTTTTGTTTTGGTCAGCTTCTTACGCTGCCGTTAATCCTAATTTGCCTTGTTTTGGTTCTGATAGTTGGTTATTGTCTGAGAAACATTGCCAGCTGGTTTCAGGTTTTCAAAAAAGAGTATTTGGTCTTTTGACACAATCATGGCGTCTTCCGGCCCATGGATTTCGCCGCCGAGTTTTATTAGTTCGACATCTGAATTATTCTGCTTGCTCGCCGATTGCGGGCTTGTGTCTTTGGTTTCGGTGTCTGATTTAGCCTGAAGATAGTAAACATTAGTGAGGCGCATGTACTCATCGTTAATAGCCGATAATTTTCCGAAGTACACCTGGCCGTTTGTAAAGAACACGGCCTGGTATTTATTGCCGTCGATAGCCGTGCTAATACTTGAACGCGACAACATGAACCATGCAGCACACGTAATTAGGCCAATGACTATCAGGCCGATGACAAGTTTCAGCCGCCAGCGTGGACGCTTCGGTTCAGCCTGTGGTTTCGGCTTTGGGGCAGGCGCCGGGGCGGCGGGCTCAGGCTCGCGCTCGGTCCGTGCCGACGGGCGGTTATTTCGGTATGACATGCTATCCATACGGGGTTCAATCTCCTGTTTGTTATCCCTCCAAATGAGTACCGTCATTATACCATAAGAGCAATGCCGCTGTCAGGCAGCGGCCGAATAGGCTATGATGGGTGGTTACGTTACGTAGCGAACCGGAATCTTACGGCTACGAGGCGGCAGTCCGGCGCCCAGGATAAGTTTTGGCTTGCTTTCAAGGCCTTCAAGCGCCAGGATAATAGCTACTTCTACATAAACTAGCGCGTCGATAAGCCCAAGTTGATAGCTAAAAAATTGGTGGACAGCGGCCGTTGACATAACGCTGGCAAGTAGCAGCAGGCAGGCCCGAGATGCGAAAGATCGTGGAGGCCGGTAGACGAGCAGGGCAATTAGAATAATCATCATAGCGGCCCGTAGGCCCATGTGAAAACTGCTTGCCTCGACAAGTTGCAGAATGATTGGGTTGCCCATGAGTAATGCAGCCGTGGTAGTAAAAAGCAGTGCAAGTGTAAGAACAATAAGACTACGTTTCATAGTAAACTCCTTTTTGTCTAGTGAAGACAAAAATAGGTGCCGTGGAGCATTTTTAGCTATCGATGTGAGCGACGTGCTGCAAGGACCGCTTTGGTTCTTGGGATGGAATGTGAAGCCAAACATCGGGGTGCTGCCGCGATTTTCGGCCTATGAACGTGCGAATTTTACTGTCTAGTTGGTCAGAACTGTATTGTTTCATGCTCTCCCTCCTTATGCTTATAACTATACGGATAAAGTCGGGCATAAACTGTAAGCGTTATAACCATATCTTTGTGATAATTTTCACTCAAGCGCCCTCAGTTGCTATACTTTATAGAGATGGATGAACTGATAAAAGCCCTGCGCGGCTCCAGTCAGATCAGGCTGGCTCGAAAAGGCAGCAATATCTTGTTCCAGGGCGAAATCCCTCGCCGGGCTCTTATTGTTCGTGATGGAATCGTGCGCTCATATATGATTACCTCTGGCGGCGAGGAACGAACGCTGGCACTTCACGGCCGCGGCGAGATACTCCCGCTTTCGTGGATATTGGGTAATACCCCGGGCAGCCTTTTCTACTACGATGCGCTGTCAGACGCGAGGCTCCTGTCATTTTCGAAGGATGACCTGTCAGCCGCGCTGGCTCAGCAGCCGGAGCTTTATCGACGATTACTCGACACTACCGTTACCGAACACACGTCCCTGCTTCTCAGAATTGCCGGCCTGGAGCAATCCCGAGCAATTGAGAAGATTGGGTTCACGCTTTATTATTTATTGTTTCGCCATAGCACCGAGACCCTTCAGGGCACGTTTCGGATCGACGTCAAAATTAGCCAAAGCATGCTGGCGACCCTGACTGGGCTTACCCGCGAAAGTACTGCTAAAAGCTTGAGTGTTTTCAAGCAAAAATCGATTATAAGTTACAAGAATTCGATTTATACGGTTGATAAGCAACGACTCGAACAGTTCCTGGGCGAGGATGCATTTAGGGAGCTGACCCTCTAACGCTCAGAAATAATGTCCTCGATAATTCTAATCAGCTCTTTGGGGGCGGCACGAGCTTTCAGGACATAGCGGTCAGCGCCAAGCTCGAAAGCCTTGTCGACTTCTGCCTGAGCGTCATAATTGCTAAAAACCACGACGGTGGCATTTTTTGCTGGCACATCGTAACGTTTTAAAAACTCGATACCGTCCATTTTTGGCATCCGAAGGTCAAGAAAAATAATATCCGGCTCGAAGCCAGATGCAATTGTCTCCAGTGCCTCCTGGCCGTTAAAAGCCGTTTTTACATTGTAACCAGCCGACGAAATAATCATTTCATAAGCTGCGTTCAAATCGACATCGTCTTCAACGATGAGCACCATATGGTCTTCCTTCTTTTTTGGTTTTACCTGAGCCATGCTATTTTATTGTAGGTAGCCGAAAGAGAGAAATTTGTAAGAATTGTCACACTTTTACGGGTTTGGGCAGGCAAATGGTAAATACCGTCCCTTTTTTGCGGTTAGCGCGGTACGTAATCGTACCATCATGCAAAGTCATGATTTTCTTTGCCCAGTACAAACCAAGTCCCGTCCCTCCAACCTTGGTTGACAGCGGATTATCAAGCCGGGAGAACTTTTCAAACAGTTTGGAGTTTTCGGTTTCAGAGACACCCACGCCCTGATCGGCAACGTCGATACATATTGCGTCCGCTTTTTCACGTACCGTCACTGTTGTTTTTGAATGTTCTTCAGAATACTTGCTCGCATTGTCGATGATATTTTCAACCACCATCCGTATTGAACTGGGATCAACAACCACAGTGGCGTCGTCAACTTTGTTTGTAAGCGTTATTGTCTGGGATTTTTCTTTGTAGTTTGACGCTTGCTCTCGTATGACGTCTTCGAGCAACTGTTTCAAGTCCACATTTGATTTTTTAAGCATGACTTTGCCGGCGTCAACTTGGGCAACTTTCAATAAGTCATTCACGATTCGCAGCTGGCGTTCATTGCTCTCGTAGGCTTTTTCAAGAATAGTGCGCTTGGCCGGTTCAATCTTTCCCATGAAGCCTTCGAGCACCATCCCGACATATTGCTTCACTCCTGTAGCAGGGGTTCTTAGCTGGTGAGACGCGAGTGAAATAAATTCGTCTTTGCTTCTGTTTAGTTCGATTAAATCGTCAATCCGTTCCTTTTCAATTTTTTGACGTTTGATAATTTCTTCACGGAGGCCAGCGTTCGTCGCCTGGAGTTGTTCGGTGCGTTCTTTGACCCTGGACTCGAGCCGTTGCTTTTCAAGCAGCAGTTCCTTTTCGAGTTGGCGGCGGCGGGTTAATTCTTGCATTGACTCGTTGAACAGCCGAACGTTAGTAAGAGAAAGCGATATGCGCGAGGCGACGTCCTCTGCCATCGTCAGATCGGCCTGGGTATAGTACCGGCCTGATTCCGATGAAACGAACGTAATGGCACCGATTGGTTTGTCCTGCGCCTTAATTGGAGCAATGATAATGGAACGGATATGGAGCCCCAGCATGAAGTCGCGAACTTTCTTATCGGCTATCGAGGTGCGAATTAGCTCTTCACTAATCACCGGATAAAATTCTGATTTACCAGTCCTGATAACAGCCGGCACTCCGGTTGGTTGGTCAATCGTCGGCGGATTATATTCACGGTATTCTTTGGCTAATGATACTTTTTTTGGATCTATATGGGCAACACTGACCTGCTCGATTTCGTTATCGTCATTTAGTAACTCAACCGAGCACCAGTCAGCCACTTCGGGTATGCAGAGCTGGCTAATCTTCCGAAGGGTTGTCTCGTAGTCCATCGATGACGCCAACTCCTTTGAAACGTTTGCGAGGTAGCGCTGAATATTGGCAGACCGCTTTTGTTCGTCAATTTCGGTGGCGGTGCCATACCATTTAATAATCTTCCCTGCTTTGTTACGGTAGGGAACCGCCCGGCCGATTACCCACAAGTACGAATCGGAATCGGCATGGTAGAGCCGGTATTCCATTTCATATGGCTTGCCGGTTTTTATTGAATGGTTCCAGGTCTTCTCAACCTTTTCCCTTTCATCAGGATGCAGCAATTTGCTGCGGCGATCCCTTTCAACGTTTCCAAGGCTAAGACCGGTAAAATCCTTCCACCGTTTGTTATAGTAATCGATATTGCCTTCGGTATCACTTGTCCATAGTAGTTGTGGAACGGTGTCAGCCATAAACCGTAGGCGGCTTTCGCTTTCACTTAGCGCCATTTCAATCTCTTTACGGTCGGTAATATCAATAATCACGCCTTTGGCGGTAATGGGCAGGCTGGCTTTGTCACGCTCTATACTTCCCCGTGCTACTACCCATCTGTGCGTCTTGCCAGGCCCGCCAATCCGGCATTCAATCCTAAGCTTCTTACCTCTTTTTAGGCTGCTCTGTATTTCTTTCTCGACCCGCTGGCGGTCGTCTAGATAAATTGCTTTTAAAAATGTGCTGAGCGGCAGCCCTTTGAGAGCTTTGGTTGGTGAAACGTTAAATGCCTGTGCAATCCGCTCGTCGGTAACGACTTTGTTTTTCTGAATGTTCCAAAGCCATGACCCGACCAGTTCGTTTGAGAGTGCTTCTTTGAGCTGGGCTTCCGTTAGCCGGGTTTCTTCGCTTTGCTCACTCACACGCCTCTATCCTTCGTCGCCGAGTTCGTTGCGGACAGCCGCAACGAGCTCTTTGGGTGAAACATCGGACTTCAAGAGACACCGGTACACACCGAGGTCCATAGCTTGTTCCAGTTCAACGCCAGACGAAAGGTTGCTAAGAACAACCACTTCTGTCCCATCGGGTACGTTCGGCATGAATTTCTCTAAAAACTTCACGCCGCTCATCACCGGCATCATGAGGTCAAGTAGAATTAAGTCGTAGGTCGTCGTCTGGCATTTTTCCAGCGCGACCTTGCCGTTTTCGGCTACGTCACACTGGTATCCTTGTGATGACAATGTAGCATAATATGCTTCTCGTAAAATATCTTCGTCTTCGACGATTAGGATCTTGTGCATGATGCTACTTCCTTTTTGGGAGATAAATGGTAAATGTTGTGCCTTTGCCTACTTCTGATTTTACTTCAATTCGGCCATCGTGTAATTCTATAACTTTCTTCACCCAATATAAACCGAGCCCGCTGCCGACCACCGACTGTGAGAGGTCATTAGGAATCCGCTGGAATTTTTCAAATAGCGAGGCGAGGTTTTCCGAAGCAATTCCCACGCCGTTATCCGAAATCGCCACGACGATATCGTCTTTTTGGGATTTCGTCGTAACTTCTATCGTACCGCCATCAAACGTATACTTCGACGCGTTGTCAACGAGATTTTCGAGTGCCATTCTGAAATATTGCGGATCGGCCTGCACCGTCAAAGATACGTTCTTTGGTACGAACGTAACTGTTTGCTTGCGCGCAAGAATCGTTTTTTGCTGCTCCAAAATAACGTCTCGGACCAAGTCATTTATCTTCACGTCGGTTTTATCGAGGACAACCTTGCCGGCATCTATCTGAGCCACCTTAAGGAGGCTGTTGACGATTCTAATCAGACGTTCGTTGCTTTCGTACGACTTTTGTATGGGCGGCAGCAAATGGGGCGGTACATCACCCGCAAAGCCTTCCAATATGATGCCGAGCAGTTGCTTAATGGCAGTTGCCGGGGTCCGTAATTGGTGGGAGGCTAACGAAATAAACTCGTCTTTTGCTCCATTCAACCGCTTTAATTCTTCTTGCTGACGCTTCAGAAGGACGTTAGCTTTTTTAAGCTTGTCTTCCTGGATTTTACGTTCGGTTAAATTACGCGTTACCTTGGCAAAGCCCGTTAACGTACCGCTATCGTCAAATAATGCCGTGATGATGACATTTGACCAGAACTTACTGCCGTCTTTGTGGATGCGCCAGCCTTCGTCCTCAATCCGGCCGAACTTTTGGGCATCTATTAACTCCTGTTGGGGTTTTTGCTTTTTTATATCTTCCTTCGGGTAAAAGATCGAAAAGTGCTTGCCGATAATTTCGGATGCCGAATAGCCGTTAGTTCTCTTGGCACCTTTGTTCCATGTCTGGACGTATCCATTTTTGTCCATCAAAAAAATAGCGTAATCCTGAACATTTTCAACCAGCTCTTTATAACGCTTAAGCTCTGCCAGCGTTTCATTATGACGCGTCAGCAGTTTCGTCAGCCGGTTCCTGGTCGTATCAATCCTAGCAGTCACGCACTATCTCACAAGAAACATCTATCATCTCTCTTTATTATACCAACCACGACCTCAACTTTTCAGTTAAGCCCATGGTTGGTTGCCCAATCCGGAGCAATGAGTCCGGATTGGGCGTGACGGTTTAAAGCTTCCCGTCAAACTGGGGACGTAAACCTCTTTCGAAGCCTACATCATGGGTCAAGACCCTGGTCGCGAAGAACAGCCAATGGATCGACTGCCGCTCCGCCACCTGGACGCACCTCAAAGTGCAGATGCGAACCGGTTGTGTTACCGGATGAGCCCATCTTGCCGATTGGCGTGCCGACTGAAACAACTCTGTCTTCAAAATCAAAGCTGCTCAAGTGGCAGTACCAGGTTTCAAGACCATCCGGCGAACGGATGATGATGCGGTTGCCATAGGCTCCCGCCCAGCCAGCCGACACAATCTCGCCGCTAGTTGCTGCATAGACCTGCGTGCCAACCGGTGCAGCAAAGTCCTGCCCGGTATGACAACTCGCCCACAGGCTGCCACATTCACCGAAACCGGCCGTCAGGGTATATGGCTTCGCGACCGGTAGTGTCCAATCGCCGCTAATGACGACCACCTGCTCCAGCTCTGGAGACGAGATGGTCAGGCGGATGACGCCGACCAGCCGTTTTGGAGAGACGCCCCTCAAACCAATGGTACCGTCAGGAGGTTTCGGACCGACGTAGAGCCCGAGTTCTCCCTCCGTCGGTTCGACCGGCTTCTCGCCGGAACCAACCTGGACATAGACGACCGGGTGATCCGAGCCTGTGACGGCTCGGTTGACTGGAATCACCTGATAATCCGAGACCGGCACGCCGTAGGACACGTACACGTGATCGACGACGCCGATACCTCTCTCGGCCGTGGTTTGCTGGGGACAGGCTTCAACGGTACCGTCAGCCTGTATCCCACCTCGGCCCTTCCAGGCATCGTAGGCATTCAGCATGCTCCCCGACTCGGTCATAATGCACCACGTCAGGTTCGGTCGCAGATCTTGGTAGGTCGTGTTGCCCCTCGTACGTACCCCGAAGCCGGAGTTGAAGTCGCCAGTGAAGAAGACGGGCTTGCCTTCTGCCACCAGCTTGTCCATATCAGCCGCATGCTGTTTGGCGTTCAGCCAACGCAGCCGCGGGTGTCCGTACAGGGGGCCAGCCGGGTCGTGAGTGTTGACCACGTAGAACACCTGCTGGGTTGTGTTGTCACGCAGCAGGACGACCGGGATGTCGCGTCGGATGCCATGGTGGGTGTACGGCATCTCGAGACGACTCTCCGCTCCCTTGACTGCAGTCACCTGGTTGGTGTCCCAGATAATTGAGTTGTCGGAGTGGATTTTGGGCGGCGCCGCCCCATTTCGCCCATAGTTCGGCGGGTCAGGGTAAATCTCGTAGCCGAACGGACGTAGCTGGTTCATAAGCTTGGCGCGCTGATCGGCTTGTAGTTCCTGAAGGCCGACGACCGCAAAGCCATGTTCAAGAATCAACTTGACGGCCTTCTCGATCCGTACGACGCCCGGTTCTCCCGTCCCCTTGGTGTGGGTCGAGCCGAGCACGTTGTACGTTGCGATCGACAGTTCCCCGGGAACAGATGATCCGATGTAAATCCCGGCACCCGTGGCGTCGGATGGATCATTGCCGCCCTTCTTGGCCGTCAGCACGATGTCGCCGCGTGTCAGCTCCGCCTTGCCCGAGATAAAGTCCTGGGCAGGGATAAAGCTTGTCTCGACTCCGGCTTCTTCGTCGCCTTCGTACGCAGCAAGCTCCTCAATGGAACCTGGCAGGTCGACATCGGCAGCCCTGAAGGCTTCCTCGACGAACCCGGCGCCATCGTATTCACGACTGGTTTGCCATGAATAGGGATCTCCCACCATACCCAACGCTGCCAAAATGGCTTGTTCGAGCCGTGAGACATTGTCGAGAGTGGTGCAGTTGTCGGCGGTCTGTACGTACGGCGATCCGGCCAGCCGGGCATAAATTGCTTCGGCTTCCGGCTGGTACTGCTCGTAGCGGTCCGGATGAGCGGACCGCTGGACAGCCTGAGCCAGCTCACCGTAAGGACGGGTTTGCCAATTCGGCTGTTCAAGCAGAACGTCGACGAACTTGTTCGTCGCATAGTTGACGTTCGTGACCTCCTCGTACGTGCCCCAGCCCTGGCTCGGCCGTTGCTGGAACACGCCGGCACTGTCACTGTGACCGTACGGCAGGTTTTGAAGCTCCGACTCGACGATACCGGTCATCAGAGCGATGACCGTAACTCGCTGCTTGTACGGGTCGAAGATCTCGGTCCTGCCGGCAACGATGCCGGTGATCTCAGCGGCGATGGCCGCTTGACCCTCGTTCATCGCCCCACCCTTGACGGTCAGGCCTTCCCACCAGTCAGTCTCTGCCGCAGCGTTGTTTGCTTGCCGCGGCTGTTCGGAATCGGCTTCCGCCGAAGAAGAGGCAGAGAGTGTCGCGCTGGCTGCAGCCGCCACTTCTGTCCCGTTGTTAATCCTTACGCAGGGCAATGATGCGGCATACTGGCTGGAGTTAACTCCTCCAAGCATTGCCAGGCAGCCGACCAAGCCAAACATCAGGCTGAACAGGATGGCAACAGCCACCATGATCATGCGCTTCACTCTCATCACCTCCTAGGTGCGCGGAGCTTCGTAAATCAGCCAGGTATCACCCTGCCTGACCCACGTCATGAATTGGTCGTAGTTGAATGACGTAACGGCGTGGCCGCCACGGTCATACTTGGTGACATGCAGCTTGACGACTCCCCGGGCCGTGTTGCGGTCCAGAAAGATGCCAACGAGACCCGTCAGCGCCTTTGCTTTCAATGAAGCCCCTTCCTCCAGCATGGCGTAGTCGGCTTCGGACGAACCGTAACCGAACCGTGCGGTCTGGAGAAAATGCTCCGTCGCGTAGGGCGTCACTTTCTCGCGTATCTGCTCGTTTATCTCCTGCACCTGGTCCGGACTGGATGCCGGAGGCAAGGAAAAATAGAGCGGCGAGAAAGCTCGGACTTGCCGATCGAGCATCACCTGATCATGGGTAAGCGGGTTTGATTCCCCGCCATCGCCATGTTCCGGTGAGGCCGATTGAGTCTCAGCCGGTGTCTGGTCAGCAGGCCGGGAAGGTGATGGTTCGCCTCCCCGGCCTGCATAGCTCCAGACAATGAGTGCCAGGCACAAGGCCGCGGTCGCGGCCAGAAGAACATACCTGAGCTTGACCCTGTCAAACATGGCTGGATCCTCCGGCCTTGAGCGCGAAGCCGGTTTCCCGAGCAACGCGTTCGTACTTGCTCCTATCCAGTCCGGGCCGGTTGACCATGTCTTCGTTGGCCGACTCAGTCTGGATAAGCCCGAGCTCAATCGGAGTTGGGATGAACCGCACGTACGTCAGCGGCTCGGTTTCGCCGAGCTTGAGACCAAAGATGCGTGGCGGCAAGTCCGGCAGCAGTCTCCTGTCCAGGTCCGAAATGTTAAGTCGGTCCTGGAGTTCGTCGAGGTACTCCTTCTTGTTCGGCTGGGTGCCGATCAGGAAGAACCCCATGTCGTCGAGAATGCTTTGGCCGTAACTCCACAGCTCGCTGCCGATGCCACCCTTCCGGTAGTCGCTGAAACGGTGTGAACCCGACAGGCTGAGCTTTCGGACGCTGCGTGAAATCTTGCTCTTCAGCGCCTTCGCACGGGCGTAGGCGAGGTCCTCCATTGACTGGTGGTCCTCGTCGTCCAGCTCGAGGTTCGGATAGAGGTTGTGTAGGCCCCTTTCGATGGCGTTGATTTCGAGCCGGTGGTCGATGGCACGCATCAACGACACGGCCTCCTTGCTGACGCCACGCCAATCCTTGATGATCGCCATCTGGTTCAGCATGTCGTACAGCGAGTCGCCGCCGCCGAGCATCCGGCCGTACTTGCCTTCCATCAGCGTACCGAGCAGCGAAGCGATGTGCTCGCCAGACTGCACGATTTCCTGATGCGAGACATTGTCCGACCGATCGTAAATGGCCGCCAAGCTCATTTCGAGCCCCTCGACCTGCGCTCGGTCTGCGCCACTCTCTGCGTAGCGGGTGATGCGTTCAGCAATCTGCCCCCGCATCCGGTCATGGAGACCGGTGTAGTAGGCATCGATGTCGTCAGGGGTGAGGCTTAGGCCGAATTTCATCAGCGTCTGGATTGACCAGAGCGTCGGTTCGGTTGCCATCATCCGGCTCACGGCAATCTTGAGCGCATCGAATGGGCTGCCGATGAGCGGTGCCTTGGCGACATGCTCACAGAGCATGATTGCCATCTCCAGCGTGTTCAGCTCTCCAAGCTCGAGCCGAGGCTCGAAAATGTTGACGCTCCTGGTTGCGATGTCATACACGTCGCAACCAAGGAACTCGCCGAGCTTGGCATACTCGCTCTTCTCGCCCTCCGACTTGTGATCGTTGATAGCGATGCGCATCAGGCCGTGGCCGGCGCCGATGGTAGCAAGCCGGGCGGCGATTTCCTTGAAGCCGGTTGACTTGCCGACGCCTTTTCCGCCGAGGACCAGTCCGTTCAACGACGGAACGATGCCCTCAGCCTTTTCTTGAAACGCATCGAAGTACCAGTCTTCGTTGCTGGGGACGTAAATCCCCATCGGCATGCCGCCGCGGTAGCTGTGACCCGGCCCTCCAAAAGGATGGGCCGTCGTCATTTGGGCAGTCGGGGCCCGGTGGTGGGCTGCGCGAATACTCACGACAACTCTCCTTTGCCTAGTTGTTAAGGTGTAGATCGAGGGGCCGGGTTAGCTCCTCGACGCTCCGGCTGCTTCGTAGCCTGAGGGTCGAACCGCTAACATGGTGATGCGGCTTCGGCGGAGGACTGTAGTAGTCCCCGCGCCGAAGCCGTGGTGCATCTCCGTTGTAACTCTCTAGAGCCGGTGGATTCCAAGAGCGCCGGTGATGGCACCGTCGAGTTGCCTCGACCTGCCCTTGACGACCCGACACTTGTACCCGTTGTTCCGGAGCGTACCCAACAGATGATTACGTCCCTTCACCATCGCTTCCCTCGAAGGGGCGACGACGGCAAAAACGTCATTGAACTGCTGGGCAAGCGACGACTGCGACATCAGCTCGGCTTGCTGTTTGAGCGAATGCCGCCGCTTTTGCGTGTTCGGGTGTTCAATCTCCTGACGGCCTCCGAGAAGCCCCCGGCGGATGCCGGAAGTGGCTCGCTGCTGGTATACCAGCACGTTAGTCGCCATACTGCCCGAAATCGTCTGGCCTGCACTGACGGCCGAGCTCCACACGCCCCGCGGGGCGCGGTGGTGGTAAATCTCCTGGACCTCACTGACGTGGAACACTTCACGCCGCTTGGTGACAATGATGGTTGAGATCCAGTTACCGTCAAGGCAAGCGAAGTCACTACCGACCACGATGGATTCATGGGGAGCGACCGGGAACGGGTCCTTGAGCGTACCAAGGTCTTCGGCCTGGTACGGGCTATCCGGATCGGCCACGTCCGCTTCGCTGACGAGTTCGATCCTGTCACCGAAGCGGCTGTCGTGGAACGACAGATTGGTGACGTCGTACGAACCGCGGATCAGCTGACAGAGCTCCAGGTACCCGAGACAGTGAACATCCCGGACCCGCATGCCGGACCCGTTGATGGCCTCCACAACCTGCCGACCCAATTCAATGAGCGGCAAGTCATAGAGACGGGGGTCATCCAGCTGGCCTTTCGCGGCTTTCTCCATCTCGCTAGTGCGCTTGATGGTGGCAACCGCCAGCTGCCAGGTCTCGGCAGCACCGTTGGCACGCTGTGTAGCAGTGATTTGGTCGGCATTCTCGCGAAGCCGAGCCATCGTCTCTGCCGTAGCGTCATCGACCTCGAACTGGTCGGTGTCGAACACCAGCGGTTGGCCATTCAAGGCAAAATACGTCTCTGCCTTGAACGAGTTGGAGGGCCGTGTCAGCCGGACATAGGACATGCCGACCTTCAAGCCACTCCCATCGGCTGTCGCCGCAACTTGGTCGATGTTGTAGGCCAGGTTGTTGCTGACGTCGTGCATCCGGTCGTGGTTGAAGGCCGAGAAGTCACTGCCGTGTCCCCTAACGGGGATGTGGTCGAATGACCGGTCGAGTTGCTGGATGATGCCGTAGCGCTCACCCAGCGCCTCCACGATCGTGTGCTTGATCGGCCAGACAAACCGATTCTTCGGACGGCGGTAGCGCTTTTGGCGCAGGAACCGCCGAATGACGCCGCTGTCGTCCTCGCTGGAGGCGAGATACAGCGTATCACCAAGTCCGAAGTAGATGTAGACGTCCTTCAGCATGCACCACAGCTCCCACCAGACTCGCCCGTACTGCCAACGCAAGTTAAGCGCCAGCAGCGGCAGGCCAATCGTGAGTGCGTAGGCCAGGCTTGTTCGCCCAAACAGGACGACGAACCCGGTCACCGACAGCATCAGTACGGCGACGTCTCCCGCGGTCCAGTTGGAAACGATGGGGTGGCGCAAGCCGGGCTCGCTGTTGACGTGTGACTTGGGCGGTGCCGAAGTGGTGCTCATGCTGCGCCACCTCCTTTCTGCGGTTGGTCGGGAATGCGGCTCTTGGCAGCCTGGGCGACCGCGGCCACTTCCAGGTGTCCGGTCGACGTCGCTACCGTGGCAGCGATGTCGGCAAGACGGCGGGACATTGGTTCACCGGGCTTGTCGTCGATGGATGCGACGAGCGTGGCGGTACCGATTTCACGTATCACCGAGCCGTGGCTTTCAGAGATACGGTTCTCGGCTTCGCGGACGGTCAGCGGCTCGGAGCTGCGGATGTCGACCGCACCTTCGATTGCGCTGTCCAGCCTCCCAAACACTTCGACCGACCGCTTGTGGGCCAGCCAAAGGATGAGAAGCGGTGTCGCTGTGCAGAAGAGGAGAGCAACAATCTCACTCACGACTCCTACGTAGCTTTCACCGGTCGGCAGCACATTCTCGGACTTGTTGATTCCGTAGACGCAGACGCTGAGCGACAGCACCATCAACGGCGGTGATACGAACACGGTCACGATGACCGCGTTCAGCCAATGCCAGACACTCTCGAAGAACCGGTGGACAGGACGGAGCACCAGGAAAACCGGGTACACCAAGCTGACCACCAGCGTCAGGACGAACAGGCCAATTGAGCAGGCCGCCACCGCCAAGGTAATGAGCCAGGCGATGAAGAAGCCGACGAGTTGGCCGATGACGTCGCCTGGGCTTGCCAACGACGTCAACTGGTCAATCAAGGAGTCCTTGCCACCTTCGGTGAAGTACTCGGAGATAGCAACGCTGACCTCGTGGGACAGCTTGTAAAACGTGGCGTAGACGGGGTAGTAGCCCCGAATGAACAGCGCCATGCCGATGATGCTTCCGAACAGCTTGACGTTGGTGCGCCCGAAGTCTTTCCCGAGACGCAGCAGCAGGACTGTGTACGTCAGCAGGATAACGAGCGACAGCAAGTTGATGCCGACGTTTGTCCAGCTTCCCAGAAGGTAGCTGAACCAGTCGGACTCGACCACACCGGGCGGTGGGGGCGCGGTGGTGAAGAGCAATTTGATGGCGAACTTCAGCATCCCGGTTTGGGAGTCGAAGAACATGCCAGCGATTGCTTCCACCCAGTCGCTTGGCCCCGGGATGTCCGGGAACGGCCAGAGGTCAATCATTGGGTACATGACTTAGCTCCCTTACGGGTGGGGGTGACCCAGGGGCGGGCGGGTGACCGCACCGCCCCTGGGCATGGGTCAGCAGTTCTTGTAGACGTTGGTGATGATGGAATCGCCAATCGAGAGCACGAGTGCACCCCCGATGACGATTCCCAGAACGACGGCGATCTTCTTGAACCACTTGGCCCCGTTGTCGGGACCGAAGATGGCCAGAAGTGCGACGACGATCAGACCGAGGACCAGCAGAGGCCAGACGCCCAGGACGAACCCGAGCGCCGCCCCTTGCAGCCAGTCAGCGCTGGACTGGATGCCACCCCAGATGCCATCGTTCGGCTTGGGGCACTTGTCGGCTGCCTGCACTGACGAACCGACCATGAGGATCAGAGACGTCATGTTTTTCACCTCCTTCAGAGGATTGTGGGGGGTATCACTCCGAAGAGTGACCTACCGGGCCTCGGTGAGACCCGGTTCGTTCTTGGACTCCCCGTCGAACTCGGTGTCATCGGAGTACTCCTCGAAGACCTCCTCGACGCTCCTCAGCACCGGGTCGGTCTTGTCGGGCGACTGCTCGAGCCACCGGATGACGATTCGCTGCAGCTCCACACGGGTGCGGAGACGCAGTTTCGCCAGATCGACGGGGTTTTCCTTGGCCATGTGGCGGTCGTACGAGATCGTCATGATCTGCTCCAGCGCGAAGCTGAACCCGTACTGTTCCATGAGTTTCGGCAGCTCGCGCCGCTTGATGCCCAGGAACACCACGATGGTCTTGTTCACCATCTTGTCGTTCAGCTTGTGCCCGTCACGGTATGCCACGAACGTCGAGTCAGCATCGCTGAACGACGTCGGTTTCGCCGCGCAGGCGACCACGAACGGGACCGTAGCCACGCGCATCGCTCCCAGGTTGGACTGGTTCGCGAGGCCGTTGCCAAGGTCTTGCATGACGGCACGGTAACAGCGGGTGGCGTTGATGGCGCCCTCCACGTACCGCTTGCCCGTTATGCTCCGGTTGGAGTTCGGGTCAGACGCGATGACAGCCACCGACGTGTGCCTGTGGTGCCCAAGGGCACTGTCTAGCGCGTCATGGTTGCCGAATGCTTCGAGGCTTGCCAGGTATGCCCTGAGCGTCAGTGTCTCGTCGCGGTCGACTCCCAGCATCGCTGCGGCATTGCCGGCGTTCTCGTTGGCTTCGATCAGCAGCGTGCTCTTCTTGCCGTGCTCGTCGAGCGTCGCAATCAAGTTGGTCGCCGTCGGCGTCTTGCCGGCCCCGCCCTTGGAATTGGCGGTAGCACCACAAGCACGCTTGCGGCTGGCTAGGTCAAAGATGACCCGGTCGTTGCGATCGAACTGCTCACGGAGCGAGACGATCGGACGCGGAGCGAACTTCAGCCGGTACAGGCCGAGCCTCGCATACGTCCAGAAGTAGAGCCAGTGCAGTACGAAGCGCTTGTAGCGCGGCCGGCTGTCGTAGACACCTTCAGGCAGCCGCTCTGAGAGCGGCAGCTTGGGTGACTTCTGCCGTTTGGGCGGCTTCATCCGTCGCTTCTGCTTGACGGGTGGTGACTCGGCGCTGGGAGCGCCGGGCCTCCAGGATGGCGGTTCGGGAGCACGGAGGTAACCCCCCGGTTGTCCCGAGCCACGCAGTTGGGGCTGCGACATGCGGATCACCTCTCACTTGTATCGGAATGGATAGAGTTACAAACGTTAAGGTGCACTTTCTCCACCTCATATGTCGTTACTCTACGGGTTGCTTTCTTAGGGGGGTTGGCTTCTGCCGCTCTGCCGGCGAGGCATCATCGGCAAAGCGGCAGTAACCAACCACAAGAATGGAAGCCTGGAGCATGACAAAGTGCAATGGAGCCGGATTTTCGTCCGGTTGCGCCGTTGAAACACTGACATTCGCGGTTGTCAGCAGCGTAATCGAACCACAATCACTCGCCCTGTGGCACGTACCAGGGTTATTTTCATTTGATAATATCATCAATTTGTATTTTAAGCAATTTTACGTTGCTCAATCTACTCCTGTTAAATTGCAAAGATGTAAAGACGGTTGTATAAATAGTAAATAGACCTGGGGACAGTAATGATTCCCGGGCGTACCCGACAATCCGAAGGAGAAACCAATGGCTAAGACCATGTTACACCTGGGGGCGTCGTTCGCGCTCGGGCTGTACTGTGCCGCCATGGTGAACTCGTTCCCCATGGCAACTCCCACGCACGCCGCGTTTACGTTCATCGCTGTCGGCTGCGTCGGCTTCGTGGTCGCGACTGCGCTCCGAGCTTTTGCGCACAGAGTCCACCAAAACTCTGAGCTCAACCCGGCCCAGCTGAACATCGAGATCCGCGAATCGTCAGTTGGGAGCCAAGCCGAACAGCGCATCCGCCTGCTTTTGTTCCCACGCCCCGAAGATGATGAAGTCAACGACGTCATCAACCGGGTCAACCGGGCGAGCAAAGTGTTCCTGGTCGTGCGGCTCGCGTTCGTCACTAGTGTTTACCTTGTGCTGATGACAGCGCTCATCTGGCTGATGGTCAACCCCGTCAGTTTTGACATAGTTGATTTGGGTTCTCAACCGGACGATACGGCTACCCGTGTAGATCCCGAAGTTCCCTACGGCGTGCCGATGCTTGTCAGTCTGGTTACGGCGTTCGTGCTTGTCTGGGTCTGGGTCAGCTGGCAGAGCCGGTACTCCGTTCTGACAAACGAGTTTTGGTTCAACGCCAAGATCTGGCCGACCTGGCTTCCGCGAACAGACAGCACACCGAGTGTTCCGATTACCCGGTTGGAGCTCGCCGACATTGAACAAGGTGCAATCGGGAAGCTGTTCAAGTACGGGACGTTCGTCACCGACACGGGTGCCGAGAACGACCAGAAGATCCAACGATTTCCCGGAATGCCCGACCCCTACGGCTTCAGGGGCTCCGCGAACGCCCTGCGCCCGCGAACACGTCACTAAGGGTCTCCTGTCGGGTACAACTTAGTCCGGCGCTGGTGCAAACCCAGCGCCGGACTAAGCCTACACAGCTTGAAATTATTTTGAACGCTCCCAGAGGTAGTACCGCATCTACGTTATACTAAAAGCACATGATACTGGCAGCAACAAACGCAGCAGCGCCTGACATATCCGAGCGGACTAAATGGTATGTCATTGTTCGAATGTTCTTTTTGCTCGGCGTTGGTATCCCCGGCATTCTCACACAGTACGTCTTTGACGGTTGGACTTCGGAAGTTCAGAAAGATTCGCTCCTGCTTATGGGAGCGCTTTTAAGTAATGCCGCTTTTTACATCTTATCCCTGCTGCGGTCCGATGAAGCCTATCATAAAAAACTTGCGTTCGTTTGGCTGATTCTCGATGTTGCACTTATATCACTCCTTATATTTACCAAAGGTGGTGTTGAAAGCCGCAGCCCAATCCTCTACACTATTCCGATTCTCATGTCGTCGGCTATATTTGGCCGGTTTGCAGCGTTTATTACTGCAGCGTTTTGCTCCCTAACCTACACCGTCATGTTAGCGCTCGACTATGCCGGCATCGTGACCTCGTTTGGCGCACTCGACCCTACGCTGCGGACTAATCTTCCCTACGTCATCAATTCAATCTTTTTCTTCTCGGCAATTCTGCTGGTTATTGCCCTGGCAATCAACTTTATTACCCGCCTGTTGATTGAAAAAGAGCATCAAGCCAGTGAGAATATGAGGAGTTTGCTCCGAGCCCAGGAGATTGCAAAGCTTGGCAGCTGGGAGTGGGACGTTGGTAGTGATACCATCTCTTGGTCAAAAGAGCTGCATACGATTTTTGGTCTCCAGCCTGACGGCTCGAACATTAGCTATAACCAATACGTGCAGCTTATCCATCCTGATGACAGAAAACATGTCGGCAAAACAATTCAGGCCGCAATCAAAACTAAGCAGCCGTTTCATATGGACCACCGGATTCTGCTGCCGGATGGCACTGTCAAATATATTCACGGCGAAGGGCAGCCTTATGTCGACCGATTGGGCGGCAAGGTTATTAAGCTCGCAGGTACGGCCCAAGATATTTCCGAAGCATACCGCCTGAATGATGCCAGAAAAGAATTTCTTTCACTTGCATCCCACCAGCTACGCACGCCAGCCAGCGGTGTAAAGTCATATCTTTCGCTACTGCTCGACGGAGCAGCCGGCGAGGTTTCACGTAAGCAAAAAGACTTCTTAAAGAAAGCTTATGATTCCAACAATCACCAGCTGGCTATTATCGACAAGCTCCTCAGCCTCGCCAATGTCGAATCCGGCAAACTGACTATCAGAAAAGAGCGTGTCGATTTGAATTTCCTTGTCTCGTCTATTCTGAAATACCATGCAAATGAGGCCAAGCGCAAAAAGCTACGTCTGCGTTTTAAACGATCACCGCAAATCCTGATGGTGTACGCCGATCCAAGCTACCTGACGATGGTAATCGATAACCTAGTCAGTAATGCTATCAAATATACCCCTGCTAACGGCCGGGTTACTATTGCCACCGACTCGTCAAAAACATTGGCGTACCTAGAGGTTACCGACACAGGTATTGGTATCGCCGATGATGATTTACCACGGCTATTTAAAAAATACTCCCGGCTCGAGAGTACGACCGCCGGTCCGATTGGTGGGTCAGGGTTGGGTTTATATCTCGCAAAGTATATTATTGACTTACACCGCGGCTCGCTTTCGGTTACGTCGAAAGTTGGCTCGGGTACCAGTTTCAACGTTAAGCTGCCGCTATCATCAAGCGCGGCAAAAAGAGCCGTTTAAGTATGAAGATTCTTATCATCGAAGACGACCATGCCCTCCAAGATGCCTATAGCTACTTATTAAAGCTGAAGGGGCATAAAGTCGCGTCTGCCTTTGATGGCAAGGAGGGCTTGAAGCTGGCCCGTTCGAGCCGTTACGACGTCATTCTGCTCGATCTCCACATGCCGGTGATGGATGGCATTGAATTTTTAAAGCACTACAAAAAGGACCTAAAACCAACCACCAACGTTATCGTTTTCAGTAACATGGCCAGCCAGGAAATTGACAAGACCGTCACAGCGCTTGGCGCTTCTACCACTCTTTTAAAATCATCGATGACACCAGCCAGTTTGCTTAGTGTCATCGAAGCTAAAGTTCCAACCAAGAATAAATGAGCTCGCTAGCTGCCTAGGCGCCCAGAACTCTTAGCACATGGTAAACCACATATACCGGCCACACGATAGCCTGCAACAGACCGAGAATAACTTCCCAAAATCCGCCATTTGATTCAGATATGAAGTAAATTGCGGCGCCAATATAAGCGAGAAAATGGAAAAATCCCCATGGACCGTGCTCGGCTACTTTGACTGCGTTTTTTGACATATTTCCCTCCGCTCATTATGAATCGCTTAATAGCTATGATTATACGCCACAACCAAAGAAATACGCTTTGCTTTTCCGAAGTCCAAGCGTTACGATTTGCTGTTTAAGTATTTGCTCGCGACGCTCAGTGCGAACGAAGTAAGGATGACGAAGACACTCACCTGAAACAGTTTGCCTATAACCAGCTCGATGCCCGTGTTCTTTTCATCTGGTTCCATGCCCGACAGGACCATTATGACGCCAAGCACGCCAAACGTCAGCGACGCGTAAACAAATACTTTGGTTGTGATGTTTTGCATATTCTTCATGACTCCAGTATACGCCGTTTCTATACAGTTGGTATACTATAGCCATGAAGTCAGCGACCTTGCCCGAGGGCACTGTTCACAAGATGCCGGCAGATTTACGAAAGGCCTTACTTGGTAATACCGAGGGCTTGGCGGCATGGCAGGACATCACACCACTGGCTCGCAATGAATGGATTTGCTGGGTCGAGGGTGCCAAATTAATTGAGACGAGGCAGCGGCGAGTCGAACGTGTACCCACGGAATTAGCCGAGGGCAAGCGCCGGCCGTGTTGCTGGATAGGGTGTATCCACCGCACGGACAAAGCCATAAGCCCCTCTGTTCAGTGGGTGCTTAATAAGCAGGCTAAGCTGAAGAAATAGAACCTCGGCTTTAGGAGTAAAGAACAATACCTATCATTAGGATCACTTCGGTACTTATCCAAAGTATGCTCGAAGCAATCAGTGGCCTACTCTTCAGCTTGATCCCGTAAATCAGCCAGATTACTGAAGCGCCGGCAAATAGTATCCAGCTTAAAAGCGATAGCGAACTCGCGTCCCGCGATTGGAATGTTTCAAAGATTTGGGGCAATGTTGATAGTGGCTCAATAATAGCCACGAGTAGTACAAATTTTTCAAAAGTTGAGTTTACTTTTTTGTTTATTGGGTGTTTGACCATTTTGTTCAGTATACCAAAGAAGCCTCTTAAGCTCATCGGTGCTTAAGGTTTTCACTGCGCCCGCTCGTGGGGCCTTTGCAGAACTAAAATTCTTCTAGCTTCTTAAATTGCGTGTTAAGCAGAGCTATATTGTCTGTAAGAACTTTATTTGCTTGGTCATCTTCCGAGCACGCGCTTTGAGGCCCAGCAAAAATGTAAATGTATTTAGATGTTACAACTTTAGAAGTAGCATCGGCGAAAGCTTCTCTGGGTGTCATGCCTTCATACATTCCTTCGCTCATCTTTGTGTCAGCTTCATAACGTATAATTGATCCAATAATAGCTTCGTTTCCTCCGCATGCTTTTTTTATTTCCTCGGTGGTAACATGATAGTACTCTGAAACGCTGTCAGATCCTTTTTTTAATTCATAGTTATATGAGCCGCTTGGAAAACGCGCGTTCCAATCCGTCAAAACTGTAAAGTTTTTATTAGTATCAGATTCGTTTTCATCTGAGGGTTTCGTTACTACAACGGTCTCTGTCTTAGTAATAACAGGTTCTTTGTAAATAAAATTCTGCCAAAACACAAACCCGAGTGCTCCGACGAGCGCTACTAATAGTCCAATAATTAAGAATGCGTGTGCGAAGCCTTTTTGATTTGTCATAGTTTGATGCCCTTTGTTGCGAGTGATTATTGTTAGTTAATCAAAAATTGACTCCAAATGGAAGTCAATTTTACATAAACAACTTGGCCTCCCTTACTTCGGTATAGTTCGCAACTATTATTCAGCCGAGGGTGCTGATTTACTCCAGAATAGACCGTATAAAATATAATCGATGTAGCCCTTATCGTTAATCCTGAAAGCCATATATTGATCAGGGACACCTGAGCTAGATGACTCTCCTACCGCAACATATGAACCCTTGAATATGGATGGTTTCTCTGCGCCATCTTTGAGTATAGTTTCATCCTTGATGTCAGAGAATTCAAAAAAATCCCAGCTTTTAATGTGTGAATTATCGGCATGCCCATATTCGTAAAACATATCGATTAAGGTTCGTGGGGATTTGTCATCGTAGGAAAGCGATGAGTGATTATATGCACCGTCTATTGGATTTGTCGTATAGGCTTCGAGCCCAGAATAATTTTTTTTATTTAATGCTTCACGAATACCGGGCTTAGTGACATTTTCTCTATCAATTTTTGTTAAAGTATCAGGCTTTGATGATCTAGTATTGCCGATGGGTAATTTCTCATTGCTTGGTTGCTTAGTAATGTACTTTTGCCAGAAGACAAGGCCAAGTATGGCAACAATTAGGAAGGATGCCACTATAAAGAGAGCGATGTGTGCAAAACCTTTTTGTTTTTTCATTGATGCCCTTTGTTGTATGTGATTATTCATTAGTTAATCAAAAATAGACTTCGAAAGGAAGTCTATTTTAAGCGTAAGCAATTTGGCTCCGGCGGCTGGGCTCGAACCAGCGACCTAATCGTTAACAGCGACCCGCTCTACCACTGAGCTACGCCGGAATACCTAGTGTAGTAGTATACCGGGGTCGAAAGGGGTCGTCAACCTAGCGAAGCGCTTCAATCTTGCGCGTTAGCTCGGCAATGTTAGCCCAGCTGCTGCCATCGGTCAGAATAGTAAGCACGTACGTCCCCTTTGGCGAGTAGACAATTGCCGCGTCGTGCAGTAGCCCATTCAAAAATCCGACCTTGTCGGCCACTTGGCCACTGGCACCAGCCGGTATGCCTTGCCGGTAGATATTACGCTTCAACGCTCCCAGCCAGCGGTCGCGGCTCGCTGATTTTATCGGCAGCTGGTTATTTTGAAGCTTTGTTAGCAGCAGAGTCAAATCACCGGCCGTCGTCAGCGGCGTATCGCCCAGCGTAAAGCCGGAGTTGTTCAGCCCAAGCGCGGCGATATCTTTCGTGAGCTGACTAAGGCCATACTTCTTTAGCGGCGCCTCGGCACAGGCATTGTCACTTTTGACAATCATGTCATCAAAGCAGGTAGCCAAGTTTCGGCCGCTCGCTATGTTAGCATCCGTCCACTTCCATTTGCCGGCATCAACCTTGCGCAGCGTACCGTACGCTACGAACAGTTTGTACGTGCTAGCCGTCGTAAACCGGGTTGAGGCGTTGTGACTGGCGGCGAGGCCACGGCCACCCAACTCGACAAACGACACACCAAAACTACCCGGCGTGTCTTCGTCATAAAACTTCAACAGGGCAGCGATACCGGTGCTGGTTTTGGTGTAGCTGCGGGTATATTCGACCCGTGGCGGCAACTTGGTCGTGAAAGCTGTGGCCGCTTCTTGGTCGCCATCAAGAACTTTTTCTATGTCGGCAAGCGTCGAGGTAAGTGCCAACGTTTGGCCGGTTGCCCCGACGGACTTTGATGTCTCAGTAAAATCACGGGTAGTTATTTTTGTTATACCGGCTGGCTTACTAATGCCTGGCGTAACGTTTTTTGCAAAATAGCTAGCGGCTTTTTTGCTATCCACTACGTATGTTAACGTGTCGCCATCCGCTTTAAACGTTAACCACGACAGTACGTCGGCCTGTGATAGCTGCTTCGTTTTACTCGCTACTATCAGGTTCACCCCGTTCTTGCTCTCACCAAGCAAGTCGTCTCTCAGACTTTCGGCGGCTTGGTCACTAACAGCGGCCTTTTCAGTCTTTACCGGAATGCGGACAGACGCAATTTGTTCGAGCGTTGGCTTCGCTTGCTGTAATGCCTTTACGGCGGCTGCTTCCTCGCAGCTACCCCCGTTTTTGGCCGGTACAACCTGTAGCGTGTTGTCTTTGTAAGCGAGCGACGCGTTTTTGGCTGGAATATTGCATGATGTTCCGAGCGTTTTATTTACAAAACGTTTGGCAACTGCTGCGTCTGACGTGTACTGCGGTGCTTGGTCACTTTGCAGCGGCCCATACCATAATAGCGAGGTTGGGATGATACGCATGTACCAAGGATAATCAGCTGTCGCCACTCTGGATTTGTTTTCGGCTTTAAGGCCGATTTCAGATGGTTTGACACTGGTGTATGCAGTTTTGGCGTCGCCAAGACGGATGTTAATGGCTTGGTTGGCAAGCTCATTGTCGAGCTGCCAGGTAGCATCTTGTTGCTTCCAGGCGCTAACGTTTACCCCGTCAATCGTGGCAAATAATGGCAACCGGTCAGTCGGATAAAACACCTGGACAACCAAGAAGAGTGCCGCCAGTGCAAGGCCGCCTTTCATAAGTGGCCGGCGGTGGCGTACGGCCCACGTTTTAAGCTGGTTTATCTTTTTCATCAGGATTACCTAATTGCTCGGCCAGTTTACTAAACCCAAGTGTTTTCATGGCCTCCGCTACCACTCGGCGCTGGTCTACGCTGAGCTGGTGAGCATCAATATGTTTTTTAAGCATGGCTTCGAGGTCTGGCGAGCTATTCGGGGCAGCCGACTGCCTGACAACTTCGAGCGACCGGGCCGATTTGTCCCGTCGAAATAAGTAGCCTTTAGTAATGAGGTTGTCAATGTGAATGGCTACCGTTGAGACCGATTTGTACCCTAGGCCGCGCATTATCTCGCGGTAGCTGGGCCCGTAGCCGTTAGCTTTTATGAAATTATCGACGAACTGAAGTAGTTCCTGCTGTTTTTTGCTGGCGCGATCGTGCTGCATCATCCCCTATTATACCGCTTCCGATTACCACTCCGGCCAGTCCCCACCACACCAGCGAAACCGTATCATCGGCCCAAACTGGTAGAAGCAGCCCAATCAGCGCCAGTCCGAGCCCGCTGGCAAACAGTCCGATCGATACCCACTCGGTACGCCGATGCCATAGCCGTTGAAGAACAAGGATAAACAGTGCAATAAATATTCCCAAACCGAGCCATCCGCTTTCGTGGGCGACAAACAAGTAGTTATTTTCGATAATAGTGTCATTTGCGGCCACGTCGTCATATAGCGAGGCCGAACCAGTGCTGCCGACACCGCTGCCAAATGGCTGATTGAGGACCCGCGTTAGCCCGTTTGCGAGCGAATTTAAATGTTCGGGATTTGATTTACTAATGACAGTCGACTCCGGGTCTTCGTGCAGCACGACGTTTGCATACCAGTCAGTCGATTGCAGGCCGAAGGCAGCTGCTCCGGCAAGTAACAGTCCGGCAGCTACTACAAGCACCGCTCGATTAGATGGGCGCCAGACACTCGCTAAAACCGTACTGACGGCGACCGCTGCTGCCACGTAAGCGCTGCGCGAATAGCTGGCAAACAGTACTCCGGCGGCAGCGAGGCCACCGATAGTAATGATTTTCTTGTCTACACTAGCCCTGGTGTGCCAGTACTGGCGTAGGTACGCTACCAGTAGCGCTATGTACACCACCAGTAGTGCCCCCAGGGGATTAGGCCCTCTTAACGTACTGTTAATACGCACGAACTCTGGGTTGCGGTCGATAGTGGTGTAGGGCCGGATAGTATCGGAGCCGTAGCCGATTATCCGCAAAAAGTCGTCTGGCAAAATAGTAATCTGAAGAATCCCAAACCCCACGACTATAAGCGCGCCGATACCCGTAACTTTTAGTGCCCGACTGAGCATCCCCGGTAGCAGGTACCCGGCAAGGTAAAGAAGCATGAAAAAGGCAATGAACCGCAGGTCGATCATTAAGCCGGCGATAGTTGGCAGTACATCCGACGGCATAACGACGGCCAGTAACAAGTGCAGCCCAGCGTACGCCAGACAAAGCTGAATAATCCGGTCTGCCAGAATGGCCCGCCAAAGCTTACGCTTGGTAAGAATTGCCGCCGCGAACACCAGTAGAGCCAGCAGCACGATTTCTTTCCAGGACTTAATTACGAGTGAATAGTCAGGCATTAGGCTGCCAGCCCATACCGAAAGCGGCGCATGCAAAACGATTAGCCCAAGTACAGCCAGCAGGCCGTATCCGTACCATTGAGTTAATCCGCCTTGTCTCATCTGAACTCCAGTATAGCGAAAATGCTATACTGCTACCTAGATATGCCAAGCCGAAACACCAAATTCTATAGCTTGCTACTCCTGTTTGCCGACGTACTTGTGTTAGTTCTGGCTTTTGCTATCGCGTATGTCATTCGTGTTCAAAATGACCCGCGCCCGCTATTAGCCCCTGTCTACGCCCAGACGTACTTTTTGACATTCTTAACGATTGTCCCTTTTTGGATTCTGACGTTTGCCTCGCTTGGGCTTTATTCATCGCTCGTTTATAACCGGCGGCTTATTGAATGGACCAAAATTGCCATTGGCTCGGTAATTGGAATCCTCCTCGTCATCGGTTGGGAGTATGTTACGGGCGAACGCTTCTTCCCCGCCCGGTTGGTTGCTGCCTACGCGCTTATCGGTTCCTTTGTGCTGCTCATCGTTGAACGCGAACTAATGCGCAGCTTGCGCAGTCTCCTATTTCGTTTCGGCCGTGGTGTCAGCCGCGTACTCGTAATCGGCAATAGCGAAGCCACCCGCGATATCGCACATGAGCTCGCCCAGACCAAAAAAAGCGGCTACAAGGTCGTAGCTATGAACTGTCCGGCCCGGCTGGTTCCAAAAACCCTAGATGTTGAGCACTTCAGCGATACCGACGAAGCGCTGGCGGTCATTAAACGACTTCATATTACTACTATCATCCAGACCGACTTGTATGATTCCAGCGAGCGAAATCAGCGTATTTTGGGTGCAGCCCAGATTAACCATATTAAATACAGTTTTATCCCGGGAGAGGCAGAGTTCTACAGTGGTAAGAATACCGTTGACGTCTTCCTTGGGTACCCGATGATTTCTGTCAGCCAAACGCCGCTCATTGGCTGGGGTGCGATTGCAAAGCGGATTTTTGACACACTCGTATCGTTCGTTCTGCTGATTGTCCTTTCACCGATTCTGCTGCTTATCGTCATCCTGCAGAAACTGCTCAATCCCGGTCCGGTGTTCTACGTTTCCGACCGTCTGAGCCAGTTTTCAAAACCGGTCCGGCTAATAAAATTCCGGACAATGCGCGACCGACCGACGGCACATTTGGACGCCGCCGATGAGTTTAGGGCAATGGGACGTGAAGATTTGGCGCAGGAATACGAACGCGACCACAAAGTGAAGAACGATCCGCGAATTACAGGATTCGGTAATTTTTTACGGGTCACGTCGCTTGATGAGCTGCCTCAAATTTTCAATGTTCTAAAAGGAGACCTAAGCCTGGTCGGGCCACGGCCGATTTTGCCGCAGGAAGTGCAGTTTTCCGACGGCAAGGCCGCTTTGCTCCACAGCGTTAAATCCGGAGTCACAGGTTTATGGCAGGTGTCGGGCCGCAGCGAGCTGAGTTTTGATGAACGAATCGAGCTTGAGACGTTTTATGCGCAGAACTGGAGCTTCTGGCTTGATTTGAGGATTATGTTTAAAACCTTGTGGGTTGTCATCAGGGCACGGGGAGCCAAGTAGTGGCTGCTGTCCGGCCAAAAATTGCCATCGTTGCCGACTGGCTCACAAACATGGCGGGAGCTGAAAACGTGGTACTGGCTCTTGCCGAGGCGTTTCCGGGAGCACCGATTTATACCTCGACATACATTCCCGAAAATGTTCCGGCCTTTAAAAACTACGACGTCCGTACGACTTACCTGCAGAATCTTCCCAAGCCTCTGCGCAAACTCCATAAGTTTTTTCCGATGCTCCGCGTTAACGCTTTTCGTGCGCTCGATTTGTCCGATTTCGACATTATCATTTCCAGCTCGAGTGCCGAGGCTAAGCAAGTCAGAAAAACGCGGGCCGGCCAAGTCCACATTTGCTATTGCCACACGCCAATCCGCTACTATTGGAGCCACTACGATGAGTACAAGAAAGACCCCGGCTTTGGCCGCCTGAACTGGCTCGTCCGGTTGATGATGCCCCTAATGGTCCCCGGCCTGAAGCGAGCTGATTATGAAGCCGCCCAGCATATTGATGTGTTCATTGCCAATTCGACCGAAGTACAAAAACGCATTACCCGCTACTATGGGCAGCCGAGTACGGTCGTCCATCCGCCGGTCGACATTGACCGCTTTGCTCCATCGAAAGAACGTGCTGATTATTATGTTGCTATCGGACGCCAGGTACCGTACAAGCGAATTGATCTTGCGGTGGCAGCTGCAACGAAGCTAAGCTTGCCGCTAAGGGTTTACGGCAGTGGCAGCGAGCATGACCGGCTGGTCGCAATGGCTGGTCCGACGGTTGAATTCTTTACCGAGCGGTTCGGTAACGCATCCGACAAAGCCGTCGCCGAAGCGCTCAATCAGGCTAAAGGTGTTATATTCCCCGCCGAAGAAGACTTCGGTATCGTTCAAGTCGAGGCAATGGCTGCCGGCGCACCGGTTGTTGCGTATGCCAAGGGCGGTTCGCTCGATATCGTTCAGGACGGTGAAAGCGGCGTGCTGTTCGACGAGCAGACAGCCAATGCAGTGGCAGCAGCAATTGAACGGCTGGACTCTATTTCTTTTTCGCCTGCATTACTGCGTCGCAAGGCAAAGCGCTTTTCGAAAGAGCTTTTCATTATGAAGCTTCACAAAATCGTACTATCACTATAATATTGTCTCGACCGAGTCGTCTTTCCGGTGCTTCCAAGTATCTAACTTAAGATATGTAACAATATTACGACTTAGTAATATGGACGGCTCATCGACGTAGCGCCTGAATAGGTAGGCGACCAAGATAGCGGCGGCCAAAAAACAAGGGAATGTAGCCAAAGCTGCCGCATTGTAGGGTAGGAATGATTGAAACCACAGGAAAAACGAAGCCCCTACTGACCCAAGTATTAGCAAATGCGTTGCATATAGAGAGTAGGACATGCTACCTAGGGCCACGAACACTTTGCGTTCCAATATTGTCTTGATCCTATGGCTTGTGAGAAGTAGGACAATGAAAATGACACTAGCAGTTGTATAAAGGATATTTTGGTTTAAGCCGCTTTCAGGAAATAGTATTAGCGAGGCCGGAACTATTCCCAAGTCAAGACCTGATGCGAGATAGGATGGATATGAAGCTAATACTATACCGCCAACAAGCATGGCAATCTTGTAGCCTTTTCGCCAATAGCCCACTGCTCTAAATGATTCTTGTCTATGAACAAAAAGGTCACACAGCAACATCCCGACAATGAAGGCAAAATAGTATGTGTTTAGGAATACAAGCGCAAATATACCATAGAGTATCCAGCGACGTCGGTCTTTTCCTGCGAGACCTAAAAACGCGAAAATCAAAAGCGACCCGATTAATTCGTAATAGATCGTCCACAAAAGTGGATTAAGGGATGTTGTCGGCTGAGGTTGAATAACAAACGTGCCAACGATACCCTGCCAGAGAGCGTCGCGCAACGTGATGTCTATTTTCCAGAACTGCTCTAGCCAATCAGATTGAGTAGCAGCCGCCAGTGATATGTTCTGATACAAACCAAGTTTTAAAAGGAAGTATGAAAGTAAGACGGATACGAACACGACTGGGGCAAGTCGAAAGTACCGCTTAATGGTCGCCGTGACAAGATCGATAGCTTTGGAAAAGTATCCGTAGGACAGCACGAAGCCACTCAACACAAAAAAGCAGATTACAGCAAATTGCCCACTAATTAATATATTGAACGGCGAGTGAAGAATAATCTGTTCAAACCGAGAATGAATAACGGCGCTGGTGCCGCCGATAAGCATGGCTGGATAAAATGCATAGCCGAAGTGTGTCAGCACTACGATCAAAGCCGCTAGGCCACGCAAACTCTCCAGGGCAAGTATTTTTTCCATTGTCTCCCTACTGCTCGCCCACTAAGCTTTATGTTCGTTAATACGAGTATACCATTAGAGCTCAGCAACCTGCCATGAGATGATGAGTGGTATTATTCGACCGTAACACTCTTTGCGAGGTTGCGTGGCTGGTCAACATCGTTACCGCGCATAACGGCTACGTAGTAGGCAAACAACTGGGAGACCACGTTGAATAACAATGGAGTCAGAAGCCTGAGCTGCGACGAGATTTGGATAACGTTTTCGGCTTCCATTTCTCGGCTGCTATTGGTCACGATTATCACGTGTCCGCCCCGGGCTTGGACTTCAGCTACGTTGCTCATCGATTTCTCAGGTAGCCAGTTTTCATCGATATACGTCACTTCAAAGAAACGGTCGTCGACGAGAGCAATTGAGCCATGCTTTAATTCGCCTGCCGGCTGCCCTTCGGCATGGATATAGGTCGTTTCCTTAAGCTTCAAAGCCCCTTCGAGCGAAATAGGGAATAGCGGTCCCCGGCCAAAGTAGAAAGCGTGATCGTACGCCTGGTAGGCATCAGCCACTTGCTTGATTTCATCCGGCTTTTCGGCGAGGAGACGTTCAATTTCGCCGGGCAGCGCATCGAGTTCGTTAATGTAGCTGTTTAGGTCTCGCGAAGAAAGACCTTTGGTCTGCGCCATAACCAGTCCAATCAGTAACAAGGCGGCAACTTGTGAAGTAAATGCCTTGGTGCTTGCCACCGATATTTCAGCGCCCGCGTGAAGATACACTCCGCCGTCAACTTCGCGGGCAATCGTTGACCCAACTGCGTTAATAACACCCAGACAGCGTACACCGCGTTGCTTCAGCTCCTTTAAGCAAGCGAGCGTATCGGCCGTTTCCCCGGACTGGGATACGAAAATAGCGATTGAATTATGGGGCAAATTGAACTGACGATACCGTAGCTCAGATGCAACTTCAACATGCACCATGACATCGTCCATCATGTCCTCCAAAAAGTACGAGGCAACCATACCAGCATAGGTTGCCGAGCCACAGGCAACAAGAAAGATATGTTCGACTTGACGAAGTTCGTCGTCTGTCATGTTCAGTCCACCAAGCCGAAGCGTCTGGGTATCTTTTATCACCCGGCCGCTAAGCGTCGAGCGCAAACTTTCGGGCTGCTCCATGATTTCTTTGAGCAAGTAGTGGTCGAACCCGCCTTTTTGGAGTGCTTGCAGGTCGCCTTCAATTGTTTCAACTTTTTTTGATACGGGTTGGGAAGAAAGGTCCCGAATCTCGACATTGCCCGGCGTGCAAACGGCCAGCTCACCGTCGTTCATGTATATCACCTGCCTGGTGTGTGCAATTACGGCCGCCGCATCACTGGCAACAAACGTTTCGTCCTCGCCGACGCCGATTAGGAGAGGGCTGCCGAGCCGAGCGGCAACAACCTTGCCTGGTTCCTTGGGCGACATAACGGCAACGCCATAAGCACCTCTGACAAGCTTTAGAGCCTGGGTAACAGCGTCTTCAAGTTTGACGTCTTTTCGCTGATACAGTTCATTAATCAGAGCCGCCAGGACTTCAGTGTCTGTTTCTGTTACAAAGTGGGCGTCCTGTAGCCTACTTTTAAGTTCTTTGTAGTTCTCGATGATGCCGTTGTGCACAATAAAGACATCGCCGTAGCGGTGCGGATGGGCGTTGTTTTCGGTGGGCGCTCCATGGGTCGCCCAACGTGTGTGACCTATGCCGAACGTGTCGTTGACATGGTGGCTCGTTATGAGCTTTGCCAATTCTTCAACTTTGCCGGGCGACCGAAGCTTGGTTGCTTCACCACTTTGTGCAAGTGTCAGTATGCCTGCGGAGTCATAGCCACGGTATTCGAGACGGCGCAGCCCGTTTAGTAACGTATCCTGCGCGTTTCTGTTTCCGACATAGCCAACGATGCCGCACATAGGTCAGGCTTGAACTTTTTTAGCGATATCACCGACTTTATGGCTAACGTCTTTACGGGCGACAAGAATACCATCCTTGGTGTTCACGACGACAACGTTAGATAGTCCAATAACAGCTATGGGCTTGCCGCCCTCTTCGTTACGGATGTACGAGTTCTCTATTTCGACGCTGTGGATATTATCTCCAGATTGATAGTTGTTTTTTTCATCAAGCTGGTTGGCCTCGTGTACATCATTGAAATTGCCAACGTCCCGCCAGTCAAACGAAGCCGGAATGACCTGAAGGTTGTCGGAGCGTTCCATCAGCGCATAGTCGATGGCATCATTCTCTGACGCCAAGTAGGCCTTCTCGTAGTCTTCGGCCGTTTGTGCCGCCAGCAAGGCTTCATAGTCTTGAATCCGCTGCGGGTTGTGCTTTTGAAATTCAGCCAAAAAGCTCTTTCCGGTACCGACAAAATAGCCACAGTTCCAAACGAAACGGCCGCTTTTGATAAACTCTTTTGCGGTTTCAAAGTCAGGTTTTTCTTTGAACTGTTTGATTTTCCAAAGATGGCCTTCTTCAACGACATCCCCTTTTTCGATGTAGCCGAAGCCGGTTGCCGGATATGTCGGCTCAATGCCGATAAGTGTTATGCGATCGTACTGCTGAGCGTACGTTGCTGCGACATTGAATGATTCTTTGTAGCCTTCGTTGTCTCGAATGTGGTGATCGGCATGAACGAAAGCAATCGGCATGTCCATACCATGGCGCTTAATCACGTGAGCCAAGGCGGCAACAATACAGCTGGCCGTTCCACGCCGGCCCGGCTCGACGACAAAGTTATCTTCCTGTAGTTCGGGTAGCTGCGCCTTTAAGGCATCGGCATGTGAAATATCCGGTACGACATAGACAGCCTCGGACATGTTCTTAACACGGTCGAACGTGCTTTGGACCATTGTCTTTTCACTTGTCAGTTTAAGAAGTTGTTTTGGGTTACTGGACGTAGAGAGGGGCCATAATCTGGTGCCTGAACCCCCGGCGATAATTACGGTAATCATTTCTCAATTATATCATTCAGGTACGGTGATGACTTATAATACTACCTATGCAACCACAGACAATTACGGTGCTCGGCGCGGGATACGTCGGGCTGACAACGGCCGCCCTCCTGGCTCATGCGAATTACAAAGTCTACGTAGTAGAGCCAAATCAAGAGAGACTGGACGTCATAAAGACCGGCAAGTCATTCTTTTATGAACAAGGACTCGACCCGGTTATCAAACTCGCCCTGGAAGCCGGCAGCTTAATACCAACCGATTCCTACAAAGAAAGTGTTCCTGAAAGTGATGTAGTTTTTTCGTGTGTCGGTACCCCAGATAATCCGGATGGCAGCTCAAACCTGACGTATGTTTTTGCGGCCGCCGAAGAGACGGCGAAACATGCAAAAAAAGGTGTTATCTACGTGCAAAAAAGCACCGTGCCGGTTGGCACCGGTAAGCAAATCGAGGCGTTATTTAGCAAATTAAATGCGTCGATTGACTATGTTTCCAACCCGGAATTCCTCCGTGAAGGCACGGCACTGTACGACACATTGTTCTTTGACCGGGTGGTGGTTGGAGGCGACAACAGGAAAGCCGTCGACGCTATTTTGGACATTTACATGGATCTCGAGCAGTTCAGAGATCATATTGCCCACATCGCCCGAATTCCAACCGGCTCTCGCGGCGACCAATACATAGCTACAACCCTCAATAGCGCCGAGCTGATAAAAGTAACGGCAAATGCCTTTTTGGCTCTGAAAATCTCGTTCGCTAATTCAATCGCCAAGCTCGCGGACAAAGCCGATGCCGATGTTGTTGAGGTTATGGACGCGGTGGGCGCCGATAACCGGATCGGCCGGGCGTTTCTTGATACAGGACGCGGCTACGGCGGTGGCTGCTTCCCGAAGGATGTCAGTGGTTTGATATCAAGCGCCCTTGAGCATGGGGTCGATCTTGAAATCATGCAGGCTGCTCAAAGCCTCAACCAATCCATGCCGGGCTACATCGTCGATAAGCTCCAAGATGCCGTTGGTTCACTGGCAGATAAGAAAATAGCGGTCCTTGGTCTCTCATTTAAAGCCGGTACCTCCGATGTCCGAAAATCACCCGGCGTAGCCATTGCAAATATCTTGCAGCAAAACGGCGCAACCGTAGTTACCTATGACCCTCAAGCCCATGAAGAAGCGGCGCCTGATTTACTTCCGGACATTCATCAAGTTAACTCGATTGAGGCCGCAATAGATGGGGCAGACGTAACGGTCATTACGACCGAGTGGGAAGATATTCTTGCCTATTCTGCGCGTGACTTCGCACGGCATATGCAGGGCAGCGTCCTTCTCGATGCCGTAAACAAATACGACGCAAAAGACGCCAGTGCGGCAGGGCTCCAGTACATCGGGGTTGGCCGAAGTGCCTAATGACCTCTGTTATATGTTAAACTAGCCATATGAAAGTTTTTATCCAGATATCATGTCTTAACGAGGCCGACACGCTTCCGCTCGTATTCAAAACAATGCCAAAAACATTACCAGGCGTCGACCAGGTCGAATGGCTTATTATCGATGACGGCTCTACCGACGACACGGTCGCAGTTGCTAAGCGCCTCGGCGTTAAACACTTTGTCCACCATCGGCGCAATATGGGACTTGCCCGCGGGTTCCGCGACGGCGTTGACTATGCATTAGCACACGGAGCCGATATCGTTGTCCATACTGACGGCGATAATCAGTACCCGCAGGAGCGGATTAAAGATCTCGTAAAGCCAATTATCGATGGTAAAGCCGACATTGTAATTGGTGACCGCCAGACAAGTAAAATCGCGCATTTTTCCGGTTTCAAAAAAATAATGCAGCGCTTCGGCAGTTGGGTCGTCAACAAGGCAGCCGGGACTGATCTTCCGGATGCCGCAAGCGGCTTCAGGGCCTATTCGCGAAGTTCGCTTCTTAAGCTCAATATCGTCACCCAGTTTAGTTACTGTATGGAAACCATTATCCAGGCAGGCAATAAGCGTATCGCCATTACGAGCATCCCGATTGAGACAAACGAAAAAACGCGTGAGTCCCGCCTTTTTAAAAACATCTGGCAGCATATGTTCAAATCCGGCCAAGCTATAATGCGCAGCTTCGTTATGTTCAAGCCGCATGTCATTTTTGTCACACTTGGTGTCGTCTTTCTCATTCTCGGCCTAGTGCCGTTTGTGCGCTTCCTCATTTTCGCGCTCAATGGCGAAGGAGCAGGCCATTTGCAGTCGCTTGTTTTCGGCAGCGCTATGCTTGTCGGTGCTCTCCTTTCGTTTGCGCTACTCGTGATTGCCGATCTATTAAAAACAAATCGCATCCTGCTCGAAGACCAGTTAGAGCGGATAAAAGAAATCCAGTACAAGAAATAAAGTTTTAGTCTAGGCTTTCTTGATAGTGGCTGTAAAGTCGGCTATAGCTGCCGCCATCCCCAGCCAGTCGTTATTTTTACAGAATGTCTCGATGTCGTTTTGCATTGTCTTCTTGTCGAGGCCGATGCGGTCAATGATGATGCGTGCGAGCTCTTTCGTATCTGATGGTGTCACAAGCCAGCCAGTCTTCCCTTCCGTGACCGCATCCTTCAAACCGCCCGCCCTGCTCGCAATTACTGGCACGTTGAAGTTGTAGGCTAGCGAAAGTACGGCACTGCCTGTTGCGGATATGTAGGGGAGCACGCATATGTCAGCCCGTTCAAAGTAATTGGCCGCTTCTTCCATGGAGACATATCGGTTAACAAGCTCAACGTTATCCAATTTTCTTTGTGCAACCATGTCCTCCAACTCTTGGGCTTCGCCCCAATACTCGCCTACCACGCTTAGGTATACGTTTGTTGAATCCGGCAGGAGCGTCATGGCATCTAAGAGCACGTCCAGCCCTTTGTATGGCCGAATGAACCCAAAAAAGATTAACTCAAGCTGAGCTCGACGCGGCAGTGCTTCAGACGGCGGCGGAAATTGCGAATAAATTGGAAGCAAGCGCTGCAGAACCGGCTTTGATGGGTATAAAGCTTTAAGTGTATCTTTTTCTGTGCTTGAGTGAACGATGTAACCGTCAGCAGTGGATAACAGTTTTTTTCCAACAGCTTGCTTAAGGCCGTTACCGTCGTGGTCAAATACATTGTGGCAAATAAATACGGTCTTGATTCCGGACCGCGAAAATCTCCACGCAAGAAAAGCCATCGCCGGCTGCCAAAACAGCGTCCACCACGTGATAAGAATGGTGTCAGGTTTCTCATGCTTTATTTGTCGTATCGTTGATAACAGCGTAAAAGGATTATATACATCGATGACTCCGCGAGTAGCAGTTTGCTGGCCAGCCATACCGACCTCTTTATCAGAAGCGCCAGGATACAACCAGGAAGGATACATCCGCTTAAAAGAAAAAATTATAGCCTCATGCGTTTGCTTTAGTGCTTCAGCCAGACGATCGTTATATTGGGCAATACCTCCTCTATACGGATAGGCTGGCCCGATGATTATTATCTTTCTTTTGTCCATGATATGTCTCTACGCAGTATACAATAAGGGGGTGAGCATGAAAAAAGTCTTTCACCTGCTTCTGTCAAAACGTGTGCTTACGTCCGTTTTCTATGTCTTATTGATTTCATTCCTGGTTGTTTACATCTCAAGGATTGATTTTTCTGCTCTGAGTAGGATGTCTATCGGCTTCGGTGTGCTGGGCGTAGCTGTTATTGTCGATCTTTTAAGTCGTTATTGGACCGTTGCGATTTGGATTGTCCTGCTAAAAAATCTTGGCGCCACCAAACTTTCCGACAAGGCAGGGTTATCATATGTTTATGCTAAGTCCTGGCTTGGCCGTTACATTCCCGGTACAGCACCTTGGATACTTGGGAAGATTTATTTCGCGTCCCAGCATGGCATCTCAAAATCAAAGCTCGCAGTCAGCTCACTTCTAGAGGCTGCGCTACAAATCGTTGTCATGATCGCGTTCTCTCTACTGGCCCTCTTGATTGATTCACGATTTGACGTCGTAGCCAAAGAAACGAAGTACTACATAGCAGCTGCCTTCATTGTCTGTATCATCGCGCTCATTCCGCGCTTCTTCAACAGTGCCGTCTCTTTGGCGTATCGCATTCTAAAACGTAAGCGAATTGACCCTCGCGATCTTGCCACCAGTCGAACCATACTGACAGGAGCTGCTATGTATCTTGTTGGCGCGGTTTTGAATGGACTGGTCTTCTTCCTCATTGCTAAATCTGTTTACCCACCCTTGCCGTTTAGTGATATTCTATTTGTCATGGCCATCGGCAACCTCTCCGGCGCCCTTGGAATGCTCGCCGTATTCGTACCGAGCGGGCTTGGTGTTCGCGAAGGAGTTCAACTGATCTTGCTCGGCCTTATCATGCCAGCGTCACTCGCAGTCGTTATTACTGTCATTGCTCGCTTACTAAGCGTCGTAACTGACCTTCTCTTCTTCGGTTCGACTATCGCCCTCAAGCGGTCTACAACGACAAAATCTTAGTTCTTGTGGCTGACAAACCGACCTTGTTCCGTTAATCGAGCCAATGATACTCCTGCCAGCACCTGATCGCTGGCACGTGGTGGACCGTTAAGCGTCGATTGCATACGGTTGAACCGTACGGTACTGACGGGGCTAAACACAGCTTGCTCATCAGACAGGAGAAGTGGCACTTCGTCGCTATTTACAGCAATGATTGTCTCTTTGTTCTTTTCGCCTATGTCGGAGGCGACGTTACGCAGCACTTCTCGCGACGGCATCTGTTCAAAGCCATACGCTTGTGTTCCGCAGTAGGTACGGGTGGCTTGAAGTGCGTTGGTCGCCCCCTTACCAATCCATACAACCGTCGACGTAGCAGATACGTTCTTACACACACCCTCAATATAAGCGAACTGAACGGTATCGCCATGGCGAATAAACGGTGCACTGACTTGAAGCGGCGTTAGAACCAGTAGAGCCAGCCCAGCCCCCACCACTCCCGTTCTAGCCCAGCGCGGAGTAGCACCCGAGAGTCGTGTCTCTACAAACGCTACCGCATACATGGCAAAGATTACCAACCCGGGCATTACGATAGGCAGCATACGTCGCGACGCCCATATCTGATCCGGAAATATGCTCGGCTTTAAGAAATAAATTAGTGCTGTTGAACAGACTACAAGCAGTGCCGGAGTGAGTAAAGAAAGTGATTTGCGCGCGAGCACCCGATGAACAATTAACCCCGTACCGAGAATGCCGAGAACCATAATAGCCGACCCAAGGTACCACTCGTTCCAGAAAGTACTAACTTCTGCGTAGCTTCTCCCGTCGAATAGCGGCGAGGTCGGGTTCTTGCCTTGCATCCACAGGAATCTGCTTGACAATACTGCCATCACTGCGAGGAGCATAACGGGCACAGCAAAGCTAATGACCACCCGGTACTGGTTCACCAGACTAGTAAGCCTTTTTGCGTGCGAACGAGCATACCATACACCCGCTGCCGAAACAGCGAGTACGCCGATAATCGCAGCAATCTCTTGTTGCATCAATTTTAGAACATCGCCGTAATAATGCGGCGATAATATAACAAGATCCAGCCACCCCAAAATACAGGGAACCATAATGGCGCCTATAAATGCCGCCACGCCACCGTATTGCCGCACCGGCTTTTTCGCTGTGCTATTTACGATTACGTAAATCCCAACGAACGCTGCTACTCCAATTAGCGCGAGGTATCCGTCTATCCGCGCCAAGGCGCCGCTGCCCAGTAAGAGTCCTGCCATAACCCAAAACAGAATTCGCTCATGCTTTTGGGCCAGCCACAAGAACGCTAATCCTCCGAAGGTAACCGTTAGCGCCAGTGGTTCGGTGTAACTGTCTCTCGAGAAATAAATAAGTGGCAACGCTGCCGCCATAACCGCCGTCGCGCCCATCGCCCAGCGTGCGGCTACAGCGAGGCGAGCAAAGCAAAAGACCGCAAGCAGAGCCGTCACCCCAAACACAATACTGACATGCAATACCTGGACGGGTCCGACAAGTTTGCCTACGGCTCCCATTAGTGCCGGCAGAAGGTGCTGACCCTGGGCATATATCATTCCGCCCGTCGGTTGATATGACCAGTACCCCATACTGCCCGTAGTTACCCCTGGTGTTTGCGGATCGATATCCGCTTCGTCCTTGATCAAAAGATTGTCGTGAGTAGAAAGCCAAGATGCCGCCGTGGCATATACGCCAGGGTCACGGTTCGTGATGACATGTTGCGATGTAAAGAAAACGTTGAACACTCCCCAGGCGAGCACGCCTAGCAGTACAACTATATCGATAGTTATTGTGCCTTTAGATCGCGGCGGGAGGCTTACTTTGCTTAGACTCGTAACCGTCAGGCCGGCTGCCAGGATGCTCAATAGGCCGCCGATAAGCCAAATTAAAACTGTTTCAAATCTTCCGAGAAGTAAGAGAACTACACATACGATTCCAAAGACACCGAGGCCGGCTAGTACCGCCAGTGGAACGGCATAGAGGATGTTGTCATACCTCTGTTTTTTTGTTACGTTTCCTTTAGTAAGCCAATTCCTCATTATCTTAACTCTAGCATATTATGACCGCTGGTTACGGCTTGCCAGTCTTGTTGCACCGACCTTTTCAAAGCCTGTCTTGAGGGCCCAAATAACTGCGAAATTTAACACAATGAAAGATGGGGTGATATAGCGGATGCAGTGGAACTGGAGCTTATGTGACGACATATTAGCACCGCTCAGATAGAACAGGAGCACCATTAGACCTACCCCTATAAACACCTTCACCCCTATGCCGACTTTCCTCGAAAACAACAGCAGAGCAATTCCTACGGGGGCAATCCATAACCACCATGAAGTTTGAAGAACAGATTCACGTCGCGGATCGGGACCACCCAACTTGTAGACATCCCTATGCTCATTCGTCACATAAATCGGCGGCTGAGGATTGCCGTAATGTCGGCTGTCAATCATAACTTCCCATATGTTTCGTTTTAGAACGCCGGGATGAAAATATTCTGACAGGGCACTGCCATACGTCCTGTCAGCGTCTTTATTCTCGAACTGCTTTGCAACTACCTGAGGGACAAGTAACACAAGGAACGCGGCTATCGTCAACGCTATGGTTTTTTTTGGAGCCTTTGTGAGGAAAATCCATGTGAATAACAGCGGGACGACGAACAGCACCGCTTCCTGACGCGCGATGACGGTAAGACCCGCAACCGCTCCAAAGGCAACAGAATCCCACAGCGAGACATTTTTTAAAGGCAGTCGACTCAGCATCCAGAATGCATAAGCCAAAGCGAAAAAGAGCACTTGGTTGTTCCACGGCACGGCGAATAGTTCCATAGAGAAATTAAATGACCGCATTTGAAAGTCCCAATAAAATAGCAGAGCACCAAAACAAAGCGCCCAAAACGAGCCGACCAAATTACGAGCCGCGTAGTAACAGAACAGCAGGCTAGCGAGTAAAAGCACGTAAGTTACCGCCATAAAGGGGTTGGCCAAACCGATTACGAGCGGGATGACCGCAAGTAATGGATAGCCGACACTAAAATGCAGATTTAACGGCGTACCGTTCACAATAGCCTGCGCCGCTATCAGGTATTCTCTTTGGTCAGCCCAGGTATACGAACCTGGCCGTGACTGGTCAATATTCCATGCATAGATAAACGAAACTGTCACATACAAAATAAGAACCGCCGGGAATCCATACTTTGCTATCATGGATAACGCTTTCCCCCATTTTTCACCCTTTTGGCTCCGCGGTGCGTCATTCTCCCTTTTTTCAGACATAACCATAGTTATGCCTGAGCGTTCCCCTAATTGCAAGGGATTGCCCCTTGACCCCGCTTATGGTAAAATTAATACAAAATCCACCTAATAAAAACAAACTCCGCTATGCAATCACTCCGCCCCGTAAAAAAACATCGTAACCGCATTCGATTGACACTCAGCCTCGTTGTCCTAATTCTTGCTGGTATTCTACTGTTTGCCTACTTCGGTAAAGTCGGTCCATTCTCTTCATCAGAGCCATCTTCGCCTACAAAAACGTCGGGTGAAAATGACGACGGACTAGCCAATCCTACCGACCTCGGGGTCAAGCCGCCGGCTGATGGGGATCCTACCTCCAATAGCATTAAAGACCGTGGCGAGGATCAGACTCCTCCATCTACCACCGAGAACAACGTCGAAATCACATTCGCTGGAGTGATTGACGCAAGTACTTTCCGCGTACGCACCTTAATTGGTCTTGTGACATCCAGTGGCACCTGTTCGCTCTCGATGACTAAATCTGGTAGCGCACCATATGCGGCATCTGCAGGCGTTCAAGCCATGGCCAGCTCCTCAACCTGTAAAGGCTTCGATATTCCATTATCTTCCCTCGGCTCAGGCACCTGGAAAATTTCCGTTACGTATACGAATGGGGGCGAGTCGTCAACAGCCACCAAGGAAGTAGTTATCAATGCGTAAGCAACGAGCTGGTTTTATAACAGCCGTAGTGCTGTCTGTAGTTGTTCTGGCTAACCTCACTTCGCCTGCGCAGGCAATCACAGGCTGGAATGCTGGAAGAATTATCGATGATAGTGTCTTCACTGCGAACAAGTCAATGTCTGTATCTCAAATTCAATCTTTCCTAAACGCCAAAGTACCCACCTGTGACACGAACGGCCAACAAATTTCAGAGCATGGCGGTCCCGACCTAAATGGCGACGGAAAGGTCCAGCGCTGGGAATGGGGTAAGTCGAGATACAATCAGACTAAGTTTATCTGCCTAAAGGACTACGTCCAAAACAGTAAAAAAGCATCACAAATCATTTACGACGTATCTCAAAAGTATCGAATTAGCCCGAAGGTAATGCTTGTGCTTCTACAAAAAGAACAATCATTGGTCACTGACACCTGGCCACTTAATGTCCAGTACCGTACGGCTACGGGATATGGCTGCCCCGATACCGCTCCGTGCGACTCTCAGTATTACGGTCTAACCAACCAGCTCGATTGGGCCGCAAAGATGTTCCGTGCAATTATGGACAATTCCCCGTCTTGGTATACGCCCTACGAACTTGGCAACAATTATATTCAATACAACCCCGTCGCATCTTGTGGTGGCAGCACCGTCAACATTCAAAATAGAGCTACCCAGGCACTCTACAACTACACCCCGTACCAGCCCAACAAAGCCGCCCTAAATGCCGGCTGGGGATCAGCGTCGTGTGGAGCGTATGGTAACCGCAACTTCTTCCTGTACTTCAGCAGCTGGTTCGGTCAGCCAAATGCTGCTGCCGCTTATGGCTACGCGTTGAGTCAAGTCGAGGTGTTCTCGGATGCCGCGATGACACAGAAAATTGGCACATCTACGGCGTCTGTCCGTCCGGTGACTCCGTTTTATGTACGTATTCTGGTTAAAAATACCGGGAATCAAGTCTGGTATAAGGAGTTTTTAAGAATTGGCACCACTTATCCGACAAATCGCGGGTCAGAATTTGCAGATGCAACGTGGATTAATCCGGCTCGTCCGGGCTACATGAAAGAAGACACTGTTGCAGCAGGCGGAACGGCTACTTTTGAGTTCAAGATGAATGCACCGGCCAATCTCGGCTCATACGTCGAGAAGTTTGGCGTACTGCTTGAGAATCAACGATGGATGGGAAGCTCGTTTACACTCAACCTAACTGTTGAGACTCCGGATCCGTACTACAGTGTTGCGTCGAGCCAATTCAAGTTTTACCACGATGCTGCACGCAAAATCCGGATTGATCCGGCCAACATGAAATACTTCAATCAGTCCAAAATGTATGGAACGGTGGTCATTACAAACACGGGCAACCGACTTTTCCCAGCAGAACTTACTAGAATAGCAACGACTAATCCTCGAAACCGTGCCAGTTCTTTTGTCGATGACAGTTGGGTAAACTCAATTCGCCCAGTTGCTTTAACAAATGACCTAGCCCCGGGCGCAAGCGCCATTCTCACATTTATTTTAAAGGCTCCTGCGACCGGCAGTGGAGTGTTCGACGAGCAGCTTGGTTTAGTAATCGAAAATCAGCGCTGGCTAACCGACGATATTGGCACCGCTCATATTTCGGTCGAATCCAAGGGTCCTGCCTCGTTACTCAAGGATCAGACTCTGTCAGTCGGCCAGTCGCTCGTGTCGCCAAATGAGCTGTACCGTCTCGACATGCAGTCAGATGGTAACTTAGTTCTCTATACAGCAGCTAACAAGCCTACCTGGCACTCCAAGACGTTCAACAGCGGCTCAACTCGCCTCGACATGCAGTCAGATGGTAACTTAGTTCTCTATACAGCAGCTAACCGGTACACTTGGTACACTAAAACCTATAACAGCGGCTCAACTCGCCTCGACATGCAGTCAGATGGTAACTTAGTTCTCTATCGAACCGATGGACGATACACTTGGTACTCCAACACTTGGGGAAAGCTTTCCTTCTAGGCTTACCCATTTGCTATAATCGAATGAGTACATGAGGAAAATATACATTGATGGCCTCGGCCTAGTTGATGGTCATTTCAGCGGCGTCGGCCAGTATATTTTGGGTATCCTTCAGGGAATGGATGAGCTTATTGATGAGCGAAGAGCAGTCAGCATGCCCACGCCTATTGTCAGTGTGGTGATTCCTCGTGACAAAGTAGCCCGCTTCCGTTCATTCGGTCTCAAGAATATCCGTTATAAAACGCTGCCTATTCCGTTCCGCTACATGGCAAAGTTATGGCACCACGGGCTCATGCCGCCCATTGATATATGGTGCGGACGTGGCGACTACTTTTTCCCTCGCTTCGTCGATATGCCGCTTCTTTTTAGCAGAAACCGCGGACTTGTTATATTTGACCTCTCCTACGAGTTGCACCGTCAGTATTCAGACGAAGGCAACGCTCACTTTCTGTCGAACAAGGTCAAAAAATCTGTTGCTCGCACCAAGAACATCGTCACGATTTCACAGAACGCTAAAAATGAGATCGTCAATTTCTATAAAGTTCCGTCGAACCGTGTGTTTGTTGCGACACCAGCCGCTGATCAACGTGTGTTCTACCGTCGCAGCCCCAAAGAAGTAGAGGACGTAAAACAGAAGTACGGAATTACGGCAAAAAATTATATTCTTGCCCTCTCCAACCTCGAGCCGCGAAAAAACCTGCAAGCGTTAGTCGATGCTTACTGCCGGCTGCCGGCTGCGGTGCGTAAAGATACTGCTCTGCTTCTGGTCGGTGTCAGTGGTTGGAAAGCCGACGCATTGTTTAATACGATAATCGACAAGGTGGGCGAGGGGTACGATATCATCCGTCCCAATAAATACGTATCAGACAATGATAAGCCAGCGATTATTTCTGGCGCCTCGCTGCTTGTCTACCCCAGCCACTACGAAGGTTTTGGCATGCCACCGCTCGAAGCGCTTGCCTGTGGAGTACCGGTTATTACATCAGACAATTCGTCTTTACCTGAAGTCGTGGAAGGTGTCGGAACGATGGTTGACGTTTCAGACGGAAATGACCAGCTGTCCGAAGCGCTAGCAAACGCGATGCGAAACATTGATACGCTTAAGGAAAAGGCCCTAACTGAAGGCCCGCAGAGAGCGTCAGAGTTCTCTTGGAAGCACAGCGCCCAAGTCTTTTTTGACCTCGTGGAGAGCAAGAGCTGATGGCCACAATAGGTATCGATCTCACACCAATCCAAGGACCACACCGCATGCGTGGAGTAGGGGCGACCGTGATTAACGTGCTTCGTCACCTTTCAAGTGCCGAGAAATCCGAGCATGAATTCGTTTTTTATCTTTATGAAGCCAATCAAGCCGAGGCGCTCGATCTTATCGATGCTTCGTCGTTCGGCAACTACGAAACTCGTCGCGTCGCTGAACAGACATCATCACTTCCAAGCGTCAAATCAGTCCATGGCCTTTTGTTTTTACCTCTTCGTTTGAGCGAGGCATTTAAAGACCGCTGGCAGGGTACACATCGCATCACCGACACAAAAGGACTCGATGTCTTCCTGCAATTTGAACAAGATGTTATCCCGCCGCGTGGAGTCAAGTCTGTCGTTGTTGCCTACGACTTAATCCCGTATATTCTCGAAAGTGATTACCTATGGAGTTACAGCACAGCACGTCATCTTCATCGGTATTCCCGACGCGGTGCTTTTTTAGTCCACCTTCGTAGAATGCGCTATATCCGCACCATTCGCGCCACAGCCAAGCGTGCATCCAAGCTTCTGGCAATATCGAAGCAGACTAAAAACGATTTCATGAAGTACGCCAACATCCCCTCCAGCAAGCTGGATGTCGTCTACTTGGGGATTTCCGACGATCAACCCTCTAAGTCAGCCGCAAAGCCCGCAGAAGTGACCCGATATATCGGTACAGGATGGGGTGATATCAAGGTCAAAACCACATTGCCAGATTCACCGTTTCTTCTATTCGTTGGCGGCGTCGATCCCCGGCGCAAACTTACCGACCTCATAGCAGCATTCAATATGCTGCGAGCCCAGGGCCACACCATTCACTTAGTTCTTGCCGGCGATACGATGACCGGACCGCACTCTATACCAAACGGTGATATCAAAAAAGCGCTATTGAGTTCGTCGTACCTCGACGACATCTATATGCTCGGATTCGTTGATGATGCGACTCGTGAGTGGCTGTACCAGAACGCGCTTGCGTTCGTTTACCCGAGCATCTATGAAGGCTTCGGCCTGCCGATTCTAGAAGCTATGCGGTATGGTACGCCTGTTATAACGTACAAGAATTCATCTATTAGTGAAATTTCCGGCGTGGGGGCGCACTATGCTTTAGGGTATGGTGACATTACCAATATAACCAAAGCGCTTGTTCAGGATAAAGTCTCCCTCAAGATTCATGCAAAAAAGAACATCGAACATGCAAATAATTTTACTTGGGAAAAAACAGCCAGTAACTATTTTAAGCTCTTAATCGATTAGCTACCTTTCGAAGAGTGGCTTTCGTCTTCCTGTTAATACGTCGTAGCGCAACCATAGGATTGGTGCGCTCCAAATTTATAGATCGAGCGATTTTTCTCACTAACGGCTCGAGTGGCCGCAGGCAGCTCTCCCATAGAACACCCCTTGATAACTCCGCATCTCCTAAACTCGGTGCCTCGTAGGCAGCATTAAGCGCCCTAACAATATTGTCCCTAAACGCTGTCGGCTCATCAGCAACGAAGAGATTGGGTAAATCTTTATATTTTTCAAAACCCTTGAAGGCGTGTGATGTACTGACAATTTTCTTTTGTGATGCAATTGCTTCTGCTGTTTTTAGGTTTGACCCCCTGAGTGTCAAGATAGGCAGAAGAACAATATCACAAATACTTAAAAGCGCCGTCAGCCTCTCTTCACTAAGTCCACCGAGCGTTTCAAGCCTACTCCAGAAATTCTTGTATTTATCCTTACTCGAGAATGCTCTATCAAAATATGCAGCGACCCCTCCGACAACAAATATTTTACTTCCCGGCGGCATGAATGTCGTGTCGGTACCAACGAGCTTTAAGAAACCTTCCCAGTTCGGTGGATGTCCGCTGCCAACAAATATAATTACTTTCTCAACGCCAACTTTTTTCATGTAAGACTTCCAGAACCTCACATCCTTTTGAAGAGGGACATCCTTGTTGATACCATTCGGTATGACATAACACTCGCGTGCGCCCATCTCTCTGTGCGTTGACGCGTCTTCCTCATTGACCGCAATAACTAAGTCGGCCTCTTTTGAAAGATTTTCTTCAAGCTGTTTTGTCTGTGCAACCAGTTTCGCAGCAACCTCATTAGGTACCTGGAGTTCTTTGAAGATACGCTCCTTGAGCACGTATTCGACATTCTGTGATCCAAATATAAGCTTTGGGCTCAGCCCGAGTTCTTTCAACAAAGTTTTGAGCCCGAGATAGGCAAATGGCTGCTCGATATGAATGATGTCAGGCTTGAATTCAGTCAGCAACTTAGACAGAAAGCTTCTGACATGAATATCTTTATCTATCGCGCTACCTGACAAGAGTTCACTTGCGTACGGGGCAGCATCGATCTGATTTATGATGGTGATTTCGCCAAGCGGAGCGTCATCTTCACCCCATTCGGGATACTGTCCTCTGTGAAATACAGAAGTATACTTAACAGAAGAGAATACGTTGCCGTAAAACTCGACAAGTGCTGCCGCTCTTTTTTGCCCTCCGTGTTGTGGCCGAAGGATTGGGTAAGGGCCAATAACCAAAATCTTTTTTTGAATTTTCATAGTCCGTCACATTGAATATGTGGAGAATTCTGGCGCTGGGAATATCATGGTACCCCCATTCTTTAGGTATTCCGCCTCGCGCTCAATAAATGTCTCTCTGAAGAACCATGGCAATATAAGCAGGTAATCCGGTTGGGTTTTTCTCATTTCTTCTTCCGAACGTATTGGTATGTCGGTTCCGATTGTTCTGCGCCCGACCTTAAACTCCTGTTTCTCGGCTATCGCGTCAATCAGAGTGTGGTCAAGACCAAACATCTGGAGCAAGGTATTGCCTTTGGTGCTTGCGCCATAGCCCCACACCGATTTCCCTTCGGACTTTGCCTTCTTAATAAAATTAACTGTTTCCTCTTTCAGCTTCAGTATCTCTTTGTAGAAGTTTACGTACGTTTGCGGATTGTTATACCCCGCCTCCTCTTCCCATAGAAGAAGTGATTCGACTCTGATTTTGCAGATGTCCCTATCGGCTGGAGTCAGATAGTTGTCTGGTGCGCCTTTCTTCTGCAGAAACACCCGTATCGATCCCCCGTTGACGTTATTAAGTTCGACATCACGTATGACAAAGCCCGTTTTGTCTGTCATCCACTTCAGTGAAGTCAAGTTGTAATAACTGAGGTGCTCGTGGCATATAACCCCAAGTTCTGTCTGCATAATGTTAGCAGGTGTATATGAAAGTTGCATGGTAAATAATCCGTCATCTTCAAGAATACTGTACACGTCTTCAAGAAACTTAACGGGTTCGTCAACATCATAAAAGCAGGCTGCGCAACTTATCCGTGATGCTTTGGTGAATCCCGCATCGGTAAAGGCCTTCGCGGAAAAGTATTCGCGAATAACTTTGTCGGCATTGTCATCCGCTTCCGGGTAATCTGATGGATCAATGCCCACGCGTATGTACTTGTCCCCATCGACTGTCGACAAAAGATAACCATCGTTTGATGCAATATCAAGATAGACGGATTTTTCTTTCGTTTCTGGAACTGATGTAGCCGTCCGAAATGCTAAATCTTTTAGGGCGTCTCGCATTGCAGGGTTTACGGCGCTTCGGTAGAAATACATACTGCCCCACATTAATGATGCGTCGGGCTGTTTTGTCAGTTGGAAAGCCTTACTCACCGGGTCAAAACCCAACGCAAGTTCGCAAGGCGGCCCCTTCGGCTCCTCGCCCGCCTTTAAGAAATCCGACACATAAAGCTCGCCTATGCTAAATAGTGGTTCTAGTTTTGTCCCCGAGACAATGCTCTTTTCATATTCCGTCATATACGTTCTATCCTATCAGATATACAGTGAGCTGTAACCCTTGGGTTAACGCCTACGTCGCACCATTGATTTAAGTCGCCCTGCTAACCCATCCCGACGGCCAGGTTGAGACGCCTGGTCGGCGTTTGTAGCTGCTGCCTGATCTCGATTGGATTCATAGAGAATGTCATAGTCATCCGACGATATGCCCCCCTTTAAGTCAATCACTACGTGCTGGACATAATCGAATTTTTTAGCTCGGTCGGTATATTTATCAGTGTAATATTCATTTAAGCCATCAAAAAACGTTAGTTCGTAGCCGTTCTTTTTAAGTAAGGGCTTCCAGTTTTTCACTATATGATTTGCTTCGATGCAGACAACTTCTGGACGAAAGGCTGACCAGTCGTTACCTTTTAGAACCTCAAACTCGTAACCTTCTACATCAACCTTTAAGAACTGTATCGACTTAACATTATGCGCCGATAGAACATCCTTGAGCGTCACTACTTCAATCGGAACATCTTCGTACTGTTCGGTTTTGTTACCCTTCGTTGATGCATGCTCTCTTTTTAGGTCCGACGCAAAGGTTGAAAGCCCCTGATTGTTCGTATACATACGCAGCTTAATCGTGGACTGCTTGTTGGAAATGCCAATATTCAAGTTTAGGTCTCGCGGTCGTTCCAATTCAAAAAGACCGTACAGGTTGGTTTGCGGCTCAATGTTTATGCCCTTCCAACCTTTCTGATAAAATCGCTTCGTTACTGATGCCACGTGCGGATGGCACGCGCCAACATCAACATAGAACCCTTTTTTTTCATTAATAAAAAATGATTCAAGAATGAGGTCTTCCCGGTTTTGTGCGTAGTAAACTCTATCTTTCAAAGTATCACTCATACGACCTAGCCCTTTCCTGTATACCGAATAGGTGGGTTAACTATGAAGGGGGTGTCTTTTGTCTTTGTGATGACAAACGAAGCCGCTTCTTTCCACCAATCAGAGACCTCCGTAACAGACTTATACATAATAGTAAGCTCAACATAATATTTGCCGCTATTAAAGATATCGGGAAATTCCCACTCGATTCCCCTACTCTCCCCAGCCTTTAACGGTAATTGCTTGCCTTGTTCAATATTGGTGTTAGTTCCAAAAATCGGCTGGCCCTTGGCGTTTGCGACCATAATCCCGAAGGTCGGATCATCAATACTCTCATCCGCTATGACATCCGCTTTAATCGTTATGCCATCACCGGTCATTTTCGTTTTGACGTTTTCGTATCGTGCCCTTTTATCTCCCCAACGTTCCGGTGAAAGGGTCGGGTTCGAAAGCCTCTCCCCGGTCTCCGTAAATAATTCTACGTACTTTCGGGCTATCGTTTCGCTGTCGTCAATCGCGACAATGTGGCTGGAGTCAATAAGGGCTGCTCGGTCGCAATATTCTCGAACCGCGTACATATCGTGACTCACGAAAACAACCGTTTTCTTATCTTTCTTCAATTGAGAAAAATAGTCAAAGCACTTGCGCTGGAAGTCAGCATCACCGACAGCCAGCACCTCGTCGATAAGCAATATATCCGCTTTTGACCGCGTGGCGACCGAGAAGGCCAGTCGTACCTGCATGCCGCTTGAGTAGTTTTTCAGCTTTTGATCCATAAACGGTTCAAGCTCGGCAAAACTGACGATATCGTCGTACATCTCATCAATTTCTTTGTCGCTGAAGCCGTTCAGCGCACCGCTTAAGTAGACATTCTCGCGGCCGGTTAGCTCAGGATTGAACCCAACGCCGAGTTCAATAAAAGGAACCAGCTTACCGACGACGCTGACTTCGCCGCTGCTTGGCTGGTAAATTTCTGCCAGTATCTTAAGAAGTGTACTTTTGCCGCTACCATTCCGGCCAACAATACCGAAGAATTCCCCTTGTTTGATGTCGAAGCTGATACCGTCGAGAGCGTGCTGCACTTCACTGGTTTTGCCGCCACGTAGTGATTGCAGCGGGTGAACAAAAAAGTCTTTAATTGAACTTACTTTTTCATGCGGTAAGCGGAAGTGCTTAGAGACTTCTTTGACGGATATGACGATTGGTTCGCTCATGCTAAATTTCCTCCGCGAACTTCGGCGACATCGCCCTAAAATAAATAGCAGCAACGACCGTAACCACAGCCACAACAATGAATGGAATGATCCAATACAGCGAAAAAGCACCGTATACCGTCGGGGTTTCGTGAGTAATCAAGCTGTAGCGCGCGTCCTGAATAATTTGAGCTACCGGGTTAAGGAGCAGGATGTTAGCCGCTGCTTCGGATCTTTTAGCAACTTCTGAAAGTGGGTAGATGATTGGCGTGACATAGAATCCGGCCTGGAGCAGAACTTCCCAAACGTAATTAATGTCCCGAAAGCGTACATATAGGGCGCTCAGTAGAAAACTTAGCCCTAGGGCGAACACAAACAGCTCCAATATAATAAGCGGCAACCAAAGCACCGTTATTGTCAGCGGCACCCCGTTTATGACCATAAACCCAAAAACAACAAGCAGGTTAATAAGCAGGTTAATAAAAGCCGAAACCGATCCAGCTATGACAATAACGTAGCGAGGGAAAGACAGCTTGCGCATTAAATCACCCTTGCCGACGATTGATGTCAAGCCGTTGACCGTTACTTCGACAAAATAGCTCCACAGTACTACGCCGAGCAGAAGGTAAACCGGGAAGTGTGGAATATCTCCGCCGAACCGCAGAAAGTTTACGAACACCACATACAAAACGGCGAAAAGCGCCAAGGGCCGAAGCAGAGTCCACAGATACCCCAGCGCTGAGCCCTTATAGCGAAGCTTGAAGTCGGTTATGACCAACTGCTTAAGAATTATCAGCGAATAACGGTACTTTTGCTTGAGTTTTGATAGGGTGTTCACGCTCCCATTATTATACCCCAGCAGAGACGCTTTCCGCAGCCGGTTGCTGAGACCATTTTTTGATTGCTATACTAGTAACCATATGAATATCGCAATTACCGGAGTCAACGGATTCGTTGGCAAGCACCTTGCTCGTGAAGTTATAAGCCAAGGCCACCACGTCCTCGGTGTCGGCCAGGAACCGGCAGCCGATGAGGCCATATCGGGTTCACTGACCGAATATATCAGCTGCGACTTGACCCAGTCGTGGCCAGACTTTCAAAACGACGTCGATGCCGTCATCCACCTGGCTGGCCTCGCTGCTATCGGCCCATCGTTCGAACGGCCGCAAGACTACATTAACCTGAACAGCGCCATGGTGACTCACTTATGTGAATATTATGTTTCTGCTGACAAGAAGCCTAGGATTGTGCTAATTAGCAGCGGCGCGATTTATGACCCTAATCAGCCGATGCCTATCAGTGAAGCCGGCGAAATTCGCTATGACTCGCCCTATGCTGTCAGCAAGGTGCTAAACGAGAGCCAAGCCCGCTACTATAACGGCCGCGGTCTTGAGGTAGTTGTTATGCGGCCATTCAATCACATTGGGCCCGGTCAGCTTCCCGGCTTTCTCGTGCCCGATCTCGCCGAGAAGCTCCGCAGCCGAAGTTCAGAAAACGACCCGATTCAGGTTGGCAATTTGCAAACCCGCCGTGATTATACCGACGTCCGGGATGTCGCCCGAGCTTACGTGATGGTTGCGAGCAGTTCTGAACGCCCTCGTCACCCTGTTTATAATGTCAGTTCCGGAAAAAGCGTTGCCGGCGAAGCAGTCCTGGCGGCCGTAGCCAGAGCCATGAACATCGATACTCCAAAGGTTGAAGTTGACCAATCGCTCATCCGGCCAAACGATATTCCTGACATTCGGGGCGACAACTCGCGGCTCTCGTCCGAGTTCGGCTGGCAGCCAAGTTATGACTTCCAGCAGACGATTGATGATTTTGTAGCCTCGCTCGGCTAGAGCTTGTCCGGAAACGCCAGCGCTAAAGCGGAGACCATGTAGGTGGTATTGAATTTACCGCTTTTTATAAGCTGCTGGATGTCGTCCGGCGATACAAGCTGCACCGGTCCAAGCGTCTCGGCCTCCAGTCCCCCTTGTGTCGGCTCTCCCGCTTTAATTGCACCGCTAACTCTGACAACGTGAGAAATATGGGCAAGCTTCGAGGGAAATGGGTATAGGCTGCTTATGATTTCGGCTCCGTCTGCCTCGTAACCGGTTTCTTCCTTCAGTTCCCGCAGGGCCGCTTGCTCGGGCGTTTCGCCTTCGTCTATACCGCCAGCCGGGAACGTAAGAACCGAGTCGTCGACCGCGTATTTATACTCATCAAGCAGGATTAGGCGGCCCTCGGTATCGGTTGCGACCACCAAAACTCCGTCCGGAAAATCAACCACACTGTATTCTGCCGTCTGCCCCGACGGCAATTTGACAGTATCTTCCCACGCCTTCATGTAGGCGCTTTCATAAATGGTACGCCTGTCGAGACGCTGCCAGCCCACTACGCTCTAGGCCTCTTCGGCTAGGTCGTGTTCGACCATCAGCTTCACCAGGCCAGGGAAGTCGACCTTGCGCTCCCACCCCAGTTTCGTTTCGGCTTTGGCTGGGTCCCCCAGCAAAATGTCAACTTCGGCCGGACGGTAAAACTCCGGATTGATACGCAGGACTACGTTGCCCGACGCGACATCGGTCGCCGTTTCGCTCTCGCCGGTACCATCCCAGCGCAACTCGATACCGACCTGCTTAAAAGCCAGCTCGACGAATTCTCGGATGGTGTGCGTCTCGCCCGTTGCGAGAACATAATCACCCGGCTCGTCCTGCTGCAATATGCGCCACATACCCTCGACATAATCGCCGGCGTAGCCCCAGTCACGTTTGCTGTCCAGGTTTCCAAGCTCTAGCACGTCTTGTTTGCCGAGTTTAATGCGAGCCACGGCTTTGGAGATTTTGCGGGTAACGAATTCGGGGCCGCGGCGCTCGCCTTCGTGGTTAAATAAAATACCACAACTAGCATGCATGCCGTAGCTTTCGCGGTAGTTCTTCGTAATCCAGTGGCCGTACAGCTTAGCGACGCCGTACGGGCTGCGCGGGTGGAATAGCGATTCCTCGTCGTATCCGCTGCCCGGCCGGTTGTAATCTAGTCCGCCAAACATCTCGGACGTCGATGCTTGGTAAAAACGTGTGGTTTTTTCAAGTCCGGCCAATCGGACGGCTTCCAGTACGTTCAACACGCCCTTGCCGGTCAAATCTGCCGTCAGGATAGGGTCGCGGAACGAATATCCAACGTGGCTAATGGCAGCCAAGTTGTAAACTTCATCCGGTTTGATTTCCTGCATAGCGCGGGTGAGAGCCGCAATGTCCATCATGTCGGCTAGCACGATGTTGACATATGGCATCTCGGTTTTGACAGCCTGGTAGCGCGGGTGACTCGCCTCGAGCTGGCCGCGGAGTGTTCCGTAGACTTCGTAGCCTTTCTCGTGAAGCAGTTTCGCTAAATGCCCACCGTCCTGTCCAGCTACGCCGGTAATAAGTGCTGTCTTTGCCGCCATGCTCTCTCAAATCTCCCCGTAAGTTCTTAGAGTGTCGTAATATTCTGCCTGTCGATTATACCAGATTTTAAAGAGGTGAGCTACCGCGTTGGCTACATGGGCCATCCATTTTAGTCCCGCTCTTTTTTGCTACACTCTTACTATATGCATATTGCAATTGATGCCCGCATTATCAACTCGTCAACCGGCCGTTACGTCGAGCGACTGCTGCATTACCTAGAAAAGATCGACCGGACGAACCGCTATACCGTGCTGGTGCGAAAAAAAGACGAGGCGTTTTGGGTGCCATCGAACCCAAACTTTTCGGTCAAAGTAGCCGACTTTGACAATTATTCTATGGCCGAGCAAACAGGGTATTTGCGGCTGCTCCAAAAACTATCACCCGATTTAGTCCATTTCTGTATGCCGCAGCAGCCGGTACTTTACGGCGGCAAGGCCATCACTACTATTCACGACCTGACGCTCCTCAACACTTATAATTCCGACAAAAACTGGTTTATCTTTCACTTTAAACAGTTCGTTGGCCGTTTTGTATTCAGGCATGTGGCCAGGAAGAGTGAAGTAGTACTGGTGCCGACCGAGTATGTCAAAGCGTCACTCCTTTCCTTTGCTCATGTGCCAAGCGAAAAAGTAGTTGTCACCCCGGAAGCAGCGGATATTTCCGAGCTTACCCCGGCTACATACCAGCCGATGGTTGGCCGGGACTACATTATGTACGTGGGGAGCCAGAGCGATTACAAAAATATTAAGCGGTTAATCCGTGCCCACCAGTTACTTCTAAAAACCCATCCGGACCTTCAATTAGTCCTCGTCGGCAAGACCGACGGAAAGAATGGCCTGTCTGCGGCCCGCAACAAAGCCTGGAGCGAAGCGGCTGGCCACCAGAATGTGACATTTACCGGCTTTGTACCCGACGAACAGCTAGCCTGGCTGTTTACCCATGCCAAAGCCTATGTTTTTCCGTCGCTTATGGAAGGGTTCGGTCTGCCCGGCCTCGAGGCAATGCTGCATGGTGCCCCTGTCGTCAGCAGTAATACCACCTGTCTTCCCGAGGTCTACGGTGATGCAGCCGAATATTTCGACCCGACTAATGAATCAGCCATGGCAGGTGCCATCGACGGCGTTATAAGTAATCCCGAAAATGCCGAGACTCTGCGGAAAAAAGGGTACGAACGCGCAAAACTATACTCGTGGCAACGGATGGCCGAGCAAACTCATGCCGCCTACCAAAAAGTGCTCGGACTATAATTAACTAAATGGTTGAATATAGTCTCGACACTTTGCCGGTTGCTGATTTATGAGCTTTTCTGAGCGATAATAATGCGCCGGTCGCGGCCTTCGCCTTCGGAAAACGTTTCGATGTCTTCGTATTCTTTGGCTACCTGGTGCACTACCCGGCGGTCAGCCGCGTTAAGGTTGCCCACAAAGCTGTCGCCGGTCTTTCGGACGCTTTCAATCCAGCCGCGGGCTTTTTCGGCCACTTTCTCAGCCCGCTGGCGCTTGTAGTCGGCAATGTCGATATTCACCCGGACCAGCGCAGCATTTTGATTGCGGAGCGTTGTCGAAACGGCGTACTGCAGGCTGCGGAGCGTTTCGGCGTTACGGCCGATTAAGATACTGTTCGCCTCTGTTGACGGGACTGCTAGCTCAATCACGTCGTCCGTCACCGATGCTTCAACTTCGACGTTCACCCCAAAGAAACTCAGTAGGTCTTCAAGATACTTTTTGGCATATTCGATAGCTGCTTCGTGATCCATGGTTAGCTCCTTTTCTTTCCCGTATCTTTGGCGACTATTCGGGTAACGGTGGTGTCGCTCCTGCGTTTTTTCGTAGGCGTCGCTTTAACGGGTTTTTTGGCAGGTTTTGACCGGGCGGCCGAGGATTTAGCAGCTGGCTGGCTGGCAATTTCGGCTAACTCGTCTTTATCTTGACGAAGTAGGTACGCTTGCTGGGCTACGGCAACAAGGTTGCTAACAGCATAGTAAAGGGCAATTGCGCCAGGAAAACCGAGCATTATGAAGAACATGAAAAATGGCAGCACTTTACTCATCCGCTGCATAACAATGGCGTTCATTTCGTCCTGGTCGGTTTGTTTACCTTCGGCCGCCTCGGCCATGATGTCTCGGATACGCCGCTTGTTTTCGGCATGCGGCATAGTCTGTTTGCTCATAATGTACTGTGTCACGCCCGCAGTCACCGCCAAAAGTACGAGGAATATGTCAATGCCCCCGTTTGCAAAAGCCGACTTGGTTAAATCAACCAGCCCGAGGAACGTCTCGTTGAAATTCTCCGGGTTGGTGATAAGCTCTTTAACCGACTGAAGGCCTTCGAGAAAATCATACGTAAACAACCCAATCCGGTCCCGCTGGGTCGTGAAGATTTGAATGCTGTAGTAAAGCGCAATAAAGATTGGCAGCTGGATGAGCAAAATACCTATCTGGCGGAACGGGTTTACTCCGTGTTTCTTGTAGAGTTCCATCGACTCCAGGCCGGCTTGCTGACGGTTCCCCTTGGTACGCTTCTTAATTGCAGCCAGTTCGGGCTGGAGTTTTCGCATTGCTTTCGACTGGTGAAGGGCGCTTCTGGTCAACGGGTAGAGGAAGAAGCGGATGATAATAGTAAAGAGGATAATGGCAACGCCAAAATCACCACCCGGAACGACAGCATAAAGCCCCATCAACAGATTAAAGATTGGCTGGACGACGACAAGTTCAAAAATATTCACAAGGCTTTTGGTGGCTCCGATGTCTGATAATTACTGATAGTATATCATTTTTAAGGTGTTTTGTAGAGACCGGTTTGGATGAGCGAGTCGTCTACCAGGCGGTGCAGCTCCTGACTCGACATATGCACAATACCACCTGATGTCACGATTACAACTATATCAGAGGACGGCTCCAGTTGATCGAGCCGTTGGCGAAATTCTTCGTACAACCGGCGTCGAATACGGTTGCGGCCTACTGCCGACTTCTGTATTTTTTTACTCACAACGACAGCAATGCGCGGATGGCGCCGGTGCGGGCTGCGGCGATATTTATAGGTGAGCGTGTCGGTGCGGACGGCGAGGCCGGTCCGAAGAACAGCCCGAACGATACCGCGGCCATGGAATCGGTTCTTAAACGCTAGCATAGCAGTTCCTAGTATATAAAACTCACGCCGTCATAGGGTGTTTATTGTGGCGTGAGTTTTATGTGTCTTAGGTTAGACGGCCAGACGGGCGCGGCCCTTAGCGCGGCGGCGTTTCAGAACAGCACGTCCTGCTTTGGTTGCAACGCGGGCGCGAAAGCCGTGCGTCCGGGCACGGTGCCTGGTGTGAGGTTGATGGGTTCGTTTTGGCATAACTTCCTGTCATTATACTTGAAATGGGTCGTCTTCTCAAGGTGTAGTAGTTGTTTTTAGTGGATTTTGTGATGTTAAAATATTTTTTATCCACACTTATCTTATATTTATCCACAATTTAACAGATAAAACCGCTTATTGTGGATAAAATTTACCTTTGTAGGCAGAAATTCCCTACACTCCCCTTCTCCTTGTGGAAAACTTTTTTACCCGCTACAATAAAGGAACCAAGGTAACTACTATTTAATGGACCGGAGGGACGGGTTTTGAGTCATTCGTTGTGGCAAAGCGTACTAGGAGAAATCGAGTTATCGGTTTCACACGCTACGTACATGACATGGTTTAAAAACACTGAACTTATTAACGATGCACCGGCCAACTTTACGGTTGCCGTTCCAAACATTTTTGCTCAGCGGCAATTCGAAGTTAAGTTTGATAGCCAAGTAAAGGCCGTTCTGGAAAAAAACGGTGTTAAGCCGGACGCTATTACTTATATAGTTAAGACCGCTGCAAAGCGGCCAGTCGCCAGCCGTGAAACGACCCACCATCTCCCTGCGGACCGGCTTGTGGCGCCGGCAAAAAAATCAATCCCTTCCCAATCCCAGCCGGTTTCCGGACTTAATCCACGGTATAGTTTTGATAATTTTATTGTCGGCTCAAGTAACGACCTTGCTTATAGTGCCTGCCAAGCCGTCGCCCAACATCCTGGTACGAAATATAATCCCCTCTTCTTATACGGCGGGGTTGGTCTTGGTAAAACCCACCTTATCCAGGCAGTGGGAAATGAAATTACGAAAAAGCAGCCGGATACGCAGGTCCTTTACATTAGTTCGGAAACATTCGTGAACGACTTCCTGGAAAGTATCCGTTTTAAGAAAAAAGGGTTTGCGACAAAGTACAGGAACGTTGATGTGTTAATTGTTGATGACATGCAGTTCATTGCGGGTAAAGAGAAGACTCAAGAGGAGTTCTTCCATACATTCAACGCGCTCCACCAGGCGAATAAGCAGATTATTATAAGTAGCGACAAACCGCCGCGGAATATCCCAACCCTTACCGAGCGTCTACGAAGCCGGTTTGAGTGGGGTATGTCAATCGACATCCAAATGCCTGATTTTGAAACTCGCTGCGCTATCCTCGAAGCAAAGGCAGCCCAATCGGGGGTGGAGCTTGAACGTGAAACGGTTGAGTACCTTGCGAACAACATAAAAACGAATATCCGCGAGCTCGAGGGCGCTCTTAACCAGCTTCTCGCCTACTCAGAGATGCGCGGTATCCCAGCTGATATTTCAACAGCGGAAGGATTAATAGGAAACGTCCGCCGATCAAGGCCGCAGCATCTAACCCCAAAGCAGATTATCGACAAGACTGCCCGACATTTCCAACTAAGTCCGGCAGAAATTTGCAGCGCTAAGCGTGACAAGCATATCGTCACGCCGCGCCAAATTGCTATGTACCTACTCCGAAGTGAGCTTCATCTTAGTTTTCCTAAAATCGCCAGTGAGCTGGGCCGAAAAGACCACACCACCGCTATCCACTCGGTTGAAAAGATAGAAAAAGCTATAAAACTTGATTTTCTTATCCGCGAACAAGTAGCAGAGCTTAGGGATAAACTTTATGTCTAGGGTAAAAGATGTGAACAACTTGTTGACTCGGGCTGGGAAAAGTCTCGATTTACTGTCCACAGGTCACTGTACACAACACGGTAAAGGTATATTTATAGTGGGTAACTCGAAGTTATCCGTCTACAACAACCAGTTTATACAAGTTGGTTCTGCACACCCCGTAACTTACGTCTTTTATCTATTGTTTGCGGGTTTTTCCACATTGTCCACATGGCCTATTATTACGAGCGAGAAGAAAGGATTAAATTAATAACAATGGAAGTCATCGTCACCCAAGAAAATCTGAGCTTCGCTCTAAACAACACAAGCCGTGTAACAAGTACGAAGGCGGGGCTACCTATTCTCGGTAATATCCTTCTGAGGACCGACAAGTCCCGTCTACTTGTTGCCGCAACAAACCTAGAAGTTGCCGCTTCTCACCGAATTGGCGCAAAAGTTACAAAACCCGGCTCAATTACAATTCCCGCCCGCTTACTTAATGAGTTCATCCAAAACCTACCAAAAGAACAACTCACATTAACCGCAAAAGACAATAAACTCCACATTAGCTCATCAACCTCTTCATCGACTATTAATGGTTCTCCGGATGACGAATTTCCGGAGCTCCCAACAATTGATGACAAGAAAGCCGTTAAGTATACAATTACGGCGAGTGACTTTAAACAATCCGTCTCGCAGACGATTATTGCCGCAAGTGGTGACAGTACCCGACCGATTTTAACCGGCGTATATTGGCATTCATTTGAAAAGAAACTCTACCTGGCTGCAACGGACGGATACCGGCTTGCCGAACGCCACATTACCGGTACGTCAAGCAGTGTCAACGCCGTTATCCCAACTTCAACCCTACAAGAAGTCCTTCGTACACTGCGCGACGAAACGGTCGAATTAGACGTTCTTTTCGACGAAACTCAGGTTACATTTCGGCTAGACGAAGTCGAAATTACGAGCCGTCTAATCGATGGCAACTTCCCCGATTACCGACAACTCATCCCCGCCGCATCGGAAACAAACTTCACTATTAATCGAACAGAGCTTATTCGGGTTATTAAGATTGCGAGCCTGTTTGCCCGCGAATCCGGAGGCGGTATTATCCTTAATGTCGATAGCGACAAGAACACACTCACAATCAACTCAATTGCCTCTGAGATTGGCGAAAACTCATCGGAGATACCGGTTGTTTCGTCGGGGCAAGCAGCGAGCGTAAGTTTAAATTCACGCTACCTGCTGGATGCGTTAAATGTGATGTCGTCCGATGAAATAAGCTTCGGATTTTCGGGAAAATTAGCGCCGTGCGTTATTCATGAGATAACTAAATCTCCAGCTTACAAACACATTATTATGCCGCTCAAGAGCTAGCTATAATTTACCTGTCGTAAGATATCAACCGGGACGGTTTTATGGCTATTCTCATAAAACAATAATGCCGGGCTAGTCTCAACACTCCAGGCGCCAGACTCTTTCTTTAGAATAACCCTGTAAGAATCGGTACGACTCGCCTGTGTATCGGCACGTCGCAACGTAACACTTGCCCATTCTCCGAAGTGGTACAACTTGAAATCGGACAAAGAATACTGCGCGATAACAGGCGAGTATGCTTTTTGCAGGGCTGCTGTTAGTGCGCCTTGTTCATTTGCGCTTAGTCTGGCCAACCGAGAGGTGGAGTAGTACGGTTTTATTGATACTGTTTTAGGCTTGTTACCAATTCGCTCATTTCTTGAACTGGTCTCATACCCTTCTCTCCCAACAAATCCGACTTCAATGGTTGTTTGTTTCGGTATGCGCACCGAGAAAGCCGATGGGTCCGAGCTTTCGTGGAGTACTGCCCCATCCGCATTTTTAACGGTTATTTTTTGAATATTTGTCGCTGTGAATGAAACTGGAACCGAGTCGATATATCGATATAACACCACGAAACCAATGATGGCTGCAGCAATAAGGCAAATAAACGCGAATAGCCTTTTCTTATTCATCTGCATGGGATACCTCTAGGTTCGAGAATGGATTATTCAGTCCTTCAAAAATAACTTCTGTCTTGACCAGGTCGACTTCTTGTTTTTTCAGCCATTCAATGGCCAGCCGCCTCCCTTTGGCTGTTGCAAACGAAACGATGAAGTACGGCGTCCGATTGTCATCCTGATTAAATCCGAAGTCTATTTTGAACGGGCCGAAGATGTCACTATAGGGTAACTTGCTAAGGATGGGAGTTTTTGCGCGGATGTCTTCGCCGCGAGCATTGGCGGCGATACCGGCGAGCGCCTCACGCTCAGTTATGACGGATTCGTTCTCTAGGAGCTCGCGGGCTTCCTGTGAGTTTGGTTCAAGCACAAGCGCAATGGAGCGAGGCTCGTCTTTAACGGATACCGTTGTCGTCGCGTCGTCCCAACCTTCTCGCTTTGCGATCAGAGTGTAGTCTCCCGGTTTTAAGTAAACGGTGCCGGACGAGTGGGTCTCGTCGTTGACAGTGACCTTTGCATCAGAGGGGTGCATAGCTATTTCTACCGGCACCTTTCCAATTCTCGGTAATGTTACGAATAAAAAATACAGCAAACAAAGAAGGAGGAATCCGACTACAGCTGCGATAATATGTTTGCGTTGAATCATAACCACCTTATTTTAATACAAACCATCGATATTCAGGGTCAGCCGGCGCTTCCATCCCCGCCATCGGCGCACGCCATGCCGTACCGCTTGGGCTATATGAAGCCGAGGCGATTTGCGTTTCAAATCCGGGCTGCTTGCCGACATACATATATGTGTGGCCGCCACCGGCTGTTTTGATTGCTATGGCGCCCGGTGTCAAATCACCAGAAGTTGGATTTTTTAGTTCTTTGTATTTTGGACTTGAGGATAGGTAAGCAAGCTGTGTCGTCGTGTTGCCTCCTCCACCATACGCAGGATCCAGTCCGCTGTCCTGCATAACTCGTGTTACGAAACCACCACAGTCAACGCCTGGGTGTGGGCCACCGCCGACATATTTTCCTTCGCCCTGGGCTTTTGAAATAGCTGCTGCATACGAAGGCCGCATATTGAGATAGTTTGGTTCGTGGTAGGTTGGCCAGGCATAGTTGAGCGCCGTTTGAACTGCGTTGCCGGCAGCGGCTCCATCCCCGGCACTATCGCAATCCGCAATCGTCTCTATAGTCGAACCGGCGCTCGATGTTGACGCACCACCGCCAAATTCCTGGAGTGCTAACTGTGCCGCAGCAATACGATCTGCCATTCGCGGGTCACCCGCACCCTCTACCTTATCTTCAAAATACCGGGTTGCCTCCTCAACATCTCCAATCCCTCGATACCCTTCAAGCATATTATTTACACCCGTAGGACTGGTCTTTTCCATATGCCACCATAAAATATCGAGCTGAGTCCCTAGTCGATAAATGTCTCCGGTTGCGCTAGCTTGTTCAGCTATGCCAAGAACCTTACTGCCCGGAGTCCACTGGATAAGACCCCACCCCGAAGAGATTTTGGACGGATCTTTCGTATGTTTTTCATCGAATGTCCACTCATCAACAGGCAAATCATCGTTTGTGTTGACTGCTTCTCCGCCCTGCACGATTGTCGGGTCGCCGCCGGACTCTTGGGAGATATTGCCTATTACCCCAGCCGCCTGAACGGGGCTAAGCCCCTTGTTGGTCATGTAGTTATAAATTTTTTCTAAATTATCCTTGCCAACAAGTCCAACAGATACAACCCCTGATTCGCATACACAACTATTACTATCAACGCTTACGGCGGCTGCGTCACCGCTCGCAGCGCTTGAGCCACCAAACGCACCCACTAAGTAGGGGTGGTCGCTTAAACTTCTGTCTGTTGAATAAACTTTCTTGCTTGTGTTCTTCAACTGCTCCGAATGGAACATCCAGTCGACATTTGAGGCGTCTGCAGGCTTAAATACGGGCTTAAGCCCCGCCTCGCCAAGGATAGTATCGGGGCTATAAGGCTTGTTGAGGTACTGGTCGCCTATCCTATAGTTTAAGTCGCCACTAATTACGAGCGAGCCATTAGGTAACAGCTGCTCCGCAAGTTCTTTTAGGTTTTGTGACTGTGTCTTTGCTCTTTCAAGATTGGGTGGAAAAGTCGCTCTCGTGTTAAAGTGAGTGGCTATAACGGAGACCACACCTCCATTTTCTATATTTTGAAACACCGCCCACAGAGCATACCTATCTTTTTTACTGGCATCCATCGCCTGGAATTTATGTATTTGTTTAATACCACCATCAATTTTTTTCCAGTCTGCTGAATTCCACACGATGCGCAGTGCGCTATCTTCGGTCGACTTCGCTTCGGGATAATCAGCCTTAAATGACTTATATTGCTCGTAATTCGTATTTGTGTCGGGACGAATTTCGTTTAATGTCACGAAGTCAGGTTTGTGTACGCGGAATTTCTCCATCGTACCAACGAATCTTTCTCGTTGATTTTTTGCATATGAACCTGCCGTCGGGCTTTGAATGTTTGCGTGAGCCAAGGTTACTTCTACCTCGGCGCCAGAGCTCGTTACTGAAGTTGTGGGCGAGGGAGAATTAGAATTTGTGCACGTTCCATCCGGATTATAAAAAAGGATATCATTGCCGGAGTAAAAAGTCTCATCAATCGCAAACACTGACTGCGGGACGAGCAGTACTGCTGCGGCGACCAGTAGGGAGCTTCGAACAATTCGGCGGATATTCATGCCTACGACCTTCCGCATGGCGCAACGGCCTTTTTCGTTAGCGCATTAAAATCAGGCATCTGGCCTTTGTCGAGAGCAAGAAAGACATCTTGTGGACAAACGCCCTTACCGTTGAACGCCATGTCAACGTGAAGGTGCCCGCCTTCACAATTCCCAAGACAACCTATTCGCATGATAGTATCACCTGCTTTGTATTCGTTCTCGAGGCCTGTGCGCGGCCCGTGTGCGTATGCCACTTCAAGCACTCCGCCCTGAATTGCTGTAGAAATAATGAGTCCATGGCCACCAAGCGAGGCACCGGTTACTCGGCCACCAAGCATGGCATAGACTGACGAACCGTCGGGGGGTGAGCCTATATCAGCGGCTAAGCTTCTGCCGACGCCTGTGAACGTGTCTGAATCGGCTGTGTGTGGGCCTAAGAAATCGGCACGATCTGCTAGCCAGTACTTCTTGTCGACAGGCCAAGCCAATTCTCCACCCTCATCTGGTATTCCTATTTCTGCAAACACCATTTCGTGATCGCCGCCGTTCGTACCTCGGTTCACGACACCATAGTCGCCGGCAGTCATACTAGGACTGATGAATATATGGTCAACATCGTTTCGTCCAAGAACGTCTTTGGTGCTATTACAGCCCTTCTTTCCTTGCTGAGCATCCGACGCGTGAACAAGCAGGTTCTCACGGGTTAAGATACAGTATGCTAAGTTTTCTTTTTTGCCACCAAGTGGTTTATTTCCGCTGGCTTCGACAGTAAACTTCGAGTTGAAGTCGCCGGTGAATACAATGGGCGCATCCGTAAGCTCGTTCTTAATTGTTCGATAGTACAGCTCATTGTTATCTTTTCGGTTCTGCGGCCCGCCCTCATCGGTCGCCTGCTTGTCAACCGGATCGTGAGTATTGAGAATATAGAACTCCGGCCCACTTGCACCGCCTTCGATGTACTTCAATTTAGCGATATTTACCTTACGGTCGCCGCCCGCGTATTTGATTGATTTTTGAGTCCCTTTTACGAGCTCAAACTTACTCTTATTCCATATCACGACCGAGTCGGGGTTTTGGTTGGCTCCGCTCTTGCCTGCGGAAGATGGGTACATGTCATAAGTACCGCCGCCATACGCCGCTGTCTTGAATAATGTCTGCTGTTCCGGCCTAGCTTCTTGCAGCCCTGCGATATCGATTTGTTTGCTCTTAAGCGCATTGACCGACTTAGTAAGTCGACTCCTCCAGTCTTTATCGGGCGCGTGAAGAATATTAAATGTCGCAGCCTTGAACGAAATACCACCGGTCGTGTCATCGGTAGAGGTGCTGAGTCCCGGGACGTCCATCGTTACAATAATCGGGTTGTGGTCGGAGAGTTTAAGGTTTTCGGGTGTTGCCATGTTTTCCCAGCTATTAACCACGATGTCATCTGCCTTTGTAACCCACATCTGGTCGCGGTGGCTTCCTCGGCTGCCTTCTCGGCGGCAGTCCTGCTTGCCGTCACCCGGTGAGCTAATAGTGTCGCAGTTATAACCTTTGCGATTTGTGGTGACATCCCTGGTGTATTTCAGTATTCCGCTTGCTTCAAAGGTAAGTTTCACCTTGTTTTCGGGCGGTACGTCATTACTGTTCATGTCGCCCATCACAATGACAGGGTCGCCGCTTGAGCCGACGACTCTTTCGATTTCTGCTAGCGTGTTTTTGGCTGCCCTTTCTTGCTCGCTGGCATTCAGGCTGGCGTGCATATTAAACACATACACACTCGCGCCGGATTCCGTTTGAAGCTTGGCCCATACCGCATCGCGCAGCTTCGTTCCTTGTTTCGGAATCGCATATGTACCAAAATCAACCTCTTTAAATAGCCGCTTGTCGTAGAATATGACATCACTCATCTCGTGCTTACCGCCTGCAAGCTTTGTGGCGCCGTAGTTCTCGAGCGCACCCATCAGGCCTTGGCGTTCCTGGCCGCGAACTTCCTGGGTGCCGACAATCATCATGCCCTTTTGTTCGATATTTTCGGCAATGCCTTCCATCCGAAGCTGGTCTTCACGGTCGTAAACATTATCGGGGTCGCCAAAGTCGGCGTTATTTAGCGTAGACGTACGGACATTGTAGCTACCGACCGTAAGCGTGCCGATGTCGCCTTCGGGTGTGATATTCTCGGTTGGCTGGTACTCCATGGCCTCGATAATTGAATCGTCCATGGTGTAAACACGGAAGAAGCTCGATTTTTTATCGGTTTTCATACAGTCTTTGCCGTTTTCTTTTGTTTCCTCGTCGGTTTCGCCCCAGCCGATTTGACGTTCTGTACATTCGGTCAGCCAGTCGGCATACTCACCTTGTGGCTCACCATTCTCACTGACATGGTGGTTGTCGTACATCCAAGCCCGGACTTCGTCGGTATCAAGACCGAGTTCATACGGGCTCATTACATACCGTACATTGCAGAAGATGTCGGCATCGATACCCACCTCCTCATAACCTTCATCAATACATTTACTAAACCGCTCTTCGTTATAAGAGTTCTTTGCGAAGGTATTCGGCGTAAGTGAAGATATCGTCGACGATAAGGTTCCCAGTGTATTCATAAACGAATTACCCAGGCTGACAGACGACGTTGTGCGAATTGGGAGCAGCGTTCGTGCCAGTGACCCAAGGAATGAATACCGGTTCATAACATCGAACGGTGTCTTCTTCGCCTCTTCGGTTTCCATGGCGACATATTCGCTCTGTACCTCATCGGTTAATGACAAATAGCCTTTTAGGTCGCTTTTGCTCGCCGGCTTCATGCCGCGTGACATTGCCAAGGCACCGAATAATCCTCCCGATCCTGAAAAGATTGCGTTACCGGCATCAACGCCTTTTGTCTTGCTATTTACAACTGTACCGGCGACCATTTGCGCCAGGTAATTTTCAAGGAGAGGAACAGCCATGCCAATCGCTATAGATGCCCCAATACTGACAGCAGTTGAAGTTCCCAGGGTGAAGACGCCCGCAATAATTCCTACCCCCAAGCCAAGCAGACGCACTGGCCAGCTTTGGATTACTTTGCATGACTTATCTCCGATAGTTTTCTTTATAAAGTCGTTAACGCCCGAGAGAGATCCCATTAGGGCACCACCGCCGACAGTGACTTGCATGTCCCTTGCACTAAGAGTCGGGGCTTCGTTATACATGGCCGTCTTGTACCCATTCGAGTCAAACGCATTTTTTCCATAGTCGGGGTTTGGAACTTCCTCGGCCCTGCCAACGCCAAGGTCTTGTAGGACGGATTTTTCGTTGACAACCAATTTATCGGTGTCTATTGCAGTGAGCGTGTTGCCGACATATTCCGCTTGATCGGCTGTTGCGGTACCTGCTTTTACCTGATCGGCGAACGTCAAATATACCATAGCAAATGCTATAAGCTGGCGCTGACGATACAGCTTGGCGCCTGCCTCAACAGCCCTGGCTGCATTTTTTACAGAGCAGGCTGAGTCAAGTGTTCCGGTAATCATAACGCCCTTAATGGCACCCTTCATGCCATTTTTTGCAACTGAGGCAAACAGCGCCTTTGTTGACGGGCCGTCGGACGATTCAATCCGGGTTTTTGTATCCTGAGCGCCTTGGTTGTCGTCTACCTCATCCTCGGCGTCGGGTATATCATCGCCATCTACATCGCCTTCTTCCCCTGCGACTGTGTTGGCGTCAACATTAATCGGATCGCCCTCGACGGCACTGTCCACGGCCGCGTCTTTATCCGCATCTGTCCCCGCCCCTAATTTATCTCGAGTGTGTGTATTGAATCTCGTATATACACCGGACGACTTAACGTCAAAGAATCCGGCGAACTTTGGGTTAAACGCTTTTCGAACCGCGTTTCGCACCATCCTGTCTCCCAGGAGTCTGTTCATCTCTCTAGGGTTATCCATAGTTACGGTATTCCCGGCGCTATCTTTAATGGATAGGCTTATCACCCTATTTTTCCCAAATAGCGTACTTGGCTTTTCGGGATCGGTTTCAACCGTAAACCCGGCTTTTTGGAATTTTTTGACTTGCCGGTCGGACATGCCCTTGAAGCCACACTTTACCTTTACGGCGCCGGGACCACATATTCCCGTACCCATATCGCGCAGCTTTGCCTTGAAAACGTGGTTAGTCCGAATGTCCATGGCAGCCAATTGGTCATTTAAGTCATCAGTTAAAATCTCTTTTAGCTGAACGGCCGCCAGGCCTGGGGATATGAGCATCGTGATGCCCCCAAGTGCGCCGAGCAGCAGGCCAATTATCCCGGCTGACGCCCCATTCTTTTTAAAGAATGCCTTGGCATTAAATTTTCGTTTGCTTTCTCGACGACCCCCGGTGGGACGATATAGGCCGGTTTCTTGCTGTTGTAAAGAGTCGATGTTTTTGGTCGCATTTGCAGAATCGTTAGCATGGGCCTCAAGCTGGTCAATACCAGCATTGATACCGGCGTCTTTGCCGGTTTCTTGCTCCTGGCGGTAGATATCACGAGCAGTGGTATACGGGTCGTACTGCGCGTCGGCGTCTTGTTGGTCTTTTAGTTTTGGCACCTATCACACCCCTTTCGGGTTTGGCCTCATTATACACTGTATTCACCGGGGTTCATATAACCCGGACTAGCTGCTGGCTGGCCTGGCTGTGGAGCCGGTGGCGGGCCCTGGGCCGGAGCCTGCGGAATGGGCTGGGCTGCTCCTCTGCCTGTCGTAACCAAACTTTGTTCGGTTTGCGACGCCACAATCTGAATATGGACATGGTTCTGACCTGCGAAGAACAGCCCTTGTCCGACTGGGAAGTTTGCCAGACGCTTACGTTCTTCTTCGGTTAGCTTGAAGACATCGGCGAGAACGTCGACAGCACTTGAACTCTGTTTCAGAAGTAGCTGCATTGAACTGTTGGCTACGATTGCCCGGCCCATCTTGCTGCCCATGAAGTCCTCGACGTCCTGGGTGATGGTGGTCAGGCCAAGCTGATATTTTCGAGCGCGTTTCGCCAGGCTAAATAAGAAGTTAGCCGAGTCGTCATATTTCATAAGCTGCCAAGCCTCGTCGACGATTAGCATGCGCTTTCGCTGGTCACTTCTGGTAATGTTCCAGATGTGAGACAGTACGATATACATAGCAACCGGTCGTAGTTCATCTTCCAAATCGCGGATATTAAAGACAACCATATTGTTGTTGATGTCGATATTGGACTGCTGCGAGAAAATACCGGCGAACGTTCCGGCCGTATACTTTCGTAGACGCTGGGCTAATTGCGGACCGGTTCCGCCCATGTGGAGCAACGTGTCATATAGATCAGCGATGGTCGGCGGCGTTGAGTGGTGTGTTAGCGGGTCGGACGTGATGCCTGCCCGGGCATATGTATCGATGAGTCCTTGGTCCAAGTCGGCCTCTTCGGCCGGAGTGAGCGACGGCATAATCTGCCCCGCCGCCGTGACTTGGCTGCCGCCAAGCATAAGCCGTAGCAGTCCATGCAGGGTCACCAGATTTGCCCGTAGGGCATCGTCGGCTTCCTCGGTGTCTATAACGCGCGGTAAATCGAAGGGGTTAATGCGGGTATCGGCGTTCAAGCTCAGGCGGATATAGCTGCCGCCGACGGCATCGGCGAGCTTTTGGTATTCATTTTCAGGGTCAATAATCAGAATGTCGGCACCGGTCATCATACTGCGGATAGCTTCGAGTTTAACGGTAAACGACTTACCGGCACCAGACTTGGCAAAGACGACCATGTTGGCGTTTTCCAGCGTAAAGCGGTCAAAAATCACAAGGCCGTTATTGTGCATATTGACGCCGTATAGAATCCCCTTGCTGTCGGTCAAATCGGCCGATGTGAACGGGAATGATGTCGAAATAGCACCCGTGTTCATGTTCCGGCGAATTTGCAGCTGGTCAGTCATCTGTGGAACCGTCGAATTAAGCCCCTGCTCCTGCTGGCTCGAAGCAACTTTGCTAAATACCAGCTGCTGTCCGAAAATCGTTTCAATTTTGTGCTGCACGAAACCAAGTTCGTCTAGGCTATCGGCATAAAGCGTAATGTAAAGGCCGTAGCGGAAAAAGCGTTCGGCACCAACCTGTAACTGGTCACGCAGTTCCTCGGCGTCTTGAATAGCGGCTTCGATGCCCGGGTCGCGGGTGCGGCCCTTTTCGCTGTTAATTGCCATGCTGGCTTCCAGCTGAGTCACTTTTTTGCGCAAGTTGTTAAGTACGACCTGGCTTTCGACCGGGTAGATAAACATCGAGATATCAAGAACTTCGTCTATATTAATAATACTCGACAGCCAGCCAGTGTAAATCTGGCGCGGGTAGCCATACACATATAATGTTCGGCCGTACTTGGTACCTAGCCGGAAATGGCTGGAGTGGATTTCGATACTACTCGGCGCAATGAGGTCGCGCAGCGTCATAACACCTTTTAGAAAGTCCTGCTCGACTTCAGCCTGTTCGCGTGCCCGCTGCTGAGCGGCAATGTCTATCGGATCGAGTTTCTTTTTAGCCATAACTAAATCATCCCTCCCGGACTGGGCCGCGGTGCTTCGCCTTGTCCCTTTGAAACGTAGGTACTGGTGACGTTTTCAAAATCACCCAGCGGTTCGCGGACAGCGGTATCGGGGTTATAAATGTTGTAATACAGCTCGCCGAGTTCCTTGGTGTTCAGCTGGACGCTTTTGACGCCGAGCTGGAACAACCCGCTCATCACCGAATCAACCCGGTTCTTTATCTCGTCTTTGGCTTTGGTATAGGCCGCTTCGTCAATTTTTATCGGTTCGGTTGATGGTTTGGCGAACAATTTGCCAAAAAAGCCTTTGGCCTGGTCGCGGAGGTCGGTTAGATCACCGGCTGGGTAATACGGCACGACGATGAAAAAGCTCTTGTCCATAATGTTGGCTTCTTGGCTAAGGGCGTCGATGAAGTTAATATAATCGTCCATTAGTACGCCAAGCAGCATGTTATCTTGGTTTCGCCGCATCGAAATCAACCGGTCGATATAGGGACCAATGTCGACACGCTGGGAACGGATAAAGACCTGGATTGGAAAATAAAGCGAATTCAGGAAGTTCTGGTAGCTATACTCCACCCCTTCCCGCTCGCGTGAACTCATGAGGTCGAAGTTGATTGATTTGCAGGCAACAACAGCCCGGAACGACCCGTCGCGCATGATAGCCATATTGTCGCGTACCTCAGACAGCTGAAGCGTATTCTGAGTCGTGTTCGGATTGGCTGGTTTTTTGGCCGGAGCTGGGGACTGAGGCCCTGCTTTGAACGGGTTGGCTTCTGGCTGGGGCTGAATAGGTGCCGGGCTTGGGGTTGGCTGCGAGGGAGGCATGTTTGGCGTACCAGGAACCGGAGTAACTGGTGGCATAGCGCCAGGCTGGCCCGCGGGCTGTTGCGGTACTGGTTGGTCGGGCTGCATTGTAGAGGCTCTCGTTCCCACTCGTTACGCCGATTTATTCGCTAGCGGAGCGATATTACCACCTCATCCTCAGAAAGTTTTTCTTTCTCATGAATGCGATTCGCCTCACGGGCGATCGTTTCCACCGATAAATCGGGATTATTTGCAAGGTTAATTATATCAGGTGACAGCGCCTTTTCACCAGTCTTTTCGGCCTCTGGTGCACCTGCCGGCTTTGCTGCTTTCGGGTCGATTGGCGCAATAACCGACTGGTGCATGGTCGGATACGGATTAAACGCCACATTTGGAGCCGGCTCCGGGACTGCTGCAGCGGCTGGTTCGGGGGCGGGCGCACTAAGGCTGGCGTATGGGTCGGCAACGGCAACCGGGGCGGCTGTTGCTACCGGCTGGGCTACCGGGGCTGGCTGGGCAGCTTGCTGCTGGACACGGCTAAGCATTTCTTGGTGTCTTTGGGCCGCCGCCTGGTCCAGTCTCGAATCAAGGGCTTGTCCTACGCCGGTCGTGTCGTCCAGCATGTCAGGGGCCGACATTGCATCGAAATAGGCGTCGGTGGTCATAACCCCGTTGCCAGACGGCTCTTGGCCGGGCATTGCCTGGACGCCGCGGGCGGCCCAGCCGCGCGAGTCAACAATGCTGGCGAGGTAGCTCAGCCGCTGCTCTGCCTCACTCTGGCTTAAATCCTTTGTGCGCTGCACTTCGACAACTTTTGGAGCGGTAATTTCTACCAGCGCCTGTGTCCCGTCCGGGTTCCATAAACGGCGGTGAGGCTTGAGATAAAATGACACCAGGGCTGCCAGATACGTTTCCATCGGCTGGTCTTTACGTAGTGGCAATGCGAGTGCACCGAAGAATACGACGACCGGTAGCACGACAACAAATAAGGGAAAGAATAGCTGCGACAAAAAATACCCAATGCCGCCGGCTGCGGCTACTATAAGCAGATAGATAAACTGCCGGAAACTAAATGGTCCGATTAGCTTGTCATCTGCCTCGACGTCCTGAGGTACTTTATATACCGCCATGCTTTGATTATATCCTACCAGTCACTATTTAAGGGTTTGGCATATCTGCAATGGCCGGGTATTTCGCCGAGTCTGGTCCACTAGCAAGATCGTCCCTTGCAAAAGGTTCAAGTAGTACACGTGCTTTGTCCTTAAGTTTGTCCTTAAGGATGTCGCTGTCCTTCCAGGCTTGATATGCTTCCTTAATCTTGGCAGTATGCTCAGGTCCCAATTTGCCTTGTCTTCCTAGTTCATAGATCATGCTAAGGTCGTCAGGGTCCATGCTTGCCAAGGCTTCGGGGCTAAGGTGTGTCAGAATGCGTGCGCGAGTTGATTCGTAAATATCTTCATCGTACTCACCGACAGTAGCCTTGCCTTGAGCCTCATCACCGATTCCAAATGGCTTCTTTGATTTGTCGGCCATCACCTGCTGCTGTAGGTTAACAAGCTTATCCTTCCTTTCTTGGACTCTAGCCAGCGCTGCTTCCCTGGCGTCGGGATCTGCTATTGCGCTCGCCGTTGCCTCCTCGGCCTGAACTTGCTTTTGGAGTTCACCCATCCGCTCCCACAACCTAATATGCGACTTCATATGCTGACGTTTGGCTATAACCGAACCCATGGCTGAGATTTTTTCGTCAGGCTGGTCAAGGATATCGGGATCTGATAGGTTTCCTGGTAGTATATTTCCATTTGCGTCAGGATCGCCGAGCATCTGATCTTCTTTTACATCACTGAATAGGGTAGCTTCAGCTGCAACACCCTTTTTAAATGCATCGATAATAGTCTGTTTTGCCACGGCCTTTGCCTGGCTGACGCCAGCAGCACCCTCAATCCCACCAGCGGTCGTAGCAAGTCCGCTGCTTTCATCTCGAACAGCGTGTGCATATTCTACGTCCGCCTTTCGATTGGCTGCACCTGTGCGCTGCGTCTGCACGCGCTTTTCAATATCGGCTGCTGAAAGGTCTCGAGCAACATCTTCATAACCTGGGTTTGCTTCTGCACCAGCTTCGGTTCGAAGCTCCTGGACAAGTGCAGCTTCCCCGGCTTCGGCGGCTGTCAGTGCATCTTTGGCCGCTTGTGCTTCTACGCGAACTCTCCTATTTACGGCGGTAGCAGCCGTGCCAGCAAAGGAGTCCGCAATAGCTTCCCGTTGCTTCACCGCATCTTTACTAATTGCTTGCTCGACTGCAACATCAGATTGCTTGAAGTCAGCGACATCTTCGCTGTGGGCTATTTCAAGGTCACCCTGGACAGCCTGCTCTCGTTGGGCCTGGGCCCTACCTGCAGCCGATTCGGCATAAACCAACTCAGTAGCCTTATCAGCAATCCCTATTTCTTTATCTAGTACCTTACCGGTCTGAGCTTGCGCCTGTCCGTCTGTGGAAATTTTATAAGCGCGTTTCGCATCTTTGTCGGCGTTCTCAATATCACCCTCGATGACTTGCCTGGTCTGCGCTTGGGCCTGGCCTACGGCAGATCGTTTATAATCGCGGTTGATTTCATTCTCGGATTGCGAAAGGTCTTCACCGCTCGCTTTTAGACGCTGGCCGGTAGCATTACCGGCGGCAGTACGGTTATAGTTTGTCTTACTTTTATCTTGCTCTTCCTTCAGCTTGCCTTGGGCATCATACAGGCTGTTGTATTGGGTCGGATTGGCAGCAATGTAATCTGCCGTGGCTTCATCTTTGTGAATTTCTTCATCATTATGCAAATCAAGCCCGGCAGTGGTTGCTCGAGTATGAAGACTATGGTTATCGGCTAAGTGCTGCTTTTTGGCGACATCCCTGTTGATGTCGGTATTAAGGCGGGCTGTTTCTTCGGCTCCGATTGCGCGCTGCTCGCGCCTACTTGCCGTTCCATCCGTATTGATGAAGCTTGCCTCGGCTGCTTTGCCTCGCCGTTCAAGGGCGTCATACATATGATTGCGCCGTGCCCGCCCGCGGATAAGTCCTCCGGCTCCAAACACGCCGCCACCCGCCAGGGCACGTTCTTTTGCCAAATTGCCGGCAGCCTGGGCAAATTTGCCCACGTCCTTGCCTGCCATACGGTTTGTCCGGTCGCTCAGGGCTGCAATTTTTGATCCTATTGCGCCGGCGGCCGACAACGAACCTTTTAATACGACCGGTACGGCAAACAACGGCACCGCCAGTACTGAAAGTGCCACAATCTTCAGCAGTTGCTCGTCGTCCCCACCGCCTGTGCCGTCTTGGGCAACGTTCATTAATATATTAGAGGCTAAAGTACTGGCGCCAAAAATAACGCCGACAATCGGGTACACCATCAGCGTAACCGTGAAAGCCTTGCGCCATTTTTTGAACCAGTCTTCGGTGTTTGGTAGTAGATAGGCCACAAAAGCAAGCGGCGAGATAACAATCAGCATAATAACCAGCGCTTGCCGGGCGATAAGTATCATTAATATTAAGGCCAGAGCAAGCAGGACGGTCGGAGCCATAATAACTACCGCAACGAGTAGTACGCCGGCGGCAACTGCCAGTACACCTGCCATGACGTTGCTCCACGTCTCGCTGCCGGCTCCGCCGCCTCCGCCGGCAACGCTGACATCAATCGAATCCTTGAGGAGCGAGTACGAACTACTGCCAATAATGTTGGAAAGGTCGGTTGCGACTGCACATATCCAGTACGACAGGTTGACGAGTAGTGCGGCTACGAAAATGCGCGGCAGAAGTTTCTTGACCCCATAGTTACTTACACCCATGCCGGTTACCTGGGAATAAACGATAACAAGGAACGCAACCACGAATGCGACATTGGCGATGTCACGGAAAGCCGACCACGCAGCCAGAGTGCCTTTGTCGGTAAAGAGTGCCGGCCGGATGCCTAGCAAATTGTTGAGGAACCCAAAGGCAGAATCGTTCAGCTTTGCAAGGAACGTCATGACCGGACAGACAATCCAGCCTACCCCATCGACGGCACAGGTGGTCTCGCTTTCTTCGTCTCCGCCCGTTCCGACCTCGTCAATGTTTGCCTGGCTGATAGCAAGCTTAACGGTAGGCATTGTCCGTTGTTCTTTCGTAACATTTTTGCAGGTTTCCCCGTAACAAACTTTGTAGTTACCCGGTTTTACGTTTTCGAAATCGAATGTTTTGTAAAGGTGGATCGCTCCGCCGCAGGCTCTATCAGGATCGCACCCTGGGTACTCAAGAGTCACATCTTTTGTATCAAGGACTTTGTCATCTTTGTCGCGAAGCTCGATGGTCAGCGGCCCAACCGTCTGTTTTGCGTTTGGATCATCAAGCCGCGGGTTTACGTCAAGCTCAACCCGAATGGCGCCTTTGCTAAATTCACCGAACGCAACGCTACTCGGTTGATACTTAATCTTTGTCTTGGTCTGGCACTTCGTGTCTATCTTGTCGACACAGTACGTCCACGTACCTTCAGCTACTTTGTAGAACGTTCCGTAGTAGTTGCCGTCTTTTGCAATATTTGATTTAAAGCTCGCGGTTGCCCCAGAGGCGGACTTAATACTGAATGTAACGCGCTTTGGCGCACTTTTCGGGTCGTCCTTGTAATATTGGTTGTACAGAACGACGTCGACTTCCATCTGAGCCTCGGACTCGGCGCCTTGGTCGCCGCCGATTTGAACAGTCGAATCTTGCCAGCCATCTATGACCGACTCGGCATCTGAGCAGTTTTGGCCCGGGTCACCAGGATTACCGGCACTAGGGGTCACAAATACGGCGAGCGTAGCGGACTTACGGTCACTCGATATCGTGAGCCGCAAAGTGGGTTTACAGAAGTCTTCGCCGGACTGAGGAAGTTCTATAGTTGCAGCTGCAGTGTTGCCGCTAACGGTGAACGTTGTTGCGGAAGGAAGGCTTCCACCTGTCGCCTGGATTGTCGTTGAGCTTGCCCAAGTGTACGTTTCGCCGGCTGCATAGACTGGCGAAGTAGCAACGAGACTAACAAGCGGGGCGATAAATAAAGCAAAAATTGGCAACCCTGCAAAGAGAAGCCGACGGAGAGCACCTGTGATGCGCGTTTGTTTTTGGTTTTGTTTATTCATGAATTCCCCAAAATGGTCTGTTTCATTATACGCACATACCCTAAACATAAGCAATAATCAAGCCAAAAAATTAGCCCCTTGCCTATTCAGGGGGCTAATGAAATGAGTTATCGGTTTATGTTACGACTGTACTTCAGAGGAATTCAGCGAAAAGCTGGTAGAAACCCAGGTTGCCGTGTATTGATCGGCTGGCGCATCTGACCAACCCTCGACATCTTGGCGTTGGAAAGTTTCAGTCCATGACTCAAGCATCTTAAATTCCACGATATCTTGGCCAGGGGTGTAATTGCCGTAAGTGGTCTTAAGGACGGTATAGGTAATGGTCACCTCGTCTTTATTGGTCGTACTTGGCGAAACCGAATCGATACTTTGGAGCACGATGCTGCTTACCGGGTAGTCGGGATTTTGCTCACTAAAATCTTTGATAGCTTCACTTTGGGCACGAATCTGCTCAACTTCATCTTGGACATCACCGAACTCACCAGGAGCTATTTGTCCATAGGCTGCAATGATTGCATCGTTACTGCCCGTTTCAGTTGCCACCGTAAGGTTATTGAGATGGTCATTGACCACGTCGTTCAGGACTTCTTGGTTTACGTAAGGAGTTACATCGGTAGCGCCTACGGGGCCATCGCCACTAGAAGAGCCAACCTGGTCGTACCAGGCTTCGTCAATGAAGTAGTCTGACTCTACTGCATAATACATTGCCTCGCGCTGTTCGGCAGGACTCAGTTCGCCGCCAGGTTCTAGCTCTGGAGGTTCGGCAGTTTCGCCAGGGTTAGCCGGGGCAGAATTGCCGGGGTTGGGGTTGTTCAGGGCTTCTTCTATAGGGTCGGTAAAGGCTTTTTTAACACCCATGAAGGTGGCTACGCCTAGTAGGGTGTTTGCAGCGGCTACTCCAGCAATAGCTCTTTTGTGCCTTTGGAAAAACGAACGATTGTCAAGTTGAGCTGGAGAATCGGGAGTGACCAACACCTCTTCCGAAAGCGGGACATCCGATTCACGTACAGGTGCCTCATCATGATGAACCCCGGAATGCGGTATGCTTCCTCGAACAGTGTCAGTTGAGTCGGGTTGCTGCTCAATACTCATCGGTGGTGGTTCCTTGCGCATCTCAGCGCATTAAACAAGCGTAATTGTGCTTATGTCCCTACTATACACCTTATGCTTAAAAAAGTCAAGTAAGTAATCTTCACATCAAGAGTTGACTTTCCGGTTTAAAGATTCGGGTCAACATCCCACTCTTTGTAGTAACTACCCGGTCGGTGTACCCCAGGAATAGCCACGGGAGCACGGAATTCCGCAGTGGTCTGTTCAGCCATCTTGCTTCGTGGAACAATAGCCTTGTTCGCATCGACGATGTAACGACGGTCGTCTCTTCCGTTACCTTCGGGAGCGTATTCGGTTGGGTTAACAAAGGCCAAGATGTCATTCATGGCACCACGGTTACGGTCATCAATACCGGCGTTGATGTTCTCGTTACCCTGCAGGCGGAGAATAGCGCTTTCCAGGGTGCTTTTGACTTGCTGTTGCTTCTCGGCATCCAGCCTTGAGTAGAAGCCATTTGGATTATTAAGGTCTTCAACCAGTGTTTTAAGTTCGTCAATATCGGCCTTGAGCATCTTCTCCGGACTGAATTTACCACCGGTGGCATCACGGACGAATGCCATGCGCATGTCGTCGACCATGGTACCGGCCCGGGCTTCACTCTTGTTGGTACCAGAGTAAGTAACCAAGCTGTGCGGCGTGCCTTTAACGGCGTCGTCGAAGAACTGCTGCCAATCGCGGCGGCGACCAATCTCTGCTTTATCCGTGATTCGCTTCGACGTGTCAATTTGTGCAAAGCCATGCTCGTTTAGTATCAGGAAGCCATCATCATCACGCAGCGCTTCATAGTAGTTTCCGTGATCGTCGACCATCATACCCATGTGAGCAATTGCGTCACGGATTTCGTTGGCGTCTTGGTTGTTTCCCTTGTCCTCGAGCAGGGCGTACATGGCTGCTTGACGCATTTCGGTGGTCGCCTCTTTGCCGTCCGGCATCGTGCCTTCTCGCATCAACTTGTGAAGCTGGAAGCGGGTCATTTCACTTGTAAGAGCCCGGTTGGTCTTCTTGACCTCTTCTACCGCGGCATTGATGACCTCATCCTTCGCCTTCGCGTAAATGCGGGTTTGGGCACGGTCACCGCCGATACCGCCGGCGCGGATGAGCAATTCGGGATCACCCGCTCCTTCGGCGCTTGCCTTGAATGCTTCTGCCAAGTTTTCCTTTTGCTTTAGCTTGGCGGCTTCGATGGCGCGGTCACTGACCTCGATATTTTCTTGGTGCTTCTTGATCTGGCCGGCGTACGTCTTGTCGCTCTGTGTCGTGATGGTCGGTGCAGAAGCTCCCTCGGCAACGATGTTTTCGACCAGCGTGGTCCATTCTTTCTTTGAGTCTTCAAGAGCTCTTTCGGCTGTCGTCTCTTGCAAGCGCAAGTTACGCAGGTTGCCGTCGAATTCTGGATCGGTAGTTTTAGTTGTGATGCGTTCCCAGTTATCTTCAGCGCGTTGCTTCAGTGTATTTTCAATAGTCGCAGCTTCTTTTTCAAGCCGGACGGTCCGCACGTTCATGGCTTTTAATGCCTGGTCGCCAAATACAGTGCGTTGGAGTTGCGCCTTGCCTGCGGCATCGACTTCCTTGACATGCATCTCGGCAACACCTTTATCGACACTTGTTTGTACTTTGGCTGCCCGAAGGTGTGCGTAGCCGGCATCCGTATTGACTGCGGTTTGGAGCGTGCGCTCGTCTTGGGCGGACATTGCTTCTTCGGTAATCTTTGATCGGCCCTGGGCTAAGCGGGTGTCTGTCAGCATACCGCGGCGGGTTGCGTCGCCCTGAACCAAATTCTGCCAGTGTTCTTCGTGGTGAGCCTCGGTCTGATCATGCAGCATCTGATTGTCGCGTTTATAGGTGTCGAGGTTGCCGTGGCCGTCTTGGCGCCAACCGAATCGAGAACGGGTATCGCGGGTTCCGTGGTTGTCGTAGCCCCAGCGGCCGGTTTGGTTGTGCCAATAATTCTCGGCTGCCGACTCGTCTTCTTTGCGCTGCGTCTCGCGGTATTGCTTACGTGCGTAGTTCGCGGCGGCCCTCTGGCGTACAAGTGTCCGCGGAGTCCAGTTGCGCCCGCCGAAGTTTCCGGTTTGCCGGCGCTCGGCATTGAGAGCATTGTTGCGGGCAATAAAATCCTTGCGGCGTTCTTCGTTATGGTTCTTTACCCGGTCGAACAGGCCTTTTTGCCTATCGTTGACGATGCCCCCAATACGGTTAAGAACCCCGCCACCCAGTTTAAGCAGCAACGGCGTTATAGCAAGCGGCGTTACCATGACGCCGAGGCCTAGGATAATCTGCTCGATACTAGTGGCGGTGCGGATGATGACTTCCCCGGCCAGTTGGGCACCGCCGAAGACGGCTGCGAAGGCCGGGAACATGACCAGCATGTTCACAAAAATATCTCGCCAGCGTCCGAACCACTTTTCTGTGTTGGGAAGAATATAGGCGGCGAACGCCAGCGGCGCGACGGCAATCAGGACGATGATGATTGCTTGGCGGGCTGCCAAAATCAGGAACGTTACGATAATAACGAGCGCGGCACCAAACAGGAACGTAGCCAGCATCATCCAAAGTCCGCCCAGTCCCCCAATAGCGCCAGGCAGCACTAACGCACCGGCAATTGCCCCACCACTTCCTGCTAGTACCCACGTGGTAACACTTGTCCAGTTAACATCGGCATCGTCACCGGCTGACGAACCCGACACGACATTGTCACGAACATTCTCAAACAATTGATTTACGCTGTGGCCGGCAATGTTTGAAGCGTCGACCGCTGCCGAGCAGATGATGTACGAGACATTGACCAAGATGGCCGCGATGATAATACGGGGAATTATCTTTCGTATTTCGTAGCCGGAGAAGCCGCCGCCGGCGAGGTAGCTATAAATAATAACAAGGAAGCCGATGACAAAAAGTATGTTGGCTATGTCGCGGCTATACACCCAAACACGGTAGATAGGATTATCGACCGAGTTGGTAATTGGCTGAACCAATAGGAAGCCCTGTACGCGTTCGTAAATAAAGTCCATACCCTCGGATACGCCGTACATGATAGGACAGACCAGCCAGCCAATACCGTCGATGGTGCAGGTATCGGTAACTGCACCGTCATCGGTATCGGCACCTTCAAGCGGATCGGCCGGGGTTAATGTAATGGTTTTTTCACCGGATGGATCGGAATAGCGATTAGGCGGATTAAGAGTATATTCAATATAGGTTGCCTCTTTGGCACTTTTCGGAGTAATACCATCATCGAAATAGATTAATTTGACGGTCTTTGGTGTCGGTCCGAGCGACTCGTATTGGTAGACCTGCGCACCATTCGGAATTTTGTTAACCCCGCTTGCTCCGGATATATCAGTCGGTTTGTAGGTCTCGCCATCATAAGCGATATTGTCGCCGTCCCAATTGGCATCGGCGGCATATACAGGGGTAGAGGTGGCAAATAAGTACGCGAACGAAGCCACAAATATGGAAGTGGCAAGCATGACAAAACTCCGCGCGGTATGCCTACCTCGCGGGAAACCTAAGATTGATTCCCACATACTGCCTGAATAGTATCATTTAACAGATAAAAAGTCAAGGTTCGCTCTCGAGAATTGTGAGGCGCTAAAACCAGGAAACAAAGTTGCTTTTAGCGCGTAAATGTCGTACATTGTGCTTAGTATGAAAATAAAACAAATAAGCATGATGACTCTCCTTGTGTTTGCCATTTCAGTCGTTGGATCGATAACAGTGGTGGACAATGCTTTCGCCGTCTCAAAGAGCCGTTGGGTGTCGATATTGTGTGATAGCTTTCAGGGGCCGACTGCGGAAGGGACTGTTGCCGACGAATGTCGCAGAGACGCCGAAGACGGAAAACTGTCAAAGCGATGGTATGACAAAGTTATCAACTACGATGACTGGAAAAACAAAACGGCTGCTCAGCTATACGAGCACATCGGCAAGACTCCACCGAGTGAGGATACAGATGATAGTGGAGATTCTAACCCAATTGCAGGCAATGGTTGCGGCGGCGTTGACACGGCTGTTATCAAGTGTGACCAGAATAACAGCGGAAGCGATATTGAGAATAACGGTATTTGGGGGCTACTGCTCATTGCCATCAATATCCTGACGGCTGGTGTTGGAGTATTGGCAGTCGGCGGTATCGTGTATGCAGCAATCTTGTACACAACAGCTGAAGACAAAGCAGACCAAATCCGAAAATCAACCGATATCATTACCAACGTCGTGATTGGCCTAGTGGCCTTCGCCCTTATGTGGGCTGGGCTGAACTTCATAATCCCAGGCGGAGTCTTCTCATGATGAAACGACTAAGAAACGCTATCTTGTCATTTGGTATCCTTGCTTTTTTGGCGAGTGCATTGCTTTCGGTTGTGGCAGTGTCGCCGGCCATGGCTAAAGATGATAAATATTTTGGTGACGGCGATGGATGTAGCACAAGCTTTCTGACTTTTCCCACCTGGTATGAGGGCCTGCCACGGGACGGTTGTGCAATCGATGCACCTCAAGGAAGCGGCAAAGACGGGGGTAACATTTCGGCCTTCGTGTGGCGTATTGTACTTAATATCATTGAGATAGCATTGCAGGCTGTTGCCTACGCGGCGGTCGGGTTTATTATCTTTGGTGGCTATAAGTACCTAATTAGTATCAGTTCGCCAGATAGAATTGTGACGGCCCGAAAGACCATCCTCAATGCCATTATCGGCTTGGTTATATCGATATTGTCGGTGGCAATAGTTAACCTGGTGGCGGGAGGCATTAAACCGTGAACAGTTTGTTGTATTTTGCAGCGAAAGTAGATCCTTCGCAGGTAGGTATTTGGGAAATAGGTTCCGAAAATGTGATTATGGGTGTTCTGAACGCTGTCTACTTTGCGGCCGGAGTTACCGCAGTTATCGTCATTATCGTGTCGGGTATCTTCTATAGCATCTCCCAAGGTGATGCCGCTAAACTCAAACGGGCAAAAGATGGTATCCTATACAGTATTGTCGGACTGGTGGTAATCATGTTCGCCTTCGTCATAACCAATTACGTGATAGGAAATTTCTAATGAAACGACTTCGCAACCTACTCATAACCCTAGGACTTATCGGCGGACTGTCTTTTGCAGTTGCAGTGCCGGCTGGTGCGATAAATGTCATCGATAATGCCTGTAAGGGGGGTAATAAAGACACTGCCGTTTGTAAGGCGCAAGGCGACACGGCCGGACCACTCGTCCGAAGTATCATCAATATCCTGCTGTTCGTTGTGGGTGTTATATCGGTCATCATGATTATTGTTGGCGGTATCCGCTATACCATATCGAATGGCGATGCTAGCCAAATAAAATCCGCCAAGGATACAGTGCTCTACTCCGTTGTCGGCCTGGTCGTAGCGATGCTTGCCTACGCAATCGTTAACTATGTAATCGCCCAATTTTAAAAAGGAGGAGTATGAAAACACTTATTAACAAAATCATCACAGCTGGACTGGTCGCGACGCTCGCGTTCGCTGGCAGCTTTGCATTTGTTAGCCAACCTGCTTTTGCTGGTGATGTTGACCCGGGACAAGAAGTCAAAGATGGCGTTCAAGCTGCCGGCGGTACTGGTGCAAGAAATAATAATCTTTCAGGATTTATTCAAACGATTATCAACGTGCTGTTATTTGTTATTGGAGCAGCAGCGGTCATTATGATTGTGATTGGTGGTATCCGCTATGTACTTTCAAATGGCGATTCGGCACAAATCAACGGGGCGAAGAACACGATTCTTTATGCGGTTATCGGACTTGTGGTGGCACTACTCGCCTACGCAATCGTCAACTTTGTCATTACTCAGTTCATTAAGAACCCCTAATAACCTCTTAACAAACTACCCGACATCTGCTATAACCATAGTAAAGAACTAGAAAGGAATAATAATTCGTATGAAAACTTTAATTCAAAATGCGCTCCGAGGCCTGCTGCTGGTGCCGATTATGGCGCTTGGCGTCAGCTTGGCCGTTCCAGCAATGGCTCCAGCGTACGCTGCAAGTGGCGATGACCTCGGTATCGACGAGGGCGCCGGCGCAGCCCAAGGTAACGACCAGTCGGCTGACTTGTTTGGTAATGACGGCGTCTTCCGTACCATCACCAATGTACTGCTCTTCCTGATTGGTGCCGTTTCGGTCATCATGCTCATCATTGGTGGTATTCGCTACACCATTTCTGGCGGCGACAGCGCTGCGGTCACTTCAGCCAAGAACACTATTCTGTACGCAATTGTCGGTATCATCGTGGCACTACTCGCCTACGCAATCGTCAACTTCGTACTTGGCAGCTTCATCGACAATTAGTCTAAGCTTCCCAATAAAAATAGCTTCCCTGACCGGAAGCTATTTTTTATTCAGATGCGTTATCGTGACAAACAAAAACGCCCGGCTCGCTCCGGACGTTTTTGGTGCTAGGAGTGTACCTAGCTAATCATGATTTTCTTGGCTTGTTCCTGCTTGACCTTGCCAAAGCTGATGGTCAGGACACCGTCCTTTAGCATAGCCTCAACTTCGTCTTCCTTCACGGCAACAGGTAGCGCTACGGTGCGGCTGAATTCGCCCCAGTAGCATTCCTGGATGTGCCAGTTGGTGGCATCGGTGTCGTCGCCGCTCGAAAGCGTACCGCTGATAGTAAGGATGCCATCAGAAATGCTGACGTCTAGGTCTTCTTTGTTAACGCCGGCTGTGCGAGCCTTAACGACCAGTTTTTCCTCAGTCTCGTAGACGTCGACAGCGAGCTGCCCGGGAAAATCTTCCTCGGCATCGTCCCAGTTGGCGTCGTTGCTGGCTGGTGCATTGCTACCCTGTTGGGCATTGTTGTCTTGTTGCTGGGCGAGATCATCATCGTTCAAGAAGGCAGCTGCCAACTCGTCCTCAATGAGTAAATCGTCATTTTGTTTACGGGCCATAGATTTCCTCCACTTCCTCTCGGCTCTATTGACAGATAGTCCCCATCAGTATAACTAATGCTTATTGTATAATCAACGCTAACGACCCCTTAAACGTAAAAAGTACAATGATTGATGAAATATTACAAATAGTCGCTCCACACCACTGTTACGGATGTGGCAATTCCGGCGCAGTCCTATGCCCTAATTGTAAATATGACATCATAGATGAAGCTTCAAGCGGCTGCATTGTCTGCCAAAACCCTGCAATTGGTGGCATCTGTTCAAACGACATATCTACGTACGACAAGGCATGGTACGTTGGTGACCGAGCCGACGCTCTGCGACGAACTATCGACGCCTATAAATTTGAACGAGTCCGGGCAGCTCACAAGCCCCTGGTAGACCTGTTGAACAGCCACTTGCCCGTTCTGCCTTTCGGTACTGCCATTGTCCCTGTACCAACCATTGCTACGCACATTCGCCAGCGTGGCTACGACCACACGAAGCTAATTGCTAGGCGTTTGGCTGCTATACGTAAGCGTTCTTTTCTCGATATATTAGCGCGGAAGTCCGACTCTATGCAGCGCGGTGCTTCGCGTAAGCAACGGTTTGCCCAAGCCGAAACAGCGTTTATTTGTCGTAAAGCCCTGGATCCAACAGTTCCCTACTTGTTAATAGATGACATTATGACGACCGGCGCAACACTACGATATGCAGCAAAGACCTTGAAAGATGCCGGTGCGGACGAAGTGTGGGTCGCTGTTCTGGCCCGCCAACCACTTGATAGGCATTGACATATTACCCATTTTATAATTAAATATAAAAATGACACATTCAGATCCAATCCCCGGTAACGGCGGTGATGATTCTTATGACATCGACTCCGAGCTGCATTCGCTTCTCGATGCCAAAAAAATAGAAGATATTGAGTTCGGTGAGTTTGACCTTCAGAATAGCATGCGTGAAGACGAAATGGTCAGGCGCCTTCTTGATGATAATTTTCCGTTACTGCCTGAAATCTTGGAAATTAGAACACAGCTGGGCGAAGAGTCTGGCTTGACTGTAGTATATGAGCATCTCGTGGCCAGAGCTGGCGAACTGCGCGACGAATTCGCGTCAACACCAGACCCAAGTGAAGAATTGAAGCATGACTACCAGTTAACGTACCTCCAAAGTAGGCTAGTCATAGCCATCCAACAACTCGCGGCTGCAAAAGGCGCGCAAGAATCTGTGTTAGACCAAGCTCAAAAAATCGAAGACAGCGGTGATATAGAGCTGGCAAACATGTGGCGTGAATTTGCGTATGAAACTCGAAAAGATGCCGAGGCTCAGGCGCTAACAAACGAGTCGCTTGGCGAGAAAACAGCCACTCGCATACTTTCGGCTATCGCTCCTGAATTCAAGGGCGAATCTCTGTTGCCTATCACTGCGGCATCCCAAGAGTACCTGGTGGTATACCGCTTAAAAGAAGAAAAGTCCGACGACGACAGAACGGAAGTAAAAGCATATACCAAAAAGGCTCGGGAAATACTGGAATCAAAACTTTCGGATGGCCAAAGGCAGCATCCCGACTTTGAAGGTTTCGCATTCATGCTATGCAACGCAGCTGCGCGAGCCACACTCGAACCAAAACACACGCTAGGGCTTACCTCTATGCAACAAGGCACGTACCGGCTAATGATTGACTACAATGTAGCCGATGCCGTGAACACCGGTCCTCAAATAGGTATAGATCCCGTCGAAGTACGAGCGATTTACGAAGATATTCTTGCGCGGCTCTCATAAATAAGAGAGGGCAAGTTTGCGCTCACTTTGTTCGCTTCTCCGCTTTGCTACGCCGAACTCCTCGTTCAAATCTCGCATTTCATCAAGAAGAAAACCCGCTAAGCATAAAGCTTAACGGGCATTCTCCTGGCGGAGAGGGCGAGATTCGAACTCGCGGTGAGTTGCCCCACGCTTGTTTTCAAGACAAGTACCTTAAACCACTCGGTCACCTCTCCGTACAATGACCTATTCTAACAGAGGTAGCTACCTGGAATCAACAGTAATTAGACGTTTGTGCCGTTGCTTGTGCCGCCGGTAAAACTATCGAGCACGAAATTAATGATGGCGTATGCCAGTAGGGCGACGATAACGCCAACGATTGCGTATAGAATGGTGTTCTTGGCTGCGGTCACAGCAGTACTATTTCCGCCGGAAATGACATAACGCAAGCCGCCAATGATAATCATGATGACCGAAATGGCGCCAAGTACAAACAGCAACACGTTGGTAATAGTACGGAAAATACCGCTTTGGCCGAACAGATTTGCTGTTTGGTCTGTCCCGCGGGCAGCGTCTGCCCCACCTTGGGCTGTCCCATCAAATCCAAACGCGACCGGTGCGACCAGAACGGATAGCGACAAAGCAGCCATCACGACGGCTGGGGTAAGATTGCGGATAACGTGCTTGATCATAGTTCGGCTGCTCCTTTGTTTTATAGCTTCTACTATAGCAAACCGAACTCATAAGTCTACCCGCCCGCCCCTGTTTCTGGTACAATTATTCGAGTCAGCCCTCTAGAATGTTCTAGAGAAAAGAGCAGCAATCAAGTGGCTGCTGCGTGAAACGCAAATTATTGGACGGTCTCCGTCCCCTTCAGCCTTCTTGTTACGGTTGAAGTACTGGGTTTCAAGCAGGAGCGACGCGTTGAGCGAAGCTTTAGTACACGGAGGAGTACCCAAGTGGCTGAAGGGGACGGTTTGCTAAATCGTTAGTACGGAGAGATCTGTAGCGGGAGTTCGAATCTCCCCTCCTCCGCCAGAAAAATAACTCGGGACCAAAAGGTCCGGAGTTATTTTTATGCGAAGCAAGGGGGACTCGGACTCCGCGCTGATTTTGTGATATGTCACAAAATGCGGGAGTAGCGCTCGGCCGCAGGGCTCGCTTCTCCGTTCGCTTTGCTCACTTCGCCGAATCTCACCAGCTTCGCATGCCTATATCTCCCCTAGCACTGCTCATGCTATACATTTGTGTAGCACTTCGTTGATTCGGAAATAAATCCCAGCGTTCATTTCGCTCATGCTCCTCATGCTATACTATTCCCATGCAACCAGAGCAGCCACCAACCCCTGTTAATCAGTCGGAAGAACCGCAACTCACGGAGTCCGATGACCAGATGCCCATGGAAGATGGGGGTACATCCGCTGAAGCAACAGGGACACAGCCGATCCAGTGGCAGGCACCGGAATACATTCAACGGCCGCGCTCGCCGCTATGGTTCGTTGGGTTCTGGGCGAGCGTCGTCATTCTAATGGCTGTCGCTATCCTGGTAATAAAATCTTGGTCATTCGCCTTGCTAATACCGGCTATGGCCGTCGCGCTCGTTATCTATTCACACCGGCCACCGAGGCAGATTCAGTACGTACTCAGCGGCAAAGGCCTCTACATTAACGACAAACTTCATCCTATCGAAGAGTTTCGCAGCTTTGGAGTACTACAAGAGGAGGCTATGCCGGCCCTGATGCTAATTCCTACCAAGCGCTTCCGGCTGGGGCTGACAGTTTACTTCCCTTCCGAGTACGGCGAACAAATTGTTGACCTACTGGGTGGCCGCTTGCCAATGAAAGACATGAAGCTCGATGCCTTCGACCGGATTGTCCGCAAGCTCCATATGTGATTTGCTTCCCCACCTCTGTTATGTTACACTTAACCAAGTGTAAAAGCTGCGCACCCGTAGCTCAGCTGGATAGAGCGTCGGCTTGCGGAGCCGAAGGCCATAGGTTCGAATCCTGTCGGGTGTACCACGCACAGTAACTTAAATCACCTCAATACAATGAGGTGATTTTTGGTTGAAGACAAGCCAAATTTGATTTTTAGCCCGGAATTGAAAACGCCCCCTTCCAGGACGTTCCCAATTAGTGGTGGAAAGTCTGGAAGAGGGCTGGACAGAGATCAGTCGGTCATGGAACGGGGCACGTAGTCCTCGCCGAAGATGGCCTTGAGCAGGCGCTGCTCAGGGGTCAGACCATCTCTGCGGTCACGCTCCTGACGCTCGTGGCGCTCGATCAGCTCGCGGACAGCTTCCTCGCGGTACGGTCCATCGTTGGCGTACCGGAAGGTTGCCGTTTCTCCGTCGGGAGTCGCCTTGAACTCGTCGATCATCCGCTGCATCCGCTCGACATCTTCGTCGCTGACGTACACCGACACGGTCTGCTCGCCGAGGAACTCGCGCATACCTTCATCGATGCGACGCAGGTGCCTCGTCAGGGAGAGGCGCAATCCTGCGATCTCCTTGCCGACGAACTCGTCGAAGCGAGCCGCTTGGCCCCTGCCGGAGCCGTAGACCGTCTCGATGAGCGTCTTGCCCTCGTGGTGCCGGATCGCGAGCTTCCACTTGTAGTTGTAGGCGATGTAGCGCTCGTGACCTTCGATGACCAGCTGGGGAACGTTGAGCTCGACCGGGATGGTCAGAGACATGTAGTTGTTGCTGATGTAGAGCGTGGCTTCCATTGCTGTTACTTCCTGCTCGTAACCGAAACTTTCGGTCAGGCAAATAAACCATAAAAAATTGTGGGCTATTTGCCTGCCAAAAGGATCAATCTCTGCAAATGTACTCCGGAGCTGATGCTCAACGGTTTGTATATTATAGCAAAAAAAGTAAAATATGTCAATACTAAGAAAGATGACTAGTATGCCGCATCTTTTATTTAGCTTGTGCTTTATGAGGTTATTTGCGAGAATATCTGCAGGATTACTTAATACAGATAGGCACAGATGAAGCAAAGCAATCGGAAACCATCGACATTCAGAACTGGACCCATGGGTACGAATCGAAATAAAAGTTCGCTCAACTGGAAGATAGTTGGCCCACTCATTGTGGTTATCATGGTGGGGGCTTTTGGTGTTTGGAAACTCATCGATACATATGCGGCAACACCCACAAAGGTTTCAATCAATGCAGGCGACTGGAAAACTTTCACAAGAGCAGGTGTTATTCAGGAAGACGGCAAGAATGTGCTTGAGCTAAAGAAAGCCACAACTGTTTCATCTACTGCAAGTACATCTCTAGCGGACAGCAGTGTTCCCGGTGGTTACGTGCACCTGAAGAAGCTTACTAACTTTGTAGTCGCGAATAAGACTAAGAAGGTGAATCTTTGTGTTACGGCTAAACGTGTACAAAATGTCACCACTAGCACGATACTGAGAGTTCAGGCACGAAGCATGGCTAATACAGGTGTGCAAGCATCGTATTCTAAATCCAAGGACTTTGCGCTCGCAAATAGCTACAAGGAATACTGCTATAACTTCTCGCTAATTTCTCAGGATGGGATCAACTATTATGCGTATTACGGGGCACAAGTATATCTCTGGGCATCAAATAGCAATACGCAGGTAAGAGTTAAGGCGGTCGAACTACGCCTTATTTGACGGAGTAATCCGTTAGTACTTCGGCTCTAATCTCGGCATGTATGCTGTACCAATAAAATTACCTCACATTTGTGGGGTTCTTTTTATTGAGGAACTACTTGCGTTGACTTGAATCACTCACGGTTGTGATTGTAATCAACGACGTGACTGGTTGTCTAATGTACTATCGCCATGACGATAGATCAAAGGAGGTATACAATGAAAATTTTATTGGGACTGTTTTTACTCGCCCATGGACTACTCCATGCTTCGTACCTTACCCCGAAGCCTGACGATCCAAACTACCCCTTTGACTTTCATAAAGGTTGGTTTCCCGATTTAGTCGGCCAAGCGGCGGGACCGATTGGCACTATATTAGTTGTCGTGGTCGTCGGAGCATTTTTGCTTGCAGCACTTTCGTTATTCGGTGTTCCCGGCTTTAGTACATACGGCCAATTGTTTGTTTCGGTTGGCGCTATTGCATCTCTAATTCTTCTGGTACTCTTTTGGCATTCATGGCTAATTTTGGGGGTAGTTATTAACCTCGTGCTATTGGTCGGGATATATGCATTTGGATGGAAATTTGGGGCGTAAAATCACCGAGAAGCACAGGCGAAATAGGAGTTAAGGGGTTTTCTTTGATTTGATATGATTATGTCATGTTGGATATCAGTTTTGAGGCTGAAGGTACTGTAGTTTACCTGGCGGGGCGGCTCTCGTGAATCCCCTTGCCCGACGCATTCAGCGGACATACCTGGCGTTAATGCTCGGCAATACGCTGGCGGCAAGCTTTATTTGGGGCATTAACACGCTGTTTTTACTCGACGCGGGGCTGAACAACTTCGAGGCCTTCGCGGCGAACGCGTTCTTCACGCTCGGAATGGTGATATTTGAGGTGCCGACCGGGGTAATTGCCGATACCTGGGGACGGCGGGCATCGTATTTACTTGGAACAATTACGCTGGCGCTGACGACATTGGCCTACTACGTTATGTGGCAAATACACGCTCCGTTTGCTCTATGGGCTATTGTGTCGGTGCTATTGGGGCTTGGGTTCACGTTCTTTTCCGGGGCGGTTGAAGCCTGGCTGGTCGATGCGCTGCATTTTGCGAAGTACAAAGGCCAGCTTGAAAGTGTATTCGGTAAGGGCCAGATGGTCGGGGGCATCGCCATGTTAACCGGCTCGGTTGCCGGCGGTGTAATTGCCCAAGCGACCGACCTTGGAATTCCGTACGTCTTGCGGGCAGCCGTATTGGGGCTGCTATTCATCGGTGCTTTCGTGGTCATGAAGGATCTTGGATTTACCCCTGAAAAAGGAAAACGGCCAGGTAAAGCAATGAAAGAAATCCTCAGTGCATCGTTGACCTATGGCCTGAAAAATCCACCCGTCCGCTGGGTGATGCTGGCAGCACCCTTTACGGCAAGTGTCGGGTTTTACGTTTTTTATGCGCTGCAGCCCTACTTGCTGGAACTGTATGGTGACACCGGTGCTTACAGTATTGCCGGTTTGGCCGCTGCTATTATTGCCGGTGCCCAAATTGCCGGTGGTCTGCTGGCCGGCCGGATTCGGCAACTGTTTAAACGTCGGACATCGGCCTTGATTGCTGCAACGCTTGTTACCTTCGTAGTGCTGCTCGGCCTGGGGCTTACTAGTAGCTTTGCCGTTGCAATTGCTCTTATGTGTGTTTGGGGCCTGTTATTTGCGGCGGTTAACCCAATCAGACAGGCCTATTTAAACGGCCTGATACCGTCGAAACAACGGGCCACCGTGTTATCGTTCGACTCCTTGACGGGCAATGTCGGGGGTATCTTTGTGCAACCGGCACTGGGCCGTGTAACGGATTTATCAAGTTACGGCATGTCATTCGTGGCCGGGGCGTTTATCCAGGTTTTGGCAGTACCGCTTCTCTATCGAAGCCGTATGTTTGACAAAGCCAGCGACAAAGCTGTCAGCTAGCCTAAATTTGCTGCTCGAACGATGAGCTGCTGCTTGAATCTGGTTCGGAGCCCTCGTAGAGCGGGTCAGGAACCGGTGACTGGGCGGCCGCCGCCGCAAAAATGAAAATCATAATGAAAAACAATATAGCCAGCACAGTCAGGGCCGTCGAAATAATTCCCATAATTAACCCCGCGACACCAAGCCCTTTGTTGTACGGGTTCTTCATCGACATTGCGCCAGTGATAATAGCCGGCACGCCGGTTAGGGCGCCGAAACCGATAAACGACGAAATACCGAGCACCAGTGAAGCAACGGCCAGGCCATTCTCTTTCTGCTGAGCAGGGTGTGTTTGCTGGGTTTCCATACCCACATCATACCGACGCCTTCTCAAAAACACAATGGCCGGACCTCGAGATAGTATGGTACAATTCCATCCAAGTGGGCCTTTAACAAGTAGGGGCCCCTTTCTTGAGGGGAGAGCTGCCATGACGGCAGTCGCAACACAGAGACCGTCCGGCTTGGACGGCTTCTTCAAGATCACCGAGCGCGGATCGACCATCGGTCGTGAGGTGCGCGGTGGTGTCGTCACCTGGGTCACGATGGTCTACATCGTTGCGCTGAACCCGCTCATCCTCGGGTTCGTCCAGGACGTGGACGGCAAGTTCCTCGGTGGCGGTGACGCGCCGAACCTCCCGGCCATCGCGGCCGGCACGGCGCTCGTGGCGGGTGTGATGACCATCCTGATGGGGGTGGTCGCCAACTTCCCGCTGGCGCTCGCCACAGGCCTCGGTCTGAACGCCTTCGTGGCGTTCGGCGTCGCGTCCCAGATGACCTGGGCCGACGCCATGGGTCTGGTCGTCATCGAGGGCGTCATCATCCTGCTGCTGGTGCTGACCGGCTTCAGGACGGCGGTGTTCCACGCCGTACCAACCCAGCTGAAGGTCGCCATCTCGGTGGGGATCGGGCTGTTCATCGCCCTGATCGGCTTCGTCGACGCTGGCTTCGTGGGGCGCATGCCCGACATCGCCGGCACAACGGTTCCGGTCCAACTGGGCCGTACCGGAGTACTGGCCGGATGGCCGGTGCTGGTGTTCGCCGCCGGTCTGGCACTGCTGATCGTCCTGTGGGCACGCAAGGTCAAGGGAGCCATCCTGATCTCGATCGTGGTCACGACAGTGGTGGCGGTCGTCGTCGAGGTGACCGCCAAGGTCGGCCCGCTGGTGGGTGCAGACGGTGCGGTGAACCCGAAGGGCTGGGGGCTGACCGTTCCCGACTGGCCGGGCATGGGTGACATCTTCCGGTGGCCGGACTTCGGCACGCTGGGCGAGTTCAACCTGCTGGGCTCGTTCCAGGAGGTCGGCGTGGTGACAGCGGTGCTGCTGGTCTTCACGCTGATGCTGGCCGACTTCTTCGACACCATGGGCACCATGACTGCCATCGGCGCCGAAGCCGAGCTGAACAGCGCGGAAGGTGTTCCGCCGAACGCGGAGCGCATTCTGGTGGTCGACTCCGTGGCAGCTGCGGCGGGTGGCCTGGCGGGCGTGTCCAGCAACACCAGCTACATCGAGTCGGCATCGGGAGTCGGTGAGGGCGCCCGGACCGGCTTGGCGTCGGTGGTGACGGGCGTGCTGTTCCTGTTCACCATCTTCGCCGCCCCGCTGGTGGCAGTCATCCCGTCCGAGGCGGCGGTGCCGGCACTGGTGCTGGTGGGCTTCCTGATGATGATGCAGGTGAAGAACATCGACTGGGACGACTTCGAGATCGCCCTCCCGGCGTTCCTGACAATCGTCCTGATGCCCTTCACCTACTCCATCACGGTCGGCATCGGCGCCGGCTTCGTCAGCTACGTGCTGATCAAGCTGGTCGTCGGCAAGGCCGGGCAGGTGCACAAGCTCCTCTGGCTGGTGGCCGCGCTGTTCGTGGTCTACTTCGCCATCGAGCCGGCTACGCGGCTGCTCACCTGACCTGACCGGTTCGAAGGGCCTCTACAACGGCTCCCCGGCGGCGCATCCAGCGTCGTCCGGGGAGCCGCTCTTCATGTCTGGTAAAATAACAGAGGCGTACGGAGAGGTGCAGGAGTGGTTGAACTGGCCGCTCTCGAAAAGCGGTATACCGCAAGGTATCGAGGGTTCGAATCCCTCCCTCTCCGCCAAATTTTAGTATTTATTGAGATAGCCGGTTATCTATGCCCGAATTCACCGCTCTGACCTGGAACGTCCACCTCAGTGATATTTACCCTCAGTCGCAGCGCATAGACTCAATTCGCGAGACGTTGCTTAGATTACATCGGAAACACCCGTTAGACGCCCTGGGGTTGCAAGAAGTTGAAGGTAATAACGGCGAAGTGATTGCTGAAGCTCTCTTTGGTAACCAGGGTGCGTGGCGGCTTCACTCACGCGATGATCTGCAGGAGCATATCGGAATGGCAGGGGTGAATTTAAGTGAGGTTGAGTTTTTTGACCTTGGTCATCACAAAACAGCCGCTCTTGCTTACCTTGGCTCGACAGCGCTTGTGACTACTCATCTTCGGCGGCAACCGAAACTATTTCCATTCGGCCCAGAGCAGATTGAGCAAGTTGGTGCGCTTCTTGAGCGCGTTGAAGATATTGATCAGGTGTTATTAGGTGGAGACTGGAATTGTCTATGGAATATGCTGCCGCGAAAAATGATTGAAAATGCGGGATTTGAGCCGGCATTTACGCAACTTCCAGGCAAGAACCACCCAAAAACATTCCCGGCGCCAGGGTTTGAAGCACTTATACCCCCGGAAAAAAGGGTACTTCTCAAACTAGCCCGCGGGGCGATTAATCTAGATGGTTTCTATACGAAGGGGCTGAAAGTGGTAGATGGCGGAACCGGCATTGGGCCGTCTGACCATAGCTATGTGTGGGTGACAGTGGATGACGACCCCCAGACATGACTGAACCCCCGGCGAGCCGGGGGCTCTAGCCAGGGGTTGTTACTTGACCTCGATCTGTCCGACGAAGTCCATGTTGATCGGGCTGACACGAATCGACTCGAGTGTTACCAGTTCGTGGAAGCGCAGGACGTTCATCCAGTCGACCTCATCAGGTCTGATCACTGGAACGCCGTTCTCATCTGCGTCGCACCTGGCGAGTACCGATGGTACCTGCTCTGTGCAGCGCAGCTCGAGATGTTGCACGAGCGTTCCGAGCTGCTCGTTGTAGCGATTGAGGTCGCGGAAGCCGAAGACCATCTTGGCCAACAGCTCCTTGGTCTCGTTGTCATGCTTGTCACGAAGCGGCGGCAGGCTGTACTCGATGGACAGGTCGTAGCCGAGGCGTCGACCCTTGTACACCATCTTGAGGTTTCTCACCACCAAGATGTCCTCCAGCCAGCTAATCGTCACAACGTCGCGCAGCTTCGGGATGATGTTCTTGGCCTGGCCCTCGGTGCGGATGACCAGTGACCCCTTGCGCTTGCCGAAGCGGTAGCGCTTGGGATGGCCGTTCACGACCACAAAGCCGACCTCGCCGTATTCGACGACCTTGCGCTTCAAGGCGTCCTTGCTCGCCAGGAGGTAGACCACGCCAGCGATGGCGCTGACTACCGCCGTGATGATCGCACCCCACTTGATGGCGGGGTTGTCGAACAGGTCAATCGATGCCTTGATCACGCGCCGCCCCGACAGCATGTCGAGAGCGCCAGCGGCAGCGAGCGTACTCACCACCATAATCGTGTTTCGTCTTTTGATGTTCACCGTGGTTCACCTCCTAAGGGCTAGATAGTCCACAGATGACACCACCATACCATTAATTGCTAAATTACGATAGATGTTTTTTTGTTGTCGTTTTAAGTACAAGCGTTAATCAGTCGGGCAAGTAGTGAAGTTCCTGACGTTGTATAACGAACGATCAGGCTATACTAGAAATATGAGCGAGCCATCCATTTTTACGAAAATCATCAATGGTGACATACCGAGTCACAAAATCTACGAAGACGAGCGGACATTGGCCTTTCTCGACATCCACCCGGCAGCCGAAGGCCATACATTGGTAATTCCGAAGGCAGAAGTAGAGTTCGTGTGGGATCTTTCCGAGGAAGACTACCGGGCGTTGATGGCGACCGTCCAAAAGGTTGCTTTGAGACTGCGAGAAGTAACCGGAAAACCCTATGTCGGCGAAATGATCGTCGGTACAGACGTTCCGCATGCTCATGTCCATCTGGTAGCATTTGACCAGCCCCAGGAACTAAAGCGCACCATCGAACCCAGCACGGCAGAGCCTGATCACGAAGCGCTAAAAATTATTGCCGACAAACTTCGGTTCGGCTAAAAACGACCTCTTCGCACAATACGTATCACAGCATATTGACAATTAGTCATGCTTATGCTAATATGAAATAGTAAACCATCACAAAACAAATATGTACAACTTGACCCTTTCCACTCCCCTATCTCTGTTTATCAGCCTCGCTGCTTTAACTGGCGTCGCTGTCCACGACACCAAGATTGACCGGTTCGCGACTGCCTTTGCCGGTATTCCTGCAATGATGACAACAGCCGAGGGCGCATCGAAAGGTATTGCCAGTGACCCGCACACCCACGTAGAGCGGGTAAGCATCAATGATATGAACTCGTCTCAGCCACGCTTAATGCCACGGGCCGACCAGAAGAAACACTTCTTGCAAAAGAACGTTCCAAAGGGCTTCCACCGCTTCGACAGCTATAATCTGCCGATTGTCTAACTCCTCTAACGACCTCGGATAACGTTCAATTCATTTTGTAGACGGATAATAATTTCGTTTGTCTCGCTAAGATCTTTCTTTGAGGCTTCGACCAGCTCGGCCGGAGCTTTCTTGAGGTAGCTGTCATTCGACAAACGTGCCCCGACGACATCGCGGTGGCTTTTGGCTTCTGCTAAGCGGACTTCTAGGTTGGACTGGTGTTCATATAGCGTCGCCTCGTCCACCACAAGCCATGCCTCACGGCCGGAGTTGGCCAACCGCAGACCTTCGGGCTGATCGGTTGTCTCGAGGCCTTCTAGGCGGGCTAGCTGGCGTATAAGCTCCTTGTTGTCATCTATCAGGCTGTCATTGTGGTAGACGACCTTGTAGCGCTTGTTACCGGGTAGTTCGGCGCTGACAAAACGGATTTCATTGACCAGCTTCTGGAGCTGTTCGAATTCACCAGCGGCAATTTCGTCGTAGGCCACCGGTTCTGGCCAGCTGCTTGCAATCAGCATGCTACCCTTTTCGTACCATGGCAGAGTTTGCCAGATAGTCTCGGTGACGAAGGGGGCGAACGGGTGAGCGAGACGAAGTGCCGCATCAAGTGCCCATGCGAGCATGTCGGGGTTATTCTGCTGCTTGGCCGCCTCGACATACCAGTCGGCTAAACTACTCCAGATAGTGTGGTAAACGGTATCGGCAGCTTCACTGAACCGATAGTCGGCTAAGAGAGCTTCGACCTGTTGACTCGCCCCTGTTAATTCGCGGATAATCCACTGGTCGGCCAAGCTGCTTGGAACAGGCGTACCGGGATGGAAATTTTCCCCAAGCTTGTCTTCGATAAACCGGGCGATGTTCCAAAGTTTGTTACAGAAGTTTCGGCCGGCAATTACTTTGTCGGTAGCGAAAGCTTGGTTTTGGCCGGCACTGCGGGCGGACACTAACCCGAGCCTGAGGGCGTCTGAACCGTATTCACTCAGGGTTTCCATCGGGTTGATGACGTTGCCTTTGCTTTTGCTCATTTTCTGGCCACGGGAGTCGAGCACGAGGCCGTGTAGATAAACCTCTTTGAACGGTACCTGACCGGTCACCTTCAATCCAAGCATAATCATCCGGGCAACCCAGGGATACAAGATGTCGTGTCCCGTTTCCATGACGGAGAGCGGATAAAATCGGCTGAGGGCTCCACCGTCCAGGTGGTCGGTCGTAATAAACGGCCACTGTCCCGATGAGAACCAAGTATCAAAGGTGTCCTCTTCCCTTCTATATGTTTGGCCGTTCACGGTAATATGCGGTTCGTCGACCCGTTCGTCATAAATCCAATCATCGGGATCGGCGGTGTTCTGAAAGGCCGGAATAGGAATACCCCATGGAATCTGGCGGGATAGGTTCCAATCACGGATACCGGCATAGTACTGCAGTACCTGGGTTTTCTTGTTTTCGGGGTAGAACTTGATGTCGCCACGCTCAATCGCTTCGGTTGCAGCCTGAGCAAGCGGCTGCATGCGCAGGAACCACTGGTCTTTTAGCATCGGTTCAATAATGTTGCCGCACTTGTAACAGTGGCCAACATTATGCTCAATATCACTCTCACCGCGCAGCAGTTCGGCTGCCTGGAGTGCTCCTAGCACCCGCTTGCGGGCTTCTGGGGCTGCTATGCCGGCAAATTGCTGCGGCACATTAATCATCCGGCCGTCGAAGTCGATAACCTGAATGCGCGGCAGGTCATGGCGGTTCCCTATTTCGAAGTCGTTCGGGTCGTGGGCCGGCGTAATCTTGACCGCTCCCGTGCCGAACTCCCTATCAACGTACTCGTCGGCAATTACGGGAATCTCGCGGTCGGTTAATGGCAGCAGCACATGGCTTCCGATAAGGTGTTTATACCGTCCATCGTCGGGGTGAACAGCCACGGCCGTATCACCCAGAAGAGTTTCTGGCCTAGTAGTAGCCACGACAATTTCCGCAATTTTATCGAGAGTCGGATAGGCAATTTCGTAGAGCTTACCCTTCTCTGCTTTGTATTCCACCTCGATATCAGCAAAGCTGGTCTGGTGGGTCGTGCAGTAGTTAACAATTCGTTCACCCCTGTAAATCAGGTCTTCATCCCAGAGTTTTTTGAATGTGGCATACGCGGTTTTGATTACTTTTTCATCGAGGGTAAATACCAAGTCGTCCCAGCTGGCGCTGACACCGAGTGCCCGGAGCTGGAGTTCCATGTTTCCCCGCTGTCTTTCAACAAAGTTCCACACCTGGCTATAGAGTTGTTCACGTGAAAAGTCGAATCGGGTCTGAAGGTTTTTTTGCAGTTCGCGTTCGTATACGACCCATGTTTCAAAGCCGGCGTGGTCGGCACCGGGGATATAGGCAACATCCCTTCCCTTCATGCGGTAAAAGCGGATAAGGATATCTTCTAGTTCAGCCATAAGAGCATGACCGATGTGGAGGTTGCCATTGGCATTTGGCGGCGGCATGACAATGCTATAGGGTTCACCCTTCCCTGACGGCTTGAAGGCGCCGCTGGTTTCCCACATGGCGTAGATATTGGGTTCATATTGGTCGGGCTGGTAAGTCTTTGGTAGATTCATTAGTTTTTCACGTGAAAAGTCAGTGGGTTATTCACGTGAAAAACCGACGACTGACGTAGTTAACACCTTAGTTTTCTCCGTTAAGTATAGCACAGACAGGCTATAATGAAGGGGATGACAGACATACAGCCGATTGATGACCAGGCACGCTGGGATGAACAGGTTAAACGCTTTGACGGCCATCCGCTTCAACTGTGGGGGTGGGGCGAAGTTAAGGCAAGGCACGGGTGGCAGGCCGACCGCGTACTAATAGGGCAGGGCGGCGCGCAGCTGCTTATCAAGCGGTTGCCCAAACCATTTGGACCGCTCGTTTACGTACCCCGGGGTCCGTTTGGAAGCCTGCTGCGTGATGACATGGCACGACAGACTTTCGTGGATTACGTAAAGCAAACCTACAAGCCGCTTGTTTTGACGGTCGAGCCGGATACCACCGGTGAAGTGACATGGAAAGGGTGGCAAAAATCAAATAACCGGATACTGCTGGCGCGGACGGCCGTTATGGACCTAACGAAGCCAGACGAAGCATTGCTTGCGGTGATGAGTAAAAAGACCCGCCAGTATATTCGTAAGTCGGCGGGTGAGGGAATAGTGGTCACCGAAGCTCAAACGGCTGCCGACATAGACGATTGCTTGGTGCTGTACAAGCAAACGGCCGAGCGGGCTGGCTTTAGTTTGCACGACAAGCAGTATTACCACGACATATTTAGCCTGCTAGGAAGTGACTCACCGGTGTATATGGCCAAGAAGGACGGGCAGACCGTCGCATTTCTGTGGCCAATTATTACCCCAGAGGTAGCTTTTGAGTTATATGGGGGCATGAATGACGAAGGCCAGCGGCTGCGGGCAAATTACCACTTGAAGTGGAGCGTTATCCAGGCGATGAAACAACGGGGCGTAAAGCGCTATGACGTTAATGGGTTGTTGAACGACGGCGTATCGGCCTTTAAGCAAGGGTTCATTCCTGAAGAAACTCAGATGAGCGGGACGTTCGATATGCCGCTGTCGCCACTATATCCGGTTTGGAGTAGTATGCTGCCGGCCGTTAAACGGATAGTCCAGCGCGTGCGTGGCTAACTATTCCAAGCGGTCTGAGACATAGATAAGCTGGGGTATACCGAGACATTATCAACGGGGGTAGGGGAGAGAACCTGGGCCTGGTAGTACCCGAGCGCCGCAATCATAGCAGCATTGTCGGTGCAGAGGTTAACGGGGGCATATTCGATGGAAAGAGGTAGCCTTTCTGACAATTGGTGCCGTAGTTCTTGGTTGGCAGCCACGCCGCCGGCGATAACGACGGATGCCGGTTGGAACTCCTGAGTGGCCTTCACGGTTGCATCAACCAGCGTTTTAACGGCAATGTACTGGAAACTGGCTGCAAAGTCGGCCTTCTGAGACTCGTTTAGGCGCTCTGGAAGGCCGCTGGATGCAAATGTGTGGTCAACACCGGCTTCACGCTGGACGGCCCTTAGAACGGCCGTCTTAAGGCCGGAAAAACTAAAGTCGTATGGGCTTTTGAGTTTTGCCTTTGGAAGGACGTACTTTTTTAGGTCGCCATGTTCAGCGGCTTGTGCAATTGATGGACCGCCGGGGTAGGGGAGGCCGAGCATGCGGGCGACTTTGTCGAAGGCTTCGCCTACGGCATCGTCGAGTGTTTCACCGAGCAAGCGGTACTTGCCGTGGTCTTCGAACAGGACGAGCTGAGAATGCAAGCCGCTGACGGCAAGGGCTAGCATGGGGAACACAGGTTGAGACGATGGGAGCTTTAAGTCGCCTTTTCGGTTACGTTCTGTTTCAGACACCGTTTCACGCCGGGACTGCGTCTCGGGTTGCTCTTCGCTTTTAGTATCTGAAACAGAAGTAACCGAGCGGCTCGACACTGGATGTTCGGTTTGCTCTACGATGAAATTAGCGTAAATGTGCCCTTCGACATGATGAACAGGGTAGAGCGGTTTGTTATGAAGTTCGGCCAAGGTTCGGGCTGCGAGAGTCCCGACGAGCAGAGAACCAATTAAACCCGGGGCATTGGCAACGGCGACGGCGTCGATGTCATCCCAACTAACGCCGGCTTCTTCCATCGCTTGATGGATAACCGGATTGATAACTTCGATATGACTACGAGCAGCTACCTCTGGTACGACGCCGCCATAGGCCGCATGGATATCGACTTGGGAATTAACGACATTCGACAGCAGCCGGCGGCCGTCTTTGACGACAGCGGCCGACGTTTCGTCACAGCTGCTTTCGATTCCCAAAATAATCATTGCTAATCAGTATAGCCCAGGGCGGTCTCGGTGGTAAAATAGAGGCAATGGAAAAAGAGTTTGTGGGCAAAATGCGGGCACGGGTAGCCGCCTTACGCTACCGGAATCCAGCGCGGGCTGTCCGGATTATTGCGGTAGCCGGTGCCAGCGGCAAGACCACGACCGCACTGTTGCTTAATGAACTGCTCCTTGAATCCGGCAGTAAGGTATTGGCGCTTACCAATCATGGCTGCTTTTTGAACGGCCAGCCGCTTGACCGCCGTTACGACAACTCGTCGGGTGCGGTTCAGCGAAGCTTGGCGCTGGCCAAGAGTAAGCAAGCTGACTTCGTAATTATCGAGGTGACCGATGCGTTTATCCAGACGCACGTTTTGCCAACTCTGAATATTGAAATGTCGATTATTACCAACGACTCGCCATCGGCTCAGACCCTGCTGAACCAACCGGTAAATTATACGGTTGTACCGAGCGGCTTTGATGTGGCAGGGCTCGGGGTTGTCCCGCACCAGGCGATTAGTTTTGGCGAAGACGAGACAGCCGAAGCCCAAATGAGCGGCGTAATACTTCGCCGACGCGGTACTGAGATAGATCTCGTGATTGACCATCAAACGAAACTGAGCATTGCGACCTACCTGATAGGCATGGCAAATGCCCGTAATGCTACGACTGCCGTATCGGCGGCCTATGTACTAGCGGCCGATCTGAGTGCAGTTGAAGAAGGAGTTGCCCGCTTGGAACGGGTAGCCGGCAATTACGATTACATACAGACCGCTTCCGAGGCTCGGCCGTATGACGTGGCCGTAGATGGTGCCAGCACGGTAGAATCACTTGAGCTGCTGCTGTCGTCTGCGCACCAGTTAAAAAAGCGGCGCCTGCTAGTCGCCCTCGATGCCAGCGTACCGCTTTTAGCCGAAAAAGACATGAAACAACTGACAGACCGGGTGGTTGTCGTGAATGCCGGGGAGGGACTGACCGGGCTTGAAACAGCGGGTTCATTGCAGGAAGCGTTTGACTTAGTTCTGCGTGGGGCAAAGAAAGACGATTTGGTATTACTTGTTGGACGGGAATTCGCGGCGCTCGAGCCGGGTGGACTGACCAAGGCTCACCGCATGCTGGAAGCGACGGATGAGTAGTTTTAGGCACGCCGTCAAAGCGCTTATCCCAACCGGGCTTTTTAAGCGGGTTGAACCGTTTGGCCATCTGGTCGAAGCGGCTATTATGAACATCCGCTTTGGGTTTCCTGCCCGCGGACTGCATGTTATCGGCGTGACGGGTACGAACGGCAAAACGACAACTAGTTTTATGATTCATCGTATGTTGGTCGAAGCGGGCTATGATGTCGCACTAATGTCGACGGTGGCGTATGGTGTGGGCCGTGACATTACGCCGCAAGCGGCCCATATGACGACAATTTCGTCGCCTCAGCTACTGAAACAGATCAAAGGGTTTAAGAGAGCCGGAGCCAAATGGCTGGTACTAGAGACGACCAGCCATGCGTTAGCGCAGCACCGAGTGTGGGGCGTGCCGTATGAAATCGCCGTTATGACCAACGTGACGCACGAACACTTGGATTATCATGGGACGTTTGAACGCTATGTTAATGCCAAGGCAGGCTTATTCCGTATAGCAAACCGCCACGGCCGGCGGTTTGGCGTGGTTAACGCCGACGATCCAAGCGCGCCGATTTTTCAGAAGTCTATAAACCGGTCGGTAACCTATGGAATAAATGCCGGTGACTTACGAGCTTCGAATATTGAGCTCAAACCCGACGGAAGCCGCTACATTGTCGCCATTAAAGACACCAGACTGGAAATTAATTGCCACATTCCCGGCGAATTCAACGTATATAACAGCCTGGCGGCGGTTGCGGTCGGTTTGGAGCTGAAGCTGAACCTGAACCAAATTGCCAGTGGAATTGCGGCGCTCGAAGGCGTTGAAGGCCGAATGGATACGGTCGACGAAGGCCAGCCGTTCTCGGTTATCATCGACTTTGCCCATACGCCAGACTCGTTTGAACGCCTGCTTGGTGACCTGCGTAAGTCGACCAAAGGAAAGCTGGTGGTTATGTTTGGTTCGGCCGGCCGGCGCGATGAAAGCAAACGGGCAATTCAGGGTGAAATTGCCGGCAAATATGCCGATGAGGTGGTGGTAACAGAGGAAGATGATCGCGATGTCGACGGTAACGAAATTATGGCGCAGATTGCCGAAGGCGCAGAACGAACGGGGAAAGTAAAAGAAAAAGACCTGTTTCTGATTCTAGATCGGTCTTCTGCTATTAAGTTTGCTATTTCCCGGGCTGCCAGCAAAGATGACACGGTTGTACTACTCGGCAAGGGTCACGAAAAAACCATTGAACGTGCCGATGGCGAGCATCCGTGGGACGAAATGAAGGAAGTAAGAGAGGCGCTTAATGGCTCATAAACACACGATTGTAATCTGTTCGAGTGCAGCATTCTATCAACAGGTGGGCGAAATCGCCGACGACTTAGAAAGCAACGGAATCATTGTTGTGATTCCTCATACGGCCCGGGTGATGCGCGAATCCGGTAACTACGATGTGTCGGCCCACAAAACCTGGTACGAAAAGGAGGCCGACTATACCCGAAAGGCCGATTTAATGAGGTGGCATTTCGATGAGATTGCTTCGGGAGACTCTATTTTGGTCGTAAACCACGAAAAGCACGGCCAGCCCAATTACATCGGACCCAATGTTCTAATGGAAATGAGCCTCGCTTTTTATTTGAAAAAACCAATCTACATTTTGAACGATCTTCCTGAAAGTTCGCCGTTCGAAGAAGAGATACGAGGGATGTTCCCGATTGTCTTGAACGGCAGTCTAGAGAAGCTCCAATCTTTAATTAAAAGATAAGGTGGTGCAGCGCATGCTGCCGCCGCCTTTGGCGAGTTCCGGATTTTTGAGACGGATGGTTTTAAGTCCGTGTGATTCCAGAGCAGCCGTAAACGTAGGAGCACCGTCGTTCATAATGACCGTATCGCCGGTAGAAACTAAGTTACAGACCAGTGAATTAACCGCCTCTGTCTCATCGACCTCAATTTTGTCGACACCGTCAAATTGGCGTAAAACCGCCTGACTTTCTGGGGTAAATGCGGCAGGGCACCACGCAATCAAGCCTTTTTTGGTATTTGTTGGAAACTTCAAAACTGAAAGGGCGAGGTCGAGATCGTAGTAAAAACTGTCGGGAAGACCGGAGTATGCGTTTATAACCGGCTGGCCGTCGTCGCCAAGCCAGGGTTTGGCCTTTAGTTGGATACGTTCGTAGCCTAGGGTTTTGGCTACGAATGCTTGGGCGTCCGGGTCGGACCGGTAGCCACTGCCGCAAAATAGAACGTCTCCGCAGGGAAGGGCATCGCCTTGGCCGCTAAATTTCTCGATTTCTTCCGGCAGCCAAATGATTTCTTTGCCAAAACTTTTTAAGACCTCGGCTGCGTAAGGCTCTTCAGCTTTGCGGGCGTTCGGCAGGCGTGCCATCACCGCTTTGTCGCCGCGAACCAGTGCCCAGTTGGCAGTAAAAACGCCGTCTTGGCAGCCTTTTGGCGGTTCAACGGTGTGAACCGTCACGCCTGCCGATTGTAAGGCTTCGCGGATACACCCGTGTTCGGCAGCGGCCTCAGTTAGGTCAATAGCCGCTTCTTGGGTCATCAAGGGGTTGATAGGGGCACTGTCGTCGAAGTAATCGACGCCCGACATAAGGACCGTGTGGTTGAAAGCAGGCATTTAGTAGTACGATTCCTTGTGTTTCATGAAGTACAGCTTGCGGACGAGCTTCTCGAGATATCGGTGCCATAACGTAGCCTTCCAACCGACAACAGGAATTTCAAATGCGCCAACATATTGGGTTACGTCTTTGTTGAAGCTGGTCTTGAACCGAGCCAGGCCGCTAAAAGGGTGGTCGGGGTTTTTGATATCTTTTATCGGCGGGACACCGGCTAGGTCATGATTCAGTGAGCCGTGCTCTTTCGCCCACTGAATGACATGCCACTGCAAAAGGTGGCTTGCTCCATAGGCCGTCCGCTCGCGGACGGATGCGCCGTCCTTGTACATGCTTTTGGTCCCGAGCACCATCGCGAATGCCCCGGCGACTACCTTGCCATCGAAATATGCGAAAAACAGCTGGCCGGTACCGACTGATTCGTACGCACGGTAAAAGTTTCGGTAATATTCTGGTGGCCGAATGGCGAATCCGGCGCCATGGGCGGTTCCAGTGAACAGATCGTACATAATTTGGCAGTTCTCGTCGGTGGCAGGAACAGCTTTGACCGTTACACCGTCGCGCTCGGCGCGTCGGATAGCATGTCGGCCATTTTGGGGCAGGCCGGCCAGTATGTCATTGAGCGACGGGGATAAATCGACGTAAACCGTCGAATAGTTATATTGGATTGGCTGGGTTGGAAGGAGGCCAAGCGCTGAAAGATCGGTTTGGTAATCGAGTTCGGGCTCGATTTTTATTGTGAAAACGCCATTTGTCTGAGCGAATTTCCGTAGTTCCTTAACAAGGGTCTTTAAATCGCCAGCAGACGTTGTAGAGGGGCCTTTGGGGCAGTACCAAACCTTGCCGAGCAGGGGAATATTTTTTTCAATCACGGCAACTGCGCGCTCGTTTATACGTATGTAGCGCGCTGTCCAGCCGGCCAGTACCTTTTGCTCTATAAATTCTCTGCCCTGTAAAATATTGCCGCCATCTGGGTTAGCGGTAACAAATGAGTTCCAATCGGCAATTTCGGTATCGGTGGCAAAGCGGACGTTCATTACTTTCATTGTAGCTTGAAGTGCTGGCAAATTAAATTAGCCGGCACCTATGCCGCGCCCGAGATTCCTCTCAGGACGCGGCATAGGACGCCGGCAGGTCATGTCTCGACTCCAAGCAGCACGAGGGCTGGCTGGAGCTCACGTTCAGCCGCATGGCCGAAAATGATGTCGAGACGTCGTCCGCTGCGAGTGATGCATTGGACGATCTCACTCTCATCGGCGAGAGTGATTCGAGCTTCAGGAGTGTCTTCGATGCGGAACATCTCTGTCCACTCATCGCTGCCACCTTGACGGTAACGGACGAGCTGAAGCTCGAAGAAGCGGTCGTCTTCCGGGTGTTCCACCATGTACTTGATAGCCGAACCGACTTCTTTTGCGACCTTCCGGGTGTAAACACCCTCGGTCACGAACATCATTCCTCCTTGGGTTGTTCGGGTGATGTGAAATCATTATAACATAAAACCAGCTACAAATCAACGTAGCTGGTTAATTATGAAACAGGGTGAGGATTACTTCTCTTCGGTGTGCCACGTTTCAGAATGAACGGGCAAGTTCTGCTTGGCTTCGTCTTCGGCTTTCTTGCCTAATTCGGCAAATTTTTCCTGACCGATTGAGCTAACTTCAAGCTGTGAGCCGTCATCGGCAGTAATTACGGTGCTCTCACCGTTCTGTTCGGCAAGCATCTCACGCAGAGTAGCAACATCAGTTGTCGACGTAGCTTCTTCGGCTAGCTGCTCTGCAGCCTCGATATCTTCAGGTCGGACGGCTGGTAATGTTTCGTTCATATTTTTATCCTTGTTTGTTTTTATTGAGGTGTAAAGTCATACTATCACGTTTATGTTAAAAAGTCAATAGCCCGCGAATCATGTAAGCGGGATTAGCACTCAGCCTTGACGAGTGCTAATTCAGTTCGTTACAATTAGGGTATAGAAGTTAATACGTAATGGAGGAAGCATAGTGAGTTCACCTATCACCCCACTGGGCGACCGCGTCGTAGCCGTGCGCGAAGAAGCTGCTACAAAAACCGCTAGCGGACTATACCTACCCGAGAATGCTAAAGAAAAGCCGGTGCTTGCCAAAGTGGTAGCCATTGGCAAAGACGTCAAAACCGTTAAAAATGCCGACAAAATTCTTTACAAGGAATATTCGACGACCGAGATAAAAATTGACGGCACAGAGTATTTAATCGTCAAAGAAGAAGATATTTTAGGTACGGTGAAATGACGCTCGATATGGCACAAAGCCTGGTAGTAATGGTGGGTGGAGCAGTGCTTGTAGCTATACTACTGCGGATTCTGATTGTCGTCCGCCGGCAGACAAACCGGCTCAAAGAACTAGAAACACGCATGAAAGCAACTGAAGACATGGAGGTAACTGACAACAATGGCTAAAAAAGTATTTTATGATGACGATGCCCGCGAACGGGTACTGGGTGGCGCAAAGGCGCTCTATGACGCCGTTAAGGTAACATATGGTCCAAAGGGCCGTAATGTCGTGATTGCAAAAGGCTATGGTGGCCCAACTGTGACTCATGATGGCGTAACTGTGGCTGAAGCAGTTGATTTACCTGAAAACGACGACGAGACGCTAGGTTACAAGGTTGGGGCTGAACTTATCAAACAAGCTGCCAGCAAGCTCAATAAAGTTGCCGGTGACGGTACGACAACCGTGACCGTCCTGACCTACAACATATTGAAAGAAGCCAACCGGTTAATTGCTGCCGGTCATAACCCGATGGAACTGAAAAAAGGTATCGAGGAAGCCGGCCGTGAAGTCGTGGCGGCGCTTGATAGCTTGACCGAAAGTATCGAAGGCAAGACCGAACGGATTGCCGAAGTTGCAACTATATCGGCCGGCGACGAACTTATCGGTAAAACCGTAGCCGCCATGGTTGAGGCAGTCGGCAAAGATGGTGTAATTACCGTCGAAGCCGGTCAGGGACTCGAAATGGAATCAGAAGTTGTCGAAGGCTTTAGTCTCGACAAAGGCTGGGCCAGCCCGTTCTTCGTGACGGACGCAAACCGCCAGGAAGCTGTGTTCGAAAGGCCATCGATAGTTATTACCGATAAGAAAATTTCGACGGCAGCCGAGTTGCTTCCTCTGATAGAAAAACTGGCCCAGGCCGGCAAGAAAGACATCGTGCTGATTGCCGATGAAGTCGATGGCGAAGCGCTGAGCATTCTTGTCTTGAACAAGCTGAAGGGCGTTCTGAACACAGTTGTGGTCAAGGCGCCAAGTTTCGGAGACCGTCGCAAGGATATTATGGCTGATATCGCTACTTTGACAGGTGGTCAGGTCATTTCAGAAGACCAAGGCATGACGTTTGACAGCGTCGGGCTCGAAGTCGTCGGAAGTGCCCGCAAGGTTATTGTCGGAAAAGACGAAACGACCATTATCGAAGGCGTCGGCCATGCTGACGAAATCGCTGCACGTATTAAACAAATCGTTACGCAAGCTGATAACGCCTCGAGCGAGTACGACAAAGAGCAGTTCGATAAGCGGGCAGCTGCGCTTTCCGGTAAAGTCGCCGTTATTAAAGTGGGTGGAGCAACTGAAACTGAAATTGACGAAAAGAAATTCCGTGTCGATGATGCGGTGGCCGCAACCAAGGCTGCGCTTGCCGAAGGAATCGTGCCAGGCGGCGGCGTAACGTTAGTTAACGTGGCAGCTGCCGTGAACGCCGACGGAAGCGACAGTGTCGCGGCCGGCCGACAGATCCTCAAAAACGCCCTGCGCCAGCCGTTCCTGCTGATTACCGATAACGCCGGGCTGAACGCCGAGGCACTTCTGGCCCAAGTCGAAGCGGGCAAGCCGGGTATGGGGGTTAACGTTATGGCACCAAGTAAGGGGCTTGTAGACGTTAAGAAAGCCGGTGTCATTGATCCGACTCGTGTTACCAAGGAAGCGGTCCAAAACGCTGTAAGTATTGCATCAACTGCCGCTACCATGGGTGCCGTTGTTGTCGAAATTCCTGAAAAGGAAGCTCCAATGCCTCCAATGGGCGGCGGCATGCCGGGGATGATGTAGCATCATGAGCGGGGAATATCCTCGCTCATCGGAAAATTGTAGATTTTCCTACTCACCCCTGAAACAGTAAAAAAAGAACCCGGAGTGAATCCGGATTCTTTTTTGGTTAGAGAAAGGGCGATCACTAGACTGGCCTTTATGCTTGCTATTTTTTGCCAAATATGATATAATGACCGAGTCAAAGTCGTGCAGAATCCCTACAACAAAGTTTTGGAGCGTGGAACTATGCGGACGTATGACCACAAGCGGCCCAATCACAGCAAGGAGAGGGACCGCCGCAAGGAGGAGCGCGAGCGGGTACCGCTTGTGTGGCTGACCAGTCCGGGTGCGCGGGTTGTCATCGTCACGACGCGCGGAGAGCAGATCGAGTTCACCTGGAACGACAGGTACAAGCGGACCGAGATGTACCTCGGTCGCGTAAGGATGGTCCGCATGGACCGTGAGTCGGTTCCGAGCATCATCGCGGTCGAGACCATCGGCGAGGCCTTCCTGCCGGGCAGGGACTTCACCGTCACGATCGATGGCTACCTGCAGCATCACTGCGTCAAGACCGTCGATCTGATCAAGCCCCAGCCGCAGCGCAGGTCGGCTTGATCCTCCTCCATCGCGCACCCCTGCTGGTGCGAAGTCGGTTCGCCGGCGCCCCCTAGCCACATGGCTAGGGGGTTGTTTCATTTTTGGGTATAAAATAAGTACCCGGTCTCCCCGGGTACTTATTTATATTTTAAATAGATATGCCTACTGCTGGTTTTGGCTCAGAAAGTCGATTTCTTTGATGATGTCGAGCAGCGCTTGGGCGCGGCGAGCTTCGTCGGCAATGGCTTTAGCTGCTTCGTGGGCAGGAGTAATGAGGGCTTTGTCATCGGTCGAACGGAGGAGAAGCAGGTAAGTATCGAATTTTTCTTCCGGTGCTACGTCGAGCTTATCGACCAGAGGACGGAGTTCTGAAAGGGCTTCCTGTTTGACAGCATCAAGTTCGCCTGAGGCAGCCGGCGAAGCCGTAACGACCGGTGGCGTCGGTGTTACTACTGGTTCTTCGACTACTGGAGTGGGCTCGGGAATCACCGGCTCGTCCGTGGTCGTTGCAGTCGCAGAACCATCGGTAGGGGGAAGCACGGTTGCTGCACCGGCATCGGCTGAATCGTCAGCCTGTTGGTTTACCCCGGCCAATACCTTGGCTAGCTCTTGATCATCACTGATCGGTTGTTGATTTGAGTCAATCGGATCGTTTGGCATGCCCACCTCTGATAATTGTTATGCTTCTAATTTGCTTTTACTGTATCATAAAGAGAGCGAGTGAGTAAAGAGACTGAAAACGACTACTTGATTAAGGAGGTGCACATGCTTGATGACAATAACGTATTAAAACAGCGCGATCCACAGGACGCCCTCGGTATTGCCGGTAACCAATGGGAATTCTTTTCCCGCTCATTTGATGCAACATTTAGTCCGAAGGCGCCGGTCGAAAACGTTGTTTGGTCGGGCATGGGCGGATCGTCGCTACCCGCTGTAATTGTCCAAAGCTGGCCACGCCTAAAACTGCCGTTTGAAACAACCCGAGATTACGACATTCCGGCACATGTTGGGCCGAATACGCTTTTTATCGCGTCGAGTTATTCGGGTAACACCGAAGAAACCTTGGCGTCATTGGACAAGGCCGAAGCGGCCGGTGCACAGATTGTCATCATTGCGGCCGGCGGCAAGCTGGTGGAACGGGCTCAGGAAAAATCGTATCCACTGTTTTCTATTCCAGCCGGTATCCAGCCACGGATGGCCACGTTTTATTTCGTGAACGCCTTTTTGCACATCGTGAAAGACATGAATATAACCGTTGAGGACGTAAGCGAATTTTCGTCTGTTGGCGAATGGCTGAAAGAGGAAACGGCAGCGTGGCGGGCGGATGTCCCATTGGCTGAGAATGCGGCCAAACAGCTGGCAACTCAGTTGGTGGGTAAGACCATTATTATGTACGCCGGGCCAAAACTGTATCCGGCAGCGAATAAGTGGAAGATTTGCTTCAACGAGAACGCCAAAAACACATCGTGGTCTAACTACTACCCTGAATTCAACCACAATGAATTCATTGGCTGGAGTTCGCACCCAGTTGAAAAGCCGTTTGCCGTCGTTGAGATTCGCTCGCCTCTGGAACATGAGCGAACCCAGAAGCGGTTCGAAGTCAGCGAACGGCTACTGTCCGGTATGCGGCCTAGCCCAATCGTTGTTACGCCGCGCGGGGATACGCTGCTGCGGCAACTGGCTTGGAGCTATGCACTTGGCGACTTCGTCAGCAGTTACCTGGGCATCTTGAACGGTGTAAATCCAACACCGGTTGAGCTGGTCGAAAAACTCAAAAAAGAATTGGGCTAATGATATCGACGTAACGACTCAATCGGATCCTTGCGAGCGGCCCGGATGGCCGGGTACAGGCCGAAAATTACCCCGACGCCAACACTTAACGCAGCGGCCCAGCCAACGACCGACCACGTGAAGGCGGGGTCGTACGGAATAAATAGGCTAGCTGTGAAGGCGAGGAAATAACCGCCGATAAACCCAAGCAGCCCACCGAGGCTGCTGATGATGAGTGATTCTACCAAGAATTGGCTGACAATCATCATATTGCTCGCACCGACTGCCTTTCGAAGACCAATCTCGCGTGTCCGTTCCGACACGCCTACCAGCATAATATTCATGATACCGATTCCGCCAACGACCAGTGAAATACTTGCGATAATTGCCATAACTAGGCTGACAAATCTAAACAACTGACTGGTTGGTTGGGCAATCTCCCGGCCGGTAAAGACTTCGGCATCGGCTTGGCCATCATGGAGCCCGCGCAGCTCTTGGTCGATTGTCCGGCCAAAGTCGGCCATGTCCGTACCGGGCTGGGCTTTGACATTTATTTGCTGGATTTGGGCAACGCCGCCATTGAACAGTTTCCCGCTTTCGAGGCTAATGATGGCGGTGTGGTCGAAGTCGATATTATTGTAATTTATAGGGTTATTTTGGCGTTTTAGGATGCCGATGACCGTAAATGATTGGCCGCGGATAAAGAAGTTCTGCCCGATAGACTGCTCTGTTCCAAATAAATTGACCGACAACTGCGCGCCAACAACTGCCGTATTCTGGCGGGTGACGCTATCGATAAATTGTCCCTCGGCAATCTTTAAATCACTAATCGACTCGAGGTTCGGCGTTGTAGCTAGAATGGAACTTTCGGCCGGAGTCGTCGATGTGGTCCTAACGCTGCCGCTGAGAGTCATAAGAGGAGCGACTTCACTTGTGCTGGGGAGACTGGATATAGCCTCAACGTCCCGCTCGCTGAGCGGACTGGTGGAGTATGCATTACGCGGCGTCGGGTTACTGAGATCGGCCAGGCTTACCTGAGCACTCGAAGGCCGGACAACAGCGATGGTATCTCCAAGTGCTGAGACCTGCCGGTGGATGACTCGGTTGACACCGTCAGACAACGCCAGTACTGCCGTAATACTCGCAACGCCGATTGCCACGCCGGTAATCGTCAGCAGCGTTCGTAGCCGCGCTCGGTCTAGTGACTGGCGGGCAGTCCGGTAGTGTTCGGCGAGTAACAGCGGCATTATGCTTTTGCCTTTCGTTTGGGTGCCTTTTTCTTTTTTGGCTTAGTTGACTTGTCGCCGAGCGGCCGTTTGCGGCTGGATTTTTTGGCGGGAGCCTTGATACCAGCGGTATCGGTATCGATTTTACCGTCCAGCATAGTAATAACCCGGGTGGCATAGGTCGTCAGGTTCGGGTTGTGAGTGACCATAATAATAGTATTGCCTTTTTTGTGGACCTCGGACAGTTCTTCCATAATAATGTGGCTCGATTTCGAGTCCAGGTTACCGGTCGGTTCATCCGCCAGGATGATACTGGGGTCATTTACCAACGCTCGGGCTATGGCAACGCGCTGGGTTTGGCCGCCGGACAATTGCCACGGCATATAGTATTCGCGTTCCTGCAAATGGAAATTTTTCAGAACACCCGACGCCTGCTGCAAGCGCTTGGTATAGTGAAGGCCGCTGTACGTTAAGGGCAGGGCGACGTTTTCGAGAACATTCAGGCGTTCTATCAGATTGAAGCTTTGGAACACAAAACCAATATGGTCTGCCCGGATACGGCTGATTACACTGCTGCGCAAGTTTTCAACGCTGCGGCCCTCGAGCAAATATTCACCGTCGGTCGATCGGTCAAGCAGGCCAATAATATTGAGCAGCGTCGTCTTACCACAGCCCGAAGGACCCATAATGGCAATGAATTCACCTTTCTTGACGGTTAGGTCTACCCCGTCAAGCGCATAATGTTCGGCATCACCAATTCCAAAGCGCTTTTTCAGGCCCGATAGTTGGATGACCGGTGTACTCGCAGTTTTGGCTGACATTTACCACTATTATAGGGAGCGTAAAAAGCTAAAAGCAACCTTAAGCGGGGCGTAGATTTGACAACTAGTAAAATTAAGGGTGAGTTGTAAAAATTAATAGGCAATTTTACGGTACAATTAAGTAGTTGGAGAGGTGCAGGAGCGGTTGGTAAAGCCGTACGAAATTATCTGAAAATATTTCAAGATAATGAGAAGGCGGAAGAGCGAAGCGATACTGGCACGCCACAAGGATCGATAAAGGGCATACGATACAATAAGTATGTACGGAGAGGTGGCCGAGTGGTTGAAGGCGCACGCTTGGAAAGCGTGTGTGTGGGTCAAACTGCACCGTGAGTTCGAATCTCATCCTCTCCGCCAGAAGAAATTTTCATGCAAAACCGTAAACAGGTAAATAAGGATTTATGAAAAAAGACGCTAGCGCAGAAAAACTTGAAACCCTGAACATCGGACAAACCACACCACTAAAAACGGCAGTGTGGCACACCCGCCGCGCCATACGGAACGTTATGGGAGGACGCGATATCTTGGACGTAGAGTCCAAAGAATCCGGGCGAGCTACAAAAGTACGCCATGTTTACCGTCGAATCGACGACTTCATGGCTGCGTTCTTTCCAAAACTTGTCAAAACGACCCCAAAGAAGATGGCCTTGAAGCGCGTGCGGGACATGATTGATGAACTTAACTACACGGTTGTAGATGCCGACGAAGACCGGCCTTGGGGCGGCTTTTACCGGCTCGATAACGCACAGGCCGAACGTTTTATCCAGGAATTCTTTCCCGGACTCAGCCTCAAAGAAGCCAAGCTGGGGCGTGACGACAGTGAACTCAGCCCAAAGTTCTTGTTGGTGTCTCCCGGCCAGCGCCTAAGCTGGCAATTCCATCACCGCCGGGCGGAGCGTTGGCGTTTTCTGTCGGTAGGATCTTACTACAAAAGCATGACCGATGAGCCCGGTACCCGCATAGACGTTGAACCGGGGACAATCGTCCAGTTTGCCCAAGGCGAACGCCACAGGTTGGGAGCATTTAGTGAAGACCAGTACACGTTAGTAGCTGAAATTTGGCAACATACCGATCCGAAGGAGCCATCTGATGAAGATGACATTGTCCGGCTTAGCGATGACTATAAACGGTAGCGGCCAAGCGACCGGCCATTGAACGCCAGATGACGGTATTCATTCAAAAGGTGCGTAATTACCGCTTAGAACTTATTTCTTTTACGACCGGTTTTTGCTTGCTTGCCTATGAACTCGCCGCCGCCCGCATATTGGCACCGTCAATTGGCAGCTCGACATACGTATGGACTGGTGTAATTGGTGTAATCATTGCCGCATTGAGCCTGGGTTTTTATGTTGGCGGCCGGATTGCCGATAGCCGTAACCGGACGAGCGATGTCATATGGCTGCTCGTAGGGGCGGGCAGTCTGGTCACGGCGACACTGCTTTTTTATGAAGGCACACTTATGTCTATTGTGGAGTCAATCGACGATGCCCGCTGGCAAGCGGTAGTCGCAGCACTGCTGTTATTTGCCCCGGCCAGTTTTCTGATTGGTACTACTAGTCCGTACCTAGCCAAGCTAAAAGTGACGTCATTGACCGCCACGGGCCGTTCAGTCGCCTCACTCGACATGTTCAATGCCATTGGCGGTATTACCGGTACGTTCGTGACCGGTTTTGTATTGTTTGGATTTATTGGGTCGCACGAGACGATTGCCTTGGTCGCACTCTTGCTGCTCGCTGCCAGTTGGCTACTTTCGCCAAGGCTTCATCCGGTCCGGCGATTGATTATGAGCGCGGTACTCATTATGATTGTGGCTGCTCCGGCGCCTGCTTCGGCCGAAGCTATCAGCATTGATACGGCCAGCGCTCATTACAAAGTCGTCACCGGCTTTATAAATGACCGGCCCGCGCGCGGTTTGATTACTGGTCCCGAGGGCACGCAATCGGCTATTTATATAAACGGCGGAAGCGAGCCGGTCTTTTGGTATACCCAACAAATGGCGAAATGGACGGTAGAACGAGGCGCCAACGACATCTTAATCCTCGGTGGTGGAGCCTTCACTTTGCCGCAACACCTGGCGACCCAATTGCCAAATGCAACTATCGACGTCGTTGAGATCGACCCTGAGTTAGAATCTATTTCCAAGACATACTTCAATTACCAAAATCCTGCCAATGTAAACGAAATTTTTGAAGATGCCCGCACGTACGTTAATAGGGCTGAAAAAACGTACGACATTATATTAGTTGATGTGTACGGTGACACCAGCATCCCATTTTCATTGATGACTAAACAGTATGGCAAGGCCGTGGCTAGGCTTCTAAAGCCAGACGGGCTGTTAGTTGCCAATCTCATTGCCGGCGAGACCGGACCGTGCCGAGATGTATTTACGGCCTTAGACGCGGCGTATCGCCAGTCGCTCCCGAACGCTATATATAGCAACCAAGCCAACCGGCCGGTAAGTAGGGCAAACTATATAGTTGTCTATAGCCGTCAACTACTGCCGCCACCGGGACTGTACAAGCAGCTCAAGCCATTTGGCGGTAGTGCCTACACCGATAACCATGCTCCAGCCGAACGCCTGTACTTTGACTGCCGCCAAACGCGGTAAAATATGACAAAAGAAAACAGGCTCACCGACGGAGCCACCAGACGAGTCGTAGCTCAGTCGGTGCCTGCTTTCTGTCGATGAACCTGGATGGGGAGAGATGGATCAGCTGCCCGCGAGGAAGCGTCGGGCCGCCTCGTTGGCAGGCATGAAGTCCCACTCTCGCGGAACGCCGTCCCCGGGTTCGGCATCTGCCATCCAGCCCGGAGGCTGAACCCAGACGAGGTCACCTCTGACCATGCGGGCGGTACCACCACCTTGGGTGGCGAACAGTGGCTGCTCTCCCTGAACCAAGGTGACATACCAGTCCTGCCGCATGCCGGGTAGCAACCACCAGCCGACTCGGAGCTCCAGGGTCGTTTGGTAGAACGTCTCCTGGACTAGCCGGACAGCGGTGTTACCGAGGTCCTTCGGAGGAGTACCGTTGCCCCGGATGAGAGACCTGAGGTACTGGACGACCAATCGCTTGGCCGCCTGATTGGTCCAGCCTTGCTGGCGGATGTGCTCGGTGAGCTTCTCCCCAGCTGTGCGGTAGACCTGCCGAGCTGCCTCGGGGTAGTCATTGATGTACGGGCGTGTTTCTTGTGGTGCCATAACCATGGCATCCTCCCTGATGTGCCGACTGCCTGGTGCAGTCTTGTCTTACAATACTACCACATTTAAGTTAAAATGTCAATAAGTGTGCTCTAAATGTTCATTCAAAGCACTATATGTAGCGTTGTAAATAACAAACACTACGCTAGGGCTGGCACACCAGGGGTAGCGTATAGTGCTCACGCTTGTAGTCAAAAAAACGCTTAAAAAAGTCTTGCTTTGACCATATATAGGGTCTATATTAATTTGCAGACCACTACATATGTAGTCGTTCAATAAAATACACAGCAAGGCAAGGCACCACTACTGCGCCCAGACTTCCATAGCGGGAGGGTTCCTTTGTGTTGCAATTCACCGGGGGGTGTGAAGTGTATAAACATAAAATAATAACCAACTAAATAGGGGACCAAAATGAACGGAATTCATGTGGTAAAGCGAGACGGCACCCGCGAACCATTTGACGCCAACATGATCAACCTGGCCCTGGTGAGGGCTTCTGAGGGACTGCCTGACCAGATTTCAAAGGTTGTCCAGGTAGCGACCGAGCTACAATTAACATTATTCGATGGCATCACTAGTGAGCAGCTTGACGAAGCCGTTATTCACACGGCACTTCAGAACGTCAAAGACGACCCTGACTTTGACCGTATCGCAGCGAGGTTGCTGCTCAAGAATATTTACAAGAACATCCTCGGTGACTACGAGACGAGCGACCAGCTAAAGAAAATGCACGCTAGCGCCTTCCCGAAGTTCATCAAGGATGCGACCAAAGACGGCCTGCTTGATACCCGTATGAACGACGGCCGCTTTGACCTCAAGAAACTTGGCGCCGCTTTGGAACCCGCCCGTGACGAACTGTTTAAATATATCGGTGTCGTCACCAACAAGAACCGTTACGCCCTGCGTAAAAACAGCGGTACCCCTATAGAAACTCCACAATTTACCCATATGCGTATTGCCATGGGCCTTTCGTATAACGAAAAAGACCCAACCGCGGCTGCAATCGACTTTTATGAGCACATGAGCCGGCTGGAATATGTCGCCGGCGGTTCAACCCGGGTGAACGCCGGGGGCGCTTTCCCGCAGCTTTCGAACTGCTTCCTTATGGAAGTTCAGGACGACATGGAAAGTATCGCCAAATCTATCCGCGATACAATGTGGATTGCCAAAGGTACCGGTGGAATTGGCATTACCATGACCAAGCTCCGCGGTGCCGGTAGCCCGGTCAAAACGACCAACACCGAAAGTACCGGCCCGATTCCGTTCATGAACATGATTGACGCAGCCTTGTTCGCCGTTTCACGTAAGGGCAAGAAAGCCGGTGCGGCTGCTATGTACATGGAAAACTGGCACATTAACTTCCCACAGTTCCTCGACCTCAAGCAGAACAGCGGTGATCCATACCTGCGAACCCGTATCATGAACACGGCCGTATATATGAGTGACGAGTTTATGAAGCGCGTCGAGGCCGACAAGGACTGGTATTTGTTCGATCCGGCTGAAGTGCCTGATTTGCCGGAACTCTACGGCGCCGAATTCTCAAAGCGCTACAACGAATACATCAAGATGGCCGATAAAGGTGAAATCCGCGAAGTTGCCAAAATCTCGGCCCGCCAGCAGTTCCGCCAGATCCTGACGGTACTTCAAGCAACCAGCCACCCGTGGCTGACCTGGAAGGACACTATTAACGTCCGGGCATTGAACAATAACACCGGTACTATCCACTGTTCAAACCTCTGTACCGAAATTACGTTGCCGCAGGATTCGAAAAACACTTCGGTCTGTAACTTGGTATCGATTAACCTGAGTCGTCATCTGAACGATGACAAAACATGGGACTGGGCGAAGCTCGAAGCCAGCACCCGTTCGGCTATTCGCCAGCTCGACAATTTGTGTGACATTACAAACACACCGATTCCAGAAGCTATGCACTCGAACCTAGCGAACCGTGCCGTTGGTCTGGGTATCATGGGCTTCACCGATGTTCTAGAAAAATTGAGCCACAGCTACGAAAGCGAAGAGGCCTACGATTTGATTGACCAGTTGGTTGAGTTTATCAGCTACTATGCTATCGACGAGTCGGCCGAGCTGGCTAAAGTCCACGGCAGCTACCCAGAATACAAGGGCAGCGGCTGGAGCCAAGGTCTGCTTCCTATCGACACGGTCGAAACGCTTGGCCAGTCACGTAAACTAAAAGTTAACGTAACCCGAAAGAGCCGTATGGACTGGGAAGCCCTGCGAAAAAAAGTCAAAAAAGGTATGCGTAACGCGACTGTTATGGCAATCGCTCCAACGGCCAACATCGGCTTGGTTGCTGGTACGACCCCTGGTCTTGACCCACAATTTGCCCAAATCTTCTCTCGTTCGACCCTTAGTGGCAAGTTCCTCGAAGTGAACACGAATCTAGTTCGCGACTTGAAAGAACTTGGTTTGTGGGACGAGGTCAAAGACGAACTGCTCGCAAAACAAGGTGACATTCAGGACATCGACGTTATTCCGCAGCACATCAAGGACGTTTACAAGACAAGCTTCCAGCTGAGCCCATATGCTTTCATTGAAGTTGCGGCCCGGGCCCAGAAGTGGGTCGACCAGGCGATTTCCCGCAACATGTATCTCGAAACTCGTAACATCGACGACTACGTTAATATTTACATGGAATGCTGGAAACGCGGCCTAAAGACAACGTACTACCTGCACGTCAAACCGCGTCACCAGGCTGAGCAATCAACAACCAAAGTCAACAAGTCCGAAGAGTTAGCTAAAAAGAGCGGCGGCGCTCGCAAAGCCGGTTTCGGCTTCGCCAAAAAACAAACAGTGGGGGTCGGCTCATGACAGATGCAAATTGCACCTGCAGCTCCAACTGCTGCAAATAAACAAGAAAACAATCAAATAAGGGTACAAGGGAACAAAGTAATGAACGCAAACGCAATCATCAACGACGAAATGACATTAGAAGAAAAACTGGCTGCTATCGACCAGGCAATGGCGAACGCGCAGGCACAAGCTAACGAAGAAGCGGCAGCCCGCGGCACATCGGCTGCTCCAATCGACCCAGCAAGCTTAACAATTTGTGACGGCTGCGAGTAATGGTTGGTCACGATACTCTGCCAGGGATGCCGCAAGAGCTGCTAACCGAAGCAGAGGTTCGTACTGAGCTGGAAAGCCTGTCTTCTGAAAAGCTGCAAGTGCTTGCCGGCAATATAATCAGCGATGTTGAGCAGGGCGTAACCCCTACTAGCCAATTTGGCGATGAGCTTGACCTCATTATAGATGTGCTGGTTAAGCGCGCGTCCCAGACTGAAGAGACAGTCGATGAAAGCGGTGAATTGCCACTTGGTATTCCAGCGATGCCAGCTCAAAAAGAGCAATTTACTGAAACGAAAATTCTTTTCCAAGGTTCAGCGGTTCCAGATAAGGAAACCTTAGCGCGTCAAGCATGGTGGCGACGAGAACGCGAACATTTACTAGTTCAGCACGTTATTGGCGAACTGGCACCAACGGCACAATAGAGAGGTAATAAAGGAGGTACACATGGCAGGAATTTTAGGAACTGGCATTCAGGACGGTTTGCTCCTGAAGCCCGTACATTATCAATGGGCGATGGATTTGTATGACCAAGCGGTCGCAAATACCTGGTTCCCGAACGAAATTCAGCTTGGGCAGGACCTAAGTGACTGGAAGAAGATGACCGACGAGGAAAAGCACGCGCTGACGTACCTCATGAGTTACTTCAACCCGAACGAACTGCTGGTCAACAAAGCTCTCGCGTTTGGCGTTTACCCTTACGTCAACGCAGCCGAGTGCCATCTTTACCTCGCAAAGCAGATGTGGGAAGAAGCTAACCACTGTATGAGCTTCGAGTATGTGCTCGAAACATTCCCGATTGACCGCGACAAAGCCTACGCCGGCCACGTCGAAGTAGACAGCATGCGGGTGAAGGAAGAGTTCGAAACCAAGTACATCAAGCGAATGACCGAAGACACGCTCGACATCACGACTACTGAGGGCAAGAAGGACTTCGTGAAGAACCTGATTGCCTACAATATCATCCTTGAAGGCATTTGGTTCTACAGTGGATTCATGGTCGCCCTAAGCTTCCGCCAGCGTAACCTCATGCGCAACTTCGGCTCATTAATGGACTGGATTATCCGCGATGAGAGCCTGCACCTCAAGTTCGGTATAAACCTAATTCTCACGGTGCTCGAAGAAAACGAAGACCTTCAAACCGAAGAATTTGCTGATGAGATTAAGCAAATGATTCTCGACGCCGTTGAAATGGAAGAGAAATACAACAATGACCTGCTACCAAAGGGCATTCTGGGCTTGAACGCCGAGTACGTCAACCAATATGTTAAGTATCTTACGGACCGCCGGCTTGAAGAACTTGGGTTTGAACCGCACTACAAGGTGTCAAACCCAGCCAAGTGGATGGCAGCGGCCAACGACACCCTGGAACTGGTTAACTTCTTTGAATCAACCAACACCAGCTACGAAGTCAACTCTGGCAAATCAACTGCCGGACTTGGTCCTAAAGAAGGCCAAAGCCCAAGCGCTGACCGCCACGAGAATGACCCGGACGAGAGCATCTTTAAACAATAAACCACTGTAATTAAAGGCAATTAGGGTGCGGCATCCGCTAGGCGTCGCACCTTTTTTGCCCCCAAGGATAACCATATGAATATCGCAGAAGCCGTCAAAGTATCCGGAACCATCGCACTCCTGGTCTTCATGTACGTGATTATATTTGCTATCGAGGCAGGCCGGCGCAGTCTATGAAAACCGAGATTGAAGTCAAGTTCCTGGACATCGACATCGATGAGGTGCGCGACAAGCTTAAAGCGGCTGGAGCGCACCTAGAGCAACCGATGCGCCTTATGAAGCGTGCACTGGTAGAAACCGAAGAAACCCGCAAACGAAACGGTTATTTACGTGTTCGCGATGAAGGAGACAAAATAACCGCTACCTTCAAACAGTTCAAAGAGAATTCGTTAACTGGTGCCCAAGAGCGAGAGATTACCGTCAGTGATTTCGACGAAACACTAGCTATCTTTGCCGAATTTGGGCTGAACTACCATACCTTCCAAGAGTCAAAACGTGAGACATGGAAGTTTGAGGATGTAGAAGTCGTGATCGATGAATGGCCATGGATTAATCCCTATATAGAGATTGAAGCCGACTCAGAAGATGCTGTAAAGAATGCTGCCAAAGAGCTGGGTTACGATTGGGATGATGCCGTTTTCGGATCAGTTGATGTGATCTATAACATAGAGTATCCAAACATGACCGTTCGAGGCGTTATTGATATCAAGGAAGTACGTTTTGGCGAGCCGGCACCTAAAGAATTTGTAGGGAAGGCCGTTTCGTGAGTCCATTGAAGCGCTATGGGAAATACCTGGCTGCCTTAGTGGTTGTCGGGTTTGTTGCCTATATTGCTGTCAGTGTCATTCAGCTGCGTGCAGCGGGTAATGATACCGAAAAACCACGGGTATTAACCACTTTTACGGTTCTTGCCGATATGGCGAAAAATGTCGCCGGTAAGCAGGCAGATGTCAGCTCGCTTACAAAACCGGGTGCCGAGATTCACGGTTACGAACCGACGCCCGGCGACATTGCCCGCATGCAAGGGGCCGACCTGGTGCTCGACAACGGGTTGGGACTAGAAAAATGGGCTGAAAAACTGTATCAAAATGTGCCAGACGTACCGCATGTAACATTAACCGAAGCAATTACTCCAATTAACATCAGCGAGGGCCCATACAAAGACAAGCCAAACCCACACGCCTGGATGTCGCCGGCCAACGCACTGAAGTATGTCGATGCTATTGCGGCGGCGCTGTCCGATATTGACCCTGCACACACCTCAGAATACGAAAAGAACGCCACGGCCTACAAAAAACGGATTGAAGCAGTCGATACCAAGCTGAGAATCGGCCTGCAGGAACTTTCTGCCAGTAAACGCTACTTGGTTAGCTGCGAAGGTGCCTTTACCTATTTGGTTAAAGATTATGGCTTGAAAGAACTCTACCTTTGGCCAATTAACGCCGATGCCCAAGGAACGCCGCAACAAATCCGCAATGTGGTCGAAGTAGTCAAAGCGAATGACATAGCAGCTGTCTTCTGCGAAAGCACGGTCAGCGCCAAGGCGCAGGAGCAGGTGGCTAAGGAGACGGGGGCGGCATTTGGTGGCGTCTTTTATGTCGATTCGCTGTCTGGAAAAAACGGTCCAACTCCAACGTACTTGCAGCTGCTTGAATACAACACCGATGTTTTCCTGAAAGGCGTGGAGTAAGACAGCATGACCAGCGCCATCGACATTGAAAACCTGACTGTCCGCTACCACGGTAAAGCCGTGCTCGACGACGTCAACGTGTCGGTGCCGGCCGGAGCTATTTGCGGTCTGGTGGGAATGAACGGGGCAGGCAAGAGCACACTTTTCAAGTCGATTATGAATGCCGTGCCGGTCGCCAGCGGCAAAGTACGTTTAGAAGGCCACACGGTAAAAACCGCCCAGAAAAACGGCATCGTGGCGTATGTGCCGCAAACCGAAAGTGTCGACTGGAATTTTCCGGTGTCGGTGCGCGACGTAGTCATGATGGGTCGCTACGGCTTTATGAACATACTGCGCCGTCCGTCCGAAAATGACCAAGAACTGGTGAATGAAGCACTAGCACGGGTGCATCTGATTGATTTTGAAGATCGCCAAGTAGGGCAGTTGTCTGGCGGGCAGCGCAAACGTGTATTCGTCGCCCGGGCACTTGCTCAGGGCGCGACAATTTTGCTGCTCGATGAGCCATTTGCCGGTGTCGATGCCAAGACAGAGGCTTCGCTGGTTGGGCTACTCAAAGATTTGCAAAAACAAGGCATCACGACGCTTGTTGCCGCGCATGATCTTGCGACCATAGGGTCATACTGTGACCACATCATTCTGCTTAAACAAGCCGTTATAGCGGCTGGCCGTACGAAAGATGTCTTCACCCAAAAGAACATTGCTCGCACCTACGACAGCGTGTTTGGCGTCAAAGAAGGTGTGCCATGGATGCGATAATCTCACCGCTACAGTACGATTTCATGCTAAAAGCCATTGTTGTTAGCTCGCTTGTGGGGGTAGTTTGCGCGCTGCTGTCATGCTTTTTAGTACTGAAGCGCTGGTCGCTGATGGGCGACGCAGTTTCGCACTCGGTATTGCCAGGTGTAGTACTGGCATATGTCGCCGGGCTGCCGTATAGCATTGGTGCGTTCATATTCGGGCTGGGTGGGGTTCTGGGTATTGGGTATATCAAACAACGCGTCCGGCTAAAAGACGACGCGGTTATTGGTATTGTGTACACCACACTTTTTGCGCTTGGGTTGGTTCTGGTTTCAAAGGTGCCGAGTAACATCGACCTTATGCATATTTTGTTCGGCTATGTGCTTGGAATATCAGACGGCGATGCCTGGCAAGTTGGTTTGATAGCCGTTGCAGTTACGGGGCTGCTAATTACCTTGCGCCGCAGCTTGCTGCTGTATAGTTTCGACCAAGCCCACGCCAGCGCTATTCGGCTTAACGTGAATTTTTACCATTACCTACTGCTCGCGCTGCTCGCGCTTACGGTTGTGGCCTCGGTACAAACAGTCGGAATTGTACTGGTAGTAGCTATGCTCATCACGCCCGGCGCAATCGCACATCTACTCACCGACAGGTTCGACCGCATGCTGCTCATAGCAGCCAGCGTGAGCGTATTCGCGTGCATCGCCGGTGCGTACGCTAGCTATTACTTCGACGTTTCAACCGGTGGAGCAATGGTATTAGTGTTAGGGATTATATTCTTACTTACCTTTTTGTTCGCACCCAAATACGGTGTTCTGAAGTTTAAGTCACACTAGTCACTTATTACGAATTCTCGCGGTATTGACTGGAATACGGTATTGGCGGGTAGTATTACCCTGCTGCAAGTATAAGGTCTAGGATATAGGGAACAATGAGTAAGTGCAGGTATCTATTGACATGATTACGTAAAAATATTATGGTAAATTTTGTACCTTAACGTCGACAAAAGGTGGAAACGTGAACGCGTACTTCTCCAAGGCCTCGACGTATACGAGGCCGACGAAGCGTTTGATGCGAATCTTCAACAAAGGCCTCGGCCCTTTGCCGGATGACATGCCCAATCTAAGCAGGGCGAAGAATATTCAGTGGGACTCGGTCCCGCAGTACCGGTTGGTCTGGGTGCTCATGACGATTGCCTGCGTGGTTGCTACAACCTACGGTGTGTGGTTCTTGTTCGACTGGACGCATTTCTCGGTAGTAACCGCGGTCATCAGCATCATGCCCGTTAGCGACGCCGTGGGAGTGTACATTCTGGGTGGCTGTATGCTGCTTTATTTCTTCGGACTGATGAGGGTGGTATCGGCGGGAGAGAAAAGCAGGAAGGGCGGGAAGAAAGCCAAGAAGCCGACTGGCTTTCTGAAGGCCGCGCTGTCCGAGGAGCTGTGGTTCAGGAGCGGATGCGAAACCTGGCCGTGGTACCGACGGGCGTATTCTTGCGTCTTCTTCGGGCTGGTCCATCTGTACAACTTGGTGGTTCCAGTAGCGGTAACGATTGCGCTCATGCTCGGCGGTGCGGTGATGATGGTTGTCTATCTGCGGGAATATCGCAAAACCGGCAGCAGTACGGCGGCGACGCTGGCAAGCGGTCTGTTCCACAGGGATTACAACGATGCCGTCATCGGCATTGTTCTGCCACTGTTTATGGTCGTTTCGATCATCAGGTTGCTCGTCGCGATGTTTTAGGAAAACCTCTTGGTACTGTAGAGCATTGCTCCGCTACCAAGAGGTTTATTTAAATTGAAGACAATTAAAGTGGCCCGCGACAGAATCGTCGCGGGCCGTCGGTCTATTTCCCGACTGTCAGCTCCAGCGTGTCAGCGTACCTTCGGCTCGACGGGCGTGCTATTAAGCGCTTCAACCCGTTGTCTGTGCTTCGGCGTACCTGAGAAAACCAGGAGTCTTGTTGGTTTGCCAAAGGCCCTGTGCCCTTAGCGACGATGTAGCCATGGCCCGAATGGCGGGTTTACCTGTAGGTTTCGTTCGTCAATCTTCGTTCTTGACGCGGGCCTTTCGGAGTGCACACTAGTGGATGTGCGGTGAGTGTGAGTCTCGGGTAGAGGGTGGCACGAATGCCCCCGATGCGTCACCTGAAAATAATACCATACGATTGTTGTTTGACGCAGCCACCTATACATGAAAAAATAGTCAATTAGAGCAGCACCTCAACAAACCGTTCCATCCGTAGGGAGTATGCATGAAACGCGAATTTCTGATCCCGACCATCCTCCATACGGTGGTCGCCATCGGCGTGGTCGTCGGGATTACGCTGGGCCTTGGAGCACTTCTTGGTCTCGACGTGGTGTCGTGGAAGGTAGGTCTGTACCTAGCCATCGGCATCTGCTGCGGCCTGTACGAAGGCGAACAGTCCAACCGCTCGCTGCGCGAGCAGTGGCGGGACCAGATGCCGCGGGTTCACGATGACTACGCCCCCGACCTGGTGCGGCTGGCCTTTACGGGACCGCTCCGTCTGACCCTTCGGGGTCTGATAGTGGCATTCGACTACTGGAACGGGCTGCGCATGTTCGTCGCTGACATTCGTCAGTCCCGCCGGGCACTGCCGCGCGTGTAGTTCGGGCGCCCAAGCTGTTCCAAGCCTCGTCTTCATAAGTTGAGCCTCGCTCCTTACGGGACGAGGCTTTACTTATTTGTAAGAGAGTTTACCGGCCGCTACCAGAACCGGAATTATCGTCCTCACCATCGTCCGAACCAGAGTCTGAATCCGAGTCCTCACCACTTTTGTCGTCGTTGGAATCATCGTTTTCGTCATCGGAGCTTGAGTCGGAGTCTGAATCATCCTGTGAATCGTCATCAGACGAGCGACCGCTGGAGCCGCTGGAGCTCGCTCCCCGGACGCGGAGGACGGCACCGTTCGATGCGTCCACGTCGACCCGGCCGCCGTCGGAGAAGCGGACACTGTACACTACCGTACCATGTTCGGTTTCGAGCTCAATTTTTGTAATCGTCTTACCAGGTCGCTGGTCTAGGGCAATTTGACGGGCTTTTTCGGCTGTAATGCCGGCGTTGAAACTGCTTGGGACAGAATCATCGCTTTCAGAGCCGGACTTGGTAACAGCCTCGCCGGTTTTGGCGTCGTATATCCTGACAGTGCCATCGGCGAACTTGACCTTATAAACCATGCCGTTGTCTTCTTTTTCGAGCTCGATTCCCGTAATTACGCCATTCGGCATGTCCTTGATGGCGAGGGCGCGGACTTCATCGAAACTGAGCAGGTCATCCAGGTTGGCTGGGACTTCAATTTCGGCGTCACGGGCAGTGTGGGCTTGATTAGTCGCTACGAAGGCCGATGTTGAGCCAACGATAACGAGTGCTGCCAGCACAGCGAGGGCAGGGGCGGTGCGTACATAGCGCAAAATGCGCCTGATAAGTGTTGGGATTGACATTTTTTTCTCCTTGAATAGATTATTTTTTAGCTGCTGTTTGAACTGAGGGTCAATCTCGGCGGCGGCCGAGCTGAGTTTCTTTTCTAAATCTTTGGGAATATTGCTCATAACGTTCCCTCCATATACGGGTTTGCTAAGCGGGCACGGAGTGTCGTCAGCGCCCGGTGGTAGGTGGTTTTGACATAATTTTTGTCTTTTCCGAGTTCTTCGGCAACTTCGCTGATAGATTTTTCCTCGATCAAACGTTTGATGAGTACCTCACGTTGCTTGCTCGGCAACTCCTCGATATAGGGCATTAAACGATTATCGGCACTTTTAGCTTCGTCGAATTGGTCGAGGTTAAACTCAACATGCGAAGCAAAGTCCTCAATGCCTTCAACGTCCGTCATCGCTTGCTGGTATTTACTACGGAGGAACTGCAACCAAATGTTTCGCATGATTCCGTATAAATACTTTGTTTGGTCTTCAATAGCCTGAACTTGGGCTTGTTCCATGAATGATATGAACGTATCAGAGGTTAAGTCTTCCGCAGTCGCTTTATTAAGCGACTTGATATAGAAGAACTTGTAGACCTTGCCGACGTGTTCATCGTAGAACGCCTCAAGCTGCACGTTATTTCTCCTTTCATAAGCCAAGTCGCAGGCGGGGTACAGTCTAAGTGTAAATGATTATCAAATTGAATAGCCGCCGAACTGTGAAGTCCAGCGGCTGGGTATCCTCAGCGTTTCAGCATAAGGAAGGGGTGTGACGGGGAGAACTCGCCGAGTCTCCACACGGGCAGTATGAGTGCCCGCGCCCAGAGTTGCCTCTGGGTATTGGAGGATGAATCCTCCCCGTCACGTGCGTGCACTTGCAGCACTCGGCATGCTGCCCCGCAGGTTGTGGCAGACCTTCGGCTGCGCTCGCACATCGCGCTTTCAATCCACTTCCACTATGCGGACTTACTTACGCGATTAATTCAATTGTACGTGTATCAAATTTTCACGCAAGCATGAGAATTAAAAATGCCCTCCGTAGAGGGCGCCAACTCAGTCACGTCGCTTTTAAGCGGAAAGACTGAGGGGAGGCGGCGAGAGGGTGACGCGTTTTCGCGTTCATCTCGTTGGTCTGGGACGTGGAGAGGGGCTGGCAGTCTGTGGCGCATCGGGCGCGACCAGCCACTCTCCACGTTCGATGACACCCCTAGCTACTTGTCTTGCTGCCCCACCATGAAGGGGCGTAGCTGCACATCATCTTCTACCCGGACAATTGGAGGGAGTCCGTTCAGTAGTTGTATTATTTTGCCATTTCTTTCGGCTGATTACAACATCAATATTGCATCGTTTTTTACAGGAGGAGTATAATTATATATAGACAATCATCCTCCGGGCCCTGTGCGTCTCTATAAGCCATTAGCCTCCTGTTATGGCCGCTCCCCAAACGGTGGGAAACGCTTATCAGGCAGCTCCATACAATAAATCCCGTTACAACTAAGCGATTTTGTTTTAGTTGTTTTTTAATCTCAATTTTCTAATGATACGGGAGTATGAACATGAATTTATCAGACCAAGTATGGCTACACTATATAGAGGTACAGCGCAAAAACAAGCGGAGTGAAACAATTAACGACGCGCTTTTGCAGCGAGCGCGAAAGTTCCGAGCGCGTCAGGAAGCCAAATTCGGGACATTCGAGATCTAGTAACCACCGGTAAAGGAAAGCCGGCTACGAAAACGCAGCCGGCGGTGAGGCGCTTGGGCGGCCTCATGTCCGATCCTTGAGAGCTTGCACAAGACGCTTGAAGTCCTGGCAGGTGTTCGTGCCGAGCTGCCGGGTTGTCCCCTGCAGAAACGCGTCACTATGCCGAACCAGTGACCTCACGTCGACCTTCAGGTTCCGGTTGTGCTTGCTGTGACTGCACGACTCTCTCTGCGTTTTGCCGCTGATGTTCATGTCGCAGATGATGCAAACCACCTTGAAGCCATGCGTCCGGTTTCTGGAGGAGTGCACAATCCGGCCAAACATTCTCGGCGCCCGGCGGTAGAGCGTGTCAAAGTCGGGGTAGAGGGGCCGGAATGACGCGATGATGTCGTCACGGGTCATGTAACCGTCCGTGATGTGCAGCGGACCAAGCTCCGCACTCTGCTGAGCCGATTGAATCCCGTCGCGTAATTGCTCGATCCACTCCGTGGCTTCTTCGACAGTAATACCGTCAAAGCTTGTGTCTCGGAACGTGGCGCTAAAACCGTTCATGGCGGAAGTCCTCACTGTGATGGGAAAGATCGTGCGAGTAATTATATAATATATCGGTAATAAACACAATACCTACTACCGCTAGCGTAGCGACAATACTACAACACCACACACGTAGCGCTTATGCAAAAAATGGTGCTATAATGAAAGCCCATGGGAGAAACAAAACGCCATGGGCTTAAACAGAAATACATATTCGTAACTGGGGGAGTTCTCTCGGGGGTAGGGAAAGGTATCACTGCTGCTAGTATCGGTTCGGTACTACAGGCAAAAGGTGCATACGTTTCCATTCAAAAATGTGACCCGTATCTCAATGTAGATGCGGGTCTTTTGAATCCGGCAGAACACGGTGAGTGTTTTGTCACGAAGGACGGCGCCGAGACCGATTTGGACCTTGGGCACTACGAACGCTTTTTGGATATCGAACTAACCCAAAAGAACGCCAGCCTGGCCGGACGGATAATGAGTGAGTTAATTGCCAGCGAACGAGCCGGCAAACTAAGCGGCAAAACCGTGCAGGTTATACCGCACTTTACCAATGCCATTCAGGACAAAATTGCAGAAGCAGCCGAAGGGAGCGACGTACATATCGTCGAAATTGGCGGTACGGTTGGAGATTACGAAGGACTGGCATTTGTCGAGGCTATCCGCGAATTTGCAGCTAGGGTAGGGCGCGAGAACTGCTTGTATGTCCACGTTGTATACGTGCCGTTTATTGGTACCAGCAAGGAATTCAAAACAAAGCCGGCGCAGAATGCGCTCCAAGACCTAAGAAGTTTCGGAATTTTCCCAGACGCGGTGGTAGTACGGACTGAAACGCCGGCACCAGAAAACGTCGCTCGGAAAATAAGCTTGCTTTCTGGTGTGCCGCAGCAGTATATCGTTGATATGCCAAATGTCGATACGGTATACAGGATTCCGGAAACTATCGCGAACTCGCCGCTCCATGAACTACTAAGCAAATTTATTGAAAATGATAGTCAGCCGGATCTTGGCAAGTGGCAGCGCCTCATTACAGCCGTGAATGGACACCCATCTAAAACCGTTACCATTGGCTTGGTAGCCAAGTACATGGATAACGAAGATACGTATCTGTCTGTCACCGAAGCGGTCAAGGCAGCCGGTTGGACGCTTGGAGTTGGTGTCGATATTAAATGGATTAATGCCGAAGATTGTGGCGGCGATGACTTTGCCGGGGTTGATGCACTAATAGTGCCGGGCGGATTTGGCGAACGCGGCATAGAAGGCAAAATTGCCGCAGCAACCTACGCGCTAGAACACAAAAAGCCGTATCTTGGTTTGTGCCTTGGTTTGCAAGTAGCAGTTATAGCTGCTGCCCGCCGGTCAGGGCTGAACGATGCTAACAGTACAGAGTTTAATCCGACAACTCCTCATAACGTGGTTTACATTATGGAAGGCCAAGAGGGCAAAGAATCAACCGGGGGCACGCTCAGATTAGGGGACTATCCGGCAGTATTGAAAGAAGGCTCGAAAGCGGCTGAATCGTACGGTCAAACGGACATAATTGAACGCCACCGCCACCGTTACGAGGTGAATCAGAAATTTATTCAGGACATCGAAAGGGGCGGGCTCGTCATTTCTGGTACGTCACCAGACGGGAAGCTAGTTGAATACGTCGAAGCGGCCGATAACCCGTATTTTGTGGCAACGCAGGCCCATCCTGAATTCAAAAGCCGGCCATACAAGGCTCATCCTTTGTTTCTTGGTCTTATCCGCTCGGTTGTCGACTAATACTGCTAATGCTAAAATAAACTCTAGAAACGGATAAAATAAACATGGCAGAAGAAAACTACGACGTAGAATCCGGCAACAGCGATGACGTAAGCGTGCTGCGCGTGCTTTTACACACGCTGCACGGTATAAGTCCGGTCTCGACGACCGACTTTGTGACGGTACCGGCCGAAGGTGAGTCCGATGTCAGCTTTGAGACCACCAGCTAACCTCTGTTACAATAAAGCGTAATGAATGACGCAATTGCTGAGGCAATAAAGAATCTATATGGTGCTGACACATCAGTCGTTTTGACGCGCCCTGAGTCACGGTTCGGTGATTACGCCACGAACATTGCACTGCAGTTGGCTAAGCAGTTAGCTAAAAACCCTCGGGAAGTCGCCGAAGAAGTAGCGGCAGAGCTTCGCCAGACAGATATGTTTAAGCAGGTCGACGTCGCAGGACCTGGATTTATAAACCTTTGGCTGAGTGACGAGGCGCTGCTCGCGGAAGCTGAACGAGAACCGGCGAGGCCGCTGGCGGGACAGACGGTCGTGGCAGAATATTCCGATCCCAACCCTTTCAAGGTGCTTCATGCTGGGCATTTGTATACAACCATCGTCGGAGATGCAATTGCCCGGCTGCTCGAAGCGGCCGGTGCTGACGTTCACCGTGTAAACTTTGGCGGCGATGTTGGCCGGCATGTTGCTCGGAATATGTGGGCGATTATTAAAAATCTCGGCGGTATATTACCAGAAAAATTGAATGAACTAGATGAAGATTTTCATGTTCGCTCGGCTTGGCTGAGTGCCCGCTACGTTGAAGGTACTGAGGCGGATGAAAATGATGAGTCGGCAAAAAATGAAATTACCGAACTGAACAAACAACTATACGAGCTTATAGCCGCCGATGACCATGAATCGGCCCTCGCAAAAATTTACTGGACATGCCGAGAATGGAGTTATGAGTATTTCAAGCTGTTTTACAATGAACTTGGCGTCGTGCAGTTCGAGAAATACTACCCCGAAAGCGTAACAACTCCGACTGGCGTTGAAACGGTCAAAAAGGGACTGGAAAACGGTGTGTACGAAATGAGCGACGGAGCCGTAGTATTTAAGGCTGAAAAATATGGACTGCACACCCGGGTGTTCATTAATTCGGAAGGGCTACCAACATACGAAGCCAAAGATGTCGGGCTGATTATGCAGAAGTGGCGTGACTACAATTTCGACAAGTCTATCATCATTACCGGTAATGACATTCAGCAGTATATGAAAGTTGTCCAAAAAAGCATCGAGCAGTTCGAACCGGAGCTTGTAGCTCGCAGCGTTCATTTAACGCACGGCAACTTGAAACTCGCCGGCGGTAAAAAAATGAGCAGCCGAAAGGGAACGGTGCTGCTAGCACTCGACGTGCTTGAAGCCGCTCGTGAGGCACAAGCTGCTCAACACGATAACGCCAACGAACCGGTCGTACTCGGCGCGGTTAAATATGCCTTCTTATCCAATCGAATTGGCGGTGATATCGTGTACGACCCAGAAACCTCGGTCAGCCTACACGGCAATTCCGGTCCGTATTTGCAATATGCCCACGCAAGAGCATGTTCGATTGCTGCGAAATCAAGTGTTATAGCAACAAAGCCGGAACACCTCGACGAATCAGAGCGTGAATTAGTGCAAAAATTATCCGAATCGCCAGAGTCACTCGAACAGGCGGCCGAGGAATTGATGCCACACCTCGTTTGTAATTATTTGTACGAATTAGCCCAGGCGTTTAACCGGTTTTATGAGAAATCGCGCATTATTGGCGACGAGCGGGAAGCCGGGCGGCTCTATCTTTTGAACCTCTACCGTGAAACGCTGGCTCGTGGCCTCAATTTACTTGGTATCAGCGCACCAGAGAAAATGTAGCTTGCGCTCATCTGTAGAGGCGAGTATAATTTGGGGTCAGGAAGTTTTATGCAGAAAATTACGCAAAAATTTGGACTCATTCTCATTGTCCGCTTTGCGTATGCCTCGGCGTAGTTTCCAGTTTCACACCGAATACGAAGCCGCCGAGGGACACCTCGGCGGATTTTGTTGCGGTATGAGGCGCACTTTAGGCGGATGGCCCGCCTAGTACCTATCCAGAGGAGGTAAGCAGTTGATTGACCACGACCTCGATGATCGAGTAGTGGAAGCCGTTTCTCAGGCGGCGTTCACTGACCAGCCGATCGAGTACGCAACCGGCCCCATGGCCGACCGGCGGGTTCGCACAGCACTGCGCCAATTCGGTGTCGACGCTCCGAAGGACAAGCTGTGCGGAAGCATCAACCGGCTGGTCAACGGAGGTGTCATCGAGCGACAGCCGACCGGAAGGTCGCTTCTCGCTTCGGGCACGTGCATCAGCCGGAGTTATCCGTTCGTCCGACTCACCCCACGCTGAACCTGCCTCTGCCCGCCAATATCGCTACAGCGATGCTGCGGACATGCCGAGGCGGCACCCCACGTTGAGCTACCGCTCCAAGGGGTGCCGCCCGGCGGCACAATCACATGTTTGCTATAATCTCTCTTGTAAACAAGGGAGATTTTCTTATGGCCACCAACAAACCTACTGCCACGTCCGTTGCCAAAGCCAAGCGCGAAGCGGCGAAAGCCAGAGTGGAAGCTGCAAAAGCTCGGGCCGAAGCTGCGACAGCAAAGGCATCAGTCCTTAGTGGAGGGGCCGCTGCCGGGTTCTTTAACTTTATTCGCGAACAAGGCGTGGTTGGGCTGGCTGTTGGTTTGGCTATTGGTACCGCCGCTGGCGCCAGCGTCAAGAGTATCGTTGATAACCTTATCTCCCCATTGGTGGCACTTCTAACCCGAGGCGTCGACCTTAACAGCCTAAAAATTGTATTGACTGAAGGCAAGCCGGGTCCTGCCGATGACGTAGCTATCGGCTGGGGGGCAATACTTAGTTCGCTGATTACATTAGCTGCTACGGCACTGGTAATCTACTTCGTAATCCACGGTGCCAAACTCGACCGGATTGACAAGAAAAAGAGCTAACCTTGCACACCTACTATTAAAGCCGGTTGAGCCGGCTTTTTCTGCTCGCTCTTTCGTGATATACTATAAAAAGTATAGCAAAAGAATAGGAGCCGCATGAAGATTGCAGTAGTTGTTGGGAGTGTCCGGGAAAACCGTGTAAGTGACCGCTTAGCTAAGTGGGTAGTCGATGAAGTGGGCAAACTCGCTAACGTCGAAACAATCGATTTAAAAGATTACCCAATGCCATTCATGGACGAGGCAATCAGTCCGCGCTTCAACCCCGAGCGCCAACCGGTACCAGAAGTAAAGCGTTGGCTCGACAAGATCGCCGAGTTCGACGGCTATGTTTTTGTCACACCGGAATACAACCGGTCGACATCCGGCGTACTAAAAAACGCAATTGATTACCTGGATTTCCAGATGGAAAAGAAACCAGTTGCATTGGTTGCGCATGGTTCAACCGGTGGCGCACAGGCTGTTGCTAGCCTACGCATGGCACTACCTGGAGTTGGCGCTGTGACAGTGCCGCAAGCCTTGTTTTTTACCGACTGGGTCGCAAAGGCAATTGATGAAGAGGGCATGCTGAAGGAAGAGCTTAGCGACGCTCCACATGGTCCGCAGAGCAGCCTAAAAACCCAGGTGGAAACACTCATCTGGTACGTAAAAGCACTAAAAAACGCTCGCACAGCATAGGCGTATACTAAACATATGAACATGCTCGAAAGTGCGCAGGCTATGATTGCCCGTGCGGCCAAAAAACTTGATTGGAATGAAGCCAAGCAGCAGACATTTCTCGAGCCGCAGGCAGTTCATGACTTTATGATTGAAGTCGGTGATTTGAAGCTCCAAGCTTACCGCGTGCAGCATTCCGACGCCCGGGGACCGTTTAAAGGTGGTGTCCGCTTTCATCCGCATGTCGACAAAAACGAAGTCCAGGCACTCGCTACATTGATGAGCATTAAGACCGCTGCCGTGAATATTCCCATGGGCGGCGGCAAAGGCGGCGTGGCGTTCGATCCCCGCGAGCACAATACAGAAACCGTCGAACAGATAGCCCGAGCGTACGTTAGGGTGCTCAAGGACAACATCGGACCCGACATTGACGTACCTGCGCCTGACGTCAATACTGACGCCAAAGTAATCGACTGGATGGTCGACGAATACGAACGGCTGACCGGTGACCGGTCAAAAGCCAGTTTTACCGGTAAAAGCATCGCTATGGGCGGTTCGCTGGGCCGGGCAGAAGCAACCGGGCGGGGTGGAATGATAGCGCTCCGTGAATACCTGACGTCCGAGGGGATCGAGCCGCGCGGGCTCAAGGTGGCCGTGCAGGGTATGGGAAACGTCGGGTTCTACTTTGCCAAATTGGCCGAGCAGGAACTTGGCGTAACCATCGTCGCTGTCGCCAATTCAAAAAAGACGTTTTATAACGACCAAGGCCTTAACTTCAAAAAGCGTGAATTCTCGCGCCAGCTAGCCGAAGAACTAACTCACGACGGTGCAAAAACAACCGACAGCGATGACATCCTAAGCTGGAATGCGGACATTCTAGTGCTAGCGGCACTCGAAGACGTTATTTCGCCTCAAAACCAAGCGAGCGTAAAGGCAGATGTCGTGCTAGAACTTGCCAATGGGCCAATCTCTGATGATGCGCTGCTCGAACTTGAAAAACGAAACGCGACAGTGATTCCTGATGTGATTGCAAATGCCGGTGGCGTGATAGTTAGCTATTTGGAATGGGAACAAAACAAGCTCGGCAAGAGCTGGAGCGAAGAAAAAGTGAACAAAAAACTCGATGAGATATTGTCGAATGCTATGAAGATTGTGCATATTCGTGCTGAACGCGAGGGCTGCACGCTTAAAGAAGCGGCTTTTATCGTCGCACTTGAAAGGATAGGATGATGAGTAAATCTGACACAGACTGGAAGAAAAAATTAGACCCAGAGCAGTACCACGTCCTGCGCGAAAAGGGAACCGAAGCACCAGGGAGCGGCAAATATGTCGATTTTTATGAGGACGGCATGTACCACTGCGCGGCTTGTGGGCAGGCGCTTTTTGGGAGCGACACAAAGTATGAGTCGACCGCACCGGGCTTAATTGGCTGGCCGGCATTTAGCGAGGCTGCCGATAAGGGCGCTGTCAAATTACAAGACGACGATAGTATGGGGATGCATCGTACTGAAGTAGTATGCGCAAATTGCGACAGCCACCTAGGACATTTGTTTGCCGATGATAGTTCACCAAACGGACAGCATTACTGTATTAATTCTGTTTGTTTAGACTTTAAATCAAAAAAATAACACGCTGCTAGCGTGTAAAAAGTTTCGCCGGGAAGGCGAAGCAAGTGTCCCGTAGAGCGCACCGTGATGTGGCTGCTCCTCGTTTCGTTGTACATAGAATGTACGGAGAACTCTTGATTCTCCCTTGCTCCGCCTTCCGGAAGTTCAGGTGGCGAGGTTGAGGACGTAGCCCTCGTACTCCTCGCGGAAGACGCGCGCCCCGAGCAGCTGCTCGAAAGCCCTGCGCACGACCGCGAAGCGCTGAGACCCCTTGCCGATTGATGCGTCGCGACGGTCGAGCCAGCGGTTCAGGATGCCGACAGCACCCTGCTTGTCGTGTGCTTCGATCACGCCGTTGCCACGAGTCTTGGTGACATCGATGATGCGTTGGCGCGCCCGCCTCACCATCTCGCGAAAGGATGCCTGGCTCTTCTGGTGCCGAGACCTGCCCTTCTTGCGCTTGGTGAACTTCTCGTTGTTGTACGGGTGGTTGTCGAAGTTCCGATTACTCAAAACATGCTCCCGTGATGTGCTCCACTTCAGACCGACAGGATCGCCGACCCATAACATGGATGGTTGCAGCATAAAACAATTGTATTTATTCGTCAAGCATTTTGTTATTGTAATATCGCCTACGGACGAGGGTATCGTATACTAAAACTATGACCACTACCGCAAAACTACTCTGGATGGACCTAGAAATGACGGGTCTCGACCCGGTAGAAGACCGAATTCTTGAGGTCGCTGTAATCGTAACCGATTGGGAGTTCAATGAGCTTGCTACCTATACGGCTGTCAAAAAAGTCGGACCGAGCCTGGCAAAACAGCGAATGGTAGGCGAGTTTTGGGAGAAGTTTCCAGCCGTGCGCGATGCGCTACTCGATCAAAATCTGTCTGGCAAGAACGGCCGGACGGTTGAAAACGAACTGTTAGAATTCCTCGACAAACACTTTGCTATGGATGAGCCGGTTCTGCTGGCTGGAAATTCAATTCATCAGGACCGGAAGTTCATCGAAAATGAATGGCCGCGGGTTGATAAGCGTTTGCATTACCGCATGCTCGACGTCAGCGCATGGAAAGTCGTGTTTGACGGTAAGTATAACAAGCGGTTTGCCAAACCTGAGGCCCACCGTGCACTTGAAGATATCCGCGGTAGCATAGAAGAACTGAAATATTATTTGAATAAAATTAAGGTATGACCCACAAAGAGCTTGAAAATTATCTACTGAAGTTTCCTGACACTTGGTTGGATTTTCCGTTTGGTGAAGGCACGAGTGTTTATAAAGTTGGAGACAAAGAGGCCGGAGAAGGTAAGCTGTTCGCAATCATTGCCGATGGGTCAGACCCGCTGCGGGTTAGTTTGAAGTGCGATCCGGTTCTGGCGGAAAGCTTACGTGAAAAATACGAAACGGTTGTACCTGGCTACCATCTGAACAAGAAACATTGGAACACCATTATTTGTTCAGGCCAGTTAAGGGACGACGAGATTAAAGATTTGGCACGGCTCAGCTACGATTTAGTAGCCAAGTAGTAACAATTTGTTAGGCTAACCCGCGTTAAAGCTAGAAAAGTCACCCCGTAAAGGCTTGATATTTTTATCGGTCGAGGCCAGCACCTCCTTAAGAGACGTACTCTTGCTGGCACCATAAAGTTCTCTCATTTCGGAACGTAGCGAGGTTAAATAATACTTAATTTCTCGGGCATAGGTCCGGTCAAAGACCGCGTTCAGGCGGGCATCTTCTAACCGGTCGGTTAGCTCAGTAGTGTCGGCAGCAACGGCTTTCACCTGCTCGTTTTTCTTTTCTTTCAAACTGATCTTTTGATCACTCAAGAGGGGAGCCAAATCACGGTTTGCATTTGCGAGAACGAGAGTCAGGTTGCTGTTGAGCGTTCGAAGTTCGCTGCTTTGGATATCTTCCTGAGCATCTTCACTTATAGCTTGAAGGCTGCTCATCCGGGCAGCGAAGGTTGTGAGCTTTTCTTTGTTACTTGGCCCACCAGCCGACGCAATTGCCAGTATGGCCAGTACTGCGAGTAACAACCCGCCGCCGATTAATCCCCATAAAATAAATGGATTCATCGTTTTAGCGTGTGGCTTCACCGCAATAGTGTCGAGATAAGACGGATCGTGGACTGGTGGAAGCTGTTGATTGTTCGGCTGCATATCCTCCTCATTTAACCACAAGAAGTAACAGAGGTAAACAGTGCTACAATAAAACCATGCAGGATATGAGCGCCTTACATCGCCATTCACTTTCGCTCGTACACACACAGGACGGGTTACTAAAAAAGTTTCACTCCTCAATGTACCTACGGGTACGTTTCGTCACGATAACTTTCCTATTAACGCTCGTCCTGAGCGCGTCCAACCACGAAAGGAACGACGATGCAAGACGCTAAAGAGGAAGTACGCGCACGACTCAATATTGAGGATGTGATTGGTGAGTACGTCCAGCTGAAGCGTGCCGGACGTAATTTCAAAGGATTGAGCCCGTTTACGAATGAAAGAACGCCAAGCTTTACAGTCAGTCCCGAAAAGCACATCTGGCATGATTTCTCGAGCGGCAAAGGCGGTGACGTTTTCAGTTTCGTGATGGAAGTCGAAGGTCTCGACTTTCGGGCTGCCCTAGAGCAATTAGCCCGAAAAGCAGGGGTTGACCTCTCTCAGTACGACACCAAAAAGTCAGGAGAAATAGCAAAGCGCAAAAAGCGCCTCATTGAAGCCAATGAACTGGCCGCCCGCTACTACCAGCAAAGCTTGCTGAAGAATAAGCACGCCCTGGAGTACGTCTTTAAAAAGCGCAGCCTGAGTAAAGAAATAGTCCAGGAGTTCAAGATCGGATATGCCCCAGACGGGCAAGATGCATTGGTAATATTCCTTACTAAAAAAGGTTTCAGCAAGAAAGAGCTGTCCGATGCCGGGCTTACCAACCGCTATGGTGGCGACATTTTCCGCGGACGCATGACCGTGCCGCTAATGGACGCAAGCGGTCAGGTAATCGGCTTCACCGGCCGCATCTTGCGTGACGATCCAAAAGCACCGAAATATTTGAACACCCCGCAGACGCTGATTTACGACAAGTCGCGCCACGTTTTTGGTCTTTCGCAGGCAAAAGAAGCCATCCGCAAAGGCGATTTCTCGGTCATTGTCGAAGGTAATCTCGATGTTGTCAGCTCGCACCAGGCCGGTGTCAAAAATGTTGTCGCGTCCGCCGGCACCGCGCTAACCGAATGGCACCTTAAAGCTCTGGCCCGGCTATCCAACCACGTGAAGTTAGCCTTTGATGCCGACAAGGCAGGACTTGCTGCGACCGAACGAGCTATTCCAATTGCGGGGACTGTAGGGGTCGAACTTGGCATTGTTAGTCTGCCGGATGGGGCGAAAGATCCTGATGAACTGATTCAGCAAGACGCCCAAAAATGGCAGCGGGCAACCGATGATGACGAACCGGTTGTTGATTGGGTATTGAAGCAGTATTCGGTTCGAGAAGACATGGCCTCAGCTGGCGGCAAACGCCGGTTTACGACGGACAGTCTAAAAGTTATCCGTATGCTAAATGATTCGGTTGAACGAGAACACTACTTAAAACAGGTCGCCGCTATGACCGATACGTCATTCGACGCCGTACTCGCAAAATTCAACGAAAATCTCAAGGATGCACCACGGCCATCAAAACCAGTCCACAATGATTCTATATCAGTAGAGAACGACAAAGCAGTATACCAAGACGATCTGTTAGCGGTGCTTACCGCATATCCGGACAGCAGGCATTTACTTGGCGGATTCGATACGACTATGTTTGTAGGAGAACACCGCCAACAGCTTGCCGGTTGGCTCAAAAAACATACCGACGAGCTTGATGCCGTGCCTACCGCTTTGCGACCACTTGAAACGTATGTTAAAATAGTACAACTAAGGGCCGAGACAAGATACGAAGGCTGGAGTGAACAAGACAGTTCGCTCGAAGTAGCCAAACTGCTCCGCCAAACCGAAGTTGAACACAAGAAAAAAACCAAAGAACGACTAATCAACGAACTGCGCGACGCCGAAGCGAGAGGTGACGACACATTGGCGTTAGAGCTACGGACGCAGCTGCATGCACTTATAAAGGAGACTGCTTAGACTATGGGCAATAATGACGACGACGATTTGACAAAGAAAGCGCTTGAAGAAGAGCAAGAAATTGACACGCTTGAGGGCGTCAAAGAACCGGATGCAACCGAACTCGAAGACGAGCTGGAAGACGATGAAGACACCCTCAACTCAAACCAGTATTTTGACGATGTTTCTGACGACTCGGTACGTTTGTACCTCCGTGAAATTGGTAAAATTCCGCTGCTTAATGCCGAAGAAGAATTAGCTCTCGCGCAAAAAGTCGTAGCTGGCGATAAGAAAGCAAAAGACAAAATGGCCGAAGCCAACATGCGGCTGGTCGTTTCGATTGCCAAGCGCTACAGCGGCCGCGGATTGGATTTCCTCGACTTAATCCAAGAAGGTAACACCGGTTTGCTGCGAGCCGTCGAAAAGTTCGACCCTGACAAGGGCTTCAAGTTTAGTACCTACGCAACCTGGTGGATTCGCCAAGCCATTACCCGTGCTATTGCCGACCAAGCTCGTGTTATCCGTATTCCGGTCCACATGGTTGAAACCATCAACAAGCTACTCCGAACGCAGCGCCGCATGACCCAAGACTTAAACCGCGAACCGACCATTGAAGAGCTAGCCAAAGAACTCGAGATGGAGCCGGAAAAAGTTGAATACGTCATTAAAATCAAGCAGGATATCCAATCGCTTGACGCAGGCGTTGGCCGTGATGGGGAAGACGAAGATTCGGTACTGCAAGATTTCATCGAAGACGAAGAATCGGCAACTCCGGAAGAATCTGCGACGACTCAGTTACTGAAAGAGCAGGTGCAAGCCGTGCTTTCAACGCTATCCGACCGTGAACAAAAAATTGTTCGTATGCGATTTGGTCTGGACAACGGCAAGAGCCACACGCTCGAAGAAGTTGGCCAAGAATTCGCCGTCACGCGTGAACGTATCCGTCAAATCGAAGCCAAGGCACTTGCCAAACTGCGCAAGCACAAAGACGCCAAGAAACTTCACGAATACATAAAGTAGGTGTTAACGACAATCAGCGGCACGTGAAGCGTTTACGAGAGGCACATCTACTAACGTTTCATTTGACGTTCCGCCAACCGTCGGGTCGTAATACACAACATGCGCACCTGAAGGCCCGCAGACCTCGTATTGTACGTCTTCATAGTGCATTGGCACACCATCAGTGACAGAAAGGGGCTTACCACCTTCAACTAGTTTTGACTCATCATGGTCGGCAAAATCATCAATTGTCGCAGGGTACTTCCCCTCGAGTGCATAATACGCTTCGGCACGTTTCGCTACGGCACTCGCTGTGCTTTCAGCCGCGGCAAGCTTGGCTCGCTCCTGGATGCCGTTATGGGCGACGAGCATGATCATCACCATGATTGGAACGAACACAAGACCAATCGCGTTCAAGACAATCCCAATGATACCAAGGGTCGGCGATGCTTTAGCCTGGGTTGATTTTACGGTAGAGATGATGCTGAGCACGATGCCGATTAGCTGCAAGAACACGAATGAAAGAACAATACCGACAATTCCTAGGGTCTTACCCGGGTTACTAATTGGCGGAGCTGCAGGTGGTTGAGCCGCCATTGGCACAGGCTCAGCGGTTGGCTGTGGGGTTAGGGCTTGGTTGTTGTTCTGGTCCATATTACTCCTTATTTTTATTTGTTGAAGCCGGAATGGACGAGGACCTCATTAAGTTGCTTGTGCAACCATTCAAGGTCTTTATCGTTGTGAACGAAATAATCGGCAATAGCAATAGGGCCGCCTTTTTCAAGATTTTCAATTTCTGCCCAGTCGCGGTCGTCAATTTCCTGGGCGGTCATTGGCCGTTCCGGACGGTTTGCCATGCGTTGGTAACGCAGGTGCTTGGGTGTGACAACAGCAATGACTGTCATCTCCCCAGGGAACTCATGCTTTAAAATCTTGTATTCACTCCAGCTGTATAGGCCGTCCAATACCACACGGTGCTGACCAGCAGCAATTAAATCACGGGCTTCTTTGATGGCGCGTTTAACTACGAAGTCCTTGCCTTCTTTTTCACGGATTTCTTCACGGAATTGCTTTTGGCTTTCCCATGTAATTTCAATCCCAGCTTCTTCCATGGCTTTGTAAATAATGCCGCCGAAATATACTTTCGGCACGCCTTTTTCGGTTAAGTATTCGACTGCCACACTTTTTCCGCTGCCAGCAAGGCCTACGAAAGCAACAATCTTCACATTTTTTTGTTCTGTCATTAGGAACTATTGTAGCAAACCAATCAGGTCATGCTTGCAAGCACGCATGACCATGTCAAAATTAGAATGACTAATCATGACAAAAGAACATCCCGAATCCAAGCCAGACGAGGCTGTTATCCCTAAAGACAAAAATGAGATTCTACGTCTTATTGAAGTGGGTAGGGACATATTAAACGATGATCAAATGGAACTACTATTTGCTTTATATGAGGAAGACGATGCTTGGAGAGCTGCCGAAATGCTTGGAATGAGTTTACCCCAATTGGAGAAAAAATGGTTAGATGTTATAGGTCGAACAACTCCTCAGCCGAATGGCTCTGAGCGCATTACTAAAAAAGGAAAACCATATCTTAAACGTCTAGGTCACTCGGCACTGACAAAAATTCTACTCGAGCGGAGCGATATGGTTGAAGAAGACAGAAAAATAGTCATTGCACTTGCGACTTCCACAAATCAAGGTACTGCTGCAAGGTCTTTAGGAATGACGTATAACGACTTTGTAAAGCGATTTATCGAAATCCGGCGTGAGTATGATTTTTAACACATCAAAATAGAACTTGTTAAATATAAATCCAAGTGCTATACATTAGAAAACTAAACGTGTGGCTTAAGGAATTGCGATTCAGATGAAGCAGGTACGCATAGAAGGTGGTGCGAGTAACGAACATCTTTCTAAGCGTGTGGAATACGCAAACGAAATCTTTGCATGGTTGCAAAATCCCAATATTGAGCCGCCCGAGATATACGCCGGCCATAAAGCTGTTTTAAACGCTGCTTTTGATGGGATACGTCCGACAACTATTGCCCAAAGAATTGATTCGCTAGAGGATGAAGACCAATGGCTCGGGGCGTCTTTAGCCGTTGCGGGCTTCGGAACCGACTTCATTACAGAACATTTCCCAGATCTCGATTTAGACGCTAGTCTTGAAAAAATAGGAGCTATCCAACCAACCGGCACGTTGGCTGGTGAGGTTGGCCACAACGAAAAGAGCCTCGCAACATTATTTAGTTTAAGTACGGAACAGGCTAATGAAGTTTTAATATGGTTGCGAAGACCATACGGCGAAGCGCCTGAACTCAATGAGCTAGGTGGCCGGCGTCTTTCGGTCGTTACAGATCACGGAGACTTAGTAGAGGCAGTGCGCACTTCGAAAGAGTTGCACCCCTCAGAGCGAACCATCATCCACTTGCTGCTGGCTGGATTTGATAAAAATATGATTGTGGGTCGCTTTGCTGAAGCAGACGTACACGCTGCTGTTGGGGCGTTACGAAGCAGGGTTATAAAACGACGCGCAGCAAAGGCAGCAAAGGCAAAGTCTGCGATTCTTGATTTCCCTCGAACTGCAAAAAGACTTGAAAAACTAAAAGATAATGAGGATTGGGGCAAGTATGTTGTCTGTAGTCCGGATGACGACTTAATCTTGGAGCCAAGGCGCGGGTTTGAAGGCGGAGTCGACCCAAGGGCGAGGAGCTTATGTCATTCCTGTATGGTAAGGCTGCATTGTTTGAAAGATGGACTAGATGACGATACCCCAGTCATCCGTGGCGGAATGAGTCACCGTGAAAGAAAAAGACTCGTGAAATTTATTAGTGGCGATGAGACAGCTGAAGAAAATGAGCAAACCGAAGAAATCGTGGCATAAGCGGTTCGTACTCTCTACCTGAACGAGTATACTTATTACATGACCAAACGCCTGGCGGTGATAGATGGAAAGTCCGTGTTTTACCGCGGCTACTATGCCATGCCTGGGCTATCGACGAAAGACGGCACACCTACTGGTGGAGTGTTCGGGTTCGCCAGCTTGGCAATTGAACTTATTAAAAAATTAGAACCTGATTTCGTAGCCGTTGCGTGGGATAAGCCCAAAACCAACATTCGTAAACGCCGCGAACTGTACCCGGAATACAAAGCTGGCCGCAAACCGGCGCCGCCGGACTTTTACGAGCAGGTGCCAATACTCCATCGTTTGCTTGATGCATTTGGCTGGCCTTTATATGAGATAGATGATTATGAAGCCGATGACATTATGGGCGCATTTGCAGTTCAAGCGACGAAGAAGGGGATTGAAACCTGTCTTCTGACCAGTGACCTCGACGTATTGCAGCTGGTCGGGCCATTGACGCATGTCTATGCCATGAAGTCGGGCCTCGCTAATATCGAGCTATATAACCCTGAAACTTTCGAGGAAAAATACGGCCTGGACGTTGAACAATTTTTGGACCTGAAAGCACTAAAAGGTGATTCGAGCGATAATATTCCAGGTGTGCCGGGTATTGGTGAGAAGGGCGCAATTCAACTGCTGCAAGAGTTCAAAACGCTCGATAATATTTATGAGCACCTCGCTGATGTAAAGCCAACGCTCGCTAAAAAGCTCGAAGCAGGCAAAGAGTCAGCCTATCTTTCCAAAGAAGTTGCACGTATTTGGACAGATATTCCTATCGAACTGGACTGGGACGAAGCGGACGTGAACGACTGCGACCTGCAAAAAGTTGCTGACATTCTGAAGGAGCTCGAGTTCCACTCGTTAATTAAGCGCTTGCCAAAGAATATGCAGCAGACCCAAGACACCAGTCTGTATTTCCACGAAGCCGACGAGGTTAACCTAACGGAAATTGAGTGGCCAGATCAGGTGACTATCGACGGACCGTTCGTACTGCACCTAGCGGACGACGAATTGTGGGCATCATTTACCCCAACGACGATTTCGCACACGAAGCTAGAGAATGTCGACAAATCGTTTTGGCGGGCGGTCGAGTTTGGAACTGTTATCAGTTATGACATCAAAGCGCTGTACCACGCGCTTGCCGACAAAGGTATAGAGGTTCGCTTCTCCGACCTGCACGATATCCGTCAGGCTGCCTATTTGCTCGACCCACTCCGTCGTGATCGCAGCCTAGCCGGACTCATCGGTGGGGAACTGGCCAGTCCAGTCGAAGAAGCTGCCGCCATGCGCCAAATCTACGGCTGGCAGTGTGAGGCCTTCAAAGAAAAACCAAAAGTTGATGACATAGCGAAGCGCTTCGACTTCCCACTGATTTATCATCTGTTCAAAATGGAGCACCAAGGTATTATTCTCGATACCAAAATTCTGAAGAAGATGAGCAAAGAGCTTGGTGAAAAGCATGCCAAGCTCGAACAAGAAATGTATACGATTGCAGGCCAGGAATTTAATATTGGCAGTCCCGCGCAGCTGTCCGAAATTTTGTTTACCAAGCTGCAGCTGCCGACGGCGGGCATTAAAAAGGGGAAAACGGGCTATTCAACAGGCCAGAAAGAACTTGATAAATTACGCGGGCTCAACCCGATTATCGAGCTGATTGAACAAACGCGAGAACTTTCTAAACTGAAGAACACCTATGTCGATACATTACCGCTGCTGGTAGATGAGGAAAGCCGACTACATACGACGTTTAATCAGGATGTAGCACCAACCGGACGGCTTTCGAGTGTTAATCCGAATTTACAGAACATCCCAGTCCGTTCAGAAGCGGGGAAGAAGATCCGCGAAGCATTTGTGCCGGCCAAAGGTAATGTCTTTGTGTCAGCCGACTACTCGCAGTTCGAGCTACGGCTAGCAGCAGTGCTGGCGGACGACAAGGAACTAATCGAAGACTTCAACGGCGACCTCGACATTCACACCAAGACAGCCAGCGACGTCTACGGTATTCCGCTGGACAAAGTGACCAAGAATCAGCGCCGCGATGCCAAGGTGATCAACTTTGGTGTGCTGTACGGCATGAGCCCGCACGGACTTTCGGCTGCGACCGGCATGGACTTTGTAGCAGCCAAGAAATTCATCGACCAATATTTTGAACTGCGTAAACCTATCCGCGAATTTATAGACAAGACACTCAGACAGGCAAGCGAGGAAGGCTATGTCGAAACCTTCCACGGCCGCCGCCGTCCAACACCAGATGTAAACTCCAGTAACTTCATGGTTCGGGAAGCCGGCAAACGAGCCGCTGCGAATATGCCTATCCAAGGCACCGAAGCCGACCTGATGAAACTCGCTATGATAAAAGTCGATGAAGAAATGGGAGATCTTGGTGTACAAGTCCTACAAATCCACGACAGCATATTGGTCGAATGCCCAGAAAAGAATGCCGAGAAAGTCGGCAAGATTTTAAAGGACACTATGGAAGCTGTCGCACCCGAACTACCGATTAAGCTGAAAGTTGATGTTAGTGTTGGTAAAAATTGGGGAGAGGTCTAGTTGAACGAAGAAATTATTGCTAAAGGTAAGCTATTCGAACTTGTCCAGGTAAGACAAGACGATGGTCGGGTGTTTGAAGTTGCCAGGCGGGCGCCTGGCGTACGCTTAATAATCGCAGATAAAACCAAACAAAAAGTACTCCTTACCAAAGAGTATCGTCAGGAACTTGCCGAGTGGGATTACCGACTGCCTGGGGGCAAAGTGTTTGATAGCCTGGATGACTACGAAACCCATCGAAAAAGCGGTGACGATATTACCGAAGCCGCCAAAAATCAGGCTATCAACGAAGCTCAGCAAGAGGCCGGAGTGGAGATTGCTGAACTGGAACTGTATAAAAAATCGGTGCTCGGTGCAACAGTCGAATGGGACTTATACGTGTTCGAAGCCACGAAATGGCAGCTGAGTGTTCACGGCCAAGAGCTCGAGGTCGGTGAGAAAATCGAAGCCGACAACTGGGTGAGTTTCGACGAAGCAAGACAAATGATTCTGGACGGCCAGATGCAAGAAGAACGAATTGGACTAGTGCTGCTTCAATGGCTTGCTGCCCAGCAAGGAGTGAACTGATGTCCAATACAACCGATTGTGTGTTCTGCAAAGAAATAGGTACTGGTGAAAACTTTTTTGCTGACGATTCTCTTTTCAGCGCGCGTAAAGACCAATTCCCTGTGAGCCCAGGGCATGCTGAAATCATACCGAAGCGACACATTCAATACTTTGATGAACTGACGGACGAAGAACTTTCGCACATACTTATTTTTGCTAAAGAAGTAATGCAGCAAATTCGTGACGAACTACCCACCAAACCGGACGCTTTTAATATAGCTATAAATGATGGCCCTGAAGCAGGCCAGACTGTTTTTCACCTTCATCTACACTTGATTCCAAGATATAAGGGTGACGTCGAAAATCCAAAAGGTGGAATTCGGCGTATTTTTCCGAACGATGAATACTCGAACAGAAAAGCATGAATATAATTGAAGCGACCAGTAATGAAACTATTGACGCGATAAAGCGAGATACTTCAGCCTTCGACAACTACATCAAAGAGCTTAAGCAAAAAATAGCCGAAGGTAATGTAATATTTTACGGTGCGCATGATGGAAACTCATTTGTCGGACGAGTATGCCTTATTCGCGTTCCCGAAGAACAAGTCGTACGTGATATTCTACCTGGCCAACCGGCTTTGGTCGCATTGCAGATCAATGAATCGGCTCGTCGTAGAGGTATTGGATCACAATTAGTGACAGCGGTGATGGCCAAGGCGAGATCCCTTGGTTACCAGAAGATTTCTCTGGGAGTTGAAGCGGGCAATCAGGCGGGAAAAAGTCTGTATGAAAAGCTTGGCTTTGTGTACGAAGGCCATAACTATGAATCATGCTGGAACGAACCTGACGGTGAAGGCGGGTTGAAGCGCGTCTGCGTGAACGCTCTGCTGATGGTGAAGGAGCTAGGATGATTAAAGCAATAATCTTCGACTGCTTTGGAGTGCTGACTGCCAGTACTTACGATCGGTTTTACGCAACCCATCTTAATGACAAACCAGATACTGTCATGCAGATCAAAGCACTCGACCACGCTTCGAACAAAGGCAGCATCACTATGGACGATTTCTACAAGGGAATAGCAGAGCTTACAAATATGCCCGAGGCTGAAATAAGGGAATTTATGTCTCAGCATGAGCCGAACGAAGAGCTTTTTGAGTACATCCGAACTGAACTGAAACCTCACTACAAAATTGGATTTTTATCGAATGTTGCTGATGATATGATGGACGAATTATTTACCAAAGAGCAGCAAGCGTTGTTTGATGACGTAATACTTTCGTACCAGGTAAAATGGGCAAAGCCGGACATTGAGATTTTTGAATTAGCCGCTGAGCGGCTTGGTGTGAATACTGACGAATGTGTATTTATCGACGATATACAAAGATATGTCGATAGTGCGGACATCGTTGGTATGGAGGCCGTGCTGTACACGGATATTCAATCCCTCAAGCAAGCACTTAAGGAAATATTATGACCGACGAAGAGTACTTACGACGTGCCATTGAAGTTGGCAACCGAAAAGCTAAACCATACAATTTTGGTGCTGTAGTTGTTGATACAGAAGGGCAAATTGTTGCAGAAGCTGTAAACCAAGTCCACGAAACGAACGACCCGACTGCCCATGCTGAAATGCTAGCCCTAAGGGCGGCTGCCGGGAAAGTGGGGTCACATAATTTGGACAATTTTGTAATGTACTGCAGTCACGAACCATGCGCCATGTGTTTTGTTGCAGCGGCCTGGGCAAAACTGAGCCAAGTTATTTATGCGACGGCCGCCAGCGAACAAGAACTTCGCTATGAACTGAAGGATTTACCGCTGGACGACATCGCGGGCAGACTACAAGGCCGCTCAATTTTGGCACAACACATGAAACTGGAGGAAGTATGAACGACGAGGAAAAGCTTGAACAACTTTTTAAGCAGCAGCAGTTCATGATACTTGCTGTTACGCTGGCTGACGGTACGCCGTGGGCCACACCCGTGCGGATACAAAACCGGCAGGATAATCAGTTTGAGTGGGACTCGAAACTAGATACCGAACATTCCAAGGCTATCGCTGTACGGCCGAAAATAGCAGTTACCATCTTTCAAAAAAAGGAAGATTCCCAAATTGGCTTTTACGCAAAAGGCGAGGCTGAATTGGTAGAAGAAATTAAGCCTGGGTTTGGCCGATACCGGTTTACGGCTACGAAGTGTTGGATTAATGACGAAACGTTTGTAAAGCGCGAGGTGGCTATCGATGCTTAGTAAGTGGCGTCGTTTCTTGCCGGGCAAGAGGGCGGAAAGCAAATTCCCAACAAGTTTGCCGGGCAGTAACCGGCTCTCAACTATCCGCAGCTTGGACGACGCGAACAACTTTGTGGCTCAGCTAAAGGCACAGTCTGAGCCAAAAGACCAAATAGCTAAGCAGGAATATTACCGGACACTCGTTTTAGCACAAACCCCGAAGGCCGTCTTGGCTCAGATTCAAATGGACAAACACAAGCATGGTTACCGTAACCGCGAGAAGCGATTATATGAACTAATCGACTTCAATGACAGCTTTGTGTCTTATGTTTTAGCAACCCCACATGCTCAGCTGCCGGGCCTGGCAGAAAAACTACAAGTTGACATGACGACGCTGTGCCGTAAGCTCGACACGCCCATGTTTACCAATTTACAGTTCGAAGCCATTGTTCGCGGCCTGTCACGCGAAATTGCCGTCTACCGCGGTAGTCTGCACCGCGGGTTCAAAGCCCGCATGACTAATCGTACCGAGGACGCCTTTGGGATCGATATGGTAATTACGCAGCCCGAAACAGGGAAGACGCTTAACATTGATTGCAAGACGCCGCCGGCGTTTCGTCACCGTATGGAAGATCTATTAAAAGACGGCCGGATTACCGAACAGCAACTACTTGCGGCCGACGAAGCCGACTTTATAACGACCGAGCACCGCAGGAATGACGAACGCGTGAACGTAACGATGCTGTGTATCCGCCCGGACACCCTGGGTGAGATAATTGACTTTACATTTACTGACACGGCGCCGCTTGCTTTGCTACTCAACAAAGTGTTCGATTCAATTTCATAGAAAAATGCTTGTGTTTTTGAAACATGAAGTGCATCATTAGGTCACAAGGGGTCTAACAAAAAGGGAAAACTAATGGCCGGATTCGAGTCACGAAACGTCAATCCTAAACTGAGGGATCGGCTGCACGGGCTTGACGCTGTTAGCATACGAATCGCCGAGGATCCAAATAAGCGGCAGCAATTAGATGATTTTATTGAATCACGGGTACGTCCAGATAGTCTGGACTTTTTTGTGCCTGGTGCCGGCAGCCACAGTTACGGCTATGTCCGTTTCAGCGGCCTGGGGGTAGGCGGGACATTGCTTCATATCCGTGCCCATAGGCAGAATAACGGTCGTACGGTGCCGCCCGACCTGACTACGGCCGTAGTGATTGGTTCGCTCGAGGGAGGTGAACCTGAAACATGGCTAGATACGACCATCCATCATCGGCGAACCTACCAGGGAACGGACGAGACAGAAATCGTGTTACATGATTTTGAGGATGACGTGAGCGGCATGAGTGAAGCCGAATGGCAAGCACTTGAACTTGATGAGCTACTCGATGCAGAAGAGGTACTTGCTGGCCGGCCAAGCATCCACTATAACGGCCAAGTTTGGTCATACCGGCAGTCGAGCGGGCTGGTTGAACCTCTGCGTGATTTAATGGAAGTGAAACGACGGGTAGACTTGGCGCTCGAACGCGGTTTTGGTCAGACGGCGCTCAGAGCATCTGAAATAAATGCCGGTCCTGAGCTAACGCTTGTCACCTCTGGACGTATAGAGGAAAAAGTGGTAGCATAAGCCCATGCAACGAAGTAGCGGCGCCAGACTATTCCCACTGTTTATCATTTTAATTATCATAGCCCTTGTCATAGCTGCTATCGTCTCTATTGGACGGGCCGTGTTTAACAGCGGGAGCGACACAAATTCGGAAGATACATCGCAAACTGACGTCGGCCGGGAATCGCTTCTAAAGACCGACGAGTCACGCAGTGTCCAAATGACAGTCCGTGGACCAATTGTCGCCGATGAAAACTTTACCTCATACCGAATTGAAATTTCGCCGTCCGAACGAGATATGGATGTCTACAAAGGCTACCTCGAAGACCGTACCAACGGCAAAAGCCTGAGCAATAACACCCAGGCATACGAACAATTTGTATTTGCGCTCGACAAAGCCAATATGATGAAAGGCGAGAACTCAGAAGACAGCGAAGCAACTGATGACTTGCGCGGTATCTGCGCAACCGGTTACGTCTACGAATTCGCGGTATTAGAGGCCCGCAGTGAAGTTAAGAGATTATGGACATCGACCTGCGACGGCAGTCCGGGATCGTTGCAGGCAAGCAAAGAACAATTGGCTGATTTGTTCTTGGCCCAAGTGCCGGGTGCCGACGACCTTATCCCATTCAAGCGCTCTCCGCTGCTGCGACTTTAGGTCAGCTACTGAGTTATAATTAATGGCATGATTCGTGCCCTTATTTTTGACTGCTTCGGCGTGCTTTATTCGGACGATATCCAGCGTGTCTACAACCTCGTAGACCCCCAGCACTATGACGAAGTTCGTGAGCTAGTACATGCTACCGACCGGGGAAACATAACCACTGATGATTTTGTACAAGCCGTTTCGCAGCTGAGCGGTCGGCCGGTTAACGAAGTACTCCGTATTGTAAGTGCCAAGCACGATCGTAACGAGGAACTGATTGAGCGCATCAGGCAGCTGAGGAATGATTATAAAATCGGGATGCTATCGAACATTAACGTCGAAGCAATGGAACGAATATTTCCAAAGCGGGAACGTGATGAACTGTTCGACGCCGTCGTTTTGTCGGGCGAAGTTGGCATGATTAAACCCGACCCTGAAATCTACAGAATTATGGCTCGGCGTTTAAACCTGCCAACGACGGAATGCTTGTTTATTGATGACATCCCGCGGAATGTTGAAGGCGCCAAGCAAGCCGGTATGACTAGCATTGTTTTCACGGCCAACAAAGGTTTCGAGGCCGACCTAGGGGAAGCGTTACGAGGAGCTAATTCCTAGCATATTCAAAAGAAAGAACTTGCCGCCGCTAAATTGACAAAACAGATTGTGCTTTTGTATGATTGACGCAACTACACAAGAGGGGGAAGTGGATGGCTCGGTTACCGGTACCAGGCAGCGACGAAGGCACATGGGGGCAGGTTCTTAACACCTACTTGAGTGTCGTCCACAACACGGACGGCTCCCTGAAGGACAATGTTGTCACGGGGACTAACATTGCTCCAAATTCGGTCGACAATAACATTATCCAAAACGCCTCGATTATACCCGCCCATCTGAATAGCGACACGCCCGCTAATGGTGAAGTTCTGAGCTATAGCAGCGGTAGTTTCGAATGGGTGGCGGCTGGAACCGGTGACCCTGCGCTTGGCGGTGACTTATCCGGTACAGCCGGTAATGCCCAAATCGTCAATGGTGCCGTAGGCAATGGTGAATTGGCGACCGATGCCGTTACTGATGTTAAAGTTGCCGCTTCAGCGGCTATTGCCCAAAGTAAGATTGCTAACCTAACAAGCGACTTGGCCGGCAAAGCCAGCACAACTCATGCACATGCTGCTGCGGATATAACCAGCGGAACGATTGCTACCGCTCGGCTTGGTTCTGGCACGGCCAATAGCACCTCATATCTACGCGGAGACAGCACCTGGGTAACACCGGCAATCGGCTCGCCTGAACATCTTACGGTAGCCTCGGCTGACGCACCGCAGGCGGTCAAAGATGCCTGCGACTATGTATGTACCGGAACGAACGACCAAACGATTATCAACCAGGCTCTCTTGCGGGCCTCGCGGCCGGGTGATGGATTTGGAGGGGAGGGACACATTGGTGTTTGCCTGGTTGGTCCTAACTTTTATATCGGCAACAACAATTCCACTTCAATAACAATGTATCCGAGTACCCACCTGTATGGGATGGGGCCTGGCACGCTGCTGCAGCCACAGTTTACGACGGTCAATATTGACAGGGGGGTGATTGAGCTGCTGAATTCAAATACGGCGCACGTATTTGTTTCTAACCTTTCAATTGCCAGGACGAATGCCGTTAAATGGTACGGCCACGGCATAAAGTTTAATGGTGCCGGCAACGGCGATACGTACGAGATTAAGTCAGGCAATGACCCATTTAACCGGATTGAAAACGTCTGGGTAGGGTACTCGAGAAATAAGGGCGTATGGATTACGGGTACATCCGGCGGCAGCCGCGAAACGCAAATTATGCACTGTGTCTTTTATGCTTGTGATGAACAAGGCCTATTGATTGACGGCTCGTCGGACTCCCAGATTAGTGATTGCCGCGCCAACGGTGGCAACAGCTACCCACGGTTTGAAATCGGTGGCGGCAACACTAAAATAGCTAACTGCAAAGCCTACTATGCCGGCAATGGCACGGTCGATGGCGATGGCTTTCTCATATCTTCGTCCCGCTGCGAAATCGCCAACTGCGCTGCGCAGGATAATGGCCGCTGGGGATTCCGTTTTGAAGGTACGGACGTGACAGCATCCGGCTTGGCTGCCGACTCTAATAGTCGTACCCAATCAGACGGCGGAGCGTTTTTAATTACCACAAACGGGGTATACGAAGGCCTACATGCCTTCGACCGCAACCAAACGCCCGCCTCTCGCCAGCTCAGGGGCGTAGTCTTTAGCGGTACGCCGGACGTTTACTTATCTGGTCGCATGTCAGTACCATCTGGTACGGACGAAGTCGTCGGATCGCCAAGTGTTGATTCGTTTGCACGTGTTGTCCGATCAAGCGGTGGCGTATATTCGGTTGGATAAACTAGAATAGGAAACAGATGCCAGAACTACCGGAAGTTGAGACGGTTCGGCGGGGCCTTGCCGAGTTGCTACCCGGCCGGATTGTCAAATCAGCACAGGCGATTGATTCGCCGAAGAGCTTTCCAAACGCCAATGAAGACGTCAGGCAGTTTCTTGTTGGTGCCAAAATTTTGGAAGTGAAACGCCGGGCGAAGGTGTTACTGATTGAACTAGATTCTAAACACAGCCTGGTAATCCATCTCAAAATGACGGGACAGCTAGTGTTTGTTAAGGAGGGGCACACCCCTCCTCTCGGTTCTGAAGTCAATTCAGAACCGGCGCTTCACCCCTTAAAGCTCGCGCAAGACGCTCGTGCCGGCGCGCAACGCTTTGGTGCAGGGCACCCGAATGATAGTCTGGTGGGGGAATTGCCAGACAAAAGCACGCGCGTCATCATTGAATTTACTGACGGCTCGCACCTCTACTTTAACGACCAGCGCAAATTCGGCTGGGTCAAGCTAATGCCCACGCTAGAAGTACCGAATATTGATTTTATGAAAAAGGTCGGGCCTGAACCGCTTGAAGCGGACTTCACGGCTGAACAATTTGCCGAACGCTTCCGACGCCGGGCGAAAACAAATATAAAAGCAGCCTTCCTCGACCAGACGGTCGTAGCGGGAGTGGGGAATATCTATGCCGACGAAAGCTTGTGGGGCGCGAAAATTGACCCACGGCGGCTTGTCGGCAACGTAACGGAAGCAGAGTTTCACAATTTGTACCACGAACTACGGATTGTGATGAATTTAGCAATTGAAAAAGGCGGCAGCACCGATAAAAATTACGTCAATGCCGAAGGCAAAAAGGGTAGTTACATGGACTTTGCCCGTGTTTTTCGCCGGGAAGGCCGGCCATGCCCGCGTTGCGGCGCGACAATTCTCAAAATTCGGCACGCTGGCCGGGGCACCCATTTTTGCGAAAATTGCCAAAAATAAAATGGTTGTTGACAATAAGCATAAGCGGGTGGTACACTGCTGCCAAACCCTATAAAAATAGAAAGGTAATAAAACCCATGGCTATCTCAGTCAAACAGCGTGTCAAAGTCGCCGGTTGGGCAGCGCTGGCTGTCGCGGTCGCCTCTTCGCCGTTGACGGTATCTGCAATCGCCGACACCGAGAACACAGTTATTAATGCGACGGTCGATGCCGTTATTAGCGTTACGACTGGAACTCCGATTGCGATTTCATTAACACCGACTGCAGGCGGCGTCGTATCAAGTGCCAGCGACACCGTAACTGTTAACACCAACAACAGCGCAGGCTACGAGCTAACCCTCAAGGATACCGACACAAGTAGTAACTTGGTAAGCGGTGGTAACAACATTACCCCTACTAGCGGTACCATGGCTGCCTCAACGACGCTTTCTAACGGTAACTGGGGCTTCGCGATTGCAACTGGTACTACCGGTGCAGAAACGAATAACTTTGACGCCAGCTATTCAACTGAAACCAACAACGCCTCTAGCACAAGCAAATGGGCAGGTATGCCTACTTCGAGCGGTACGGCTTACAAGTTGAAAGACACTTCAACCACGGCAACCAACGACACAACAACCGTATGGTACGCAGCCCGGGTAAATACAAGCCAGGCAAGCGGTACATACACCGACACCGTGACCTACACGGCGACAACAAATTAGTTTAAACCTAACGGGTATAATAAGTGAGAGTGAGTAAGAGGGGAAGATTGTTACGTGTGCAAGTAGGCCTTTTATCAGGCCTACTTCTGTTTGGGCTCGTTCCAACGCCGGTTTCGGCGGTCCAAGCGACAGACCAGGCCGTTCGTGAAAGTATATTGCTGTCTCCGACCAGCAAACACTATGAATTGGACGCCGGAGCAACCAAGCGGGACAGCTTTAAAATAGTCAATGACGGAACGGCTAAATTCTCGTTCACCGTTTATGCGCGGCCATACTCGGTCAACAACGAAGAATACACGCCCAATTTCGAGACAGACACCAAAAATGGCGACGCCTACAAGTGGGTGCAGTTCGACCAGCCGTCGTACCAAATCGACCCTGGCAAGACCATCGAGGTAGCATACACCATACGGGTACCCGAAAACGCCCAACCAGGAGGCCATTACGGTGTATTATTCGCTGAAACGCAGCCATCCGGACAAGTGAACGGCACGGCAATTATCCGCAAGAAGCGAGTTGGCGCCATTCTTTATACCACCGTTAAAGGCGACGTCACGCTAGCTGGGGACTACATTGGCCCTGATGTGCCATTCTGGCAGTTTAAGCGACCTCTGGCGGCCTCCCAACGGGTCAAGAATAATGGAAATACCGATTTCAGTGTCAAACACGGCGTGGTTGTTTCCGACTTTTTCGGAGCTGTTAAATATAGGTCTGAAAAAGAGCAGTTCGTTTTGCCGGATACAACCCGCCGCCTAGTGAATGATTGGACTAACCCGTCGTGGATCGGGCTCTATAGAGTCGAGCTGAACACTCAGTTTCTTGATACGAATGCTTCATCAACCCATTACGTTTTAATGGTGCCGATTTGGGCGTACATGGTCCTTGGATTACTGATTGGGGCACGGGTGCTGTATGCGGTGGCTCAGCGCAAACGCAAATAGCCGGCACCTATACGGCTTTGTCATTTCTATTGCTATAGGCGGGCTGAGTGTCCTGACACTTGTCGGCTTGCCTGTTTCCGCGGTTAATTCTGGTATTGGAGCTACTGTCTGCGGAAGTAACGCAGCGGGCGCCCAAATCGAAATTACCGAGCCAAACGACGACAGCATTGTCAACCAAGCGGCTATTAAAGTTCGGGGAACCGTATCAGGTGCTTCGCAGATTGACGTCGAAATCGACGGCCAATATTCATCAACGGTTGCCGTAGGGCCTACTCAGACATCCTTCGAGATAGAGGTAACACTCTCGTCCGGTACGCACACGATTACGCTTACAGCCAATGACATTTGTCAGAACCAGGACGACGGTGACAGTATTGTCATTACCTACCAGCCCGAAACCGAGCCGAGTGACGGCGGTAGTACGCCGACAGATGTTGATGGAGGCATAACCATCGGCGACAATGACGAAATAGCGGAGCCATCCGCAATCGAAATCAACCAGTTTCCACTAGCCGGTGCTATCATTAGCTTTATATCAGACTTTGCGGTCGCAAGCGGTCTCGACGCTACCGTACCCGACAACAACGTCGTCACCGGGCTCGCCCGGGTTGGGATTACCGTCACAGCGCTCACCCTTATCGTAGCGGCAGGTTCAGTTGCACCGGTTGTCATGCAAGTCGCTCCAGGAGTAAAAGAATTATTTAACACGACCTCAGCCCGTAGCCGCACTTACCTCGGTTGGATTCTGCGGGCAGGCGGCGTGCTAATGATGCTGCTCGTTTACTTCGTATAAACGCTTATGGCGGGTATCGTATAATAACTGTATGAAACGGGGTATTGTCTGGACATTGCTAATTGCTCTCGTTGGTGTTGGTGGAGTATCGGTTAGCCAGGCCGCAACCTTCAATAGCTCGAATTTCTCAGTAAATGGCAGCTTAGGTGATAGTGCGGCCGGTGGCCAGTCGTCGACCAATTACAAGCTGGTATCGAGCGCCGGGGAATCTATTGTTGGAAATGGCTCCAGCGGCAGCTATAAGCTCGGGCAGGGCTATACCCCAAAGCTTGAGCAGTCATTGCAGTTAAACGTACAGCCAACCGCGCAAGTAGCCTATTATCCACTCGATGAAAATACCGCAACCGCAGTCTGGGATGTCACGACCAATAACAATGACGGTAATTTTGCGGGCACACCAACCTGGGCGACAGGTAAATTAGGAAGTGCGTTAACCGTTTCTTCATCGAATTACGTCTCGGTGCCCGATGACGCATCCTTCAGTGTCGGTTCATCGTCTGTTACGATGATGGCCTGGGTCAACCTTAGTGGACTAGGCACAAGCGGAAGCATAATTAGCCAAAACGGAGACTCCTTCGAACTCAACAAAGATTCAAGTAACCGGCTTGGTGTTCAAATGACATGTTCGGACAGTACGCTTCGCAGGGCACGGGAGTCAACCGCATCGTTGACCGCAACAGGAGCTTGGTACCATGTAGCAGCCGTATTCGATCCGACAAGCGGAGCAACTTCTATTTATGTCAATGGTAGTTCAAGAACCGTCACTTATATCGATGCCCAGTCGGCATGCCCCAGCGGCCTAAAGAATTCGACGTCTCCTGTGACCTTAGGCTCCCGGGACACAGGCGCTAACCCGTTTAGCGGTACGATTGACGAAATAAAGTTCTTTAGCCGGGCGTTTACTACCAAAGAAATTACCGCAGAGTACACCGCTCAGTCAAAAGGAATCGCAAGTGCCGTCTCGCTCAGCAATATTACTCCGGGCACTTCACAGACCAGCAACTTTGACACTATCGTGCAAACCGATGCTGCTAGCTACAATCTGGCTATCAACCAGAACCATGACATGCGTAACGGCGGGAACGGTGAGCCGGACTTTGCCCAGGATTTCAATGCGTTTGGTAATGGCACGACATTAACAACCGGGAACACTGGGTTCGACAATCTCTTCAGTTCGGGCACGGGTACTTTTACCTCCTCTACCTCGTCAACTATTCATGGGACGTTCGGACGCTTCAGTACGACGACAAGTTCAACCGACTTCGCTCGCGAACAGTACGCAGACACATCCTCTCGTTTTTACCGATTCTACATGCGGCTTTCGAGCCTCCCTGCTGCTACTGCTACCGTTTTCAGTTTGCTCGATAACGCAGGTACGACGACCGTGGGAGCACTCAGGGTACAAACCGACGGTACCATTTTGCTTAGGAACGGAGCCGTTACCGTTGATACCTCAACAACAGCCTTAAACATAAACGAGTGGATGCGCATCGAGTTATTTTATAACGCAGCAGCTTCAGTGCAGACTGCAAAACTTTATGCTGGTGCCAATGTTAATAGCACCACTCCAACCGAGACATTGACTGGTGCAGCGACAAACGGTGCGACCTCCTACATGAATATTGGGATGGTTACATCGCAGGCCTCTCAAACCTATGACATAGATGAAGTCGAAACCTCAACCGTAACCTGGCTTGGGCCGCCGTCGACTGCATCGATACCAGCAGTGTCGAGCAGCATCGCATCGCCAGCCGCATGGTCGGAAGGAACCACGAAAGGCCTCGGTTTCAGCTTGTCGGCGGCGGTAGGACTGGATAGCAAATGGGGAAGTGGGGCGAATTACGCGGCTTTCCCTCTGTCAGGTACAACGTTTTACAGCCGAAGCGGCTATACCGGCGGCACAAAAGATGTCATTGCCATGCGGGTACGAGCGGACGTCAATGCTTCGCAGGTTGCAGGGGACTATGAAAATGCCGTCACGATTACCGGGACGATTGTGCCATGATACGGATTTTTATAGCGCTGTTTACGGCTGTCGTGCTCTCCACGGTATTCAACCAGTTGCCAGCAGCGGCATTGTCACTCAAAGTAGCACCACTTGAATACCGTACCGAGCTTTCTAAGGGTGAAAAAAAGAAGGGTTTCATCGATGTCAGTAACCCAACCGGCCAGACAGTGGTTGTCCGTACGTCTGCCGAGGGCTTTAAACAAATTGATGACAACGGATCGCTGACATTTTTTAAGAGCGAACAAATCCAGGCTGGGGTAAAACTTGACCTCAAGGAATTTACGCTGGGTCCGCGTCAGGCTCTGCGGATGTACTTCATTCTGGACGGTACGAAGCTGCCGCCCGGAGATGTATTTGGCGCAATATTTTTTACGACGACACCGGCCAAGGCAACAACTGGGGTAGGTCAGTCGGTACGGCTGGGGACGATTTTAAGCGTTGTCAACGGGACGCCCGGGGAGCGTAAAGCGGATGTAACGTCGCTCTCCGTTCCATTTTTGCAGCTAGACGAAACTATTAGCGGTACCTACAGTATTAAAAATACCGGCGATCCAGCCAAGGCAAGCGGCTTTTATCCTGAAGTGACCGTTTCGTCGTGGCCGGGCGGGCAGCCTAAAAAAATAACAGGCTCATTGGTGTTTGCCGGGCGCGAACGCGAAAATTCACTCCGGCAGCAACTTGGAGTCGGTATCCACCGCATCGAAGTAGCGTATGGTGACAGTAAACAGGCGTCGTGGGTCATAGCCATCACTCCATGGATGCTGGTAGGACTTACGCTGGTACTCCTCATTGTTTCCATTGAATTATGGCTATTCAAAAAACGGCGTAAAATTGTCAACAAAGCAGCCCAAAAAAAAGCCACTCCGACCCCTGATAAATAATTTGCTTTCCGACCGATGCATAAGTATAATACGGATATGCTTTGTACCTAGAAACAAATTGGTAAAAAAGCAGCAGACAAAAATGATGAAACGTCAACAGATTTCACAGGGGTGGATGCAAAGATTTTTGCTGTGGGGCGCTATATGCGTTGCCCTCGTCTTCATGGCGCTTTTTGCTGCTAGCTCTCCATTTTCCGCTCATGCCGCCACGACTGTCCCAACCAAAATGAACTTCCAGGGCCGTATTACCAACTCGGCAGGGAACATCCTCGCGGACGGCACGTACAACATGCGCTTCAAGATATGGGACTCCTTGAGTGGTGGTTCTTCAGTCTGGAGTGAAGACCGGCTTGTATCCGCTGCGCAGGGCGTAACAGTCACGAACGGACAGTTTAGTGTTCAGCTTGGTGAAATTACGTCGCTGCCGGCCTCTGTATTCTCATCGAACTCACGCTACTTCGAAATCGAACTTCCAACCCCTGGTACCGCTACCAGCAGCAGCCCGACCTGGACAGAAGGCGCTATGACGCCGCGTAACCAACTTGTTACCAGCGCTTACGCCTACAACGCCGAGACACTCGACGGTATAGACGGCGCATCGTTTGCTCAGCTAGGGGCAAACAATGCCTTCACTGGTACCAACTCGGTCGATGTCTCAAATGCGAACGCATTTCAGGTCAAAAGCGGCTCAACCAACCTGTTCAACGCTAATACTGCCAATTCTATCGTTACGATTGGAACCTCCGACACGACCGGGGCCGTTTTGGTGCTCGATGTTAAAACGGATGCAGGCGACCCGGCGGGAGGTTCGGCAACCAATGGTGCAATGTACTACAACTCGAATGCTAACAAGTTTCGCTGTTACCAGAACGGGGCATGGAAGGACTGTGATACCTCCGGAGGCACTATTGCGAGCGGCAACACTGCCGGGAGGCCAGGAAGCCCATCCGAAGGTGATCAGTACTTAGACACCGACATCGACCGGCTACTCGTTTATTCCAACGGAAAATGGCAAGCCGATCGAACCGATGCTATCATCGTAGCCTCCAGCACCTCATCACAGACAGACCGCGATGCCGCTGATTATGTGACCGATGGCAATACGGGTGCAGCAAACGACGGTGACCAAATAGAGATTAACACTGCATTAACAGCTGCCAGCGGCAGAAAAGTTGTGCTGCTGGCTGGTACGTATACGGTTGACGCATCAGTCCAAATACCAAATAACACAACCTTAACGGGGGTCGGCAACGGTACGTTGATTCAACTGGCGACCATTAACGCAACGGACGACATAGTCGAAACGACCGGTACCGGCAAGACCGGTCAAATCCTGCGCGACTTGCGGATTGATGGTGGTACGAATGCTTCTGGAACGCAAAGAGGTATATCAATCCTTAACACCGACAATATGCGCATCAACGGCGTTACTGTTTCAAATATGCGAAACGACGGACTCTATACGAATACCAGTACAAACCTGACGATAACGGACAGTACCTTCAAAGATAACGACGACCGCGGTATATATTTGGATTCTTCTACCGAAAACGTTATGTTCGAGAACAACATCGTAACGGGTAGCGTTAACGCCGGCTTATTAACTTACAGTGTATATGGGGTCACAATCAACGATAACGTCTTCGACAACAACCCTACCGATGCCGTTGTACTCAATGTAAGCTCATCGGTGATAGTATCGAACAACAGTATCACCGATAACAGCTGGGGTATTGCGGTAGTTGACTCAAACGACATCATCGTTAGCGCCAATTCGCTCTTGAATAACACAGCAGGTGACGCCATTCATCTGACGAATTCTAACCGTGTCTCACTCACCGACAACCGCCTGCACAACAACGGTGCAGGGACAGCCGGCTCGGGTATAAAAATCTCAAACTCCGACGATGCGTATGTCACCGGTAATTCAATTACCGACACCGCCGGAACAGGCTACGCAATCGACATAGACGTTAGCACCTCAGATAGAACCTACCTATCAAACAACGTCTACTCGGGAACGGGTGCGTCTAGCATCAACGACAGCGGTACAAATACCAGGTACGGTGGACAGACGAACGGTTCTGGCAACTATCTTATCCAGCCAGCCGGCACGATTGAACTAATGAAGAATACGAATGTTACGGGTACGCTTGACGTCAGCAGTTCGGTAGACGCAGTTTCCGGCTATAGCTTTAACGGCACTTCAGGAAGCACCGTTACCTGTAGCGGCGGACAAGTCATGCAGAACCAGGTGGTGCAAGGTGGAATTATCACGGGAGGTAGCTGTACGACTGCGGGCGGTACTCCGACCCTGCAAGATGTTTACGACAATGACGCGTCTGGCACGGCAGACATTACTACAACTTCGTCAGCCAAAACATTTCTATTCAAAGCTGGCAGCGGTTTTGACGCGGCCGCGCTATTTGATATTCAAGATGCCGGAGGCCTGAGTATGTTTACTGTTGATAGCTCGAATGATCGCGTGTACATTGGTGATTCGACAGCGGATGGCGTGGGTGTTGAGCTTGTTCTCGATACCAAGAACACGGCAGGGGATCCGACAGGGGTTGATGGGGCGATGTATTACAACTCCGACACCAAGAATTTCCGCTGCCGACATAACGGAATTTGGCAGGATTGTGATTTTGCTTCACTCCGTGCCGAATGGGTGCTTCAAGAAGACTTTTCAACAGGCACAGTTACTGCCGGAACTGGTGCGGACTTAGGAAATATTGGCGATAGCTTGTGGACTTTTGTCTCAATCGGTACGGGCGGTACTCTGGGTAAGGTTAACGTTGGCACTGATGCTTCCAACCGCGACCGCTTTGGCGTGCTTCAGATGAACTCACCAGCAACGGTCACGACAGGGGTACATCTCAGGCGAGATAACACAAGTATGGCGGGCGTCCCGAGTAACATGACTGTTGAATTCGACTTCGGCCCCGTCAATACGGCCGCTGCAAATGGCACGCAGACAGTTACCAGAATTGGCTTGCATGACTCAACCAACTCTGCGGCACCAACGGATGGTATCTATTTCCAATACAGTACCACAACCACGGCTGGTAATTGGTTCCGATGTACTCAAACAACCTGTGTTGATACCGGAGTAGCGCGTACTACCACAGCCAATACTTATCAACGCTTCAGGATACAGACAAATTCAGCCGGAACTTCAGTAGAGTTCTTTATTGATGAAGCTTCAGTCGGAACAGCATCAACTAACCTACCAGGCTCGACAGCAAGCTATGGCCCAGCCATTAATACCAGCACAGTTGACGCTACCATACGACAATGGAAAATCGACTACTTCCAAATCAAACGTAATCTTACAACCCTAAGGTAAGTATCCGCAAATAAACACATTGGACTATACTGATAAGTGAAATGAACTAACGTGGAGGGTATTGTGATAGCACAAACTTTTGGGTACATAACAAAATATAAAAAATACATCATTGGTTTTCTGGCAACTTCTATTATTAGCATGTCAGTCGCCGCTATTGCTATAGCAGCTATTCCTAACTCTCAAACGGCTGAAATCAATGCCTGCTACAGAAAGACGGCAAATCTTGCTAATCCAAAAGGCTCTCTTCGAGTAATCGACACACAAAATAACGAAGCTTGTACTAATGCTGAAAATGCACTCAGTTGGGATATGGGACGAATAGCATATGCTCATGTTAAGATGGATACATTTACCGGCGAGCTTATAGTTGATAGTGGGAAAAATGTACAAAGTGTATCTGTAAGTGAGACTCTTAACCAAATTATCTGTATCGACCTAAGTTCTAGTGTTAGCAATTTGACCACGATCACGGCACAAGAAGGTGTTAACATGTCTTTTGCAGCTGCGTACCTTAAGGGTAGAGCACCGGGTGAAGCTAATGTTACAAACTACTGCCCGAATGGGTTTGATGCGGCAATACATTCAGGCACACCCCTTGGAGATCCAATGGAAGCTGATTTTTTCTTTAATATTTACTAAAGCTTGCCCTTAATACAGATTTAAATGAAAACAAAAATACTACTTATCAGCGCCAGCTGCATACTTGTGGTAATAATGTGCATAGTATCGTTCTATGCCGGGTCGCAGTATTCTCGTAATCAGCAATTAGATGCATCAAAAAATCACCCGCTGCTTGCTAAACGAATCTTCATCGAAAACGCCAACGATACGCTGATTAATTTCGAACCTCTCAGGGCAGAGCTTCAAAAAGACCTCGAATTTTACGATGAGAGAGTATCGCTTTACTTTGAATACCTACCGACCGGTACGTCTATCCGTATAGGCGACAAGTATCAATCGGTTGCTGCATCGCTACTAAAGGTACCGGCTGTCATGGAACTCTACAAGTTAGCCGAAAAGGGCGAGGTGAATTTAGACAAAACCGTTAGCTTAAAAGAGGAGTGGCTGGACGACCAGTATGGCACGTTGCACCGAAAAGGGGCAGGGCACAAGCTAACCATAAAGCAGCTCGCAAAGATAACCCTCGAACAGTCTGATAACACGGCCTTAAACGGCGTCCAGGCCATAGTTACGCAACACAATCTAAAGCCTTCCGAAAATGCCTTCAATGCCCTGGATGTCGAGTTTAATGATACGCCAACCACCGAACTTGAACTTAATACTCGCTCGTATTCCTCATTCCTGAAGTGCCTCTATTTCGCTTGTTATGTATCGGCGGATTCATCACAAGAAATAATGACATACCTAACTCGTTCGACTGAGGGTAAGACGGGCAGGCTCGGTAAATACATCCCTGACGATATCAAGATTGCACACAAGATTGGCGTGGCAGGCGAGAATAACCAAGCTGCATGTGGCATAGTTTACCTCTCGAGCCGGCACTACGTTCTATGTGTGATGATCAACGAAACCCAAGAACGGGGCAGCGAAATTATTGCACAGACCTCAAAACTAGTTTACGACTACGTGAAAGCGGCTAAACCGCAGCCAATGAATCGATAACTTCCCGAAACACTTTGGCGCCATTTTTCTCGGCACTATTCACAATCACCCAAGAATCTGAGGTTTCAACAATCGCCTGCAAGCGGCCTTTCTCTCCTTTTAGAACATATACCGACCCAACATTAGTTAAGTATGTCTCCTTAGCGTCTACTTGTTTTAGGTCTACGCCAGGATTTTTCTGCTGTGAAAAGATGACAGATCCTGCATTGAGTTGGATTTTAGTTGTAACCAGCTTCGTCTGTTTATCATAGCTAGGCTGTTCGAGGATCTCTGCCCCTATGGGTAATCTTGATGGCAGGATGATATCAAAGCCAGGTTGCGACCTGAGTTCTCCCGATATTTCGTATGGTGATTTTTGCATAAAATAAATTGCTCCGGCAATGATACCCATCGCCATGATAGCCGCACAAGTTATGAGAATGACAATGGTCCGCTTTCGTAACTGCTTCATCATTTGCATCATACCAGAGATGGTAAGATAGGTGTATGGAATCGACAAAAACATTCTCAGAACGATCGAGACGAGCACTGAAGCGTCTGTACAAAAAACCGGGTGCACTTATTCTTACGGCAGTCATTGTTGTAATCGGCGGGGCACTTGCACTATTCCTACTGCCAAAGGGCGAGCGGATTAATACCGATGGCTACCAGGTCGTCTACATGGCAACAGGCCAGAATTTTTTTGGAAAACTACAGAACACCAGCGGGGAATACCTGGTACTAAAGTCTCCGTATACAGCTCAGGATGTGGAGGCAGGAAAAGAGCAAGCCCAAACGACTCTCCTGAAGGTGAGTCAGCAGGCATATGGCCCAGAGGACACATTGTCGCTCAAAAGCGACCAAGTACTGTTTTGGCAGAATCTACGTAACGATAGTAAGGTGGTACAAGCTATCCGAAACCAGCAGTAAGTTCATGATAGAGCTGCTGACTGGTGACAATGACTACGAGCTGACCCGAGCGGTGGCAGAGCGTCGGCGCGGGTTTGACGGCCAGGCAGAGCGCTACGATGCGGCCGAGCTAACCGGGGGCCAATTGGGTGATATTTTTGCCGGACAGACATTGTTTGCCATGAGGCGCCTGGTTATCCTAGACAATCCCAGTGCAAATTCCGAGCTTTGGAGTAACCTTGAAACCTGGCTCGGCCGGGTGAGTGACGAGACACATCTTGTGCTGGTTGAGCCAAAGCCAGATAAACGCACGGCTGCCTTCAAATGGCTGCAGAAACATGCCGATGTAAGTACGTTTACTGCCTGGACTCCACGTGACCGTAGACTGGCCGAACAATGGCTGGCTGCCCATGCCAAGGACCAGGGCGCTACACTTGATAAGACTCAGATACATCACCTTATCGACCGGGTTGGGCTTGATCAATGGGCGCTTCACGACGCAATAAGCAAACTGTCATTACTCGATACGGTTACAACTGAACAAATTGATGATATCGTGCCAATGCTGCCGTCAGAAAATGTCTTTGCCCTGCTCGAAACTGCCCTGGATGGCGACAGCACCCGAACGGTAGAAATGCTTGATACTTTGAGAAAAACCGAAGATGCGTACCGTGTTTTCGGTCTACTAACCAGCCAAGTATTGCAGCTGGCGCTACTCACGTATGCCGACGGATCAATTAAAAAAGTTGCTCAGGACACCAGTGCGCGTCCGTTCATGCTGGAGCGGCTCGTGCCGCACGCCGCACGGTTGGGTAAGTCGCAGGCACGAACTATCATCAAGCGGTTTGCCGAGAGCGACACACGCCTCAAATCATCCGATGCCGACCCGTGGACGGTTATCGAGACGACGTTACTACGACTTCGAGATTAAGCTGACTTTTTAGCAGGTGCTTTTTTAGCAACCGGCTTCTTGGCAGCGGGCTTTTTAGCGGCTGCAGTTTTTGCAGGAGATTTTTTAGCGGGAGCCTTAGCAGCAGCGGGGGCTGCTTTCTTGGCGGCAGTCAGTTTCACGCCGGCGGCTTTGGCTTTAGCGGCGACGCTAGCTTTGCGGCGGGCAACGGTGTTTTTGTGCAGCAAGTTCTTCTTTAGGGCTTTATCAAGTTCAGAGTGAACTTTCGACAGAGCAGCGCTCGATGGCTTGGCCTCAAATGCCTTCATTGCAGCCTTGATAGCACGCTTGGTGGCGACGTTTCGGTCACGCCGGACATTAGCTTGTTTTACACGCTTGATAGCGGATTTAATAATTGGCACTAAGTGAACTCCTTATAAGTCTTATAAATTGTATTGCAATCTAAGGGGTGATTATAGAGAAAGAAAGGGAATTTGTAAAGGGGTACATTGACAAAACATAAGTTTCTTGCTATAATAGTAAGAGTACCTTAATTATTTGGGATAATCTAGCTGAACAACCCGCCACAATCTACTAGAAAAGGAGCGGGAGATGCGTATTCTGTTCATTGTAGTATGTTTACTGATGGTTATTGGCTTCGCGATAGCTCTTCTATCGCCGAAGCGTGCCCGCCTAGGGGTGCTTCTTGCCTTCGGCGGTCTGGCTATCTGGATGGTCGGCCTGCTGATTGTCGACTAGTCCGTACCTCGTTGTGGTGGGGAGGCGGAGCTCTTCGGAGCTCTGCCGCCTACACCCTAAAGGTTGTTTTTCTAGATAGTATCCAATTTTAATGTTCTTTGTGTGACCAAAGAACCAAAGTCACTTCTTTTGGGCTGCAAGCCAGGGCTTTCAGTCATTTAATCAGCGGCCATAGCCGCTTAACTAATTTCGTCACTCTCGACTTACCCGGCACAGCTGTTCGTAAAACTGACCAATCTACCAAAACCGATTGCTTGTTTGAGGGAAACGGGCGAGTGCCAGTGGCACTTGCGCGATGACCGAGTCCAATCGGTGATTGTCAGGATTTACAACTGCTGACCGAGTAACCAAGAGCCGTGACTTGACCCTTTGATTCTTTCACGTCAAGGTGAAAGAAGGTGCTTTGGTACTTTGGCACGTCAAAGTACGTCCAATTTTAGTTGACTAAAGTAAAACGCTTGTGCTACGCTAAAGGCAAAATCTACCAAAATACAAAAACACCAGGAAATAAACAGATGAACGACGGCCAAAACACCAGGGCACAAATCGTTGAGCGGATTAAAGCTTCCGCCAATATTCTGGTGACCGTTAGTACCAATCCTACGGTTGACGAGCTGTCGGCCGCTCTTGGCCTGACAATTATGCTGAACGGGCTGAACAAGCACACCACCGCTGTCGTATCTGGTGATATTCCTCCGGCCATTGAGTTCCTCGAACCTGGTAAAACGTTCGAAAACACCGTTGATTCTCTGCGCGACTTTATTATTGCGCTCGACAAAGAAAAAGCCGACCACCTTCGCTACAAGGTTGACGGTGATGTCGTCAAGATATTCATTACGCCGTACCGTACAACACTTACAAGTGACGACCTCGACTTTTCACAGGGTGACTACAATGTAGAATTGGTGCTTGCCCTAGGGGTAAAAAACAAAGACCACCTTGATGCAGCGCTTGCGGCTCATGGCCGGATCCTTCACGACGCTACTGTCGCAACCCTAAGCTGCGGCGAAGAGGCCAGTGAACTCGGCAGCATTGACTGGTACGAGCCAAACGCTAGCTCGCTCAGCGAGATGCTCGTTGCTCTGTCTGAAGCCTTAAAAGGCGACAAGCCAATCCTCGACGAACAGTCTGCCACGGCATTCCTGACCGGCATCGTGGCTGCCACCGACCGGTTCTCGAACACGAAGACCTCTTCGAAAGTCATGACGATGGCCGCCCAGCTGATGGCTGCCGGTGCCAACCAGCAGCTAATTGCTGCCAAACTGGAAGAGGCTCACGAAATTGGGCAGGATAAGCCCGACGATGACTCGGATTCTGGTGCAAATAGCGACGGTACAACCGATTTATCAGAAGGTGAATCGACCAAATTGAAAAAATCTACCAGTCAGGACAGCCAAGCTAAAAAAGACGACGGCGAACTGGCTATTTCACATGTCAAGGAAGGCGATGTCGACGATGTTGCCGCTCAAACTGCCCAGGAAAACCAAGCTAGCGCCGCTAAAACGGCCGAAGACGAACTTGCCGAACAATTAGCCGACGTTGCGCCAGCTGCAGCCAATAAGCCATCGGTTGAAGATTTACACAAGGACCTAGCCTCGGCCAGTGCCGAAATCGACGAAGCCGCCGCCAGTACGGCTGCCCCAGATGCCGTTCTGCCTCCGGTTGTAGCAGGCACAGATGAACCGGTAGAAGAACCAATAATGGGCGGTACGCTAAATGCGACGGCCGAGCAGGCCCAACATGAAAAAGAAGTCGAACTCGAAGGCGACCGCAACAAAAAAATCCTTAGCCACAACAGTGGCAGTTATGTTGGGGACTCAGCCCCAGCGTTTCAGGCGCCATTCAATGCCGCTTCAAGCACACCGAGCGAACCGCCGAGCGTAGACATCTTTAACGATGACAAACCGGCTGTCAATTTGACCCCGCCGGGCGCAGCGCCAGGATCTCAAGCTGTTACCCCGTTGCCGCCTACAGACGATGCAGCCAGCGATGATGCTGTCGAGCCTGAAAAGCCCGCTGAAACGCTTGAAGATATCGACAAGAAAAACCGTTCGAGCGATCACGACGAAGCTCGGTCAGCTGTTGAATTGGCCTACGAGGCGACGCCGTTCAACCCCGCTCACCAGCCACAGGCCAGCATCGGCGCCCAGCCACTTGGCGAGGTTCCGCACGACAATCCGGCTCCGCTTCCACCGCTTCCAGCGCCTCCGGCACCTGAGCCGCCAGTCGCTGCGCCGAACGCACCTGTCGACTTTTCGGTATTGCCGCCACCGCCACCGCTTCCTACCTTTGACCAGCCGACTACTCCTCCGGTGATGCCGCCGCAAGGCGCCCTGCCGCCAGAGCAGCTCGGTCAGATTTTTGGTACGCCGCCGGCAGCTCCGTCAGCTCCAGCCGCTCCGGCTCCGAATGACCCGAACCAGTTCAAGATTCCAGGTCAATAAGCCTTACGAAACGATATGAAAGCACTCGGTCGCGAGCAAATCGTCGCCGAGTGCTTTTAAATTAGCCGCATCGGCTACCTGCGAAGCGTGGCGGTCAATTAGTTCGTATTTTTGTGCCAGGTTCTCCCGCACATCAATCCGGTCGGTGATGTAGTCGTCATTTCGGGCACGCGGCTCATAGTAGGCCGTCCCGTCTAAGGGAGCTTGGGTTTTATCAAGGCAAAAATACCATAATTTCCCGCGATGTACGCCTGATTTTGCCGCTAGACTATCAAATATCCGTCTAGCGGCCTGGCTTGCGGCAATATGGTCTACGTGGCCGGTTAGGCCCTCGGGTTCAAATGTCATGACTGACACCTCAGCCGGTTCGGCATATTCAGCCGCAATCATATCTAATACAGCAGCCAACTTAGCATCAAGGCTATCACTCGGAACATCTTTCAACCCGCCGTCGGGAAAATGCAGGGCATGGGCGCTTTTCACACCGAGCAACTTGCCGGCGCTCTGCCACTCTTCTAGCCGAACAGCACCCAAGTTTGTAACCTGGCCGGGATTGCTACCGGCCTCACCATCAGTTAACAGTACAAGGTGCACGTCGTATCCCTCGTCGGCCAGCCGAAGGAGCGTGCCACTTGGCCCAAAAGCTTCGTCATCGGGATGGGCAAAAATGCCAACCAACACCTGTTTCATGCTTCAAGTATACTGGAGTACGTGATTGAAAACGGAATTCTCCTCATTGACAAGCCAGCAGGCTGGACCAGCTTTGACGTGGTTGCCAAAATCCGGGGGGCCCGCCGGGCGCAGTTCAGATCTGCCGGGGTTACGCCGACCAAACGGCAGCTGCGCGTCGGCCATGCCGGTACGCTCGACCCGTTCGCAACGGGCTTGCTGGTTATTTTGCTCGGCGAAGATACTAAAAAAGCCGAGCAGTTCCTCAAGCTCAACAAAACCTATGAAGCAACAATACGGCTGGGGCAAACGAGCACAACAGCCGACCCAGAAGGGGAGATTGTGGCCGTTTCCGACCGCCAGCCAAGCTCACAAGAGCTGTTAACAGCACTGGAATCATTCATTGGTACCATCCAGCAGCGTCCGCCAGCCCATAGCGCCATCAAAATTGACGGTCAGCGGGCTTATAAACTAGCCCGCAAGGGTGAAACGGTTGAAATACCGCTCCGCACGGTCACAATCCATACGCTCGAACTGCTTGATTACACATACCCGAACGTCAAAATTCGCACCCATGTCAGCTCTGGTACGTATATCCGAAGCCTCGCAGTTGATATCGGTGAAAGGCTGGGTAGATCA
>DDCA01000001.1 GCA_002335175.1 Candidatus Saccharibacteria bacterium UBA2018
GTTCAGAACGTCGTGAGACAGTTCGGTTTATATCCGGTACGGACGATAGGAAATTTGAGAGGATCTGCCCCTAGTACGAGAGGACCGGGGTGGACGAACCTCTGGTGTATCGATTGTGGCCACCTGCTGCATTGTCGAGTAGCTAAGTTCGGAATAGATAAGCGCTGAAAGCATATTAAGCGCGAAACTAACCTCAAGATTAGATTTCCCTATGAGGACACTGAAAGAATATCAGTTTGATAGGTGCAAGGTGGAAGTGCGGTAACGTATGGAGCTGAAGCATACTAATAGTCCCATCGCCTTTTTATGTCCTTGTCACTTTTCGTTAATGCTTGCATTAACGGGGGTGGCTAGGTAGACTTGACTGGTAATTGGTGCGTAGGAATACGTAACCGACGTCAATCTTATCGTAGAAAAGATTTGTACATCACTAATCCGTGCTAAACGTCATTGACGCCGAAGCGAGGTTTTAGGTGCCCACTACCGAGAATATGGTAGCCGAAAAGTGCATCCGGGAAACCTCCCTTCGGTGCCCATGGCGACGAGGAAATACCTGTTCTCATGCCGAACACAGAAGTCAAGCTCGTCAGCGGCGATTATACTGCCACAAGTGGGAAACTAGCACGGTGCCGAATTATACAAATAACCCTCCTAACCGGAGGGTTTTTGTTATAATTCGATATCGTTTTATTCCTCACCCGTGCCAGTAGAATCCCGGGCGATTAAGAGGCTACGAAACGAGTAGAAAATATTAGCTTGCTCATATTTTCTCGAGTGAGGACGCCTCGCCATTCAAATTTTAATTTGAATGATACTGCCACAAGTGGAGGCAAGTATTGACTTTGCACGAAGTTTATGCTAATATGAGGTTATAACTAATTAAAACAAAAAGTACCTTCCAACCATGAGTGAACCCACACCAAACGATTACATCAGAGACATGTCAGACGATATGGCACCAGGTATGTACTCTCACGACGGTACAGGATTTTATGTGCCTAAGGAATTTGCAGATAGTGTACGCGAAAACGTTGAGCCAAACAAAGCAAGACGTGTACTGCAAGATTATGTTGTTACGATGAGTCGTGCCGAGGGAGAATCTTATGACGACTATCGGCAGACTCTTGATAAAAAAGCGTCCGAAGGTTCAAGTACCGACGATGAAGTTCGTAATTACGCAAAGCTTTTCAGACTAGGCGAAAAAGTAGGACGAGGCGAAGGCCTGGATGAAGATGATTTGCAATACCTCGCCGCGATTGAATCGTACAGAGACGCTATGAGTAAAAGTATGTCTATCGAGGGTGAAGACCATGGCATGATCGCCGAGATACTCGATAATTTATCCGACACCGGGAAGATAGAATTACTCATCCAAGACTGCGTTAAGGCATTCAATGCTGCAGATACTGAAGCTGAACAAGCCCAGATTGAAACCATGCTAAGCGAGCTCGAAGACTACAAGTACTTGCTTGAAAATAGTACTTATCCGAGGATCGAGCCCCACCAACCGAATCCGGATAATACCGACCCTGAACTGGTGATGGTGAACTTATATTTCGCAAAATACTATCCTCATCTTGTCGCTAAAGCTAAAACTCTGCAGCAAGCAGCGTAGTTAGTAACTAGTAACACCCCTCCGAACAGGAGGGGTTTTGTTTTGCTTAAAACCGCTCATGGTAAAATATAGAGGTAGTTATGCTACCACAATCACAAAAACAAACAGTATCGAAAAAACGCCAAATTCTGAAATGGGGCGCTATTGGCGTTGCTGCAGCGGTAGTCATTATTTATGCGGCTAGCTTTTTTATTCCACGTCCGGTTACATTAAGCTATAGCGACGAGACATGTGCCTCTGGTTTTACGCTACTGCCAGGTATTCACTCAACATCGGATACATCACGCTACAACGTAACGCATCAGAATTCGCTAAAAGTGGGTGGTTTTGAAATTGCGGCACTAAGGACATGCCTTGAGCCAACCAAAGCACCCTCGCCGGGCACCATTGTTATCGCAAATGCACCAGGAGGCTGGCTTTTTGCCCGGACTCACTTTAGTGTTACGGCGCCAAAGCTCCCGGCCGCCAAGGTAGCCGCCGTTAAGGCTGAGGTGCCGGCCACAAAACCGCTGTTAGTACCATTGGACCAACCTGATAGCTTGTTTGAGTATAATCTCGCGGCAAATGATGGTGTGACTAGTTGTTCGGCCGCAAACAAAGCTCTTGAATGCGAATTGGAGGAGTTGAAGCTTGAGCAAGGTAAAGAGTACGATTACCAGCTGACACGCAGTTTTAAAGGCCAATCTGTTCAGCCAGTCGGAAATGGATCGTTCAAGACATTGAAAGCCGTTACAGTCACCAAGACGAGTGTAAAAGAGAAGCAGATCATCTACTCAAAGCCAAAAGAACTAACCATTACAATGGACAAACCTGTGGTAGGGGCTGACGTGAGTCTGAAACGGGTAGCAAACGGTAAGGCGACCGATATTGAAGCAGATGTGTCAGTGAAGGATAAAATAATTACACTGTTGCTCGCTAAAGACCTGCCACGAGAGAGTTCTTACCGCCTGATGTTGAGGCAAGCCGAAGCGACTGACGGTAGCACCATGATTGAACCGCTTACACGTAATTTCACCATTTCGGGTGGTCCGAAAGTCACGAGTGTAAACATTGGCAGCTTTCGAGTCAGCCAGTCCGCCACTGTTATTGTGAACTTCGACCAAGCAATTTCTAGTACGCAGTCAGTGAGCAAGTACGTTAGTCTGACTGGCGGAACGGCAACGGTAGCTAGATATACCGCCTCGAGTATTGCGGTAACATTACAGAATTTGCCGCGCTGCCAGGACTTCACGGTATCAGTTAGAGCAGGATTAAAGAGTAAGTACGACATTGTATCTGATGATTCGTGGACGTACGGCTCGCGCACCATTTGTCACACGGTTAGTACCATCGGCACTTCACGACAAGGGCGGGCTATCAACGCCTATTACTTCGGCACCAGTGGGCCGGTTACGCTTTTTGTCGGGGCATTGCACGGTAATGAAGTCAGCTCAAGCCTCATACTACAGGATTGGATTAATGAGCTAGAAGTAAATCCGGGGCGGATAGCTAAAAATACCCGAGTCGTTATTGTCCCGGCCGTCAACCCCGATGGCGTCGTTGCCGGGACTCGTAATAATGCCAAGGGTGTCAACTTGAACCGAAATTTCCCAACTGACAACTGGGAAAAAGACATTGATGATACGAACGGATTTGTTAAAGGCGGAGGCGGGTCGGCCCCATTGAGTGAGCCTGAAGCAAAAGCCTTAGCTAACTTGTCAACGGCCTTAAAACCCCGGCTGATGATTTCATACCACGCCGTGGGGAGTGTCGTCATCGGTGATCCTGGCGGCTACTCCGCCGGTTACGCAGCAAAATATGCCAGTCTGGTCGGCTACCGCAACGCCACAGGTCAGAGTGCTGCTACGTTTGACTACGGCATCACGGGCTCGTACGAAGACTGGACAATCCAAAAAGTCGGCATACCAAGTATGGTAGTTGAATTGGGAAGTTACTCGTTTAGGGACTTTTCCCACCATCGGGCGGCTTTCTGGGCCATGTTGTAGTTTGCTATAGTTAAACCATGTGCAAAGTCTGTTCGGTGGGATATTCGGCCATGAGCTTGGGACTTTTTGCGACCTCGACTACCTCTGTAACCGTTGGCAGTACAGTCAATCCGGCAGATTATTCGGCCATGCGAGAAACAATTAAACAGATTAGCTTACCGAAAATCGACCAGCCAAAGTGGCTAAAGGATCAGATTGCAGCCGAAGTTGCCGCTGCTGGCGCCAAACGGGCGCCTGGCGCAGGGATTACAGTCACTTATGATGTAACAACCCGCGGTGCAATTACCTCGAGTCTGAGCGAATTTAGATTGCTTGCTAACCAAACGCTAAACGATAGCCGCGGTTGGGCGAGAATGAACGTGAGCTTCACAGAAGTTTCCAGTGGCGGTCAATTTACGCTGGTGTTAGCCGAAGCCAGTCAGGTGCCAACCTTTTCAAGCGCGTGCAGCTCTGAGTACAGCTGTCGGGTTGGACGATACGTTATTATCAACCAAGACCGCTGGCAGGGAGCAACTCCCAGCTGGAACGGCGGCGGGGGAAGCCTGCGCGATTACCGGCATATGGTGGTAAATCACGAAACCGGCCACTGGCTGGGCCATGGTCATCGGTCATGCGGCGGAGCCGGCCAGGCTGCACCGGTGATGCAACAGCAGTCGATTGATCTTCAGGGCTGCAAATTCAACCCATGGCCACTCGCGAGCGAACTCTATTCGCCGCAACTAGGGATTTAATAGATGAAAATGCCAGTCCGTCCGAGTAAACTATCACAAAACAAACGCTTACTGACCATAGGCGGTCTTTTACTCGTAATGGGATTCACCGGCATGTGGGCCACGGGCAGCGAGCAGTGGCGAACACTCTCGAAGGATACGGTAAGCCGGCGTAATCAGGCTGATGCAAATGTAAAAGCGGCTCTATCGAGTGAAAGCACCAGAGGTGAGCGATTGGAGGCAATTGATCGACTGGCAGCCCTATCGAGCCCAAAAACAGAACATTGTAAAGCTGACTGGTGGTATGGCTGGCAGCAAAGCGTCTGGCCGGCCTCGCGTGATGCGGCTGAGTCGTGCCGGTCGGCCGCTCGCCGGCTCATGGCTCTAGGAGAGGCAGGCAGGGACTTAAAACAATACCTGGATGACGAAAAGGCCATAATAGCCCAGCTTGTACACTTAAAAATCGACAGCAAGCAGTCAAAATGGCAAACTCAGGCAAGCGATATAGCCGACAATGTGGCAGATAACCTGGCAAAACTCACCGTATCAGCCAGTGTAAAGCCGGTTTTAACAGAGGCGACTACTCGGGTTAAGGCTATAAGCCAGGCGTGGCAAGCCTTTGAGGCAGCCTCGAAGAAGAAAGACCGCACAGCGTACGAGAAGGCTCTGGCAGGCCTAGATGATGCCTATGCCGGGCTAGGAGCCGTTACAGACGCTTCTGATGGGCAACTAAAGGATGCCTTAGAAGAATTTAAGAAGAAAACTTCGTAAATCCCCGAAAATCAACAAAAAACGACCCGTCTCGCAGAGCAGGTCGTTGTTTAATGCGTTTAAATCTAATCTGGATTCAAACAGGTGCCATCTCTGTATTTTATAGCAGTAAACACAGAAACTGTATCTATAATATAGCACGAAACGCATAAGCACAATACCTTTTAAAACATAAAAACGCACATGGTAAATATTGACATAAAGCATAAGCTATGATATGATGCAATCATACACATACCACATATGAGGTTTGTGAGAGTTATTAGGAGGGTCTGACCGGTGTTAGCTGGCCAGACTTTTAATATATAAGGAGCCAAGGATATGGCTGGAACTATCGCAGGTGGCAAGAAAGCTGCTGCCAAAAACTTAGCAAAAGACCCGAACTTTTACGCCAAAATTGGTGCAAAAGGTGGTAAAAACGGTCGAACTGGTGGCTTTGCCGCTAACCCTGACCTGGCCCGTATTGCCGGTGCCAAAGGTGGTCGTATTTCACGCCGCCGGAAGGCTTCTGACGTAGCTTCTAAAGCTGCTTAAGAAAAGCCCGCAAAATAAAACACCCCCGGTTTCGGGGGTGTTTTATTTTGAAGCTACTGCTTATACCGAGTAGCGTCGAAGGGCACACGTCCGTGCTTCGTTGACGCGCCAAGCTTGGGAGCAAGATAAGCAGCGGTAGGCGAACTTCTTGGTCTGGATACCAGTAGACTGGCAGTTTGGGCAAGTGCTCCGATCATGAAGCCAGTCCCGGTAGGTATCCATGTCGTGATGGACAATCGAGGCTGGAACCTCAACTCCGTAATGCGGACCTAAGTTATTTCGCACCAGTTCCCAGGCGTCACGTTCCATCTTGATGAGATCGATATCACGTTCATATTGTTCGTGTTGTAGGATTGCGTGGGCTGTTTCATGCAGCAGATGGGCATCGTGAAAGACGTCGGCCGGGTCGTAAAGAATCATTTTTTCCTTTGGCTGCCACTCAAACTGCTCCCCGACTTCGAAATGAAGCTCAGGGTAGTAAACGGCCAAGCGTTCAAGCAGCGAGGCGGTCGATGGCACTATAGTAACATCCATATAAGACAGCTTCTTCGGGGTTGGCAGCCTGCCTGATAAGCGGCATATATTTGGCGGGTAAGTGCTCGCGCATAATACCAATCAAGTCGCTATCGAACTTATCGAAATGGGCACCAACACCGCCGCCAATGATAATAACCTCTGGACGGAGCGCAGGAACTAGCGCCATCAGTCCCACAGCCGTATTTTTCGCTATACGGTACCAAGTCTGTTTGTCAGAAATTTCGCTCGCCATTTTACCGTATGTTTGGTGAATTGCTTTGCCCGAGGCAAATGTTTCCCAACGTCGAAGAATTCCGTCGTGCTCGAGTACAATTTGGCCGCCTTCTGTTGCTGCAAAAGCCGGGTCTATTCGGCCATCTGTAATAATACCGGTTCCGACGCCGGTTCCAATCGTCACATAAAGGCAGACATTGGGGATTGTTTTCAGCAATTTTGTTTCGGCCAAACCGGCTACGTTGGCATCGTTTTCTACGAAAATCGGCCATTTGTAGCGTTTTGAGAGAATTGCAGCCGCATCAAAACCGCGCCAGCCTAGATTGCCACCCCACACCATGGTCCCGTTAATAATCGTACCCGGTAAGGCTATCGAGAGGGCTTTAATGGATTCGCCCGCTGACATTTTGTCAATTGCCTTGGTCAGATCTGTTAAGTAGTCTGGAATTTGAGGCGGTGTGGGAAATTTTCGCTGCTTTACGACATGGCCGTCGGCGTCCATCAGCGCAACCAGCGTTTTTGTCCCTCCCGTATCAACCGCGATAATCATAGCTACTAAAAGTGTAGCAGCCTCGGCGGTAACTTGCGAGTTTTTGCCTGGAACGCTATAGTATTGCATAGTAATGCGAGGAAGTGAGATTATGGGACGAAACAGCTCTGAAACAGGCTCATTAGCTAGTTATATTATCGTTGGCGTACTACTGATGGTGGTACTCGTCAGCGGGTTGTACGGCGTGCAGCGCTATAACCAATCACAAGAGGGCAATAAAGAGACGGGTACCAACGAGCCCGCCACTAACGGCAAAGACACAACGAGCGACGACCAGACATCTGACAAGCCAGCCGACAATCAATCACCAGTCGATGACGGCTCTTCAAATGTACCCGCAACAGATGACGCGGATCAAACTGAAGAAACTTCAACGACTGCTGAGGAAGATTTGCCTGCCACGGGCCCCGGTGACGTACTTGCCACTGCGGGCATAATCGCAGTCGTTACCTATGCTGCGGTTTCATACGTGCAGTCCCGCCGCTTCCACTACTAGACTTCTCGGGACGATAAGAGTATAATTACCTCCAGTCACCGCGAGGTTGGATACTTTCTCCCAAACGTCCGACCAAGCGACTAATATTACGTAAGCAAGGAGTTTATTACCCATATGGTATCATCTGCCACGAAGGCTGCCATCACTATGGACGAGCTGTTAGCTCAAGAGTCAAACGTCCAACAACTGGTCGCCGGTGAAACTATTACCGGAACCGTTTTAAGCCTGAAAAAGCATGAAGTATTAATTGACCTTGGCGCCCAGGGTGTCGGATTGGTCCCGCGCCGAGAAGTTGGCTTTTCACGCCAACTGAACGTTGGCGACGAAGTGACTGCTAGTATCGTTGATAGCGAACTCGACAACGGCTATAGCTTGCTAAGCCTCCGCAAAGCGGCAAAAGACCGCGGCTGGGAAGAAGTTATCGTTAAGTTCGAGGCAGGCGAAATCATCGAGGTCAGCCCGTACGATGCTAACAGGGGCGGATTGCTCGTTGAATACGAAGGCGTCCGCGGCTTCTTGCCTGTTTCGCAGCTCTCAGCAGAGCACTATCCACGAGTTGGCTCGAGCGACAAAGATGAAATTCTGCAGCGCTTAAACAGTCTGATTGGTAAAGAATTGAGCGTGCGTATTTTGGATGCCGACCGGCGTGCCAACAAGCTGATTTTCAGTGAAAAAGAAGCCATTAAAGACGGTTTGGCGGCTCGATTCGCAAGCCTGAAGGTAGGGGACACCATTAAAGGCGTCGCTACCGGCGTGGTTGATTTCGGTGTCTTCGTGAACGTTGACGGCATTGAAGGGCTGGTACATATATCTGAAATTTCATGGGAACGCGTCAATAACCCAGCCGACTACGTCAAAGTCGGTGAAACGATTGAAGCTAAGATTATTTCTATCGACAAAGACCGCCTGAGCCTCAGCATTAAGCAGCTACTAAAAGACCCATGGCTCGATGAAGTCGAAAAACTTACCCCCGGGACTGAAGTCGAAGGTACGGTTACCCGTATTACGCCATTTGGTGCCTTCGTCCAGCTAAGCCCGGCAGTCGAAGCCCTCGTTCATATTTCTGAACTTGGCGGCGGCAGCGACGTGGATCCTGAAAAGATCTTTACACTGAACGAACGCAAGACGTTCAAGGTGTTAGAGGTCGACAAAGACAACCGCAAGATTTCACTTTCTCTCAAGAAAAAGTAATGAGTAGCAAATAACCACGCTCGGCGCATCCAGCCCCGAGCAGAAAGGAGCGCCGAGATGGCTGATTCACCCGCAGACAGCACCCAAAAAGTCGTTACCATTGCCGATGCCATTACTGTCGGCGAACTGGCAGAAACCCTAAATTTGTCGGTAACCACTTTGATTGGCGAACTCTTCAAGAATGGGATTATTGCGACCATTAACCAAAAGATTGACTTTGAAACGGCGACAATCATCGTTGAAGAGCTTGGTCTCGAGGACGTAAAACTCGAAAAACGTGAGGCGACCGCCGGCCCAGCCCGCGAAAGTCACCAATTAAGCGACAAAGCAGTCGAACGCCCGCCAATCGTAGCCGTTATGGGCCACGTCGACCACGGTAAAACGAGCTTACTTGATGCTATTTTGGAAACCAAGACAGTTGACGACGAAGCTGGCGGCATTACACAGCACATTTCGGCCTACCAAGTTGAGAAAAATGGGCGCAAGATTACCTTGCTCGATACGCCGGGGCACGAAGCTTTTGCAGCCCTTCGCCAGCACGGTGCGACGTTGACCGACGTGGTAATTATTGTTGTAGCCGCCGATGACGGAGTGAAGCCGCAGACTGTCGAAGCAATTCGTTTTGCCCGTGAAGCGAATGCAAAAATCGTTGTTGCTATCAACAAGATGGACAAAGAAACGGCCAACCCGCAGCTGGTCAAAACCCAGCTCGCGACTGAACACAATTTGAATCCAGAGGAGTGGGGCGGCGATGTCATTATGGTTGAAGTTAGCGCCAAGACCGGCCAGAACCTCGACAAACTGCTCGAAAGCGTCCTGCTGATTGCCGATTTAGAAGAGTTAAAGGCCGACGAAGACATTCCAGCAAAGGGTCTCGTTATCGAAGCCCACATGGAAACAGGCCGCGGCTCAGTCGTTGGATTGCTGGTGGAGCACGGCAAGCTGCATCCGGGGCAATTCCTCGTTGCAGGAACCAGCTATGCGAAAGTACGGACGCTGCTTGACTTTAAAGGCAAGGCCATCAAGGAAGCTGGCCCATCAACCCCCGTTATCGTTACCGGTTTCAAGGATCTGCCTCAGTTTGGTGACGAATTCAATCTCGTAAAAACCGAAAAGGAAGCTCGCCAGGCAACCGTTTCTAACCGGCTGGAGCGTGAGCGCCAATCTGCCGAGACCAATGTCACAGGGGCCGATATCTTGAAACTAATGAACCAGGCAAGGGAAGCGGCCGACTTCAATGTCATCGTCAAAGCCGACGTACAGGGCTCATTGACCTCAGTTATGGATAGTTTGCGACTCATCGATACCAAAGGTGCCGTCAATTTGCGTATCGTTGGTTCCGGGGTTGGTAATATTTCGGAGAACGACATCCACCTTGCAGCCACCGAAGGCACCGTTATCTACGGGTTTAGCGTTGACCTGCCGCCAGCCGTCAAGCGCCAAGCCGCCCGCGACAAGGTAGAAGTCCGCATTTATAACGTTATTTACGAACTGCTCGACAACGCCCGCGAGAGCATGGAGGCACTCATTGCGCCAGAGGTCGTCGAAACCGAGGTCGGTAAGCTGACGATTAAGGGCATCTTCCGGACATTGAAAGATGAAGTTATTTGCGGCGGTGAGGTCACCAGTGGAAAGGCACAGCCGAACGTTAAAGCCCGCGTGCTGCGCGGTTCGGAGCAAATTGCCGAAGTCGAAGTCACCAAGGTACAGCGCGCCCAAAGCGAAGTAAAAGAGGTCTTCGAGGGTGAGATGTGTGGGCTGTCACTCAAAACGACCAAAAAGCTTCAGCTTGAAGAGGGCGACAAACTCGAATTCTTTACTCGTGAACTGGTCAAACGTACATTGAAGTAGTATTGACAAATTACACCAAAAATGCTACAATGTAGCAGCAATAGAGCCGGGGGTCTTCCCTTGGCTTTTTTTGAGCAAATTAACAATTTTTTACGTACCAATACCGTTTACAAACGCGTTTGAAGGCAAGCACGGAGTTCAGGTAGAACATTCCGTGCTGCCTTTAAACGGCAGATCGCAGGTGACTGTTCATGAGTATTTATACTCCTTTAACACCTACGATGTGAACGAACGACAACCACGAACGTATCAGTAGATCACCGCACGAGATCAGATATCTCGCGCGGCGATCGCTGATGCGTTCAAAGCATTTCAGCTGGTGTTTTGAACCAGCGGTGATCACCCTTTAGCGTCCCAACAAGGGGGCGCTGAACCGAAAGGAGACGGTCATGACGACCGCCACCCCGCAGGACGGCCCCGGGTCCGACAACCCGACGGACATCGAGATCCTCGGCCAGCAGGTCGGGCTCGACAACGCTCGTGCCATCGCAGCCTTCGTCGACGGCCGCATCAACAGCTCGCTCGTCGAGACCGGTCGTCAGCTCACCAAGCTGAAGAAGCGGGTCAAGGCGCTGTCGGAGCGCTACGGGGACACCCCCGAGGTCCGACAGGTCGCCGCCGAGGCGGCCGCCGCCACGCGCGAGCACAACGAGGTCGTCACCGCCGCCAACAACGGAGAGGCGACCGAGGCCATGGCCACCGCCGACGCCGAGCGCACCGAGCGCGCGACGGAGGTGGCGGACCGTGCCGAGGAGCGGCTCACCGGCCAGGGCGACGAGCCCCAGCCGGAGGCCGACTCCGCCACGGAGCCGACCAACGACTCGGGCAGCCAGTCCGAGGAGCCGCTCGATGACGACCTCAGCTTGTCCGACCGCGTCCGCTGGCACAACGAGATCCTCACCGCGCGTGAGGGCTCGGACCGTCACAACCGTCTCGAGGACATCGAGGCGGACGTCACGCAGCTGCGCGCGCGCGTCGACCAGCTCGAGACCGGTCAGCGCGACATCAGGGCGGTGGCGGTCTCTGCCTTCGCTTCGGTGACGGGCATGACCGCCAACATGGTCCGCTACGTCCAGACGGCTGGGATTACCTTCCTGGTCGTCCTGGCGGTCTGCTTGGTCATCGTCGGCACCAGCGACATGACCTTGGACTGGTGGGTTCTCGGCGTGCCCGCCCTCGCGGCGGCCATCGCCTTGGGCATCATGATGTTCCTCGACCGCAGCAACGCCGTGACAGCGTCGGCTCGGGCCAGCGCCAGCGCCGCCCAGACGATCATCGACCGGTGGGCCGTGGAGGACAGGCAGCGCGAGCGCAACAGCCGGCGTTCCGGTGTTCCGCACCGTGACGACGACCAGCAGCCCACCGGCGCACGCGCGTCGGCTTCCGCTGCTTCGAGTGCCGAGGCACGATGAACAAGGTCCCGGCACTTCTCCTGACGCTGCTGCTTGCAGCGGCGGGGTTTCTGCTGCTGGGATTCAGTGCGGCTTCCGGGTCGTCTTCGGACGACCCGGAGCCGGACGGCCCCACCACGTCGGCGACTCCAACCCAGGAGCCGTCGTCTGAGCCGTCGGGGGGTGACCCCGGCGACGACCCATCCGACACCCCGAGCGACCCGCCCGAGGAGGAGGGCTGCAAGGAACCCGAGGAGGCCATCGCGGCCTTCCTGGGGAACCAGGGCTTCGAAGAGGGCGACTTCGTGATGAGGGCAGACGTACGCTGGGGCCAGGTCCCGGTTCAGAACGTCGCCGACTCCTTCACCGACGAGCCGCTCAACACCCTGGGTGCTCTCAGAGCATTCCTGGACGGAAACAGCCTGTCATCACAGGTGGCTCGACAGCTGATCGGCGACGATCTGCCGCAGGGCTACTGGGTACCGGTTCAGTTCCAGACGATGATGCTCTACTCGGGCAACTACAGCTGGGACGAAGCCACCGGTGCGACGCAGAACAACGGCGTCGCACAGGTGGCCGGTGGTGACATCTGGTGGTTCAATGTCGACTTCTGGCCTGACGGCTGCGAGATCGACCTCGAGGACACCATCAGAGCGGTCTGCGGCAACGTCGGCCTGACGGCCATTGCGCCGTATGCAGCTCCGCCGTCCAGATCGGACTGATCGTCGTTCGCTCACCAACGGGGGGCGCTGGCACATTGTGCCGGCGCCCCTCAGAGCAACTTTTGTACAGGATATTGTTACGTAAAGAGGTGGGTAGTGATTATGCTTGACTTTTTATACTATTTATGCTAATCTTGAACACATAAACAATAAAAATCAAAAAATATCACTTTTCAAGGAATCCACCACATGAGCGAAAAATTCACCTCCAAGCAAGACCGCGCTGATTCAGCCGATGCTGTCAGGGACTTTGTCACCGTTGATACTAACGGCAGTGCTCATGTACCTGCTGGTTCTGGTAGCAAATCTGGTAATTTCCTCTCAGATCATGAACTTGGCTTGATAGAACACAACAAAAACCTGATTTACGACGGGCTGGAAAATCGTGAGAACGAAGCGCTGTTAGACGCGGTAGGTATACTTGAAGACCCAGAAGACATCCGGAACTCTTTGGCGCACAACGGTTTCATCGATGATGACGAAGAAAAAAACTGGGACGAGAAAGACATCACCGATTACGTGAAGTCTACTCGTAAAGAAGTCGGTTCTTTCTATAAGCAGGCCGAAAAGCGTGGCAAAGCCGCCAGTAAAGCTAGTGCATCAGAAGAATCTGTGTCAGCTGAACCCAAACCACAGGAATCACAGACTGGTAAACGTCGTGCCGATGTTGAAGTTGATGCACCGTCACAAGCGGAAGGATACGTTCGCCGGCAAGACCGTGACTCTGGCCGTCACAAGATTGATATAGATACTACAGAGGAAACCGGCAGTATTTACGATGAATTGAGCCAAAAATACTTCGGTCCTTCACAAGATGCCAAGGATGGCGAATCACTTGAGGAATACGAAGCCCGCAACGGTGCCGGCAAGCACCGGCTTGAAGTACTTCCTACCGAGGAACTAGACGAGATAGCGGATGGCAAAAGCCGCACAGAATTACAGGTACTTCCAACTGATGAATTGGATGCGATTGCGAATGGTGCGAGTGGTGAATTAGCCGAACTGCCAACCGATGAACTTGATGCCATTGCACGTGGTGATCAGGATGATGAAGATGATGAAGATGAAACTGCCATGCCTGATGAGGCAAGCAGCCGATGGCGCCGATGGGGTGCACGTGCCGGTCTAGCTGCCGCCGAGACGATGGACGGAACCCGAATACGCAACTGGCGCGAACGCCGCCAAGACCGCGAACCAACTCGCCGCGGCAAGATTATGGCGTTTCTAGCTGGCGCAGCACTACTCGGAGTCGGTGGATATACCGCTTACAAATACGGTAGTGATGTTCGTGATATGTTTGATGGCCCAGACGGCTACAAGTCCGGCGGCCCTGCTGCTTCACCCGAAGATGTTCCAACGCCTCCAGATGGCTCTGGTAGTGGCCCAGAAGCACCCGCTGTCGACGTGCTAAATTGGGGTGACTTCGAGCCGAATGCGCGGATTGTCCACCCTGGCGAGGGCGGGTTCCAAACTCTGAAAGAAATGGGTGTTCCCGAACACAAATGGGAATCGGTCTGGCAAGAGGCCGGTACAAAATTCTCTGACCAGGGTAAGACCTATGTCATGGAAGACGGCCGCTTCGGTTGGAGCCGTCCGATGCTACTTACCGATGCCGATTTGGATGTGCTGGCCAAAGCCGCCAAGCGTAACGGCGTTAATCTCGCTGAATAGTCAAAACATACTATACGAAATCCCCTTGATAAGTAAGGGGATTTTTCGTCTGCATAGTATAATAAAGGAAATATCCATGAGAAAAGGACGTAAGTATATATGTTTCGACTCGATGACCAGTTCCTGAAAGACATTGGCCTGGACGGTTTGCCCGACGAGCAGAAAAAACCGTTTTTGCAGCATATTTATAGTGAGCTTGAACTGCGTGTCGGCACCCGGCTATCTGACGGCCTGAGCGACGCCCAGCTGGAAGAATTTGAGAAAATTATCGACCGTGACCAGGAGAAGGTTCAAAGCTGGCTGGCTGAACACGCGCCGAATTACCAACAGGACCAAGCGTTTCAAAAACTCATGGAAGCAACCAAGCTCGAGGCGAGTGATCCCCGATTGATTTCGGAATATACCGCGACGAAATGGCTGGAAGTAAACCGGCCGGATTATCGGGATGTCGTAGCCGCCGTACTTGAGGAGCTAAAGCAAGAAATTACCAGTAACCGCGACGCAATCCTTGGCGGTATGTCTGATTCACAGCAGAACCAGCCGGAGCAAGCTCCGCAGCAGCCCTCATCCGAAGAACCACCACGCGTTCCACCTATGGCTGCCTAAGATTTACGGCCTTTTAAATAAGCATCGGCTGACATAGTTTTGCCGCTCGGGGCGACGAGCTCGTCAATAACCAGAAAATTACCATCTTTATACGCCGCATCAAGCGGCGTCTTTGGTTTTTTTGCGACGTGCGCTTTGGTAACGATGAGGCTGGTACCTTTATAGTCAAAGCGTGTGCGGGGAAAATCGAGATACGCGCGGATAAGGCGTTCGGCTTGCTGGGCAGTCTGTTTCGTAGGGTGAAGGTCGCCATCAGCCCGGGTAAGGAGGTGACAGTACGTTGCTTTAAGGTCATCTTGCGGTTTGGCCTTTAGGGAGCCGTCGAGAATCTCGCCGATTGACGCGACAAGCTCGGATGCGCCTGTTCTTGCCAGTTTTTTTGTCAGGTGTGGGCCGGTTTCATACTGGGGCAGGTGGAATTTCACTTTGTGGTAAACCGGTCCCGCATCCATTTCGTGGGTAAGCTGCATAATCGAGACACCGGTAGACCGGTCGCCATTGGCGATTGCCGATTCAATCGGCGAAGGGCCACGGTATTTTGGTAGCAAACTCGGGTGGAGGTTAATGATACCGGGCGTGAACAAATTAATAGTAGCCTTCGGGATAATGCGGCCGTAACTTACCAGAACACCGGTGACGGGCTGCAGCTTTTTAATGTCTTCCGTGATTTCGGAGAGCCGTTCTGGCTGCCACACCGGGATATTGTGCTCAGCGGCAATCGTTTTAACCAGTGGGGCTGAGCGTTTATGCCCGCGGCCTTTTTTGGTATCGGGTTTCGTAACGACCGCACGGATATCGTAGCCGTATTCAAGCAGTGCTTCTAAACTGGTGGCCGAAAAATCTTCGGTACCAAAAAAGATGAATCTAGGTCCAGAGGTTTTCATTGTTTTCGATGTGTTCATGGTAATCAAGCGGTTGAAGTTCTCCGTTTTCGTCGAGAGTATAAAATGCGTCAGTCTGATCTTTGATGTGGTCGATAAACACCATGCCGTTAGTGTGGTCAATCTCGTGTTGGATAACGCGGGCAAGGAAGCCTTCTGCTTTGAAGCGGACGGGCTGGCCAGTCTCATCAAGGGCACGAACGCGGATTTTGGTCCAGCGCGGTACTTTGCCGTAGACTTTGCTAACACTTAGGCAGCCCTCGTAGTCGGCGACGAGTTCACCTTCGGTTTTAACGATTTCGGGGTTGATAAGAACGGTAAAATCGCGGTTTTCTTTGGTTTCGAAGTCGGTTCGGACAATCACGACACGTTCGAGCTTGTCGATTTGGACGGCAGCCAGGGCGGCTGAAATCTCATGCGGCCGGGAATCTTCCCAGTCGAGGGCGGCAGAGGTCATATCTTCAATAAGCTGCTTTGTGTCGTCGGTTACTACATGTACGCGGGCAGATTTTTGCCGCAGATGGGCATTTGGCAGCGTGATGATGTCTTCTTTTTTCATTACTTGTAAGTATAACAGAGAAAGAAACGGCTCTTTAGACGCCAGTCCAAGCTCCCCAGTTCGGAGTTTGCCCCGTCCAGTAACCGGCCGCATTGGCCGTTGTATAGAGAGTGCCGGCACCATCAATCGAATCGCATAAGCTACCGGCCGTCGTAGCGGCGCCCCATGCGGTGGCAAACGGCAGGATAGCCCCGTCGTTTTGGAGGATATACGCATTGCCGGACTTGCTTTTTGCAAGGAGTGCGTAATCGTTCAGGCCGGTGGCAATACAGTAAATATGGTTACGTGATACGGTCGGGGTGATTGCATATGCGCCGCCAGATGCTTTATATTGCATGCTTTCTAGCGCCGGAAACGTACTTGGATAGGCCGAGTTGTCGATATGGTAAAGGCGCATCTTCTTGGCGAGTGCCCGAAGGTCATTCTGAACAACACTATCGTTAGCCCGGTTTTGTACGCCGTTGAACGCAACCACGGTCATGACTGCCAGGATGGCAATGACAACAACGACAATGAGCAGTTCAACGATTGTGAAACCGCTTACGGCTTTCTTCATACGACTAACTATAGCATGCTGGAAGGGGTTAAATCAGTCCCAGAATCGCCACCCGCCACCCGTGCTGACATAAGCAGCAGTAGCTTCATTAAATGTGCCGGTTAGCCCAGCAGCAGTAGCAATGTTTGACATAGTTCCGTTCGGGTACGACGGAGGACCCGTATAAACTTGAATCGCTGGATTGCTGCCTCTGACATAAAGAACAGGCCCATTTTTTACGGTGGCGAGCACCACGTAGTCAGTTCCGTTCGTAGAGGAGATATAGGTAAGATTGCTGTTAGCTACTGTGCTATAGGCACCCGTACCTACTTTAATATCAATTGTTTCAAGTTCGTCACGCTGGGTTCCGCTTACGGCGATAGGGTAGTTATCACCCGTTGAGCTAATTTTATAGAGTTCTATCTTCTTGGCTATCATTGCAAGGTCGCTGCGGACGCTGCTTTCGTAGGCTCTGTTTTGTACGCCGTTGAAGGCGACCACCGTAATAGCGGCCAAGACAGCGATCACAACGATAACGACCAGTAACTCGACAATTGTGAAACCGCTTGTGTTGCTGCGCATACAATCATTCTACACTTTTTTTACTAAATTACAGCAAACTTTGGGGGTCGAGCTCGAATTGCCAGTACTGAGGAGGCAGCAGGCGGACGGCGGCTTGGAGATGGGAACGTTTAGGTGACTTTAGGACCAATTGCCAGCGGTATGTGTCGCGGGTGCGCTCATAAAAAGCCGGGGTTGGGCCAAGGATCTCAACGTCGCCCGGCAGCTTGGCCCGTAATATTTCGGCTAGTTTTTTTGCGTTAGTAACGGCCGAAGATTCGGTTTTATAGACGCATTGCAATTTCAGGAGGTGCGTAAACGGCGGGAAAACTGCCGTCTTGCGTTGCTTCATGGCTAGGTCGTAAAATCCAGCGTAATCCTGGTGGAGCCCGGCCACTACAACCGGGTGGGTAGGTTGGTAACTCTGAACAATAACTGTAGTCGGATGGGTCGAGCGACCAACCCGGCCGATTGCTTGTGCCAGCAGCTGGAAGGTACGCTCAGCCGAAGAGTAGTCCGGCAAACTGAGTCCCGCGTCGGCCTGCACAATGCCGACGGTCCTTAGCTTCGGCAGGTCAAGGCCTTTGGCAATAACCTGCGTGCCAATAATAATATCGATAGTACCTTGATAGAGCTCGTTATACCTGGCCTCGACGGTTTCGTTATCGGCCGAATCGCCATCGAACCTGGCGATGGTTTTGTCGGGAAATAACCGTCGCAGCTCTGACTCAATTAGCTTGGTGCCTATGCCCTTATGAAAGATATCGACGGAACCACAATCCGGACAGCTAGTCGGCACCTTTGCCTTATAGCCGCAAATATGGCAGCGGAGCAGATGCTGATCACCATGAAGTGTTAAGGGTACGTAACAACGAGGACAACCGGCTTGCCACCCACAATTTTCGCACAACGTCATACTGGCACTGCCGCGGCGGTTATGGAATATAAGTGCTTGGTTGCCGCTCGCAAATGTTTTTTCAAGCTCGAGCAGCAAAGTGTCCGATAGGAAACGGTGCCGCTTAAAGTTGCTTCGCTTGGTCATGTCAACCAAGCTAACATCAGGCTTTACAGTGTTCTGAACCGCCGGTTTGTCGAGACGAATTACAGGACGGGAGGCGAACTGCGCCAGATAATAATCTGTCACTAGGGGAGTAGCACTTCCAAGAACAAGTTTTGCCTGCGATGCTTCAGCCAAGCTATGGGCTGCCCTAAGGGCATGGTAACGGGGTGACTGTTCCTGCTTGTAGGTTGGTTCATGGGCTTCGTCGATAACGATGAGGCCGACGTGCGGTAGCGGCAAGAAGAGGGCAGAGCGAGGACCGATAACGACTTGGGGTGTCGACGCATGTAAAGCTTGGCGCCACACGGCATGCCGTTCTGCTTCAGTCTGGCGGGAATGGGCAAGCAAGACATCGCGGAAATGGTTGGAGAACTCGGCAATTAATTGTGAGGTTAAGGCAATCTCGGGGACGAGCACGATAGCCGACTGGCCACGGGCAAGCGCCCGCTTAACGAGTTCAATATATACCGCGGTCTTACCGGATCCTGTCACTCCGTGAAGCAGGATAGTACCGACCGAAGCATTTTCTACAGTGTAAACAGCAGCCGACTGGTCTGAGTTGAGTACAAAATTTGTTCGTTTTCGGCGAACCGACAGTGTATCCGGTGAACGCGTACGACGCTTCTTTTCGAGGCCACGGGGAAGCATAGTGGTGAGAACGGTTGCGAGGGGGGTCATATAATAGTCGGCTAGCCACCGGGCAAGTTCGACGTATGGGTTTGGCAGCGGTGTGTCTTCAAGCAAACCCGCAACCGGCTTGACGTCATACGAAGGTTTTTTTACTTCCCTTAAGACGAGCCCATTCATCGTCCGGGTCCCAACCGGAATACGAACAAGTGCACCGATGGCAAGCTGCGTATTCGACGAATATGTCAGCCAGTCGGTTCCGGTCCGTACGATGCGAGTCGGGGCTACCTCGTAATACTGCATACATTTGATTATAGGCTACTGTTCCAATATAAACTCATACGAGACGGAGACGAGCTTTAGGGGGTGGTGTCGTAAATTTGAATTCATTTCGAACTTGCGATGGAGGGGTAAACCACTTCTATAATTCCTGTTAGAATAAACATATGTATTTTGAATCCCGGGCCGACGCCGGTATGAAACTAGCGGCGCAGTTATTAGACAAGTACCGATACGAAAACTGCGCGGTTGTCGCACTGTCAGACGGTGCGGTGCTGGTAGGTGAGCAGATTGCAGCCAGACTCCACTGTATCCTTACTTTGCTCCTGATTGAAACGATAGAAGTACCGGGGGAGAGCACGTCATTTGGCGGCGTTTCACAAGGCGGCGGCTTCACGTATAACGGAATGTTCTCGGCTGGTGAAGTGGATGAATACACCTCGGAGTTCCACGGCTATCTGGACGAACAGCGGCGGGAGGCGTTCCAACGTATCAACCGGCTGCTTGGGGACGGGGGGCTAATCGACAAAACTATGTTGCTCGACAGGACGGTTATTCTTGTAGCCGACGGCATTGATAATGGCGCCGCAATTGATGTGGCAATGGACTTTTTAAAACCAATCCGCACGGCAAAGATTGTGGTTGCCACGCCGGTTGCCTCGATTCCGGCCGTTGACAAGCTACACATGGCTGCCGACGAACTGCATATTCTTGATGTCAAAGAAAATTACATGGGTACCGACCACTACTACACAGATAATTCGATACCGTCTCACGAAGAAACAATTGCCAAAATCAACCAGATAGTACTGAACTGGCACTAAAAGTAATAGGACAAACCTACGGTTTTCTTATCGCGGTGCGAGTGAATAAATCACTCGGGACTGGCTGCTCTTTTCCCTTGAGCAGACATGAAATTTCGCAATTTAGTGAAAAATTAGGCTTGGCTATTGTTGTAAGATTGTGCTACGATTGTTAGTAACCAAACGAAAATCCTAAATCAACTAAATCTATTCAGGGAGAGTATGTTAGACGTTTTTATTACTAGCCGAGTGCGCCGAAAAATCGTGGTTGTATATGCCAAGTATCCTGACTTTCATACCCATGTTCGGGGCTTAGCTAAACTAATAAAAGAAGATCCGGGCAACATCCAGCGCGAACTGAAACGTCTCGAAAAGGTTGGGTTTTTAAGCTCTGAAAAGCAGGGCAATACTAAGATTTACTCGACCAACAAACAGTTCCCGATTTTCAAAGAACTCCAAAGCATTGTCATCAAAAGCCAGCAGCATCAGACTGGCCGGACCAAGCGCGCTTCTAGTGATATCCAACCGGTGTAAAATCACATAGGACAAACCTACGGTTTTTCCTATCGCTTCGCTGGGCTTTCCCTTAGTTGCCACGATTTTACGGAAATGAATTCCGATAAAATCATGAATTGTTTGAAATAATAAGAGTAATGTCGGCTACAAAGTTGTTTGAGGAGATTCTTAAAGCGCGTGGATTAAAGACGCAGGCGCAGCGTGATGCGTTCTTAAATCCGAGCTACGACGCTAAGCACGATCCCTTTCTGTTGCCGGACATGCAGAGAGCAGTCAAGCGGCTGACTGGAGCACGAAAAAACCAAGAACGAATTACGATTTACGGTGATTACGATATTGATGGGTTGACGGCTACGACGGTGTTGCTTGATGCATTTTCGTCGTTTGGGTTTGAACATGTAAAGGCATTCATACCAAACCGGTTTGTGGAAGGCTATGGTTTAACAGTCGATGCGATAGAGCGAATTGCGGCGGACGGGGCACAGCTCATTATTACGGTCGACTGCGGTTCGCTGAGTACCAAAGAAATTGTTCGGGCAAATGAGCTTGGCGTCGATGTCATTGTTACCGATCACCACAACGTGCTTGATGTCCAACCGCCAGCCGTTGCAGTTATCAATCCGAAGCGGCCAGACCATTCTTATCCGTTTATTGATTTGGCCGGCGTTGGGGTAGCGTTTAAATTAGTGCAGGCCTTGCAGACGAAACTGCCCGGCCTTGAGCCCGGACAAGAAAAATGGCTGCTCGATTTGGTGGCACTTGGTACTGTTTGTGATGTTGTAACACTGGTTGATGAAAATAGGGCTAACGTGTTCTGGGGACTAAAGGTATTGGCGCGGACGCGCCGGCCCGGTTTGAAGGCACTGATGGCGGTGGCGCGCGTCGAGCCAGACAAGGTCAATGCCAGGAGCCTCGGTTTTGCATTAGGACCGCGGATGAATGCTGCCGGTAGACTGGAGACAGCCCAGATTGCCCTTGATATGCTGACTGCTAAAGACGGCATGACAGCGCTCGAAAAAGCGCAGGAGCTCGACGCTCTAAACGCTGCCCGCCGGGCTGAACAGGACATAATTTATAAAGAAGCTGTCGAGCAAGCCGAGCAGTTCAATCAGGACAACGTACTTGTTGTAAGCGCACCGAACTGGAACCACGGCATCGTTGGAATCGTAGCTGCAAAGTTACTGGAGCGGTTTGCCAAACCGACTTTCGTGCTGCAGGAGATGGGAGAAGTAGCCAAAGGCTCCGCTAGAAGTTATGGTGACTTTTCGGCAGCCGAGGCCATCAAAAGCGCGAGCGACATAATTACATCCGGCGGAGGGCATAAATTAGCAGCTGGCGTGACTATCCCAACTAAAAATATTCAGGCATTTAGGGAACGGGTGAATAAGCATTACCGTGACCAAAAGCTGAAAAATCAGGCTGCTTTACTGCTTCCAAAAGCCGACATCCTGGCCGAGTTTGCCTCTGTTTCGGAAGACTTAGTCAAACTACTGGATCAATTGGAGCCATTTGGCAACGGTAACCCGCAACCTATCCTTAAAACCGACGCGCTAACCGTAACTGGCGTTCGCCGAATGGGTGCTAACGGCCAACATGTCAAACTCGAGGCTAAAGCAGCCGATGGGACGACGATGCAACTACTCGCTTTCAATGCGCCGGACCAATTCTTTATCGAACCCGGCACGGTGATTAGCAGCTGGTATCAGCCGGATATTAATGAATGGCAAGGTAGACGCAGTGTTGAAGGCCGTTTGCTGCATTTGGAAATAACAGTTGAATAGTTGATTACAGAGGAGTATGGTGATAGGTAACCATTAAGTGGAGAATAATCATGACAGTAAATGATAATGAGCGGCACTGGAACCATGCGATTGAAATGGGCGATTTTGAAGAAGCAAGGCGCATAGAAGCGTCGGTAGCGGAGCCGTCGCTGGCAGATAGCGCACTTACGCTTATCAGGATTGAAGACGACCAGTCAGCACGCTCGCTACCATATACAGGGGTGAGTGTATCAAAGTACGGTGACCCAAGCACGGAAAACTTGGAGTAGTAGCCCAGTTGCCAACTGACCCCGTATCTGTTACACTACTTGGGATATGGTACAAGTTACACGTAAAGACGAACGCGAGGCCAACGAGAACGTTATCCGCCGCTTTAACCGCAAGGTATTGCAGAGCGGTGTACTTTCGACGGCTAAAGCCAGTATGCGTTTTAGCAAGCCGATAAGTAAAACTGAACGACGCAACAAAGCTATCATCCGAAAAGCCCGCAAGGCAGACAAGATGGCCAAGATGCGCCTCGGAGTACGCTAGTTGGCGCTTCGTGACCGGCTACAGGACGACATAAAAGCCGCTCTTTTGAGCGGCAATCGTTTTGAAGCTAATGTTTTAAGCGGCTTAAAGGCAGCGTTTTTGAACGAAGAGGTAGCACTCGGTAAGCGCGACGAAGGCTTGAGTGACGACGAGTACGAAAAAATTATTGCAGGAGAAGTAAAAAAGCGTGCGGAAAGCATAAAACTGTACGAAGAAAACGGACGCCCGGAATTAGCCGAAAACGAAAAAAATGAATCGGCTGTCCTTGAGAAATACTTACCGAAACAACTGAGTGAAACCGAAGTGGCCGACATAGTGACTCAGACTATTAATGAGATGGGCGCAACCGGCATGCAATCTATGGGCATGGTTATAAAAGCCGTCAAAGCCAAAGTGGGCAATACCGCAGACGGTGCAATAGTTGCCCGAATCGTAAAAGACAAGCTACAATAATTCACAATGATACTGTTTTTTGGACCGACTGGCGCCGGTAAGAGCATGCAAGGCCAAATGCTGGCTGTTCGCGAAGGCTGGAAGTGGCTTAGCACCGGTGAAATGCTGCGGGCGAGTACCGACCCGGATGTTATCAATGTGCTGAAGTCTGGAGATCTTGTCAGCGACGAGCTGACGTACGAGGTCTTCAATGAAGCGGTCCAGGACGCAAAAGCTAAACATTATGCCAATATTATCGTAGACGGGTTTCCTCGTACCAAAGCCCAGGCCGAATGGCTCGGTGAGTATCTTGAAAACAACGATGAATCGATCGATCTTGTCGTCGTGTTTGAAGTACCGGAAGCCGAAATCATGCGCCGGCTTGAAACCCGGGGCCGGATGGAAGACACCCCAGAAACGATAGCAAAACGCATGACGATATACCGCCAAAAAATGTATCCGGTGCTTGGCAGTTTTGCCGAACAGGGAATCCGGATTATTCATTTGGACGGAACCGGTACTGCCGGCGAAGTCCACGACCGTCTCTATGCTGAAATCGTAACGTTGCCGGAATAAGCGCTATGTCACAACCCCCTAAAACCGCCGATCAAGTGCAAGCAATGCGCGACGGCGGCAAAATTCTGGCTACTATCTTTGATGATTTGAAGAAGTATTTGCGAGTTGGGATGACGGGTCTGGAGGTTGATAACTGGGTGGCCGGCGAAATCAACCGGCACGGCGCTAGTGCCACCTATAAAACTGCTGAAGTCGGGTTTCCAAATGCCATTTGTATCAGTGTCAACGATGCTATCGTGCATGGCGTGCCAACTGCTGAACCATTTGAACAAGGTGACGTGGTAGGGTTTGATCTTGTCATTACCTACCAGGGTATGAAAACCGACGCCGCGTTTACGGCTGTAATTGGCGAAACGCCTAGCGGAGCGGTTAAGCACTTGCTGAACATGACCGAACGCAGTTTGTATGCCGGAATTGATGCGATAAACGGCGATGGCACCCGAACCGGTGATATTGGAGCGGCCGTTGAGAAAGTACTGGCGGGGGCGAAGCTCGGAATTATTCGCGACTTGGTTGGGCATGGTGTAGGAAACGAGATGCATATGCCCCCAGAGGTCCCAAACTACGGCATAGCCGGAACGGGAACTATTTTGAACGTTGGCGATACGATTGCTATTGAACCAATGGCAACACTTGGCAGCGAACGGGTTATGACAGACCAAGTTGATAAATGGACGATTAGTACCAAGGATGGCAGCTTAGCTGCACACTTTGAACATACCGTGCTTATTACAGAACACGGCGCCGAAATCTTAACGCAGCTATAAGAGCAACCAGAACTCTACCCAAACTATCGCATAAGCGCTATACTAATCACCATGCAAGAAAATGCCCGTTATGCCGTCGGCATCGACATCGGTACGACCGTTATTCGCTGCGTGGTCGGACACATCGATAGTACAACCGGCGCACCGTCTGTCGTCGGTGTGGGCCAGGCTCCAAATACGGGCATGAGAAAAGGTGTCGTAGCTAATTTACAAGGCCCTGCCGCAGCAATAGATGCTGCTTTGGGCGAGGCCGAGCGCATGAGTGGCTACCAAGTTGACTATGCAACCGTCAGTATTAACGGGTCACACATTCTAAGCGTCAAGGCTGATGGCATGATTGCCGTTGGTGCCATGGACCACGAAGTTACGCACGAAGACCTAATGAGGATAGAAGATGTCGCAACGGTCGGAAAAGTTCCGGCAAACCGCGAAATTCTAGAAGTCGTACCACATAGTTACCGCCTGGACGGACAAGATAACATCAAGGATCCGCTTGGTATGACCGGTACACGATTGGAAATCCGGGCTAATGTCGTATCAGCCCTGGCGCCACATCTTCATAACCTGCAAAAAACAGCTGAAATGGCAAAAGTCGATGCTCATACGATTGTTCCATCAGTCTTGGCCGCGGCCAAAGCGGTTCTGAAAGAGCAGCAGATTGAAAATGGGGTGGCAGTGATTGACATGGGTGCTAGCACCACGAGCGTGGCCGTATTTGAAGAAGGCGACTTGCAATATGTTGGCGTCGTACCAGTCGGGGGTGCAAATATTACCAACGACCTTGCAATCGGGTTAAAAGCCGATCCTGAGATTGCTGAAAAGGTTAAATTAAGCCATGCGAGCGCCACTGGCCGGAAGAATAATGAAGGGATAAGTGTCAAAGAGGGCGAAGATATTTACACCTTCAGCACATCTGATATTGATGAAATAGTTGAAGCCCGGCTCGAAGAAATTTTTGAAGCCGTGGAAAATGAGTTAAAAAAAGCCGGCCGGGCCGGACAGCTGCCAAGCGGCGTAGTCCTTACGGGCGGAACCGCCAACCTAGCTAATATCGTCGAGTTTGCCCGCACGAAATTGGGATTGGCGGCGCGCGTTGGACAGGTCCACGGTCTTGGCGGTGCAATTGAAAACATTGAACAACCCGAGTATGCAGCTGCCTGCGGACTTATGTTAATAGACTCCGAGAGTGCCCTCGGTAACAGTGGTAAAAAAAGTACTCGTGAGCGAAAAAACAACGGCAAGAATGCCAAGCAATCCTTCAAAAAAGCATCGAACGGCGCCCGCAAATTTCTCGGCAAATTCAAAGTTTAGGAAACGTGTTCAGGATGCTATACTGATAATGAACAAACTTTTTGAATAGAACAGGGTTAGGTAGAGTTTCATGCCTGAAGTAAAGCCAAGCGAAATACAGACATTTGCCAGCATAAAAGTCGTCGGCGTCGGTGGTGCCGGTGGCTCTGCTGTTAACCGCATGAAAGATGCCGGTTTGGCCGGCGTCCAGTTTATTGCTATGAATACTGACGCCCAGGCGCTTCATAACAGTAAGGCGGATGTCAAAATTCACCTAGGCAAAGAAGCTACCGGCGGTCTTGGTGCCGGAGCCGACCCATCAGTGGGAGAGAATGCTGCCAAGGAATCACTCGATGATATCCGCGGAGCCCTAGAAGGCGCTGATATGGTTTTTGTGACAATCGGTGCCGGTGGCGGAACTGGCTCTGGAGCAGGACACATTGTTGCCAGCGTGGCGCGTGAACTAGGTATTCTTGTCGTGGGTGTCGCAACGAAGCCATTCAGCTTTGAAGGAGAAAAGCGCCGAGCGAACGCTGAATGGGCCGTAGCGCAGCTGGGCCGTAATGTCGACACGATGATTACTATTCCAAATGATCGCCTGCTGCAGACTATTGACCGGCGAACGCCTCTGCTCGAAACCTTTAAAATTGCCGATGACGTTCTTCGTCAAGGCGTGCAGGGCATCTCTGAGCTGATTACCGAACACGGACTGATTAACCTGGACTTTGCTGACGTTAAGGCCATTATGGCCAATGCCGGCAGTGCCCTTATGGGTATCGGCCGTGCAAGTGGTGATGACCGGGCTGCCCAGGCTGCCCAGCAAGCAATAGAGAGTCCGCTTATCGAAGTTAGTATCGACGGCGCAAAGGGCGTGCTATTCAACGTAACCGGTGGTTACGACATGAGCATGAGCGAAATTCAGGAAGCAGCCGAAATTATTACCTCGGCTGTTTCGCCGGACGCCAATATCATTTTCGGTGCTACCCTGAAACCCGAGCTTGAGGACGAGTTAATCATTACCGTTATCGCGACAGGCTTCGACAGCGCCTTCTTCGAACAACAGGCAGCTAACATGGAGACACCAAGTTCACCGAACCCGGCACTAAGCACAAGCAGCGACAGCGACGTTGACCAGTCAACAGTAGAATCGGTTAACCTAGATCTCGACAAAGAAGATTCTAGTGTGAGCCTCGACGATGACACCAACGGATCGACAAGTATTTGGAACCAGCCCGAAGAAGACGAAGATGACACGCCGGCCTTCCTACGCCGTCGCAAGAAGAAAAAGAATACGGAAGAATAGGGAGGTACTCTGATGCCCGCCCCACTCAACATCGGTGATAGCAGGGTGCTTGAATCACGTGAGGTTGGAGATGGAAAGACCATCCGCCGCCGCCGTGAATCACCCGATGGCCGCCGCTTTACTACTTATGAAAGAATCGAAAAACCGAACCTGGCCGTTATTAAGAAGGACGGCGCCAGGGAGCTCTTCGACCGCGACAAACTGGCTACTGCCATTAAGCAATCAGTCGGGAAATTCTTTTCATCGGAAGTCGAAGTCGAAGAAATCGTCACCGACGTCGAAGATGCCGTTTACAACCTTGGAGACAGCGAAATTTTTTCACGGCAAATTGGCGAAATGGTACTCGATAAGCTTGAAGCCCGTAACCAAGTTGCCTATGTACGGTTTGCGAGTGTTTTCCACGATTTTAAAACGCTCGACGACTTCGTAAAGATACTTGCTAGCCGCCAGAAGCACAAGGACGACGCATGAAGGTGACTATAATCTACCGGCCCGTATCGGAACACGCCCGGGACGTCGAGGAATACTTGCGAGATTTTTCCAAGCAAACCGGCCGCTCACTCGATACACTCGACCCTGATACGACAGAAGGATCAGAAACCTGCCGTGTGTACGACATTGTTGAATACCCCACGGTCATCGCAGTAAGTGATGACGGACAGCTTCAGAACAGCTGGCGTGGTTTGCCACTCCCAACCATCAGTGAAGTGAGTTATTATGCCTAGTATGTATGCCCGAATAAAAGAATTCTTTACGCATGAGGAAAAAACGGTTCGTGACAACCGCTGGATTTTTACGAGCATGCTCGTCGGAGCAATCCTCAGTCTAATTGCTGCCTTTGTGTTATCACTCGAAGCGATTGAATTAGCTAAGAACCCTGACGCCAAATTAAGCTGTAGCATTAACGCAGTGTTTAACTGCGCAACTGTTGCCAAACACCCGTCGGCCGAAATGCTGGGTTTTCCCAATAGTTTCATTGGCATGATGGCAGAACCGGTTGTTATAACGGTTGCGATTGCCGGGCTTGCCGGCATACGCTTTCAGCGCGGATTTATGTTTGCTGCCCAAATCGGCTATACGCTCGGGCTTATCTATGCCTATGTACTATTTTATATCAGCTTCTTTATCATTGAAGCACTCTGCCCGTGGTGCCTGCTCGTAACCTTGACGACCACAATGGTCTGGTTCGCGTTGACGCGCTACAATATTCGTGAAAATAATCTATTCCTTGCGAAAAATCCGCAACAGAACCTAGAACGGATTGTAACAAAAGACTATGACAAGCTGGCAATGTTTGCACTTATCTTTGTCCTAATTGTTGCTATCCTTGTCAAATACGGCAATGGATTTTTTGTCTAAATTCGGGTCAATGTCTAATAGGGCAGCGGCGCTTACTATATTTTTGGCATGGTACGTAGCAGCTTTTGTAACGACGCTCGCAGTACAGGGAAAATTATTCGACACGCTACTTTATAGCGGCAAAGTTCTACTAGTCGCACTGCTTGTTATGAGTGTAATGTTCGTTGTGTCACGCGTCCTTAACCGGACAGACGTCGTTGACGCCGGTTGGCCAATTGCCTTTGTAGCGATGGTACTTTATGGCTTTATGAACAACCCGTACGACGTAGCAATAGGCATAAACGTTCAGACACTTGCCAGTGGGCTGGTCATTATTTGGGGGCTGCGGCTGTTCTATGCTATGGTCGGACGTCTACGGAAAAATTCCGAGGACAAGCGTTATGTTGAACTGCGTAAAAACTGGAAAGGTAATGAAGCCGTTAATACGTATGTGCGCGTTTTTGCGATTCAGGCGTTCTTGGCCTGGGTCATCGCAGCATCGGTTAACCACGTTAACGTTGCTCTGCCGCAGACGGTTACTTGGGTTGCCATAGGCGGTCTGGTCATATGGCTGGTCGGTTTTGTATTCGAGGCGGTTGGAGACTGGCAGCTGAAACGGTTTTTGGCAAATCCGACGAACAAAGGAAAAATTATGGCCCGTGGATTGTGGCGTTACACCCGGCACCCCAACTACTTTGGCGAAGTGACGATGTGGTGGGGGATCTTTTTAGTCGCGCTTGCTACGCCAAATGGATGGCTGGCTATCATTTCCCCTGTAGTTATCACGTACCTGCTTCTTTTCGTGTCCGGTATACCAATGACCGAGCAGTCATTTGAAAACAAGCCCGGCTGGTCTGTCTATAAGCGCCGCGTTAGTGTATTTTTTCCGCTGCCGCCGAAGACATAACCTGTCATTTACCTGCAATTTATTCAGAGGGCAAAATTAACATAAGCACCTTATTTACATTCGGTTCGAAGTGAGATACGATGGGCTGTAGGAGGAATTATGGCAAATAAAACAACAAAATACGCGTCCGCATGGTACGCACTCGCGGCTACCCGCATACTACTTGGATTCGTCTTTTTGTGGGCATTTCTTGACAAGGCGTTCGGGCTTGGCGTGGCAACAAAGGCATCAAATGCATGGCTGGCAGGCGGGTCACCAACTAGCGGCTTTCTTCAAATGGGGGTAAACCCAGAGAGCCCATTCGCAGAATTTTTCCATAGTCTAGCCGGTAGCTCTGTTGTCGACTACTTATTTATGCTTGGCTTGCTCGGTATTGGCGTTGCGCTGCTTCTCGGAGTTGGCCTTCGGATTGCTGCGGTTACCGGTACGGTACTGCTTCTTATGATGTGGGCAGCCAGTTTACCGCTCGAAAATAACCCGTTGGTCGATGACCACGTAGTTTACGCTGCCGTCTTGTGGGTTATTGCTGCCGGCCGCCGCGAGCTAAGCCTAGCACCGTGGTGGACTAACCAAGAGACTGTTAAAAAGAATAAGTGGCTCTGGTAAACAATTAAACCATCTTGTAAAATGAGGGCAGAAACGTCCTCATTTTTTTGTTTCGCGGCTCCGTGCGATACCTCCCTTTGGTCGGTATAGCCGCTCACCAAAATGAGGTAAGCGGCTATCAACCGTGAATGTTTGCGGGAAGAAATCTGAAAGAAAGTAGACCCCGCCGTGATTCACTGCGATAAAGTGAGCTAAAATAAGTGCTAAGAATCCTTTCTTAGAAACTGGATGGTACCGCCCAAATGGGTTCCAGTGTCTAAGTAAGGATTTTATTAATTTTTAAAAGGAGCTACCTATGAGCGAATTTCCCTCGTCATCAACCCCAGAGTTTGAGAGAGAGAAAGCGTTACGCCAGGTCATCGAACAGTATTTGCCAGAAGATGCTGAGTTCTTGGCTGATATGGATGAGGAAGATCAACTGGGCTATATTTACGGCCAATTACTTGAAATGGGCGAAGACCCGGACGTTATATTACAGGAATTTGGTATAACGGAAAAAGATGAAGATGAAGATGAAGTTTAAATCAGGTACGCGCCGTAGGGCGATTGAATACGAAAAAGACTGGGTTCAGCGCTGGAAAGCTGACAGGACGTTTGAGAAATCTGTTGAAAACCGACCGAAAGACAATTCATATGTATTTTACGACGGGCCGCCGTTCATTTCTGGTGTACCGCATCATGGCACGCTTTTAAGCTCCATCGTCAAAGACGCCATTCCACGTTACCAAACCATGAAAGGCAAGCGCGTCGAACGTGTATGGGGGTGGGACTGCCATGGCCTACCGGCAGAGCGCTACACCGAAAAAAAGCTCGGCATTCATAGCCGCGAAGAAGTTCTCGAATACGGTATCGAAAAGTACATCCTAGCCTGTCGCGCGAACATGGTGCAAACCAGTAGCGAGTGGGAAGATGTCGTCGACCGAATTGGTCGCTGGGTAGACTTCAAAGGTGCCTACAAGACCATGGACAAAGATTACATGGAATCTATTTGGTGGGCGTTCAAGGAACTCTATGAGAAAGGCAAGATATATGAGGGCGAAAAGGTACTTATGTACTGCACGCTTGATGCTACGCCACTTTCAAAGGCAGAAGTCACTATGGACGCTGGCGCATACCAAGATGTGACAGACCCGAGTGTGTATGTGAAGTTTATGTTGGATGATGGCCGTACGCTGTTGGCGTGGACAACAACGCCTTGGACATTACCGGCCAACACCGCACTAGCTGTTAACAAGGATGTTGTATACGTCGAAGTCGAAATCGACGGTGAGCGCATGGTGGTAGCCAAAGACTTAGCAGAAAAAGTTTTCGTGGACGAGAAACATCAGCCGCTGAGCTACCAAGTATTAAATGAACTTACAGGCGCAGAACTTGTTGGACTTGAATATCGGCCGCTTTTCGTCGACCGCGGCGAAAATGCTCACAAAGTTTGGCACGCAGACTACGTCGAGACCGAAGCCGGTACAGGCATAGTTCACTTAGCGCCAACGTATGGTGAAGAAGACTTCGAACTCGCAAAAAAAGAAAACTTTCCAGCAGTTCATGTTATCGACGAAAATGGCGTATTCACCGAAGGTGACTGGGAAGGTAAAAACGTCTGGGAAATCAACAAGCAGATTGCCAAAGATTTGAAAGAACGCGGAGTTGTTTGGAAGATTGACTACATTCAGCACAGCTACCCACACTGTCATCGCTGCGGTACGCGCTTGATGTACCGAGCCCACCCAAGTTGGTTCATGGACATCGATGGCCAACGCGCCAAAATGCTCGAAAAGAACGAGCCGATTAACTGGTTTCCGAACCATGTAAAGAACGGACGATTTGCCAAGACTGTCGAGCAAGCTCCCGACTGGAATATCTCCCGCGACCGTTTTTGGGCGACTGCAATGCCGGTCTGGAAAACTGAAAGTGGCAAGGTAAAAGTCGTCGGTAGTTACGCTGAGCTAAAGGAACTATCTGGGAAAGAACTCAACGACTACCACCGCCCATGGGTGGACGACATCACCTTCGAAATTGACGGCGAAACCTACACGCGTATCGACAAGGTTATGGACAGCTGGTTCGAAGCGGGCAGTATGCCGTTTGCGCAGTTCCATTATCCGTTCGAGAACAAAGAAAAATTCGAAGCCAATTTCCCGGGCGATTTCATCGTTGAATACATCGGCCAGGTCCGTGCGTGGTTCTACTACATGCATGCCTTGAGCGTGGCGTTGTTTGGCGAAAACTCATTCAAAAACGTCATCGTTACAGGAAACGTAGCCGGAAACGATGGCCGCAAGATGAGTAAAAGCTACGGCAACTACACTGATCCTAATGAACTTATGGATAAGTTCAGCGCCGACAGTCTGCGCTTCTTGCTGCTGAGTAGCCCGCTACTTAACGGCGAGGACTTTGCTTTGCAAGACAAAGAAGTCGGCGACGTTGCCCGCAAGCTTTCTATGGTGTGGAATATGTATGACTTCTTTACTATGTACGCCGAAGTTGATGGTTGGGAGTTCGACGGCGAACTAAAAGATCCGTCTGACGATGCAACTAATCCACTCGACATCTGGATTATTAGCCGCCTGCATCAATTGGTCACCGAAGTTGAATCGCACATGGATGCTTACAATATTCCAGATGCAATGACGCCAATTCTGCCGTTCTTAGAAGATGCCAGCAACTGGTACGTCCGCCGCTCTCGTCGACGTTTCTGGAAGAGTGAGGACGACGGTGATAAGCAGATGGCTTATCGTACGTTGCACTATGTCCTTGTGCGTCTGAGTTATGTATTGGCACCATTTACGCCCTTTATGGCCGAGGAGCTTTATCACAACCTGACTGGTGACGAGGAATCAATTCATTTGAAGGATTGGTTACCGGCCGGTTCGGTTGACGAAGCAATCGTTGACCAAATGAGCCGCCTACGGGATGTTATTAACCAAGGTTTGAGCTTACGTGCAAAAGCCGGCATCAAGGTTCGGCAACCACTGGCAAGTATTAGGGTGCCCGCAAATGCTCTTTCTGGACATCTGCAGTCCAGCGAAGTGATATTTGATGAACTGAACGTAAAAGAGGTAATCGCAAATGTTGAGGCCGACGAGGTCGTTATCGACACAAACATTACCCCCGAACTCAAACGCGAAGGCCTGATGCGCGAAATCATCCGTCATGTTCAAGCCGCTCGCAAGGCAGCTGGTCTGAACGTCGATGACCGGATCAAATTGGCACTTACGACTGACGATAGCGAATTACAGCAGGCAATTACAGAACATGCGGACACTATCTTTGCCGAAACCCTGGCAGTGAATGCAGAGGATGGCGATACGCTTGCTTACGAAACCGATGTTACCGTAGAGGGCGCAAAACTCACTATCACACTAGCTAAAAAATAGCGCTGCTACAATGGGTATATGACCAAACACGAACAAGCCTTTATAGGTATTGTGCCGAGTTTTGATGAGGGCAATAATATTCCGGCAGGCGGTGACGTAAAACGAATATACCTGCGACACGAATATACAAACCTACTAGCTGAAATTGGAGCCATACCGCTAGTCTTGAATCCCGGTATGCCGCTTGGTACTATTATTGAACTGTGCAGCGGCATTGTGATTAGTGGCGGGGAAGACATAGAGCCGCACCTCTATGATGAAAAGCCAATTCCAAGCACGCGCTTTAACGAACCCGAGGAGCGCTTTCATTGGGAGACGGAACTAATTGAAGCCTGCGACAAGTCGAATGTGCCAATCTTTGGCATTTGCTATGGGATGCAGCGGTTGAACGTTCACTACGGCGGTACGCTTATCCAGGATATCCCAGCACATATGCCCGACAACATTGGTCACGACAAAACGGTTCATGAAGTGACGTTTTCAGACGAGTTTCTTAGTATGAGCGGCAAGCACATGGTGGCTTCGCGTCACCACCAGGCGATAAAAACATTAGCAACCGGCTTTGACGTGGTTGCGACGGCGCCGGATGGAATTATCGAAGCTGTTACAGGCTACGGTCATTTTGGCATGCAGTGGCACCCAGAATCGGACTCCACGGGCATCCACGTTTATAAAGCGTTCGTTGACCATTGCATGAATTTTAAGTAGTCGCATGACGGCGGAGAATTCGGCATGGTATTATGAGGCCATAACAAAGGGGAAATTACTATGCCGTCTCGAAAAGCCGCTGTAAAAAGCAACAAAAATCTAACTTACTTAATCGCCGCCACCATTGCCGTTATTGCAGCTGTTGCTGTACTGTGGACTACTCGGCAGGCAACGGCGGCTGCGCCGGACAGTGAATATGTCTATTCGTTTATCGGGCAGTCCGCCGGTGACCGCACGGTAACCAATACCGCTGCCGATAACGGAGGTGTCGATATGATTCTTGGAGCCTCCAACTGGGCACCCGGCGTAAATGGCATTGACTTTAATGGGGTGCCAAATAAAACCGGAACATCGGACGATTCGACAGGTGTCGGCTATGCTAACCCTGCTGGGAGTTCGCCGTTGACCATGACGGCAGCAGGATCATTGGGCATTGCTGCCCGGTTTACCTACCAGCGGCCGCCGGCCGGTACTTGCGGAGCCAATGTCACCGGGTCGGTTAGTGGCATAACGAGTAACATCGCACAAATCGGACGGGCCGGGTCGGGCGTATCGCAGATAAAACTTCAAATTACAGAGTGTACCAATGGTAAACTAACAACCACGCCACGCGTTAGCTGCCGGGCCGCCGGTCAAAAGGCCTCGACAGCCAAGGGCCAGCTGATGACCAACGACAATGTTACGCTGAAAGCCGGCGTGACGTATGTTGCCCGCTGCGTGAAAGGCCAGGACAGCGGCACAACTGCCCCCATTACACTGTTGGTGCAGCCAGACGGCCAACCAGCCGTGCCCGCTGATACCGTATATGTGCCGGCGACCGGTGCCTTCAGCTCGAACCAATACGTCAGTGTTGGCAACAAGTACGCCGGTCCGGAATTTGGTGACCAGTTCTTCGGCGAAGTCAGTGTCATGGCAATTTGCCAGACACTCGCTGCCAGCCAAGTCACGGCCTGCCTTGATAGTGAAGTACCGCTTTTGGTGCAACTCTAGCTATTTGTACTATAAACGTGGCATTAGCACACAAAGTTGAGAAAACGCTTAAAATCTATTGACGCGGCTATGAGTTGGGGTGTATAACATAAGCATATCTCGGGTCAGAAACAAACATAATTGAACAAGACATGAGGTACGCCCTTTTCCAGGAACAGGAAGGAAGAGGGCGCTACTTGCCACTAGGATGAAGGAGACGCCATGCCGCCTGACAAGGCTTCGGCGGAGAATGCCGAGCCCAAGCTCCAGAGAGCTATCCGTCACAGTGTCGTCGAGCTCAACCTCGTGCGCCTCAAGGGCAAGCCTGCCCCAGAGGGCACCGACGTCGTCACGGTGCTGGACGTGTTCTGCCGTGAGATGGGCTGGCAGTCGAGTTCTAATCTGCCACCCGGTCTCGCAACGCTGTACAAAGACGCCCGCAGGGCGCCTTGGAAGACCTTCCCGATGGAAGGCCTTCTCGCAACGCTCACCCATGCCGCCTGAAGGGAGGCGCTAGAAGAACCTCTTCACAACTTCACACTCAGTCCCCAAAGCCTGAGAGCTGTTCCAACTCCCCAAGGGGTCCCCTCGATGTATGAGATTGAGGGGGCCCCTAAGCTACGTTTAGGGCCTCCTTTATGTATATTGACTTTTTATACTACTTATGCTATGATGAAAATATAAGGTAATTAAAAAAATATGCTATTCCTCCACCACAAATTAGCCTTCGCCAAAGCCGATCCTATGGACGACGGCTTGGCCGATGATATTGCCGCTGAACAGGCAGAAGCGGAACGGTTTGAACTAAAAGAACAGTTAGATGGCCGTCTGGCCGATGAATGGGAAGAAATCCTAAAAGATGCCCGCAAGGATCCGGATTTTACCTTCGTTAGTGATGAATAAACTATACAAAGTATAGCTAAGGCTGTTATTATAGTGGAATGAAGACGACCATTATTGACACCCGCGAACCCTACGAATACGCGCTCAGTCATGTCGATGGTGCTATTAACATTCCGCCGCAAGGCTTTATGATGGATACGCTGCCACCGGAACTTATTGAGTTACCAAGAGATGACGAGATAATTCTCTATTGCCGGAGCGGCATGCGCTCGAATACTGTCGGGCATATTTTACGCCAGCATGGGTTTACGAACATTGTAAACGGCGTCAATGAGAACCACGTCGCTAAGCTTATAGGGGAGCGCTGATGGAACTGAGCGATGAGCAATTTGATGCGCTCATAACCAGGGCGATGGATGAACTGCCGCAGGAATATATTCGCGGATTAAGTAACGTCGCTATCGTAATGGCGGATGTTCCTGACGAACATCAGCGGCAAAAGCTAAAGTTACGCCACGACCATCTGCTATTAGGACTATATGAAGGCGTTCCGCAAACGGTCCGGACCGGGCAAGAACCGGGGCTGCTGCCGGACAAAATAACCTTGTTCAAATACCCAATTTTGGCCGTTTCAAGTGATGAACATAGTCTATTTGAACAGATTAAACGCACGTTATGGCACGAAATTGCACATTACTATGGACTTGATCATGACCGGATAGACTTCTTAGAAAGCAAAGGCCGGATTAGTTAGCCTGTGGTCATTTTTGCTATAATGTAGGCGGTATGCCAGCGAAATCAACGAAATCGCGGCTGAAACACGCCAAACGTCCTACGAAAATTCACCACTATTTACTTAGTAGCGTTTGGCCCCACCATCGTAACAGCTATCGACCACACCTTATTCGACCAATTGGCCTGACACTGGTTATTGGCCTCGTTTTGGGGCTGCAACTTGGCACGGTTCTTAAAGACACAAATGTAATGAGCTCGGTCCTGGGTGATAAAGTTACCCGTACCCAGGATGAACTGCTGACTTTTACCAATTCGGAACGTCTCAGCGAGGGTATTCCGGCTCTGCAGCTTGATAGCCGCCTAAGCAAAGCGGCGGAATTGAAGGCCCGCGATATTTTAAATCGTCAGTATTGGGGGCATAACGCACCGGATGGTACGACACCGTGGCACTGGTTCCGCGAAGTAAATTACCGGTACGATTTTGCTGGAGAAAACCTAGCGAAAGGATTTACTAATACGGATTCCGTCATAGCCGCCTGGAAAGCGTCCTCGGAGCATAATGAAAATATGATGAGCCGTAACTACCAGGATGTCGGTTTTGCGGCCATTAGCGGTGTTCTTGACGGCGAATCTACGTTAGTAATCGTAGCTATGTATGGTTCAACGGTCGGAAGGAATTCGCTGCCGTCCGACACGAGCGTGCTAGCTGCGGCCGAAGGCGACATGAGCATAGCGGCTAGGCTTGGAGTTGCATTAAAGTCGATGACAGCTCTCCAGCTTGGTTCGGTCGTGCTGCTTCTTATTGCGGCATTCGTAGCGCTGGCTGCACACGCCTACCGTAAGCGGCTGCCTGAGCCGATCCGAAAGGGCTGGAAACGCCACCATGGGCTGTATAAGTTTCTCGGCCTGTCACTCCTGGCTATCATTGTTGTCATAGTGTACGGTCCGGGTAATTTATAGCCGGCCCGTCAGCTTGTTTGCTATAGTAAGCCACATGATTACGAAAGCAATTATTCCGGTAGCGGGCTGGGGCACACGCCGGCTTCCTATTACGAAAACGATTGAAAAGTGTATGTTGCCGATCGGTAACCGCCCGATTGTAGATTATGTGGTTCAAGACTGTTTGGCGGCAGGAATTACAGAAATTTACTTTGTAGTGGGGGAGCAGAGCACGCAGCTGCAAAATTATTACCGCTCCAATATCCCTTTGAACGACTACTTAGTCCAGAATGGCAAAGAAGAAAAGCTGCCGCTGATTGCGCCGCTTGAGGGCGTATCACTGCACTTTATTGTCCAGCCAACCAGCTATGGTAAATACGGTACAGCTGTCCCGATTGCTCTGGCAGCCGACTACGTTAAGAATGATGAATCTGTCGTCGTGCTAATGGGTGACGACTTCTTTTATAATCCCGATGGCTCAAGCGAAGTCAAACGGCTTATAGAAGGCACGCCGGAAGGTCAAAATGGTATCCTTGGTGCCGTGCTGCCAGAAGACGACACGGTCACCGGCCGATATGGGTCAATAGAAGTCAACGAACGTGATGAATTAATTAGAATCGACGAATACCCCGAGACTTTGCCACAGCCATTTATCAAGAACGTGAGCAAATACCTGTTAAACGGCACCATGGTTAAAGCCGTCAAGAATTACGTCGAAACCGCACCGGTCGAAGGGGAATACTACATATTTACGCCGTTCGAACAACTACTAGCGACAACAGAAGTGATGAAGCTCGTCCGAGCCAGCGGCATGTACCTGGACGGCGGTAGTGTCGAAGGCTGGCTACACGCCAACAATGTCGTCGTCGGAGCGTAACCTACGTACCTTGCTTTTTAGCTAAATTAGTGTATAATGACTCTCATGCGTTTTAGAGGTAAACACAAATACGCACGAGAGAGAGCATCGTACGACCAGTTTTCAGATGAAGGCGCTGGTATAGATGCTTTTATTGATCGACACTCGGAACATTTCGTAACGTCAGCCACAGCTTGGCAACAGGTTGGCAAAACCATGGGTGTGCTTCGTGACGACTCTGGCATAAGGGATGCTATGCACATCGGTGTTAGGAATGCGTTCGAGCTTGCCAATATAACAAATGCCGACGTCAGAGTTGAGCGTGAAACCGACCGGCTCTTGAACCAACTTAGTATATTCACCCAAATAGTTGCAAGGGCTGAAGCCCGGAGACGAAAGGGGCTCAAGCAGGCAATTACCTCCGGACTGTTGGTGACACGGCATCTGCCAGCTACCAATGTGGCACACATACTCCAATCCAAAGATTTTCCGAAGATTAAATTCAGCAACGCGTTCTTGGGTATGCAGGAATCCATCGCGCAAGCCGACGCCATTTCCGACCAAGTACTTGAAGCACTCTGCGAGCAGTATGCCGTTACACCTGATGATATATTAGAGCTGGCATCAATGTACGAGAACGGCGCCGAAGAAGCCTTTCCTGTGCTGGGTGAGCTGCGCAACATGATTACGGCTGACTGGCATCGACTTGATCCTGAACGAAGTATTCTGCGCCAGCATTGCCAGCGTTTAGCCGAAGATCCGGGACTGCATGTCGGGCCGTTCTGCGAAGCGGTCACTGCGCGCGATACGCTTCAGACTGTTGCGACAATGGCACGCTATGCAATTGTTAGCGCCGGCGGAAGCGACCTTTCTGATGCCGCCGTTGAGCATCAGCTGCATTCAACGCATTCTGACTGGCACCAGATTCCAGATTTGGAGAATGCGTTCAACGACTACATTGGACAGGTGGGGGTATCAATCGAAGGCGCATTCAAGTCGATTGCCGGACCCCGCCATCTGAAAAATATCCGCTTGGAACACAGCGACCATGAAATTATGGAATGCGCAGCCGAAATGGAGGTATGGGGTGCAAGTAACGGCGAAGAAGCCCGCCAAAATGCCCGCCAGCGGTCGGTAAATACACGCAGCCGCAGAAAACCGGACCGCAGGAAATTAGGCAGTGACACATTGCCAACGGCCCAAGAATCAATTCGCCAGCTGGATGCCAGCGAACTGCTCGAACAACGCGGCGTTAAGTTCGCGCGCTATGCAAATGGTCGCGGGTACGAACTTGAGGACGTCTCTGACCTAACGCCACAAGTGCTGGTAGAGCGGTTCAAACTTGAACCCGACCAAGTCGGAATAGGGGATGACATGCTAGCCGTCGTCGAGTATTTGCGCCAACCGAGCCATTCTTACCGGGGTGTCCGGCGCCTAGAAAAGGAAGAACTAAAGCTTGATGGTAAACGCCGAAGCCTATGGAGATTTGCCCCGGACAAGACCCCGGGTCTTAAAATACGGAGTAATAATCGCTTTTACCGCGTGATTTATACCATCGTTGACGGCGACGTCGTACTCTACGACATGCTAAGCCACGCTGACTTTGATAAAAAGTACAAGATATAAATCCCCGCCCGGCCGGTTGATAATGTGGTTTATATCTGTTAAAATAGCCTAAGTTCAATAATAAAACGAAGGAATTTATGAAAGCAGTCGTCAAAGTCGGCGGGAAGCAGTATGTTGTCGCCGAAAAAGAGACCCTCCTGGTGGACCGCCTCCCGGATGGAACAAAAGAGCTCACACTCGACGCGCTGCTGGTAATCGACGGTGACAAAACCACTGTCGGCACGCCAGTCGTCAAAGGTGTAGCTGTTAAAGCCAAGGTTGTAGAAGAGGAAGTAAAGGGCGACAAGCTCCGTATTATCCGTTACAAGGCCAAAAAACGCGTGCACAAAGAAACCGGCCACCGGCAGAAGTACAGCCGGATCCAAGTTGCCTCTATCGGCAAATAGAACCCTAGCTTTTTTGCAAGAGCCCGCATCACCCGGTGCGGGCTTTTTGGTTTAGGTCTGGTATACTTTGGGTAGATAAGCTTAAGGGGAAAAGGAAGTCATGGATCTTAACGGTCAATCGCAACCACCAGAAGAAGTTGAACGGACGTCGGCACCGAATGAGGCATTTACACCCTCATCACCGGAACCAAAACGAGAAGATAAACCAAAAAAGAGCAAAGCCCCGCTTGTGCTCGGGCTGCTGCTTGTAATTGCACTTGCTGCCTGCGTCGTCGCCGGCTGGATGTACTATGACCAGTCGAATCAGAAGGCATCACTGGAAAGTCAAGTTGATGACAAGGATAAAAAAATTAGCCAGCTACAGACACAACTAGGTGAAGCGACAGAGCCCGCAGCGGATGATGACCAACCAGTTGATTCTGAGACTGACGCCATAGTGTCGGCTGCAACAGCTTACGCCAGAGCTCCCGAGGAGTCAGCGAACACAACGTACGAAGTTGAGATAAAGAAGCAGGTTGAAGGCTTTGCCAGCGTGAGCGTTACCTCTGGTGACTCAAGTTTTACCGAAATCTTGAAAAACGTTGATGACCAATGGGTCGTTATTGTTGCCGGCCAGAACAACCCTTCGGACGCAGACATGGATATGTATGGTATACCGGAGAGTCTTCTGCAGTAGGTGAGCACTCGTAGTAGTAAAATCCCTGTCCCGGCAGGGATTTTTACTTGCCGCTCATGCTACAATAAAGCTAATCATGAGGGGACAAATAGACACGTGACAACCGTTATCGCAGTGACCAACCAGAAGGGTGGCGTCGGGAAAACGACGAGTGCGGTTAATATTGCCTATTACCTCGCGAAAAACGGCAAAAAAACACTTCTTATCGATTTTGACCCGCAGGGTAACGCAACCAGCGGCCTAGGGATCGACAAGCAGGAGCTCGAAACAGGGACAATGACTGATGTCATGCTGGAGCAGAAGACACTGCAGGAAGTCATCCTGGAAACCGACCATAAAAACCTGTTCGTTGCACCGGCAACACCGCATCTGGCGAATACGGAAGCCGAGCTTTCGGGCGCAGGGCGCCGCTTCACGCGTCTTAAGAATGCTATTGGTACCACGGGTGAAGCGTACGATATGGTTATTATTGATTGTCCGCCGAGCCTCAGCCTCCTAACTGTCAACGGCCTGATTGCTGCCCGTTACGTTCTTTTGCCAGTGCAAGCGGAATTCTACGCGCTGGAAGGCCTAGGTCAGTTGCTCGAGACCATGAAGCTCGTGCGAAAAAACATGAACCCGACCCTTGACCTGATAGGGGTTCTACCAACCATGGTAGACGGCCGCACGACGCTTTCCGGCCAAGTGCACGAGGAAATTAAGAAACACTTTCCGGGCAAAGTATTTAAAACCGTCATTCCGCGTAACATCCGGCTTGCAGAAGCCCCGAGCCACGGGCTGCCAATTGGCGTCTACGACCGATTTTCAAAGGGCGCCCGGGCGTATAAATCTGTTACAAAAGAGATGATGGAAAGGGCAAGCGCATAATTATGAGTGCAGCCAAAAAAGGCCTCGGCCGTAACTTTGAATCGTTAATTCCAACCGATCTGCTCGATGAATCGTTTGATCCAAGCGCAAACGACGACCACAAGGTCAGTGACCTGCGAACTATAAAACTAAGCGAAATCACGCCAGACCCCGACCAGCCGCGGCGTCATTTCGACGAATCAGCATTAGCCGAATTGACCGCAAGCATAGAATCCCACGGGGTCTTGCAGCCAATCGTCGTTATGCCGAGTGGCGGGAAATACCTGATTGTAGCAGGCGAGCGGCGCTTCCGAGCGAGCAAACAGGCTGGCAAAACAACCATCCCGGCGCTAGTGCGGACACTGAGTGCACAGCATAAACTTGAGCTCTCATTGATTGAAAATATCCAGCGCCGCGATCTCAACCCGCTCGAAACCGCGACCGCCTATGCCAAGCTGCGCGACCAGTTTAACCTAACGCTCGAAGAGATAGGTGCACGGGTAGGTGGCAAATCAGTCAGTGCCGTGAGCAATACGCTCAGGTTATTGAAACTGCCAAAAGCAGTGAAAGAAGCCGTTGCGACAGGCGAGTTGAGCGAAGGCCAGGCGCGGCCGTTAATTGGTGCTGACGATGCGCTTGTTAAGAATATTCTGCCGCTGATTATCAAGGAAGCGTGGAGTGCTCGAAAGGTTGAATTGTTCATTACAACCAACAAGCCTGCCACGCAATCTGTTCCAAAACCAGCAGCAAAACCCCAACTGAACCAAGTTTTATCAAAAAAACTTGACGCTAAAGTGACCGTGCAGCAATCAAACCGCGGTAGCGGCAAAATCGTTATCGAATTCAAGGATGCCGCCGAGCGTGAGCGCATTGAAAAGCAGCTTGGCTAACTAAGCCGCAACTAGAATATTCGTATCTGGTCGAACGGGAAAATTCGAAGGCTGACTGGCCCAATGATGTCGTAGTAGGGGATTGTGCCAAGACCATTACGTGAGTCTTTTGAATAACCGTCAACCCGGTTATCGCCGACGACAAAGACGGTTCCTTCGGGAACAATAGTGTCAACCTCACCTTCAATCGGAGCGGTCGGCTTTCCATCGTTGAAGGTGTCCGGGTCTATGCCATTTAGGTTTTTGTTATCGTAAACAGTAAATTTCCCGTCTTTTAATACGACACGCTCACCGGCAAAAGCGACGACGCGTTTTACGATGTATTCTTCGGCGAGACCGGGGACATATTGCGGATTTTTGAACACGATAACCTGTCCGCGCTCGGGGATGTATGATTTGTTCTGAAGCTGTGCCCATGTAACTACCGTGCGGTTAACGAGGAGCCGGTCACCCGTAAAAAGGGTATCCTGCATACTCGGGCCTTCGACATTAAAACTGCGGAAGATGAATGCATTGATAAAGACGGTACCGATAAGTACGCAGATAACGAACACAAAAATGCCCAGAGCATCTTTGAAAGACTGGTGGCGGTCGAAAAAACTTGGAACCATCTTCCTTACTATACACCACAAATTTTAATGGTAATGTTTTAAGCCCGCAGTGGTGAAAGTTTGGTATAGTAGTGGAAGTATTTATGCGAAAACAAACTTCATCACTTGACGGATTTATCCCTCGTCAGGCCACCACGGGTAATTTAGGTCGCGTGGAGCAGACGATACCACAGCCAGCCAAGCGGCCAGAGGCCGGCCGTTTTAGCCGTCCAATTGGTAAGCGCCCAGAAATCCATTCATCGGCTGTGACGCGGACAGAGGTTGACGAATCACTAGCGGCCATCCATGACGAAGAGCAGCCCAAGCCGCGCCGCACGTTATTCCGGCGTCGCCCGAAGCGTCCGCTAACACGAAAGCAGAAGATTGTTCGGCGAGTCATTATATTCTTTATTGTCGTGCTGCTTGCAATCGGCGGTTATGTAGCGCTGCGGGCTTTTATTGCCAGCGGCCAGATTTTCCAGGGTAACCTGTTTGACTTATTCCAGGCCAAGCCGCTCAAGATGGACAGTAACGGCCGGTCAAACATCCTAATATTTGGTACCAGTGAAGATGACCCGGGCCATGAAGCTGCGTACTTAACGGACTCTATTTTGGTACTGAGCGTTGATCAGAACAAAAAAAATGCCTACATGATTAGTATCCCGCGCGACTTAATCGTAGACTACGGAGTAGCCTGTTTTGCCGGTTACCAGGGGAAGATTAATGCACTTTACGGGTGTTATTCCGACAGCGGGGCCAAAAGCAAGGAAAAAGAGGGAGCAGCCGCCCTTAAGAAAAAGGTTGGTGAAGTCCTGGGCCTCGATATTCAGTACTATTCCCATGTGAATTACACCGTTGTACGGGACGTTGTAAAAGCACTCGGCAACAAGATTGAAATTACAATTAAAAGTACCGATCCACGCGGTATTATGGACTCGAACTTCGACTGGAAATGTAAAGACGGCGATGCCAATGCTTCCCGGGCGACCATTCTCAAGAACTGCCCGCCGAACGGTCACTTTATTGACTACCCGAACGGCAAAGTTACGCTCGATGCCGAACATGCGCTGTATCTTGCTCAGGCTCGTGGGGCAAGTGCGCCGACGTATGGACTGGAGCGGTCTAACTTTGACCGGGAGATTAACCAACAGAAAATCATCGTAGCTATCCGCGAAAAAGCAGTGAGCGCAGGTACGCTGGCCGATATTGGCAAAGTTACCAGCTTGATTGACGCGCTTGGAAAGAATTTACGGACTGATTTTGCAACAGCCGAAGTCCGCACATTGATGCAGCTTGGCCAGGACATACCGTCGAACAGAATAAAATCACTCAGCCTTGTAAAAGAGGGCGAGGAACTAGTTGGAACAGGGATGGGAGGTGTCATTCCGCTCGCTGGAAGCTTTGAATACGGCCAAATTCAAGCCTTTATCGCTAAAAACTTGAGCAGTAACCCCGTTATCCGGGAAGCATCAGGGGTAACGGTTCTTAACGGCACATCAACCGCGGGTATTGCGCTGACAGAGTCAGGAAAACTGACGGAAGCCGGCTACACGGTTGTCAGCACCAATAACGCGCCAACCACTGATTACCAAACGACCGTTATTTGGCGGCTTAACAAAGACGATAACGATGGTACTGCCAAGGCGCTTGCCAGCCGGTACGGTGTGAAGCTAAAGACCGGCAAGCCTGGCTTCGCGGTGGCAGCAGGAACCGAATTCGTCATAATTATTGGCCAGGACAGGGTAAGCAGCTCAAACGGTTCCGGCGGTTAATGGTACAATAAAGGTACTGATATGGATCTACTGAAAACTGTTGGCAAGCGGTCATTCTTAAGCGAAGTTATCTACGTTGTTCTGAACCTACTCCTAGCAGCTGCGTTACTCGTCGCCGTACTTGTAGTCAATGTGCCGTGGCCAGCGCTTGGGTTGGTACTGCTATCGAAATGGCGTATATTCGCTGTCCGTTCCCGGTATTGGGGTGCTAACATTCGTGCTAACCTGATCGACATTATTGTTGGGGTAGGGATGGTTATCTTCTTGTACTCCGCCAATGGCGACCTTGTGGTTCAGATTATTCTGACAGTTCTTTACGCTGGATGGCTGCTGCTTATTAAGCCGCGGTCCAAACGCGCATACGTCGCTGCCCAGGCCCTGATAGGGCTTGTAGTAGGTATCGGATCAATTGTGCAGATATCTCCGCTCTTGCCGTCGTCGGTAGTCGTCATCGCAGCCTGGTTGGTCGGGTACAGTGCCGCGCGTCATATCCTGAGCGTGCAGCACGAAAGCCACATAAATTTCCTAAGCTTGCTCTGGGGATTCGTTGTGGCCGAAGTTATGTGGCTCACCTACCACTGGACGATTGGCTATGCCGTGTTTGGATCATTGCAACTTTCGCAGGCCATGGTCATTATTGCTGCGCTGAGTTTTGTCGCCGAACGGACTTATACGAGTTTTCACCGGAATGGTCATGTCCAATCAAACGATGTCGTTTTACCTGCTTTACTGTCGCTGAGCGTTATTGGCGTTTTACTGGTAGTTTTTGGCAGGGCCGCAACCATTTAAGCGAATATTTAGAGAGAGGAGATAAATAAGAAGTATGGAAAACACGACTGACACGAACACGCCAAAACCAACTGAGCAGCCGGCTGCTAGCGCTACTTCTGATAAACCTACTCCACTCACAACACCACACCATGCCAAGATGTCACGTTCTACAAAAGGTATTTTACTAGGCGTCGGGGCCGTCGTGCTGGCGCTGACCGGGGGGCTGGCCGGAGCACTCATCAACGAGGTTTTCGACGCCAACGACTCATCACTCTCGATTCTTGAAACGGCCGCAGACGATGGCAATACGGTGGTCACGCAGGATGAGGAGTCAATTGCTGCCGTTGCCAAGGCTGTCTCACCAAGCGTCGTCTCGGTTCTTACTTCATCTACCAAAGCATCGCCATTTTATAACCGCACAATCGAACAAGCCGGTGCAGGCAGTGGTATTATCGTTAGTTCCAACGGCTATATTCTAACGAACAAACATGTCATAGCTGACGCCGATACCGTTACCGTAGTGCTTCCAAACGGCAAAACCTACAAGAACGTCAGTGTTCTTGGCACGGATCCGCTGAATGACATTGCTGTTCTAAAGATAAGCGGCGCAAAAAACCTGCCGGCTGCAACACTTGGTGACTCAAAAACAATCCGAATCGGCCAAACCGTAGTTGCTATCGGAAACGCTCTTGGCCAATATCAAAATTCGGTTACGAGTGGCATTATCTCCGGTACCGGACGGCCCGTTGTCGCCAGTACGGACGGTACGGCCAGCGGAGATGCTGAAAGTCTTACAGACTTAATTCAGACCGATGCTGCCATTAACTCGGGTAATTCGGGCGGGCCGATCCTGAATCTCAAGGGGCAAGTCATCGGCATTAACACAGCCATAGCCGCCGACGCCCAAGGAATTGGTTTTGCTATCCCAATTGGCGCTACTAAAGGCCTCTTGCACCACGTGATTAAAACGGGCAAAGTCGAGCGCGCTTACTTAGGTGTCCAATACGTATCCATTACTCCTGAGGTTAAGGACGAGTACGACTTACCGGTTGCCAAAGGTGACTATATTTACGCCGAAAATGGCAGCAGCGTCCAATCCGGCGGCCCAGCGGCAAAAGCGGGTATTGTAGACGGCGATATCATTACAGCGGTAAATGGGTTTACCGTCGGTGAAGTTGCCTCTGTTGCCAGCCTGATATCGGAGTATGAACCGGGCGATAAAGTCGAGATAACAGTACTTCGTGACGGCCGCGAACGTAAATTTACGGCGACACTTGGTACATACCGTAGCTAGTTAAGCAAGTTCAAAACAGATAGCAAATTCGTCACGCAACCGTTCTTTGAAACCGTAAGGGCGTGCTATGTCACCAATGCTGTCGAGCTGACGTGGGTCCGCCTCGAGCAGCAGCAGGGTTCCGCTTTTCCCACGGGCGGCAACCTGTTCGATACATCGCTTAATCACGCCCAGGCCACCTTCATCGGCATAAAGTGCATCGGCCGGTTCATGCGCAAGTTCGGGCGACTGGAACCAGCTTGGGTCGACATACGGAAGGTTGGCCAGCACAATATCGGGCGAGTACGGATAGCCCGACAACAGATCGGCAATGAACGTTTCGACTTCCGCATCGAGCGTCCGGGCATTCTTTTGCGCGATGGCCAATGCGTGCCGGCTCGTATCCGTTAATGCAACGTCGAGCTCTGGCCATTCAAGTTTCGCCGTAATGCCAAGACAGCCGCTTCCGGTGCCAATATCAACCAGCCGCTTTGAAGTAATTCCTTCGAGAGCCCGGGTGCCAGGCATGACGTGCTTTAGCATTTCTATCAACTGTTCAGACTCGGGCCGGGGGATGAGAACTGCCGGTGAAACCGTGAAACGGCGTCCATAAAACTCCTTGTGGCCAATAATATAGGCTACTGGCACGTGGTCTTTTCGCAGCTCTAGCCGTGCATTGGCAATATCCTCGGCGCGGTCATCAATTTCTTCGTTGGGGTGAGCATGCAAATATGTCCGGGGGTGACGGATGGTATGCGCCAAAATCACCTCGGCATCCAGACGGGCTGAAGGGAACATGTCATCGGCCAGTTCATTGGCTGCTTCTTTTAGCCACTCCGCAATTGTCATATTTATATTGTCCCACCTCTTGCATAATATGCAAAATATTGACAAATAAGCATAAGTATGATACGATCTAGTTATGAAAGCTGATAAAACAAACACATATGAACCAGCCGCTCCACTCTTTATGTTACGGCTGACTCAAAAAGTCCGATAAAGGTTGAATATCGTCCGATTGAACTAACGAGACGTGCTAAGATAATCGGTGCTTTGGCGGGTATTGTCTTGTCTGTATTCGGAGCCGAAAAAGCCATCAACCATGCTGCCCCGGATTTTGAAGGCTCCAAACAAGTTACCTTACACGACGGTGACAAACTTTCAAACATTGCCAACAAAGAAATTGAAGGCGGCTCAGGCCACACGGGTGCAGTTGTTGACGAAATCGTCAAACGCAACCCAGCCATATTCCAAAACGGTACGCCATTTGTCGGTCACGAAGACCTCGGCAAAGAGATCGACGTTCCCGAAAAAGTCAGCTAATCAGTTGAGTAATTTACTTAGTTTTCGGCGTTTTGCGCCTTGAGCTCGCGCTCGTAGGCTTGGAGCTTTTCGATAAGGTCGTCAATATCGCCATTCATTGCCTGAGGTATATTGCTTCGTGAATAGCCGATACGGTGGTCGGTTATCCGGTCTTGCGGGAAGTTGTAGGTACGGATTTTTTCGGAGCGGTCACCGGAGCCAATGAGGCTTCTACGTTCGGCCGATTGTTTAGCCTGTTCTTCGTCGATTTTTTGCTGCAATAGCCGTGAACGGAGCACGCTCATGGCTTTTTCTTTATTCTTTAGCTGGGATTTTTCGTCCTGGTTAGAAACTACCAGCCCTGACGGTAGGTGGGTGATACGAACAGCCGAATCGGTCGTGTTAACCGATTGGCCGCCATGACCGCTCGCTCGGAAAATGTCGATGCGCAGGTCGCTCGGGTTAATTTCGATATCGGTTTCTTCGGCTTCGGGCAGGACCGCAACGGTAACAGTCGAAGTATGGATACGGCCTTGGCTCTCTGTGGCCGGGACGCGCTGCACGCGGTGAACGCCGGACTCGAATTTCAGATACGAATACGGGGCGTCGCCTTTTATCTCGAACACAACCTCTTTGTAACCGCCCGTATCGTTTGCCGATTCGCTCATTTGTTCGGTCCTGTAGCCGTGGGCTTCACACCAGCGCAGATACATTCGGTACAATTCGGCCGCGAACAGGGAAGCTTCGTCGCCGCCGGCACCGGCCCGGATTTCGATGATGACGTCTTTTTCGTCGTTTGGATCTTTGGGCGTAAGGAGTACAAACAACTCTTCGTTCAATGATTCAAGTTTTTGTTCAGTTTCAACGACTTCCGACTTTGCCAGCTCGGCCAGGTCATCACTGCCACTGGAAAGTTCGCGGGCTTCTGCCAGCTGTTTTTCGAGCTGGTCACGCAGGCTGGCTTTTTCAATCAATGATTCAAGTTCACCAAGCCGTCGGTTCTTGCTGCCATAGGCGGGGTCATTGTAGGCATCGGGCGTGCTTAAGAAAGCTGTTAGTTCAGACTTTTCGGCTTGTAGATCATCGATATTAAGATTGATTACCGGCATGGGCTTTCTTTCTTGTTGCGAGCAGGATTATTCCAACAATGACACCGGGAAGCCATGTGATAGCCGCAAAGGCGCCTACAAGGAACATTACTATATTAGTAATCGTCTTGACGGGTCCGTCCTGCCTGAACAGGGCGTCCTGTTCGACGTCGGCTTGGCAGATTCCCATATTGATTGATTCAGGACCGCGCGGGCAGGGCTCTGGGACTGGTGCGGAACCTGCAAAGATGAAATTTGCCGTAGCATACACGAGGATCGATAAAATTAACAAAACCGTCGGGCCAGCCAGACAAATAAGTCCCCATACCAACTTTTGCCGGTTAGAATGTTTGATTCTTGCTACTTCATTGGCTTCCATACGACGTACTCCTTGTTTGACTATAACAAAAACGGCTTCCTTTTTGGGGAAGCCGTTTTTAAACCAGAGCTATTTTTCGACAGCGCTGGTTTTCTTAGCCTTGGCGGCCGATTTTTTCTTGGCCTTGTTGGCAAGCTCTTGCTTGCGGGCTTCGGCGGCGGCAAACTTTGCCTTGAAGCGGTCGACACGACCTTCGGTGTCGATGATTTTTTCTTCACCAGTGAAGAAAGGGTGACTAGCGCTACTAATGTGCACCTTTACGAGCGGGTATTCGTTGCCGTCTTCCCACTTGATGGTGTCATCAGTTTGCGCAGTGCTTTGCGTTAGGAACGCAAACCCAGCCACGTCGTCGCTAAATACGACCGGGCGGTAGTTTTGGGGGTGTATACTGCTTTTCATATCTGAACAATTGTATCTGTTTTACAGAGATACGTCAAGGAGGGCTAAGTATGATTATTGAGCTTAGGCGAGTAATATTTTATAATATATACAATGTTAGACAGGGAAGGACTCGAGCCGAAACCAGCCGATGAGAAGCTTATTGCGGATATTAGGGCCCAAGCACGCAAACTGCTAGGGAATCCGGACGATATTGAAGTTGCCAGGGATATTGAGTTTAATTATGACGATGCCAATCATTACCACGTACGAAAAGTTGCGCTCGCCTACGATCCTGTTGACAGGCAGGTGGTGTGCGCCCTTGTCCGTCCACCCGCCTCGGGCAGTGTCGAAGACGAAGATAGGTATGTGATAACAGATGAGGGAGAGTTGCTGTGGGAACATGTCAAAGTCGACTATAGCTACCTCGAGCAAGCTTCGTTAAATGACTACGATGAAGCCGTTTCCGAGTGGCAAGCCTTGGTTGCAGACTTTCAAGCGAGAGGCCTTTTGACCGATACCGATGCTTTTTCTGAGGTGGACGAACTAATCACTAATTACATGAACATGCGGGCCGGGTTTTTCAAACTGTCAAAGGGCATGCACCACGCGGCGGATGAAGCAGAAAAGCAGGAGCTGGACCATACCCGTCGTGCCAGCCTTACGGAGGCGACTCAGATACAGAAAAAAGAGTGGGATGAGCACTTGGTTATGACTTTCACCAGAATAGGTGGCGAAGATTTTCAGAAGTACAAGGAAAAATTTGAAAAAATTCTCGTTACTCTACGCCGGCGCTGTGAAGTAATGGACGACGTCACATACCGCCAAGTTGATGCATCGATTGAAGCCAACCTGCGTCTGAGCGAGCGGCTTTCCGATGAAGTAGACATGCAGCAAGCGTGGAGACTCCTCGATATCCTCGACAAATGCCAGCTTTACTGATAAAATAACAGAGTAATAAATTTAACGAAGCAACATCCGCATATATCCTTTGGTTAACGAAAGCGCGGATGTGAAGGGAGAAGGATATCATGGCAGTCGCTGTTGATATTAAGGCTCTACTGGAAGCCGGTGTCCATTTTGGCCACAAAACCAGCCGTTGGCACCCGAAAATGGCGCCGTACATTCACTCGAAGCGCCAAGAAGCGCATATTATCGACCTGACGAAAACTGTCGAAGGGCTTGATGCGGCGTTGCCGTTCATTACCAAGGTAGTTGCAGACGGTAAAAAAGTCCTGTTTGTCGGAACCAAAAAACAGCACAAGGACATTGTAAAAGCAGCAGCCGAAAAGGCGGGTATGCCTTACGTCACCGAGCGCTGGATTGGCGGTATGCTGACCAATACGCTTACAATGACAAGCCAGCTAAAAAAGCTGCATGATCTTGAACGCCGAATGGTGTCCGGTGACCTGGAAAAGCGCTACAACAAGCTTGAGGTCCAGCGGTTCCAAGAAGAAATCGACGTGCTTAACAGCAAGTACGGCGGCATCAAAGACCTCAGCGGTATTCCTGGTGCGGTCGTCGTCGTCGATACGCTGGCAGATGCAAACGCCATCAAGGAAGCCCGCACGCTTGGTGTGCCGGTAGTTGGTGTAGTTGATACCAATGCCGATCCAACGCTGATTGATTATGTTATTCCTGGTAACGACGACGCGATTAAAGGCACCGAACTACTGCTTGATTACTTTGTCCAGGCAGTTCAAGAAGGCGCCGCAGGTGCTAAGAAAGAAGAAAAAACGGAGGCAAAATAATGGCAGTCACGATTGATGACATTAAGAAACTGAAAGAACTGACGGGTGTTGGTCTGACTGATGCCAAAGTAGCTTTGGTTGAAGCTGAAGGTGATTTTGACAAAGCTCTTGAAGCTATGCGCAAAAAAGGCCTGACCAAAGCCGAGAAGAAAGGTGACCGCGAAGCCCGTGCCGGCGTGATTGACGCGTATGTCCACGACGGCCGCATCGGTGTAGTGGTTGAATTGAACTGCGAAACCGATTTCGTTGCCCGTTTGGATGACTTTAAGGCATTAGCACACCAAATTGCTATGCAGGTTGCCGCCATGAGCCCTCAGTACCCGAATGAAGCCGCTATCCCTGAAGAGGAAAAGAAGCGCGTCCGTGACGAAGCACTCGCCTCTGACGCACTGAAAGGCAAGCCGGCCGACATTGCCGAAAAGATTGTCGACGGCCAGGTGAAAAAGCACTTCGCCGAGAAAGTTCTGACCAGTCAACAGTACATTCTGGATGACTCTAAAACGGTTGAGCAGCATATCAAAGAAAACATTGCCAAGATGGGCGAGAACATTGTGGTCGGGCAGTTCAAACGTATCGAACTTGGTGTAACGGAATAGGGTTCACCTCGGCCAAGATAGCCGCCGAATAACGGGCGGCTATTTTTCTATTGCATTTCAAAAAAATCGGCGTATTGTTAGGGCATATACCGTAAAAAGCCGCTATGTTTAAAGATTCCGAACGAACGTTACACATCAAGTCAGGCAGCACGTTTGTTCCCGATGCCGAGCCTTCACTCCCGGTACGTATCCAGCCAGAATCATTGAGAATCCTTGGTTCAAATGGGCTGCAGACGACTGTCCAATGCGGCGACTCCGTAAGTGTTTACACGGCCGCGCCTCAAGACTCCGACCCAGACATACACGATGCTCACTTAATCCGAACATTCCAGCTAATAGATTACTAATAGTGCCCTGTGGTTTCGCTAAGTAAGTGAAACCACCGTCGCGTCTATCTTGAGCTCTTTTCGCAGGTCGGTAGCTGTTATAACGGTTTGGTAGCCCTTCAGAGCCTTCATCAGGTGCTGCTCGCGGGTGATATCTAGTTCAGAAAATACATCATCCATGAGGATAAGCGGCCGGCTGCCGGCTAATTCTTCCTGAAGTGCTACCTCGAGTAACTTATAAGCTAGCATAATTGTACGCATCTCACCGCGCGAAGCCGTTTCGAGCGCCGGATAGTTATCGAGACTGATAGCGAAATCGTCGCGATGGGGACCGTGGCCGGTAAAGCCGCGTAAAGCATCAAGCTGCCGACCGGACTGCAGTTTGGCTAGTAATAGCTGTTTATACTGCTCACCGTGGCTTGTGTCTGAGTAATTGACACTTATATCGTGTTTGGTATCGGCAATTTCCGAGTAAAGGCCGGTCAACCGCTCGTTGCTGGTCGTAATGAATTCGCGCCGGTGCCGCATAATAATATCGGCCAGTTCCGCAAATTTGACGTCCCAGGCAAACAAATGGCTCTCCCAGGAGGAGCTAGACATAGATTCATGCTGCTTTAGCAATTCGTTACGCTGCAGCAGTGTTCGGCCAAAGCGGCTAAGAGCGGTGGCATAATCGGGGTACAGCCGGCTGAGGATATCGTCGATAAACGTACGCCGGCGTTGCGGCGAGCTGGAGAGAAGACGCAGCTCGTCGGGTTCGAACAAAACGACCGGACGGCGGTAACGGGCAGGCAGTCGCTGGCTGCTTTTGCCATCGACGCTGAATTCTTTTTTAATTTTGTCATCAGTCAGCTCTAGCTGGACGCGGCGTTCGCCTTCGTCTGATTCGAGTTTGATAATCGAACGCTTGCTTGCATGAGCAATGACGTCACGGTCGCGGCCGCGAAAACTACTGCCGCGCTGAACAAGGTAAATTGCCTCTAAAAGGCTGGTCTTCCCGGAGCCGTTGGGGCCGAGAATCAGCGTAACATTCGGATCGAATGCAAATGTCGCCAATTTATACGAGCGAACATGATGCAGCGACAAACTCCTGATAGGCATAGAAATAGTATAAAATAGATTACAGAAAGTGAGACCATATGTTCGATACCAAGTCTTATGAACAAAAAATGAATACGGCGCTGGAGCACTTCGAGGCGGACCTGAAAAAAGTCCGGACCGGCCGCGCACATCCAGACATGCTTGCCAGTGTTATGGTTGAAGCATATGGCCAGAAAATGCCGCTGAACCAGGTCGCGAATGTCACCGCTCCTGAACCTCAGTCGCTGCTCGTTTCGCCGTTTGACCCATCCAACATAGCTGCAATTACTAATGCTATCCGCGAAGACCAAAGCCTCGGATTCAACCCAAGCGATGACGGACGTGTCGTACGCGTGCCGATTCCATCACTTACCGAAGAACGGCGCCGCGAAATGGTGAAGCAGCTTGGCGACAAAGTTGAACATTGCAGGATTCAGATGCGCCAAGTCCGCCAGGACGCGTTCAAAGATGCCAAGCGCAAAAAAGAGGCCAAGGAAATGAGCGAGAACGACGTTGCACGGTTTGAGAAGGAAATCGACAAACTGATGAGTGATTTTCAGGTGAAAATCGACGAGGCGTTCAAGGCTAAGGAGCAGGAAATCCTGACAATATAAATGGCCGGCTCTTTAGAGTTGCTGGCTGGCTATAAACAGCCAATCCAAGCTGTTATCGAGAAATCACTCTATGAATTTACGAGTCAGCTCCCAGAGTTGTCTGCGGATGCTAGCTGGGCACTGGATAGCTTAACAGCATATTGCACGCGGCCAAGTAAAAAAATCCGCGGTTCACTGGCCGCTGCTTTGTATGATCATCTGAATGCTACAAGCATGGACAAAACGGCGCTTCGGCTAGCGGCAGCAGTCGAAGTGGTACAGAACTTCTTATTAATTGTTGACGATGCCGTAGACCGCTCTCCACTACGGCGCGGCCAGCCCACAATCCATGAACTATATAAATCTGAATACCATCCGGAGTCAGCGAGAGAAGGCGATATGGTTGCGATTTTTATTGGCATGCTGGCACAGCATGCAGCCAACTACATTATTTTGAACCTGCCAGTCAATGCGGAATATATAACCAAAAGCTTGTCAGTCATGCATCTGAACATCTCTACAACTGGAATCGGGCAAATTGATGATGTCCAGCAACAAATTGACAGGCTGCCAATCACGACTAGTGACCTACTGCGAAAATATCAGCAAAAAAGCAGCTACTACACCTTTGTTAACCCGCTCGAGAGCGCGCTGGCTTTAGCAGGGAAATGGAACCGGCAGGCACACGAAGACTGCGTAGCGTTCGGGCTGCCGGCAGGAGTTGCGTTCCAGCTGCGGGACGATTACATAGGTATTTTTGGAGACACCTCCGCCACCGGGAAAGCAAATCTAGAAGACATCCGTGAAGGTAAGTACACATTCATGATGCACTACGCAGCGGCGTCAGCCACCAAGAAGCAGTCGAGCACCCTCCTCGCATTACTTGGAAAGCAAGATGCTAATGAAGATGATCTCGAAACAGTGCGAAACATCCTTAATGAAACGGGTGCAGCCGACAAAGCTATGAAAGATGCTCACGTATTCGCGGACGAAGCCAAGCAGGCAGCAAAAAATGCCGGTTCCTGGCGCGACGACTTTGCGAATATACTTGAAGCAATGGTGACATTTAGCGTGGAGCGCACAGTATGAACCGGCTACCATCTGAACTACCTACTCACATCGGGTTTATTGTCGATGGAAACCGTCGCTGGGCTAAAGAGCGGGGACTAACTAGCTACCGAGGGCACCTCGAAGGTTACAAGGTGCTAAAAGAACTATCTCTGGATGTGATCGAGCGGGGCGTTAAGTATGTCAGTGCATACGTGTTCTCAACTGAAAATTGGAAGCGTAGCAACGAGGAAATCGGCCACTTAATGTCCCTGGTGCTTAGACTGGTGGCGAAAGATCTGAACCAGCTTCAGGAAAAGAACATTCGCGTGCGGATACTCGGTAGTCGCGACAACGTACCAAAGAATGTCCAGAAAGCCCTCGACAAAGCCGAGGCTGCGACAAAAGATAATTCGGCCGGTACGCTGGCGCTTTGTTTCAACTACGGCGGCCAGGCCGAGATAACCGATGCCGTAAAAGCTATCGTACGCACTGGGGCTAAAGCCGAAGACATAACTCCGGAGCTTATTGCAGATAACCTGTACGGTTCTGATATTCCAGCTTGTGATCTGATTGTACGTACCAGCGGGGAGCAACGGTTGTCGAACTTCATGCTGTGGCGGGCGGCCTACAGTGAGCTGCTGTTCATGGACAAAAATTGGCCCGACATGACAAAGCAGGACGTTACCGATATACTGGAAGAATATCAGCGGCGCACACGGCGCTTCGGGAAATAAAAGGGGAGTAAATGCTGCTAATTGGAATTTTGACGGGTCTGATTATCCTGGTTCTTTTGGTCGTTATCCACGAACTCGGCCATGCTATCGTGGCTCGGCGTAACGGGGTCGTTGTTGAGGAGTTTGGAATTGGTTTTCCGCCAAAAGCTTGGGCGAAGAAACTAAAGCAGAGCATTCTGGGTAAAAACGTACTGTTGTCTATCAACTGGCTGCCGCTCGGTGGCTTCGTCAAACTACAGGGCGAACACGATAGCGCAGACAAGCCTGGGGACTATGGCAAAGCTACCTACTGGCAAAAGACCAAAATCTTGCTTGCCGGCGTGCTAATGAACTGGGTGGCCGCTGCCGTGATATTCACTTTACTTGCCTTTGTCGGCTTGCCAAAGGTGCTGCCAAATCAGTTTTCGGTTCCATCCGATACAAAGACAACCCAAGAACCTTTAAAAGTTGCCACTATCGAGAACAATTCACCGGCCAAAGATGCCGGTTTGAAAGTGAATGACGAAATCCTGCTTATCAATGGCAACACAATGGATACGTCGACAGAACTATCCGACACAACCAAGGCAAACAGGGGCAAAACCGTTCAGGTAACTTATTCACGGAGCGGCAACGAGGCTACGGTACCGGTCACTCTTCGAGGCAAGACAACCCCAACCCAAGGCTACCTTGGTGTTCGTACGTCGCAGCGGCTGAGTGAAATCCAAGCAACATGGTCGGCTCCTATCGTCGGCGTCGGAACAACCATCCAGCTGACCGGTGAGACCTTCAAAGGGCTGGGCAACCTAGTCGCGAACCTGGCACACGGAATTGGCAGCCGCTTTAGCGGTGACGAGGCGGTGAGAAAGGCGGGGGACCAAGCGCTCGGCGACGCATCTGCCAGTGTATCGGGTCCGGTTGGAATTCTGGGAGTTATTTTTCCGCAAATGCAGCAAGCTGGTCTAAAGCCGCTGCTCCTGCTGACGGCAATTATTTCGCTTAGCCTGGCAGTTATGAATGTCCTGCCGATACCGGCTCTCGACGGTGGCCGCTGGTTCACCATGACAGTTTTCCGCTTGCTTAAAAAGCCACTTACCAAAGAGCGTGAAGAAAAAATCCAAACCATCGGCTTTATGGTGCTTCTTGGGTTAATCGTGTTAGTGACGGTGGCGGATGTCGGCAAACTCTTCGGCTAGGCCGGCACGCGCTGCCTTGTTGACAGTTTGGGTCCTGGTCGCCTTTATCGGCGCCCAAATTATCGGCAGCCTACTGCTCATCGGCTTATTCTTCGTCATACCTGGTCTGGAATCTTTTAATTCGGCTATTATAGCGACGGCGTCAGCTGTCATAAGCTACAGCCTGACCTTGACGCTGCTTATCGGAGTACCCTACTTGTTGCAGCACCGCAAAACCAGCCTAAAAACACTTGGAATCGACCGGCCTATGTCGTGGCCGGATATTGGATTCGGTACGCTAGGATTCCTGCCATACGCGATATTAACCGCAGTAACTATTTGGCTTTTCACGAGCGTATTCCAGGTTATCGATCCAGAGCAGTCCCAGGCTCTGCCATTTGACAACCTCGTCATGCAATACGAATACATCGTGGCATTCGTTACGCTCGTTATTCTGGCACCGATTGCCGAAGAATTACTGTTTAGAGGCTACTTTCTAGGAAAAATGAGCGGCTATGTTAACAAATGGGCGGCAATAATTGTGACGGCAGTTATTTTTGCTCTCATGCACGTACCGGGCTTTACGAGTGATGGCGGCTTCCAGCTACAGTGGGGTGCTGCGGCGGATACATTGGCACTGGGATTGGTCCTTGGCGGGCTCCGTGTATTTACCGGCAGTATTTGGGCTGGGGTGCTGCTACACATGCTCAAAAATGCCATTGCATACTATGTTCTCTTTATCGCTCCGAGCGTACCTGGTACGATGTAAGGTATATGCGAGTTACAAAATTATTCACGAAGACGCTGCGCGACGCGCCTGCAGACGAAGTTTCAAAAAATGCCCAGCTGTTAATTAGAGCAGGGTATGTCTATAAAGAAATGGCCGGAGCCTATGCCTACTTGCCGCTGGGCCTAAGAGTCATCGAGAAAATCAAACAGGTTGTGCGCGAAGAAATGAACGCGGTTGGTTCAAACGAACTGATTATGACGAGCCTGCAGCGTAAAGAAGTTTGGGAAAAAACCGGCCGTTGGGATGAAAAAGTCGTCGACGTGTGGTTTAAAACCAAGTTGCAAGATGAAACAGAAGTAGGACTGGGCTGGAGCCACGAAGAGCCGATTGTCGAAATGCTCAAGCAATACGTCCAGAGTTACAAAGACTTGCCAATCAGCCTGTACCAATTCCAAACCAAAATGCGCAACGAACTACGTGCGCGTAGCGGTATTATGCGCGGACGGGAGTTTGTCATGAAAGACATGTACAGCTTTCACCGTTCGGCAGAGGATTTGGAGAGTTACTACAACCAGACAATCGAAGCCTACAAGCGGGTATATGACCGACTGGGAATTGGAGCCGAGACATATGTAACGTTTGCCAGCGGGGGAGCCTTTACCAAGTTTAGCCACGAATTCCAGACAATCTGCGAAGCGGGTGAAGACGTAATCTACCTGCACCGCGAAAAAAATGTTGCAATAAATGAAGAAGTTATTGACGAAGCAGTTAAGGAACTTGGCATTGAACGTGCCGAACTCGAAAAGGTAAAGACTGCCGAAACCGGAAATATCTTTAATTTCGGGTCACAGAAAACGGACGAGATGGACCTTCATTTTACCGACGAAAATGGCACAAAGCAGTCACTTTATATCGGTAGCTATGGCATCGGGATTACACGGGCAATGGGCGTTATTGTCGAAAAAATGTCAGACGACAAGGGACTGGTTTGGCCGGTTAACATTGCGCCTTACCAAATTTATCTTGTATCTATCGGTGAAAATGGGAGCAAGCAAGCAGATGCTCTGTATGATGAGCTGACAGCTAAGGGTGTAGAAGTTCTGTACGATGACCGTGACGAGCGGCCAGGTGCTAAATTTGCCGATAGTGAACTGCTCGGCATCCCAACCCGCGTAACAGTTAGTGACCGACTTGTCGAAGAGGGGAAGTTTGAAGTAACGGATCGTGCCAGCGGCCAGATGAAAACGTTGACGAAAGATGAGTTTCTCGCTACAATTAGTACTTAATTGTAGGCCTCTTTCACTAATTAACACTAGCTGTCTTTAGCGCTTACAATCAACATGCTATCAAGGTGGTGCCAGGTATCGGCACCTCTTTATAAGACTCTCTTTAAGAAGAAAAGGAGTAGATGCTATGAAAAAAATATATCAGATTACAAAAGATGGAAAGCGAGAGCTCGAGGCAGAACTGGCTAAATTAAAGGCGCGCCGCGGCGAAATTGCCGAGAAAATTGCTGAAGCCCGTGACTATGGCGATTTGTCCGAAAATGCCGAATACGATGCCGCCCGCGAAGACCAAGGCTTGGTTGAAAGCCGGATTGCCGAAATCGAAGACATTCTGTTGAACGCTGAATTAATTAAAAGCAGCAAGAAGTCGTCTGTTGGACTTGGCAGCAAAGTTGAGCTGAAAAACGGTGGCAAGCCGGTGACGTATCACATTGTTGGACCGGTTGAAGCAAATCCGGTTGAAGGAAAGATTTCTAACGAATCTCCTATCGGCGTTGCGCTAATGGGCAAAAAAGTCGGCGACAAAGCTGTTGTAAGTACGCCAAAAGGCGACATTAACTACAAAATTGTAGCAATCGCTTAAATATCTACCGACTAAATCTTTCTTCGTCGAGAATAGAAGAAATATGACCTTGCTCTTGTAGTAAATCACGAAGAGCAGGGTGAAGTTCGCCGTCATCGGCTGCGGTTTGTATGCCGGCGCGCGAGCCAAGTACTCGACTTATACGAGCCTCGAACCGCAGATGGGCATTGTCCGCAAATTCCAAGCCCGTTCTTGCTGCAATAAACAAGCCACGTTTAACTTTTCCTAGTAAATCAGGAGAAGTTTTCTCGTATGATTTTCCTGCCTCGTATACTGAACTTGTCATAGACCACCACCTGTTTATTTTGGATTGCTATATCTGCCTGCATTTAACCATAAGAACCGTCATTAGCGCAACAGCATTTACAACATTTCGAAAACGGAAGCTTCTTGCGGTATACTAGCTAACAGATATGGCTACGCTAAAAGAACTCCGCGACGAACGACTACGTAAACTTGATGACCTGAAAAAGCTGGGCTTCGATCCATACCCGGCTAAAAGCGAACGTACGCACAAGTTGGCTGAGCTAACTGAAAACTTTGACAAGCTCGAAAATCAAACCGTCAAAGTAGTTGGCCGCATAGTTGGCATCCGCAAATTCGGCCAGCTGGCGTTTATTGTTTTGAAAGATATGGGCGGGCAGGTGCAACTGTTCTTGAAGTCAGATACCGTTGAGCAGCTGAATGCAAGTGAAAGCCAAGTTGGCATGGCTGAACTACCGCTGCTCGACCCGGGTGATTTTGTGCAGGCTGAAGGTCCACTTATCAAAACGAAGACTGGTGAAGTCTCGGTAGACGTTCGTAAGCTGCGACTACTTACTAAATCGTTAAGGCCAATGCCTACTAAGCAAGATGGCTTTACGAACAAGGAAGAACGCTTCCGTCGCCGCTACGTTGACATGAATGTCAACGAAGACGTGCGCGAACGGTTTGTCCGCCGGGCGAAATTCTGGCAAGCAACGCGGAAGTTTCTGGATGATCATGGATTTTATGAAATTAATATTCCTGTTTTAGAACACACTACCGGTGGTGCCGATGCCAATCCATTTGTGACACACATGGACGCGCTGGATAGCGACTTTTACCTGCGCATCAGTCACGAGTTGCCACTCAAGCGTCTGTTAGGCGGAGGTTTTGAAAAAGTTTACGACGTTGGGCCGCGTTTCAGGAACGAAAATTATTCGGACGAGCACTTACCAGAACACGTCGCCATGGAATGGTACTGGGCCTACGCCGACTGGCGCGACGGTATGAATTTCATGACAGAGATGTACCGCTATGTTCTGAAAGAAACATTCGGCACACTCAAGTTCAAACTCGGTAATTTTGACGTTGACCTAGAAAAAGATTGGGAAGAATGGGACTACGCCGAAGTCATAAAGAAACACTACGACATTGATGTCTACGACTGCACCATCGACCAAGTCAAAGTTGCCCTGAAAGCAAACAAGCTCGAAGTAGAGAAGACCGAAAACATCGCACGGGGTATCGATAAATTGTGGAAGAACATCCGCAAAGACGTGGCCGGGCCGGTGTGGCTGATTAATACACCAAAGTTTATTTCACCGCTCGCAAAAAGTACGGTTGGTGACGACAATACGGTCCAGCGTTTCCAGCCGGTTATTGCAGGTTCGGAATTGGGCAACGGCTTCAGCGAGCTGAATGATCCAGTTGACCAGCTGAATCGCTTCGTCGAACAGCAGAACATGCGTGACGCCGGTGATGAAGAAGCCATGATGCTCGACATCGATTTCGTGGAAATGCTGGAATACGGCATGCCACCAGCTTGTGGCTGGGGCTACAGCGAACGCGTATTTTGGATTTTTGAAGGCGTAACAGCGCGCGAAGGCGTGCCGTTCCCTCAATTACGGCACGAGATAGACGACACGACCAAGGGTCTTTATCCTGAAGCAAAGTTATAAATAATAAGGAACAGAATGGCTAACTACAAAGGGCATCTAGTTGGCGGCGTAGTACTTACCGGAGTGTATACGGCAGCCATTTCACTTGCGCCAGTTGAACGGTTTGCAGAGTATGCTCACGTACTACAAGATTGGCAGGCGCTGACAGCTGTGTTTGTAATAGGAATGCTATTCAGTCTGTTCCCGGATGTCGACACAAACAGCAAAGGGCAAGACCTGTTCTACTGGATATTGTTTCCGATCGCGGTGCTGCTAATTTATTCGGGCCAGTTCCAGGCGGCGGCGTATTTGGGGCTCATTGGTATGCTACCGGTGCTGAGTCATCACCGCGGCTGGACACACAAGAAGTGGGCGATGATCGTGATTCCGCTACCGATAATAATCGTGCCGTACCTGTATAGCGACAAGGTACTGGCGTTCAGTTTAGTGCTATATGGCGCCGCTGTTGTTGGCTACTTCAGCCACTTACTGCTCGACGGTCTGATTTGGCGCCGGTTCCGCGTAAAAAATTAGTTGTTACTGCTACAATAAAATTATGAAACGGCTGATTGGTGCAGCACTGGCGCTTGTACTGGCATGTAGTGCGGTGCCGGCACATGCGCTTAACTTGCAAAATCTAACGATTCGCGATTACAAAATCGACTACTCTTTGTCACGAGATAATGACAACAGGTCACGGCTTACAGCAACCGAAACGATAACGGCCGTTTTTCCTGATTTTGATCAAAACCACGGCATAGAACGGGCAATTCCTAAGAGTTATGATGGCCATCCGGTGAGTCTGGACATAAAGTCAGTCAAAAAGGCCGACGGCACGGATTGGAATTATACAACGTACGATTCGAACGATAATTTAGTTGTGCGGATTGGCGATGCCGACAAGTACATGCATGGCGTTCATACGTATGAGATTACCTATACGCAGCGTGATGTTACCCGGTACTTTGCGGATACAAAAAGCGACGAATTCTATTGGGACACCAACGGTACAGAGTGGCAGGTGCCAATTGAAAAGTTAGAAGTATCGCTGGCTGTTGATGAAGAAATTGCTACAAATCTGAACGAAAATTACAGCTCTTCTTGTTACCAGGGAGCTGCGGGGGCGACGGATTCATGTAAAATTACCCGAACAGCAAATGTGTTCACGGTTCAGGCCGCTAATTTGCAGCCCGGTGAAAATGTAACGCTAGCGCTTGGATTTAAACAGGGAACATTTGCCAAGTACGAACCGTCACTCTGGGAGAAAATCCTGGGCGCGTACCTCGCAACACTGTTCGTGGTGAGTGCAGTAGCCATAGGTTTGATGATTTGGTTGATTGTGCGCTGGAGCCGTTGGTCAAGGCGCAGCAAAGAAGTCGGCACAATCGTTCCAGAATACTTACCACCGAAAGAAGCGAGCGTGGCAACCGCGGCTAGTTTGATAACGCCACGGGGTTCGGCATTTACCGCGCAGTTACTTGATTTTGCGGTTCGGCATTACCTAAAGGTTTACCAGACGAAAGAGAAATCGATGTTCAAGCAAGCTGAGTACGATATTGAAATAGTAAAGGACCCAAACTCACTAAAGCCCGAGGAGCAGGAGATTCTAAAAGATATCTTTGGGGGCGAGCTCACTGTAGGACGCCGCTTGGCTCTAAAAACGCTGAAGAGCAACACGACCGTATATAGCCGTACGCTGGATAACGACAAAAAGCTGAAAGCACTAGTGCGCGGATCGTATGGCCTGCGCGAACGAAACACCGGTCAATCGGGGTGGTTCAAGAAGACCGGCTGGGTACTACTTGTTGCTGCCATCGTTCTGCTTAATCCAATGCTGCTCATTGTTGCAATCATAACGTTTGCACTTGGGTATACCTTGTGGCCGCTTACGGACAAAGGCCTCGCGCTTTACCGCTACCTCGAAGGGCTGAAAATGTATATTGGTGTAGCCGAGACTGAACGCTTAAAGATGCTTCAAAGTCCGGAAGGCGCCGCAAAAGTAGACGGTGTCGACCCTAACGACCCGTCGCAGCTAGTCAAGCTATACGAAAAAGTCTTGCCGTACGCTGTGTTGTTTGGCCAGGAAAAAGAATGGACCAAGCGGATTGGCGAAATTTACGAGGCATCCCAGACCCAGCCAAGCTGGTATGCCGGTAATCATGCTGTCTTTAATGCCGCGGTCTTTTCTAGCGCCATGAACGGCTTTTCGACATCGGCGGCGTATTCATCGGCCAGCAGTAGCTCATCAGGCGGTTCAAGCGGCGGCGGTTCCTCTGGCGGCGGCGGAGGTGGTGGCGGTGGTGGTGGCTGGTAGCCACAAGGCGCTGTATACTAGTAAGTAAAGGAGGTGCTATGGGAGGAAACGTATACGAACTTGACGGGCAACTGTTTACAAATGTTGGTGAATTTTTAGATGCCGCAAGCCACGAGTATAAGCACGGCGACAGCGACCTGGCTGTCCAGACACTCGAAGATTATGGGTTCAGCCTGACTGATATTAATGCGGCAGGACACCAGCCGCATCCGATTAAAGCCGATGAAAATGCAGACCCGGAACAAGATGAAAAGGAAGAGGAATGAAAATAGCTAATCCAGACATGACAGTAACGGCCTAATTATGATTGAACTAGCACACGTTTCGAAAATTTACGGTAAGAAACAGAACAAATTCACCGCACTTGAAGGTATAAACGTAGTAATCGAGAGTGGGGCAACCGTAGCCATAGTTGGCAAAAGCGGTAGCGGTAAAAGTACTCTGATGCACGTGATGAGCGGACTCGACCGGGTGACGAGCGGCACTGTTACGATAGACGGCCACGATATATCGATGCTCAAAAAGAAAGCTCTCGACAGTTTTCGTGCTCAGAAAATCGGCTTTATATTTCAGGCGTTTTTTGTACAGGCTAATGAAACCAGCGTTCAGAACGTATCGTTGCCCCTCGAAATTGCCGGCGTGAGCGGCCGGAAGCGCAAAGACCTTGTTAACACGGCGCTCGAGCAGGTTGATTTGACCGACAAAGCAAACTCAAAGGCGCGGAATTTGTCTGGCGGCCAAAAGCAGCGCCTGGCAATTGCTCGCGCTATCGTCAACAAACCAAGTATTATTTTTGCCGATGAACCAACGGGTAATCTAGACTCAGCGACGGGTGATAAAGTTGAAAAGCTATTGTTTTCATTTAACAAAAAACTTGGCAGTACGCTGGTGGTTGTTACGCACGACGAAGACCTGGCTAAAAAATGCGACCAGCAAATTTATTTGAAGGACGGAAAAATCGTCAAAATTGTTGGTAAAAAGGGAGGCCGAAAATGAAAATTATCGATACTGTCAGACGTGCCGCCCGCAGTTTAAAAAATGCCAAGGGCCGGACGATTCTTACCAGCCTTGCGATTGCAGTCGGTGCATTTACGTTGACATTAACACTCGCAGCGGGTAACGGCATTCGCGAATATACTGACCGGCTGGTTGCAAGCAACTTTGACCCGGCAGAGCTGATTGTTGGCCGTGACAAAGAAGTCGAAAACACCGGTGCGCCTGATTCGACACCGAAAGAATACGACGAAAGTGTCTCGAGTGTATCGTTTGGCGGTCAGGGCAGTATGCAGCTGAAGCAAATAACCGACGAAGACATTGAGACGCTTCGCAGCCTGGACTATGTTGAACAAGTTCGTCCAAACTATCAGATAGATGCTCGGTACATTACGGGGTCAAATGGGCGCCAGTACACGCTGAGCGTGCAGTCCTATAACCCAGGCCAGAAGCCCGAACTGGCTGCCGGGGAATTGCCTGGCGCAGACTTGCCGGACGGCGAGCTGTTGCTGCCCGAAAGTTATGTTAAGTTGCTCGGCTTTAAAAATGCCAAAGATGCAATCGGCAAGCAGGTTAGCATAACGGTCCAGCAGCCATTTACTGAAGCGGCGCTAAAAGACCTATTTATGAGCGGAGCAAATTCGCAACCCAATGCAGAATCGTTGCAGCCTAAACGGATGACGAAGGAGTTCAAAGTGATGGCCGTTAGCAAACCGGGTGTTGCCAGCCTCGCTACGACGGGGCTGCCGGTACTGTTAAGTTCTGACGATGCCAAGACGCTGTATGACTACACCGCCAAAAACACCCAGCAATATGGCAAGTACCTCTATGCATACACACGGGTTAAGGGTGCTGAAAACGATGCTGTTGCCAAAGAAGCCAAGCAAAAGCTGAAAAAACTAGGCTTTACGGTTATTACCAGCCAGGAAATCCAAGCAACTATCCGCCAGTTCGTTGATGTACTGCAGATACTCGTCGCTGTATTCGGCGTCATTACCATCATTGCGAGCATATTTGGAATTGTGAACACGATGTATATTAGCGTGCTGGAGCGCACCCGTGAAATTGGTCTAATGAAAGCGCTCGGCATGCGGTCAAGTACCGTAGCATGGCTTTTCAGGCTTGAAGCTGCTTGGATAGGGTTCTTCGGCGGCGTAATAGGCGCAAGTCTGGCGTGGCTGCTAAGCGTAGCGTTGAATCCTTTCCTCACCGAACAGCTAAGCCTGGGTGAAGGAAACAGGATTCTGATTAATGATCCTTTGCAGATAGCCGGGCTAATCATCTTGCTAATACTCGTTGCGATTGTTGCCGGCTGGCTGCCAGCCCGAAAAGCGGCGAAACTTGATCCAATCGAGGCGCTCAGAACAGAGTAAGAGTTGACTTTTCAAAGCGGTTATGCTAAAATAGTCGCAATGAAATTATTCGGTAAACAAAAATCACCAGAAGACCACCCGAACTTGCCAGATGACCGGGAAGGGTTGATGGCTGCATTAACTGAAGTAGAAAAAGAAATTTCTGAATTAGAGGCGGAGAAGAGCCGCTTATTTATGCAAAAAACATCTGAAGAAATTGGAGATAGTACTTACATTATTGAAGCGGATTCACTTAGCTACCAACTAGATAGTTGTAAGCTTCGCAGGAAAGAAATTTTAAGTAGACTCGATCGAATATCAAATAATTTAGCGCAAAGAGCACTTGGCTAGCTAATTAATCGCTCGATTAAGGCAAGTTCGGTATAATGAGCCTATATGTTAGATATCCGTTATATCCGTGAAAATGCTGACAAAGTTCAGCAAGCTGCACGAAACAAGGGCTACGATGTTTCAATTGAAGAACTATTGAAACTCGACGATGAACGCCGCAGCTTGCAACAGCAAGTCGATGAACTTCGAGAACGCCGCAATGCCAATGCTGCAAAAATGTCTGGCGGAAAACCGGAACAATCTGTGATTGACGAAGGCAAGCAGCTGAAAGTTCAGCTCGCTGAGCGAGAGGAATACCTGACCGGCACAGAGACTAAATTCTACGAGCTTTTGAATAATGTTCCCAATGTAACGTTTGATGATGTCCCCATAGGGGGTGAAGATGCCAGCGTAGAGGTTAGGCAAGTTGGCGAGCAGAATTCTGGCGCTACCGATCATTTGGATTTCGCTACAAAACGTGACTGGGTTGATTTTGAGCGTGGTGCCAAAGTAGCAGGCGCAAAATTTTACTACCTAAAAGGTGACCTGGCGTTGTTAGAAAATGCTATTACTCAGTATGCACTCGACTTTGTGGTGAAAGAAGGCTTTACCTTTATGACAGTCCCGCACCTGGTAAACCAACGCACATTGACAGGTACGGGATTTGCTCCTCGGACGAGCGAGCAGTCAGACGAATACGCCATAGAGGGCGAAGACCTCAGTCTTATCGGAACGTCCGAAGTCTCAATGACCGGATACCATGCCGACGAAATCCTGGATGAAAAGGACCTTCCGCTCATGTATGCCGGACTCAGTCCATGTTACCGCAAAGAAGCCGGCACTTACGGCAAACATACGCGAGGATTGTTCCGTGTTCATCAGTTCAACAAGCTAGAAATGTACGCCTTTACGTTACCCGAGCAATCGGCTGAAATGCACGAACGCATATTGGCAATCGAAGAAAAATTATGGCAATCAATCGGAATTCCTTACCACGTGATTAATATCGCTAGTGGAGACCTGGGCGCACCAGCAGCAAAAAAATATGATATTGAATATTGGTCACCGGTTGATAATGCCTACCGCGAGCTGACGAGTTGCTCTAACTGCACTGATTTCCAGGCTCGCAACCTTAATATACGAGTACGCCGAGCAGATGGACACGTAGAAGTTGTTCACACGCTAAACGGAACAGCAGTAAGCCTGGCACGTTCGTTGGTGGCCGTTATCGAGCATTACCAGAACGAAGACGGCAGCTTGCGGGTGCCTGAAGTACTACGTCCTTACCTGAGTGGTCGCGACGTTCTGTAGTATTGACTATTTTAGCATTTTTTGCTATAATATAGTTTAATGAGTCTTAATAAGCATGAGCACGCTTTTGGTCACGGACATTTTGTCGGTGATATTTCGCGTGACATGGAAGAATACCAGCTGATGGACGATCGCGACCAAGCGCGGCTGCTTGGCTGGATAGCCGGCTGCCCGGTAGTAGAGGAATTGACCGATCCAAATAACTCATCTGATGGCCGAGGTGCGGAGGCAATGGTAGAACGATATGCCGAAGTGAACGTATGGTTTACGCTTATTACCGAAATGGTTTGGGAACATAACCGCGAGCTTGCCGATGCGTTTTATTCAAGCGTCGATCGTCACGATGACGATGTCGTTGGAAAGTACGAAGATAGTTCTATTCCGGCAGACCATTTTGAAAAAATGGCACCAATTGGCACATTGGCAGGCTACGCAATGCCAAGGATATTTATCGAACAATTGAATGGTACTCATCCCGAAGATGACCCCAAGGACACTCAGGATAGGGTAGTTGCGGGACTCGATGCAGTCGAAAGAGTATCGGACAGCAAGACGCCGCTAGAATTTACCGCTCGGCTTGCGGAAGAACTGTATCACTTGCAGTCAAACCCGTATCGGCTGCTGAAACACCTTTTGCCTACCGGCTGGCTTGATGAGCATGGGGCCGAGTGGATGATTAAGGACATGAAGCAGGCAATTGCCGACTACGCGCCAGAGATGTGGAAAGTGTACACCGGCACGACACACAGCCACAAGCAGTGGCATGTAGCTTGATACGAATCACAGCCTAAACCGGCCCGGGTGCTATAATAGGAAGTACAAAGATCTTCTAATTTAAGGAGGGCACATGATCCAATCAATCGCAATTACCGGTGTCAAATATGATGTTGATGACACGACGAAAAAGTATGTAGTGCGAAAGATTGGACGCCTCGACAAGTACCTCCCGCGGCATGCACGAAAAAGCGTGAAAGCCGAAGTCAAACTGAAGCAGGTTAACCGCGATCATGGCGAAAAGTACGAAGCCGAAATTATCCTGCATGTCCCGGATAAACAGTTGACCGCTAAGGATTCAACCATGAACATGCTGGCGGCTGTTGATATCGTCGAGGCTAAAATCATCAATCAGCTGCGTAAATACAAGGAGCTCCACGTCGGCCACATTGGCCGAACCCGCGCGGCGCTTTCCAAGTTCAAGCGCAGCTATGCGCGTGAGCAGGACTAACCGGGCTTTCCTAAGATAAAAAGCTGCTCTTTGCAGCTTTTTTTATGGGGCGAAACAGCGTATACTAAAGGAAGTTTTATCATAGGCTATACAGATTACGAGGGAGAAGATGCCTACCATTAACCGGCAAACAGTACTGACAAAAGTATTTGGTGACCCGCAAAAGCGGATTATAAAAGGGCTACAGAAAAAAGTAGCCGCCATCAACGACTTGGAAGACAACTATAAAAAAATGACAAAAGCCGAGCTGAAAAAGCAAACGGCTGTTTTGAAAGAGCGCCTTTCGAAAAAGGGTACGACGCTCGATGACATTCTGCCTGATGCTTTTGCGTTGGTGCGTGAATCATCCGACCGCGTACTCGGCATGCGGCACTTCGACGTCCAGCTTATTGGTGGTATGGCGCTGCATGAAGGTAATGTCGCCGAAATGAAAACCGGTGAAGGAAAAACCTTGGTAGCAACATTGCCAAGTTATCTAAACGCACTCGAAGAAAAGGGTGTCCACGTGGTTACGGTCAACGATTACCTGGCACAACGTGACGCGTCGTGGATGGGTGAACTGTATGACTTCCTGGGCATGAAAGTGGGCGTGATTATCAACGACGCGAGCTTTGTCTATGATCCATCGTACGACAATGAGGCTCATGAGGACGAACGAATGCGCCGTCTGCGGCCAGTTACACGTAAAGAAGCATATGCCGCCGACATTACGTACGGAACTAACAACGAATACGGGTTTGATTATTTGCGTGACAACATGGTCGATGACGTTGAATTGCTTCGCCAGCGCGAACTGAATTTTGCTATCGTCGACGAGGTTGACTCGATTCTTATCGACGAGGCACGGACGCCCCTCATCATTAGTGCACCAGCTGCGGAAAACCCTGAAAGCTATTACCAATTTGCTCGTGTGGCAGCTAAGCTGACCGAAGACGATTACATTCTTGATGAGAAGCGCCGAAGCGTCAGCTTAAGTGACAAGGGCGTCGAAAAAGTCCAGAAGATGCTCGGCATTAAGAATCTTTATACGCCCGACAACGTGCGTACCGTTTACCACATGGACCAAGCTCTAAAGGCCCAGGCGTTGTTTAAACGTGACAAAGACTACGTCGTAACGAACCAGGGTGAAGTCATTATCGTTGACGAACATACCGGCCGCCTGATGCAAGGCCGGCGGTATAACGAAGGGCTCCATCAGGCGATTGAGGCCAAGGAAGGCGTTGATGTTTTGTCTGAAAGCATGACACTGGCGACTGTTTCGTTCCAGAATTACTTCCGGCTTTATAACAAGCTGTCGGGTATGACAGGTACGGCATTCACCGAAGCCGAGGAATTCCAGCAGATTTACAGCTTGGACGTTATTCAAATTCCATCGAACCGGCCTGTTGTCCGTGAAGACAAGGAAGACTTGATTTTCAAAACTGAAAAGGGCAAATTAAAAGCCGTTGCCGAAACCATTCGCCAGCACCACGAAGCCGGACGGCCTGTTCTCGTGGGGTCGGCTAGCATTGCGAAGAACGAGCTGATTGCAGCATACCTCGACAAAGAAAAAATCCCGTATGAAATTTTGAACGCCAAGAACAACGAACGTGAAGCAGCCATCATCGCCAAAGCCGGTGAAAAGGGAGCAATAACGCTTGCCACCAACATTGCCGGACGTGGTACCGACATTAAACTGGGTGAAGGTGTCGTCGAACTTGGCGGCCTGGTAGTCATTGGCAGTGAGCGCCACGAGTCGCGCCGGATTGATAACCAGCTCAGAGGCCGCGGCGGACGTCAGGGTGACCCGGGCGAATCGCAGTTCTTTGTAAGTACCGAAGATGATCTTATGCGGATTTTCCAAGGTGAACGGATTGCCGGATTAATGGAGCGTTTGGGTGTTGACGAAGATACGCCTATTCAAAACAAAGCCGTTTCCAAGACTCTCGAGGCCGCCCAGAAACGCGTCGAGGGCTACCACTTTGACACTCGAAAGAATGTCGTCCAGTACGACAACGTCATCAACCGCCACCGCCGCGTTGTTTACACCATGCGTCGTAAGATTCTGGAAGGTGACAACATTAAACCGGAGATTGAACGCCTGCTGACAGAAAAAGTCCGCGAGCTGACGCTACTGCCGGCTAAAAACAATCCTAAGTTTAATGAAGAATTCCAGTCGGTATTTCCCGTTGAAGATAAAAAGCTAAAAGATATCGGCGACCAGAAAAAAGATAAGGCGCGGTTCGAATCCGGTCTCAAACTAGCAGAGTCACTCTATTTAAAGAAAGAGAAGGAAATCGAAGCCGAAAACCTGCGTAAAGTCGAACGCGATGTCTATTTGCAGGTGCTTGATACGCTATGGATGCAGCACCTCGAAAACATGCAGCACCTGCGCGACGGTATCCATTGGCGCTCAGTTGGACAACGTGACCCGCTGGTAGAATACCGCAGCGAATCACAAAAGCTGTTTGACGGTCTGCAGGCGACGCTACGCGACGAAGTGCTAAGAGCTGTTATGCATGTTCACAAGCACGATGCGTTAGCTCGGGGACCAGAAGACCACGACACTGAATTAACTCGTCTTGCCGAGCGGTCGGTCGAACGAGGCGTTAACGAAATTGATAGTGGCGAGGCTAGCCGTGACGATGACTTTAAAATTACCAAAGTTAAATCAACCAGTGACACGAACCGGGCACGAAATACCGCTCGTAAAAAGAAAAAAGCACAGCGTCAGAATAAGAAAAAGAACCGTAGGTAAAATACCTTGGGCATAATACAAACGGTTGGGCAGAAAGACGGAAATTAGGCAAGACACGTGAAGCACACAACACAAGAAATCAAACTGAAAAACGGCGCGCGTGGCCTCTTGGTTGATGTTCCAGGAGCTACTGTCATGAGCTTCCAGTTTCAGTTCCGAGCCGGCAACCGCTACGTAAAGCATAAAGACATTTATGAAGCCGCGCACATTATGGAACACATGGCGTTTGGAGCCAATGCCCAGTTCAAGAATGAGCATGACTATGAAGCAGAATTCACCAAAAACGGTGCCTACCACAACGCGTTTACGTCAGACCTTTCGATGGTATATGTGGCAGATTGCGCCGATTTTGAATGGGACAGGATTCTGAAGCTGCAGCAGGTTGCTATTTGCCAGCCACGGTTTAACGAGGCTGAACTGGAAGCAGAAAAAGGCAACGTACGAAGCGAATTAACCGGATTTCTAAATAACCACAGCCGGGTGCTTTGGCCAAAAATTCAGCAGCTGCTGGGTGAAGATATTTACACATTTTGGCAGCGTCTACAGACAATCAATAATGTTAGCCTGAAGGACATTAAAGAACACTATGCACGAACACACACCGCCAGTAACATGCGGTTTGTAATTGCCGGCAAACTCCACGGCCGCAAAAAAATGCTGGTAGACATGTTGAACGAATGGGAGCTCGAAAAAGGCGAACGATTTGAAGTTCCACGTGACGAGCTGTCTGGAGGCAACCCGACTATTATCCGCCGTAAAGAGGCATCGAACATCACTTTTGGCCTAAGCCTAATGGTGCCGCGTGAGCTTGACGACGATGAACTAGAGGCGATGAACTGCCTCGACCACATTTTGACAGGGACTATGCACTCGCGAATCTACGGATCGGCTCGGGCAAAAGGCCTGGCGTACGGAATATTTTCAGATACCAGTGCCGGTTTCTATGATTCTTCGTGGGACTTTGGCGGTCAAGTGAACCATGAAACCGCTAACCAATTGTTTGATATTGTCGTGCGCGAAATTCAAGCGGTTACCGACGGAAAAGTTACCGAGAAAGAACTGGATGCTGCCAAATCGTACGCGCTCGGACGCTACCAAATGGGCGCACAAACCGTAAGTCAAATTTCGAACTTTTATACCAACCGTTACTTTGCGGACGGTAAAGTTAAAGACTATGAAAAAGTTCCTGACGCCATTCGGGCGGTAACGTGCGAGCAGATGCAAAAGACTGCCCGTGAATTTATCGACGCCAACATATGGGTACTCGCAGCAGTTAGCAAAGAAGAAAAAGACGAGATAGTCGGATTGAGCAATAAGTTCGAAGGCTTGTTCTCACCCTAAAAAGTAAGATATTTATGAATAACGAAAACCGTAGCTATTCTTTAGTAAAAATTTATTTAATAATATTGGCTGTAACCTGGTTATATGCTGTCTTTTTGGGCATAGTGATTGCTAGTCTCGGTAGGGGTGGTGAAGCGGGAGGAATAACCTTGATATTCGCTATTCCTGTATGGCTTTTCTGTTCTTTAGGTGCGGTTGGACACGGTGTACGATTATTGCGTCAGGAGGCTAATGAAAATCATCGTAAATTTGGCAAGATTGCGATATTTATTGGGATGTTGAGTCTTCTTGGGCCTTTCGTAATAACTTTTGGTGGTATGTTGATTATCACCCTTCAGAGAATGTAAGTATACTAATTGTATGAATATCGTCATCGCTGGATTTGGGCAAGAAGGCAAGGCAAGCTACGACTACTGGAACAACGATGGCAACCGGCTGGCAATTGCCGATGAGCGCGAGCAAGTTGATGGGCTGCCAGACGGTGTGGAGACGATACTTGGTGCAGATGCTTTCTCTAGGCTTGCAGACTTTGATTTGATTATTCGTTCGCCAGGTATCAATCCGAAAAAACTGCCATACGGTGACAAAGTTTGGTCGGCAACCAATGAGTTTTTTGCTAAATGCCCGGCGCCAATCATTGGTGTAACCGGAACAAAAGGCAAGGGAACGACCAGCTCATTAATTGCAAGTATTCTGAACGCCGCAGGCAGAACGGTGCATCTGGTGGGTAATATCGGTACGCCGTCCCTGGCGGAGCTGCCTAAAATTCAAGCTAGTGACATAGTCGTGTTCGAAATGAGCAGTTTTCAGCTGTGGGACCTTAGGAAAAGCCCGCATGTTGCAGTTGTACTAGGGGTCGAGCCGGACCATTTAGACGTGCATGATTCGATGGATGACTACGTTGAAGCTAAAACTAATATAGTCGGGCACCAGTCTTCCGATGATTTGACAGTATTCAATCAAAATAACGAGATTGCTACTCAAATCGCTCAGAAGACGCGAGCAAAACGACGTGAGTATCCGTTTGATTTGGGTGAGCTAACGGCAAGCATTAGATTGCCAGGTCTGCACAACCTGGAGAATGCCAGCGCTGCAGTCGCCGCAGTGGAAGAATATGTGAGTGACTCGGAAGCTATAAAGATGGGTCTTAGCTCATTCACCGGCTTACCTCATCGTTTGAAATTCGTCGCCGAAAAAAACGGCGTAAAGTACTACGACGACAGCATCGCCACAACGCCAGGATCAGCTATTGCTGCTATCCGATCATTTGAAGAACCGAAACTTTTAATTTTAGGCGGACACGATAAAGGCGGAGATTACAGTGAGCTGCTTAAAGAGTGTCACAACCGACAAGTAACCGTACTTGCTATCGGGGCAAATCGACAGCAAATAGCCGAGCTTTGTGCTGAGCATGGTGTTGAATGTGGCACCGAAGCAGGCAACATGAGCTCAATTGTCCGACGAGCTGCAATGGAAGCAAAATCAGGAAGTGTTGTTTTACTCAGTCCGGCTGCCGCCAGCTTTGATATGTTCAAGAGCTACGCAGACCGTGGTGACCAATTCATCGCGGCAGTTAACGCGTTGTAGTATTGCAAATAAGTAAAGTTTATGCTATAATAATATCTGTAAGCCCTTTGCGCACTGTAAAGGGCATTGGACCTAGTGGAAGGAACAGTGATGTCAATGCTGAAGCCCGACGGGCAAACCGTCGCTGGTGGGCCGAGAGAGGTCAAGCTCTACTCGTTGGTTCTCGACTCTGAGGGCCGTGTGTGGGAGCGCAACGGAGCGCCCTACAAGCCAATGTACGAGTGGTGGCTAGCTGGTGGTAACACCAGTGGCTTGCGTCACGGCCACTACAAGGTTGACCAGGTTGCCTTCCCGGTCACTATCCTGGCTCAGTACGACTGAGCCGCTTGCGGCCTGAGGAACTATCCTCGGGCCGCTTCAAATTTATAAAGACAACAATTCTTTTACGCGACGCGAAATAGCCTCGCTTGGTTCGACAAGAACTGCATGTCCAGCTAACGCTTCTTCGATTTCCTCTTTAATCCAGTGGTAATGAGTGCAGCCGAGAATAATGACATCTGCATTTGCGGCTAGGCACTCTTCGACAACAGTATCAATATGGCTACGGTTCAATTCGTTAGATTCAATCAGTCTGGCCCAGTTGCTGCAGTCCGGTTCGACAACCGTAAGTCCTGACGCGTAGAGTTGTTTGGACTGCGTATAGCGTTTGCTGGCTAGTGTAGCTGGGGTGGCACAGACAGCTATAATGCCGGTTTTCGACAGAGTAGAAGCCGGTTTTACCATTGGCTCAAGCCCGATGAATTTTTGATTCGGGTACTTAGTACGAAGAGTTTCAATTGCTACAGCAGTAACTGTATTACAGGCAACCACAATTACGTCGCAATCCGAAGAGAGTAAGGGCTGGATGGCAGCATCAGCCAGGTGAATAATTTCGCCAGGGTCGCGGTCACCATAGGGGACATGTTCACGGTCACTTACGGTGATTACTTCGGCTGCCGGGAAATCATGGCGCAAGGACTCCGCCACTGCTTCGCCGCCAATACCTGAATCAAATACGCCAATCCGCATACTTTGCAGTATACCGTGAATGATACAATGATAGGTAATGCAACCTCTGATAAAACGAGCCGAAGCCCTCAAATCGTCTGTTGATGCCGCTAGCTCACGGCTGCAGATTGATGCTAAGCAGGCAGACCTTGCCAAACTGGATGAGCAATTAGCAGTGCCAGAGGTTTGGAATGATCCGTCGAAGGCTCAGGAGCTCAGCAAGCAAGCTGCAGGACTCCGAGCGATTATTGAACCGTGGCAAACGTTAAGGTCGCAAGCGGCTGATATTTTAGAGCTCCTCCAGATGGGCGATGAATCCATGAACGCTGAATTTGGGACACAGCTCGATGCGCTGGAATCCGAATTTGCCAGCCGAAAAAAGGATTTGCTGTTTGGTGGTAAGTATGACGATCACGACGCAATAGTTCGCATCACGGCCGGCGTTGGTGGTACCGATGCCCAGGACTGGGCCGAAATGCTTGAGCGGATGTACCTGCGCTGGGCGGAAAAAAGCGGCATGAACGTCACGACTGCCGAGCGTTCCACAGGCGAGGAAGCCGGTATAAAGACCAGTGTTTTAGAGATTAGCGGACCGTTTGCGTACGGCAAATTGCGTAGCGAGCACGGCGTTCACCGGTTGGTTCGCCTGAGTCCATTCAACAGCGATAACTTGCGGCAAACCAGCTTTGCGCTCGTTGAGGTTTTGCCGCAAATCGATGCACCGGACGAAGTTCAGCTAGATGAAAAAGATTTGAAGATTGATGTGTATCGGGCCGGCGGTCATGGCGGCCAAAGTGTTAATACCACCGACTCAGCCGTGCGCGTGACGCATATTCCAACAAACACGGTCGTTGCGATTCAGAACGAACGCTCGCAGCTGCAAAACAAGGAAACGGCTATGAAGATTCTCCGCTCTAAGCTAGCTCAACTGCAACTTGAACAGCACGCCGAAAGCTTGAGTGACCTAAAAGCGGGCGAGTCAGCCAACTGGGGCAGCCAAATTCGCAACTACGTGCTGCATCCGTACACGATGGTGAAAGACACCCGTACGAAGTACGAAGATAAGGATGCTAAAAGCGTCCTTGATGGCAAGCTAGACGGGTTCATCATCAGCTTTTTAGAATCGGTTCCAGAGTAAGGTCGCATTAAAACGTTAGCATGATATAATTGTGCTAAATGATTTTGTTGGATAGGGTAACAAAAACGTACGGAAAAAGTACCACACCAGCTCTTCAACGCATTAGCTTGCATGTCGAGCCGCGTGAGTTCGTAATACTAGTTGGTACATCGGGTGCTGGAAAGAGCACCCTATTAAAGCTGCTTACCCGCGAAGAAAAGCCGACCAGCGGCAAGATTGTGGTAGGTGGTATAGACTACGACACATTGAAGGACAAACACATTCCGTTGCTGCGTCGCAAAATCGGCGTCGTGTTCCAGGACTTCAAGCTGCTGCCGCAGCGGACGGTATTCGAAAACATTGCGTTTGCTTTAGAAATCGCCGGTATGACGAACCGGGAAATCAAGACGACCGTACCAAAAGTAATTGAACTTGTCGGACTGACCGGCAAAGAGAAAAGTTTTCCTCACCAGCTTTCTGGCGGTGAACGCCAACGTGTCGCCATTGCCCGAGCGGTTGTGCGCCAGCCGAAAATCTTGATTGCTGACGAGCCGACCGGAAACCTCGACCCGCGCCACAGCTGGGACATCGTCCGCTTACTTGAAAAAATTAACCGCTACGGAACGACTGTTCTACTGACAACCCATAACGTCGAAATCGTAAACAGACTGAAACGCCGTGTTGTCACGCTCGAACACGGAAAAATCACAAGCGACCAAGCGCAGGGAAGTTACAGACAGTAATGGCTAAAAAACAGACATCGAAGCAGATAACTATCCAGAAGCGCCGCCGGCGCCAGTGGATGACATTTGTCCGGATGTGCCGGTACGGCGTAAATAATTTTTCACGCAATGCCTGGCTAACCGTTGCGGCGACGGCCGTTATGACTATTACGCTGCTGTCGATTTTTATGACGCTGAGCGCCCGAGACATTTTGATTAACACTGTCGACGATGTGCAGAAAAAGGTTGACCTATCAATTTACGTCAAAACGGATGTGTCCGACGAAGCTGTCGAGACGATTGAAAATGATTTGAATAAACTGTCTTCCGTCGAAACAGTAACTTATGTTAGTCCCGAAGAAGCCCGCGAAGATTTTGCTAAAGCCAACAAAGACAAACCAGAGTCTCTGAACGCGCTTAACGAAGCCACCAACCGCTTCCCGGGGACGTTCCGAGTCGTCGTGAAAGATATTAACGACACGAGCCAGCTTGAAAAATTTACCAAGGATAACCAAACCTACCGCGATAACCGCGACCCGAACCGCGACCCAAGTTTCTCGGGTGGCGGTAAAGACACAATCAATACAATCGGGAGCTGGGTAAGTCTTGCCGAACGAGTTGGCTATGTGCTCAGCGCCGTTTTCGTTGCGCTCAGTTCACTGATTATCTTTAACACTATCCGCATGGCTATCTTTAATCGCAAAGAGGAAATTCAGATGATGAAACTGATTGGGGCCGACCGTCAGTTTATCCGTGGTCCGTTCATTGTGGAAGCGGTTGTCTATGGGTTCATTGCAGCGGTTATAGCCACCGGTGCGGGGCTCGGCATGCTGATGCTTGTCCAGCGCAGCCTGAGCGATTTCGGCGCCGCCGTTAATTCAACTATCGACACAGTTACTACTTACATCGGTTTTGTGCTTCTTGCCATGATTGTACTCGGTGCAATTATCGGCATCCTTTCGTCACTTCTGGCAACTCGCCGCTACTTAAAAATTTAACGGCGAATTAAACTGCCAAAGGGGATTGACACGCCTTTACGCTTATGCTAATGTCAGAACAGATGAAACTACGGTCCACCACACCATCATCCAAATCTTTGAAAGCGCGTCTTGCGCTGATTTTGGTAGCTGGTGTAATGGCGGCGACCGCACCGCTGGCTTTTATGCCAACCGCCAAGGCTGATAAATACGACGAACAAATTGCTGCCCTGCAAAGAGAAATTGATCGCTACCAGGCTGCAGCTAACAAATTAGATGCAAAAGCCGACACATTGCAGCGCCGTCTGGACGGTATTAAGAGCGAAATCGCCCAATTGCAGGCCAAGATAAAGCTGAACGAAGCTAAGTACAACCAACTCGTCGCCAAAATCGAAGAAACCAAGAAGCAAATCGAAGAGAACAAAATTGCTCTTGGAGAAGTCATTGCCGACCTTGGTATCGAAGGCAAAGTTACCCCGCTTGAAATGCTGGCGAGCAGCAAAAATATCGGTGACTATGTCGATAAGCAGACGTACCAAGAGTCAATGCAAGATGAGCTGAATGCCACCATCAAACGGATTAATGAGCTTAAGCAAGAGCTTGAAAAGCAAAAAGAAAGCTTAGAAGCCGTTCTCGAGAACCAAAAACGCGACCGGGCAGCACTTGACCAAAAACGGGCCACACAGCAGCAGCTGGTCAACGAAACTCGTGGCCAAGAACGGGCCTACCAACAACTGCGTAACCGCAGTAAGGCTGAACAGCTCAGGGTCATGGAAGCCCAGCAGGCAGCAATTGCTGCAGCCAGCGCCAATAACGGTGGTGTCCGCTTTGTCGGCGGTAGCTCTGGTGGCTACCCCTGGCACTCCGGTAACTGCTATGTTGATGGCAATGCCATGAGCTACGGAGGTGCCGACGGAAACGGTGGTGACGGCTGGGGTTATGGCTGCCGCCAATGTGCTAGCTACGCTGCATGGAAAATCGGCCAGCACACCGGTACCATTCCAACCTACGCCGGTAACGCCAATAACTTCCCAGGCTCATTCTCGTACCGACCCCAAGGTTCTACTGCACGTGCCAACTCAGTCGGTGTCATCATGGCTGGTGCATATGGCCACGTTGTCTGGGTAGAATCAGGCCCTGACGCAGCTGGCTTCATTACCGTTAGCCAATACAACGCCAATTACGGTGGCGGTTGGGGCAACTTCTCACGAGTACGTGTACACCAATCGACTTACGACGTCTTTATCTACTTCTAACAAGTTGGCCGTAGACTCCTGCCGGCTGGCGTACCCAGTCGCTCGAGTCTACTCTCGACGCCATTGCTGTGTCAGCGAATTCGCTGCTCCTTCATCGTATTGTAGATACGTCTCAGTGCGCGGCTCAACCGCTTCCTTGCACTGCATTCGAGCCAATCTCGTTAGACACATAAACGTAGACTTGTCTTATAAGCCGAAGGCGGCTTAAAGGTAATAAACACACTAGCGCACCTTTTACTGGGTGCGCTATACTTGTGCTAATGAACAAACGGGTAGAATTAACGCCGACCTTGCTTGTTGGCATTGCACTGGTGATTTTGGCGGTTGGGTTCGTAGCTGGCACACGCAGCCAGCAAATCTATGCATTCCTGGGTCCGGTTTTTGGTGTCCGGACGTCGGTGGAAACGCTTGATACGACGTCGCTCCAATCGACGTTCCAAGCCTTGAGCGCCTACTACAACGGCAAGCTCGACGAGAACAAACTAATCGAAGGTGCCAAAGAGGGCATGGTAGCAGCGACCGGTGACCCCTACACTACGTATCTGACTGCCGACGAAGCCAGCGAATTCCAAAAAGAGCTAACCGGTGAGATTGGGGGTGGGATTGGAGCCGAAATAGGGATTCGCAGCGGCCAGCCTACGATTATTCGGACTCTCCCGGATAACCCAGCCGAAAAAGCAGGCCTGCATGCCGGCGATGTTATTGTAGCGGTTAACGATGAGTCGGCCGACGGCTGGGACGCGGAGCAAACGGTTACCGCTATTAAAGGCGAAGAGGGGACGACCGTTAAACTTGTTGTGCGCCGCGGTAGTACAACCAAGAATTTTTCAATTACCCGCGCTATTATTAACAACCCAAGCGTAAGCAGCAGCCTCGAGGGTAACGTAGGCATTATTACGTTAAACCGGTTTGACGAGCAAACCAACAGTTTGGTCCGAAAAGCAGCCAGCAGTTTGAAAAACCGCGGTATGAAACGCCTGGTACTCGACCTTCGCGGTAATGGCGGGGGATATCTGGATGCGGCACCGGCTGTTGCTGGCTTGTGGCTCGACGATAAGCTGGTTGTCTCGGTTCGAAGCAGCGACGGACAATCCCAAAAGCTCTACAGCAAGGGCGACCAATTACTGGCTGGCGTGCCAACCAGCATACTCGTCAACGCTGGTACGGCGAGCGCGAGCGAAATTCTGGCAGCTGCCCTTAAACACTACAAGGTAGCAACAATAGTTGGCGAGAAGACATTTGGCAAAGGTACTGTCCAGGAACTGGTCAATCTTGAAGGCGGAGCTCAACTAAAGGTCACTATTAAGCGCTGGTATACCCCAAGTGGGAGCAATATTAACCAAAAAGGGATAAAACCGGACTTCAGCGTGGGTCTCACCCAGTCCGATCTTGATAAGAACCGTGACCCTCAACTAGAAAAAGCTCTCTCGGTCCTGCGTAGCTGATAACGGTTGTGCTCCCAACGTATTCGGGGTAGTATAAAGAACATGAACGACAAGAAAAAAATCTTACTAGTCGAAGACGATGAAGCCCTTGCTGGCGTTTACCGGTCGCGCCTGGAACTCGAAGGCTTCGAGATTAATTGGGTAGGCAACGGTGAAGAAGCGCTAAGTACTGCAATCGACTTCAAGCCGGACTTGATACTACTCGACGCCATGATGCCAAAAATCAGCGGTTTTGATGTACTCGATATTCTTCGTAACACACCAGAAACGACTAACATCCGCGTGATTATGCTAACGGCGCTCAGCCAGCCAAAAGACAAAGAGCGGGCCGAGAACCTAGGGGTGGACGATTATTTGGTTAAGTCGCAAGTTGTCATTGGTGACGTGGTAGAACGGATTAAATACCACCTTGGCATGGGTACAGCACCTGCCGAATCAGCCCAAACTCCTGAAAGCGAGTAATAATGAGCGAACAACCTACATTTGAGCCGAAAGATATCGGCCAAACCGAACAAGAAGGATATGATGCCGTATTGGGGGCAGGCGATGGAGCTGAGGCTACGCCGGAGCCTCTGAACGCCGATTATGTTATTCCAGGCATGTCTGCCGTGGACGAATCGTCAGAAGCAGGCGGTTACCCGCCAAGTGTTGACGCAAATGGTGACCACATAATCGAAATCGTGCCATCAGACGGCGAGCCTCGGAGTTTGAAACCTGGTGACATTGGCTACAATCCGGACGTCGATGATCACCCCAATCCGTCGGTTATCCAATAAATTACAGAGGGAATAACCATAAGCTTATTGACAAATAGGCTAATTTTTGCTATAATGAGGATATATCAATAAGATATAAACATATGAACGAAAAACAATCATTCAATCAGATCAATGAGCAGGTATCATCTGCATATATGAATCAAAGTGGTGACAACCCAACGGTTCTAATTCGGCGAACCTCGGGTAACATTACGGTTGGAAGATTAGATACAGACACAAGAAAAGTGCATTTTTCAGAAAATGGTGAGAAGTGGGAGAAACAAGTAGCCCTAGAAAACTTATCGGATGCAAAACAGGAACAGCTGGCTACCGAGCTAGCGGGACGCGCGTTACGAGGCGTAGCTGAGACCGAGTCTGAGCCATCAGTAGACCCACTAGAGGCTCTTGATGAAAGTGTTCGCGCTGAGGTCTTACTGTACCGCCGGGCAGTCCAGAACAAACTAAACGCTGAAAGGGAAAAGAATTTTGCTCTTGCAGCCGAAGACGGTCGGGCTATCTACAGGGTGGAGCAATCACTTTCGCCTGCAGCCAAGGCTTTTCTGAATCTAACGTAAGATAAAAAAATATGCCGCGGAACGAGCCGAGGCATATTATTTATTGTGACAAGACTACTGGACGCTAACTTGCGTGCGAGGAGCGGTTTTGCCGGTAAAGCGGCGAACCTTTGTCTTTTGGAAAGTAACCACGCCGTCTTTGGCAGCGTGAATCGTAAAGTTCCGGCTCATGAACGTACCAGGGCCTGCAACCTTGGTACTGCCGGTCTGGCGAACTAGTACTTCACCAGTCGAAACTGTTTGGCCGCCATAGCGCTTAACACCCAGTCGTGGGCCAGCGTTGTTGTGGACGTTTTTACTCGAGCCACCAGCTTTAACGTGTGACATAGCTTCTCCTTAAAGTTTATGACGCTAATTGATGTAATTGTAGCGTAAAATGAGCGTTTTGACAAGGGTTGCTTAGATTTTTCGAAGTATTAGTAACTGTCGGGCGACGATTTGATCTTCACGGTAGTAGGCAAGGTGTTTAACATCGACATGTTCGAGCGGTTGCCACTGATAGCCAAGCTCTTCAATGTCGTGGAGTATTGGCAGGTGCGTGAAGTTACCATTTGCATCGCGCCAGGCGGGAACGGCAAGGCACAGGGGGGTGCCCGGTTCTATTTGGGCAGATAGGTTTTGTAAAAATTTCGTTGTGATTTCGCTGACGATTCGGACCACTTTTTGCAACTTGTCGGGGGCGGGAGGCGCGCTGAAAGGCTGGCCTAGGTATGTTTCGGCAACAACGGCGTCGATTGGTGATTTCCAGCGGTGCTCGATTGCGTCGCCGGCTTCTATTTGCACTTGCCCGATTGGGTGTTTTTGTGCGAGCCACTGCATGTTTGCTTTGGAGTAGTCGACCATTTTTTCAGCCAAGTCTGTGCCGTATACGTCGAAGCCTAAAAGCGCAGCTTCTTGTAAGACGACTCCAGTGCCACAGAAGGGATCGAGAATAGTACCCGAGCGGCTCGACATCGCATTATCGGCTGGGAGCCCAGATAAATTAACCATCATGAGCGCGAGCTTAGGTGGTAGCATACCAACAAACGCATCGCGCTTTGGTCGCCCTTGGTCGCGGGCCGCTAGAGCAGAGATGTTTTGCGCGCCGGTGCTCTCAGCTACCAACATAGAGCGCTTGCCATACACAACCAGTAGTTCAACTTTGTTGTCACTCAGACCCAGTTTGTTGTGATGAGATGTCGCCGTGGACAATGCGGCGGCGTCATTTGGAACGAGGCGCAGGGATTGGCCGCGCTTTTTTAATGCCTGTTTTAGGGCAAGTCCGGTCCGTTGGATATCGCGCGGTGCTACGTCCTGGCCGTACACGCTAATACCAAGTGTGGTTTTGCCTTCACGTGTGGCCCAGGCTTTGTCGTAGTAGCGGATTATGGCGCGACTGGCAGCTGGCCAATCGGTGTGTTTGAATTCGGCAACGATCCGGCCGGATTTAGTCGTGCCGCCGATTCGTTGGATGTCGAAGTCGGCAGGAAGCTGTACCCGGACGGCATCGTTAGAAAACGGATGGACGTTCTGTGCACCGTAAAGTTGTTCTAGCTCGGCAATACTGAGCTCGGGTTGGCGGCCAAGTAGGCAGATAGCATCGTAGTTGGGGTTATTCACTTGTAACATTATAGCGTTAAGAAGGGAAAAGAGCAGCCGGTCTTGGCGGAATCATTCCGACGCACCGCTCTGGTGAGAAAAACCGCAGGTTTGTCTTATTACCGTATAATAGAAATAATGTCGATAAAAACGATAGTGAGCTGGGTAACGCTCGGGCTGGTAGTGTTAATCGTGTTTTTGTCGCGCCATGAACTAGTTAAGGCATGGGAACTAATGGAACGGGTCAATTTGTTGATTTTGGTACTGTTAATTCCGCTTCAACTGCTAGCCTACTATGCGGCAGGCCAAACAATTTTTAGCTATCTCAGCAAAAAAGGTTCGATTTCAAAAATCCATTGGATTGAACGGGCAAGGTTGGCGTTGGAATTGAACTTCGTTAACCACACGTTGCCGAGCGGGGGCGTCAGCGGCATTTCGTATATGACCTGGCGGCTTGGAAAATACGGCGTCTCGCCGGGCCGGGCAACGTCGTCACAAATGATCCGCTATGTAGCCGGATTTATCGCCGCCATCATACTTATCGTATTGGCGGTGGTTGCCGTCACCATCGACGGCGAAATTAACCGCTGGATTATTTTGGTCAGCTCGGCCATTGTATTTTTCATGGTTTTTAGCACGATTGGGCTGATATACCTTGTAAATAGTCGCGTACGGATGGACAGAGTCGCCGACTGGACATCGACCAGCGTTAACCGCCTGGTCCGCAAAATAACCCGCGGACGCAAGCGCAAACTGCTCGACGAGGCTAAGCTGCTGCATTTCTTCACCGAAATACACGATGATTACCGCGAACTGCAACGTGACTGGCGAGTCCTGACCCAGCCAATTTTGTGGGCGCTCGTATTTACATTGGCCGATGCACTGCTATTTTGGGTTACGTTCTGGGCGCTTGGCACTCCTGTCAACCCGGCTCCGATTTTGATTGCCTATGTACTAGCGAGCCTTGCCGGTTTTATTGTGGTGACGCCTGGCGGGGCAGGCGCCTACGAAGCCATTATGGTGGCATTTTTAGCGGTTGCCGGAATTGCGTCCGGAGCGGCCATTGCCGGAATCGTGTTGACTCGGGTTATCGTTTTGGTGACGACGATTGTGCTAGGGTATGTTTTTTATCAAAAAGCGGTACTGAAACATGGAAACAGCCGGACTACGCCTGAGCGTCAGTGATTTCGTCGCGCTGGTAAACCAGACGCTCGACTACGCATTTCCAATCGTGGTAATCGAGGGTGAGGTTTCCGGTTTTCGAGTGAGCCAAAACAAATGGGTTCGGTTCAAGTTAAAAGACGAGCAGTCAGCCGTAGAATTTTTTGGCTCGGTGTACCAACTAAAGGTGCCGCTTGAAGACGGCATGGTTGTGGCGGTACAAGGCCGGCCGCGGCTCAGTGATAAATATGGCTTTAGCGTAAGTTTTCAGGCTATCCAGCCGGTCGGTGAAGGCAGTATAAAGCGCGGCTTTGAACTTTTGCTGGCAAAGCTAACCGAAGAAGGTTTGTTTGACGAAGCGCGCAAACGACCGCTGCCGGAGCTACCAACCCACATTGGTGTCATTAGCAGTACCCAGGCGGCCGGGTATGCCGATTTTATTAAAATTCTCAACGACCGGTGGGGCGGTATGACAGTTACCGTCGCACACACAGTTGTGCAGGGATTACAGGCCCCAGGGCAGATTACGCGGGCACTCGAACACTTCAATCAGATGAGCGATGTTCCAGATGTAATCGTGATTATACGCGGCGGCGGTGACGCCGATGATCTTGCCGCCTTCAATGACGAAGGACTGGTACGGGCAATTGCCGCGAGTCGGATACCGACACTGGTGGGTGTCGGGCACGAGGTTGATACGACGCTAGCTGACCTTGCGGCCGACGTGAGGGCGGCGACGCCAAGTAATGCAGCCCAGATTTTGGTGCCGCACAAGCGCGAACTGATTGCCGATGTCCGTGCTCAAGTAGCCGGTATTTTGCCGCGTATGGAATATGCAATCGGCCAGCTCGACCAAGAGGTACGGGCGTTGATTGATAGGGCGGATGAAAAAATTGAGCAGGTGTTTGAAAATTATAAGCTTGAGGTAAAAAGTCTGGCCCGCTTAATCCAGCAGTCAAACCCGGCCAATATTTTGAAACGAGGCTACGCAATTGTCCACGGCCAGGTAAAGCAGGGAAGCCCAATTGAAATTGAACGGTTTGAAGACATAATAACGGCGGAGGTACAAAATGTCAGAAAAAAGTAAAACAATCGAAGATAAAATGAACGAACTGCGCGCTATGGTGGCATGGTTTGAAAATGACGATTTTGCCATTGAGCAAGCGGGAGCTAAATTCGAGGCAGCGGCCAAACTGGCTAAGGATATCGAAAAGGATTTAAGCGAGATGAAAAGCACGGTTAATGTCCTTAAAAAATCGTTCGAAGAGTCATGACGCTTATTGCCATCATAACGTTAACTGTGCTGGTGGCTGCATTTGGTTTTGTCGTAGCATTTGGCGCTCCATACGTTCCGAGCCGGCGCAGCGACCTGAAGGTAGCGTTCAGCAAGCTCTATAAGCTAAAGGCGAGCGATACGGTGGTCGACATTGGATCGGGTGACGGGGTGGTACTCCGGGAAGTATCACGCCGCGGCGCACGGGCAGTCGGGTTCGAAATTAATCCGTTTTTATATGCCGTTAGCCGGCTTTTGTCACGCGGTGACCCAAACGTACAGGTGCGGCTCATAAATTTGTGGCAGGCCGATTTTCCTAAAGAAACGACTGTCGTATATGTGTTCGGCGAAGGCCGTGATATTGATCGCATGGGTAAGAAAGTTCAGCAGCAAGCAAACCGCCTGAACCGTGAGCTGGCGTTTATTAGCTACGGGTTCGAAGTACCCGGATATGTTGCAACAAAAAAGGCCGGGGCGCACTACCTGTACCACATCGTTCCTTTACAGCCACGCGAAGCGTAAGTATAATGCCAGCTATGAGCTTAGACTATAAAGACCAACGCGGCGCATCAACCGGCATTGTTATAACCATCGTAGCACTATCACTTGTAGCGGTAGCATGTGCCGGTTTGGCACTTTGGGCTTTCGTTAATTACACCGACCAGAAAAATAACGTTAACGCGATTGTTAGCCGGGAAGTAGCCGAGGCAGAAAAAGCCCAGGCGGATGACTTGGAAGAGAAGTTCTTCCAACGTGAGAAAGAACCGAACCGCGAGTTTGCCGGGCCAAGCGATTTTGGAACGCTCGGTTTTAAGTATCCAAAAACCTGGAGCGTTTATGTAGCGAATGACGGCCTGGACGGTGGTGATTTTGAGGCTTACCTAAACCCAATTACGGTACCGGCTGTAAGTAAAGACCAACGCTATGCTCTGCGTGTAACTATTTCTGATGACAAATACGAAGATGTTATCCAAGATTATCAGTCTTTAGTAGAAGATGGCGACCTGAAAACTTCGACTGCAAAAGCCAATGGCCAGAACGGCACGAGGCTTGACGGTAAGTTTACGAACGACATCCGGGGTGCGGCAGTTATCTTTAAAATCCGCGACAAAACAGCTACTATTCGAACCGACGCCGACACCTTTAAGCCCGACTTCGAAAAGCTCATCAAGACCATCACTTTCAACCAGTAGCAGCTAGTCCGTCGTGCTACACTAAATGTAGTATGAGGGTTAATAGTAGCGAGCAAACCGGGGTGGGCGCGCTGGTTTCTGGCGTACCGTCGGTCAGTGTCGCTGCCCACGAACTAAAGTCTCCACTCGTTTTACTTCGCCAGCTATCACTCGAGCTTCTGAATGGTGATTTAACCGATTCCCAGCGCCAGCGTATCTTGGAGCAGATGGTTTCGGTCAGCGAAAAGGGACTTCGACTTACGGGCGACCTAACAAAAACCGAAACCTTGCAGCAGCCGCTTTTTGACTGCTATCCACTGAACCCGCTTAGTGTAACCGACGATGTTGCAAATGAACTGTCGGGCTTATACAAAGCTCATGGCCGCACCCTACGGGTAAGTCGGATACGCCATTTGCCGCCGGTCGTTGCTAACCATGACTTGCTGCGCCGTATTTTACTTAATTTTGCTGACAATGCGCTTCATTACAGCGATATTCATGGCGTCGTAGAACTGCAGGCCCAGCTGCAGCGGGAACGTGACATCGTACGGCTGAGCGTACGTGATTATGGCCCGAGCCTGCCGCTGGCAAGTTGGCGCAAGCTGACGTCGTCGCTGTCGAACAAGCAGCAGATGCAGGCCCGGCCACTGTCGAGCGGGCTTGGGTTATACATTTCTCACCAGTTCGCGAGCGCTATGAACGGGCATATCGGAGCTATCCGTCATCGTGACGGCGCGTCGTTTTACGTTGAACTCCCGGTTAGCCGGCAACTTTCAATCATATGAGCAGTCCGGCCGAACGCGTGGTGGTGGTCGAAGACGACGAACTGCTCGCGGAGCACTATTTACGAATTTTACGCAGAGCAGGGTATGAGGTATATCATGCCGGACACGCCTTGACGGCAATTGATGTTATTGATGATGCCCGGCCGCATGCAATTTTGCTAGACGTTTTGCTAACTGGTACTAATGCCTTGGTGCTGCTACACGAGCTGCAATCCCATAAAGACCTGGCTTCCATCCCAGTCGTGCTCGCGACAAATTTAGCCGATCAGCTAGCGATGGACGACGTAGAGTCATATGGCGTGAAACGAATTCTAGACAAGGCGACGATGCACCCGGAAGATGTTGTGGCTGCGATTCGCTGGGCTACGCGGTCATGAAAACGCACCGCACCAAAGCTATCGTGCTGCGGCGGACAAATTACGGCGAAGCCGATAGGATACTCCAACTCCTGACCCCCGAAAACGGTATTCAAAGTGTTATTGCACGTGGTGTGAGGCGCGAAAAAAGCAAACTGGCTGGCGGAATTGAGCTTTTTGCACGCTGTGACGTCAACGTCGGCACGGGTAAGGGGGAATTAGGTATTCTTACGAGTGCTCGGCTGGAACAATTCTATTCGCACATTATGACAGACTACGAGCGGCTACAATTTGGCTACGATGCTATAAAACAAGTTACAAAAGCCGCTAGCACTATTGATGAGCCGGCATTTTTTGACCTGCTAGACCAAACGTTTATAAGTTTAGATGCACCCGACATAGATGTTCGGCTAACAAAAGCCTGGTTTTGGCTACAGCTTGCGATAGTTCTTGGGGTAGGGATGAATTTAGAGACAGACACGAATGGAATGAAGCTGGTCGAAGACGCAACGTATAACTTTTCAGAGCAAGAGCATGCGTTTGTGTTTCACGAAGGTGGGACATATACCGCTGACCACATTAAACTACTACGGCTCCTTAGCGCGCAGGCGCCCAAAGTTGCCGCACATGTCAAAAACGTCGACGAACTGATAAATGACGTACTTTGGATAGCTGAAAGAGCAGTAGCTCACTAAAAACAAGGGGTGAACCCCCGCCCACGCTGCGTAAGGGGGCGGGGGGAGCCTCACTCCTTTCCGAACAGGCGTTCGAAAATCTTGCTTGCGACAATCAATTCCGAGTCGATCACCACATTGGCGATCGACCTGATTGTGCCAGCGATTTTGCCACGTTCGGTCGTGATGTCGAGCATGCGAATGTCGAGCGCACGCCTGGTGCTGCCAGACGTGCAGTGACGTGCGAAGTCGACCACGAAATGCTGGTCGCGCAGACAGAAACCGAGGTGAATGCTCTCCTCGAGAGCCAGTTCGACAAGCCGGTCAATCGACGCATCGACCTGCCGGCCGGCCAGGATGTTGGCGCGTAGCAGGTAGCCCTCGGTGACAAGGCGCTGCCGACGGCCCTTTCGGTTCTTCCGATCAGACTCGTGCAGCTCGAGCGCCTCTTCAATGAGCGCGATTCCTGCCTTGTGCTCTCCGGCCCTGACAAGCCGTATCCCGTCGTCGCGCTCTACCCGAGCCAGGCCTTGGTACTCAAAGTCATTGAACGACGCTCGGGAGCGAGCGAACAGCTTGTTGGCGAACGCGTAGTCGCCTTGGCGCCACGAGTACAAAGCCAGCTGGTGAAGTATCTCGCCGCGCCAGCAGACGTAGCGCAGATCCTCCGTAGCCAGGTGAACTTGGCGGTAGAGCGTTGGGACGTAGAATCCTAGCCCTCGGTCGTCGAAGCGTTCCTTGAACAACTTCAAGACGTGATGAACCTCATCACCCTTAGTCTTGAGGGCTGTTTCTGTCATATGCGGATCCTGTTGGTGTGTGAAAGGAGCGGACACTTCTGACTATACATATCAAAACTGAGAACTACCTGTATACGGGGTAGACTGCTATACTATTTCTAATGGAAAAACAGGTAAAACTAGAAGATATCGTCAGTTTAGCGAAGCGCCGCGGGTTTATATTTCAGGGAAGTGAAGTTTATGGCGGCCTAAGCGGTACGTGGGACTACGGCCCGCTTGGACTGCAGCTAAAGAAAAACATCATGAACCTGTGGTGGAAGACGTTCGTTGACGAGCGCGACGACATGTACGGCGTCGATGCGGCAATTTTAATGAACCAGAAGGTGTGGCAGGCGAGCGGGCATGTTGATACGTTTACCGACCCGCTGGTCGAATGCTCGAACTGCAAAGGCCGATTCCGTGCAGACAAAATCGATACTTCAAAATGTCCGACTTGCGGCAAAGAAGGAACGTTCGGCGAGCCGAAGCAGTTCAATATGATGTTCAAGACGAACGTCGGTCCGGTCGACGATGAATCGTCAATAAGCTACTTGCGACCAGAAACTGCCCAAGGTATCTTTACAAACTATAAAAACGTCATCGATACCTTTTACCCAGACTTGCCATTTGGTATTGCACAGCAGGGCAAGGCGTTCCGTAACGAAATATCACCGCGTGACTTCGTATTCCGTTCACGTGAATTTGAGCAAATGGAAGTCGAATACTTTGTACACCCAGACAAGTGGGAAGAAGCCTTTGAGCAGTGGCGAAAAGACATTGGAGCGTTCCTAGACCAACTTGGCCTACCGAAAGACAAAATTACAGAAGTCGAAGTGCCAGAAAATGACCGAGCGCACTACAGCAAGCGCACCATAGACTACGAATTCGCATTCCCGCACGATAACGACGAACTGCTTGGCTTGGCGTACCGCACCGACTTCGACCTGATGAACATTCAGAACGCCAGCGGTAAAAGCATGGAATACCGCGTAAAAGGCACCGACGAAACTCTCGTGCCTCACGTCATCGAACCTTCATTCGGCGTCGAACGCGCACTTATGGCTGTGCTGACAAGCGCATACCGCGAAGACGAGCAAAACGGTGAAAAGCGAATCTTTTTGGCACTACCAGAACATCTGGCACCAGTTAAGTACGCCGTCAGTCCGTTACTAAAGAACAAACCAGAACTGGTCGAAAAAGCCCGCGAAGTCTACGCAAAACTTAGCAAAGATAACCCAGGCCGCGTAATGTGGGATGACAGCGGCAACATCGGTAAACGCTATCGCCGTCAGGACGAAATCGGCACACCATATTGCGTAGTGATTGATTTTCAAACACTTGAAGACGGTACTGTAACAATTCGCGAACGTGATACTACTGAGCAAAAACGGGTGGAGATAAGTGAAATGGATGAAAGACTTTTTAACTAGCTACGGGAAACAACTTCTTTTTATAATCCTAACAGTAGTACTCGCCGGACTTCTTGCTTACCTGGGGTTCTTAATAACTAAAACAACCACTGATCTTGAAAAGATTCTAATTCAGTTTCTACAGCTTATAGTTACGATTGCGATTACATACTTCCCAACAAAAGCAATAGCGAGTAAGCAAGAACGTGATTTAGTCCAAAGCAGAGCGAGGATGGCCATCAGAAGGACAGCGACACTAGATTTGCAGATGAGACAGGTAGCACGGCATATTAGCGAGCATGAGAGTCGACTTGAAGATTCAATTGACGGAAATCGAAGAATTCCTGCTAACACCGCTATCGACGGGATTCAATCGATAAAGGGTATGCATGCTATGCAGTTTTACCAAATTTCAGCTGCGCTAGAAGACTGGACAGAAGTATTGCCAAAAGGTGAAGCTGCTCAAGGAAAGTCGGGAGAGAAATAATGAAAGAAATTCGAGGCTCAGTCGCAAAAATTCTCAATACTACCCAACTCGTTATCAATCGAGGTTCAATACATGGGGTAAAGATAGGTATGATATTCGAAGTTTTAGATAAGAATGCTACGGATATTATTGACCCTGAAACTAAGAAAAAGCTGGGAAGTATAGACAGGCCGAAAGTACGCGTAAAAGTTACAATTGTCGAAAGTAAATTGGCAATGGCTGAAACATTTCAGATAAAAACAGTTAATCGTGGCGGAACAGGTTTATCATTAGCTAATGTATTTTCTCCTCCAGAATACGTTGATGTTAAAGAGACATTTAAATCAGCAGAAAAAGCCTGGGAAGATTTACCAGAAGAAAAAAGCTATGTAAAAGTCGGCGATCCGGTGAGGTCAGTGGAAGAGAGAGGCAAGCAGACATTACGGCTTGAAGATGTTCTATAATGATTGACCAAAACTGGGTATTCCTGGCAGTAGCCATCAACCTAGTTGGGGCGATTATTTATTCGTATTCGGTCGTAAAGGGGAACACCCGACCGAACCGCGTGACGTGGTTTATATTGTCATTCGCGCCGCTGCTGGCGTTTGCTGCTATGATGCTGCAAGGCGTCAGCTTTCGCGAAAGTGTTTTCACGCTTGAAACAGGGATTAGTCCGCTTATCATTTTCATCAGCACATTCTTTGCCAAGCAGCCGAAGTGGGAAATCACGCGGTTTGACCTGACGTGTGGAGCACTGTCAATATTCGGGTTTCTACTTTGGATCATTCTGAAGGAAGGTAACATAGCAATAACGTTCGCGATAGCAGCAGACGGTCTGGCATTCCTGCCAACGCTCGTAAAAGCCTTCCGCTACCCAGAAACCGAAAGCCCGTGGGCGTTCATGATGGGTACGGTTGCGGCGTTGATTGCTCTCGCCATCATCACTACATGGGACTACAAGCACGTAGCATTTCCAATGTACATTCTGGTCGCCGATATTCTGGCGACGTTGTTTATATTCTTTAAAATCGGTAAGTACATTCACGTGAACAAATCAAAAGAGACATTGTTAAGATAGAAGGCAATTAAGAGCGCCCCTTCCGTGACGCTCTACTCGTAGCGAGGAGCTGGAGAGGGGCGGTGGTTCAGGACTTTCGTCCTGGCTTCTTCTTGGCGGCGGTCTTGGCAGCAGCCTGTGCGGTCTTCCGCTGACGGGAGCTGGTGAACTGATTGTGCGGAGTCCCACCGACGGGTGGTACGCGGCGCACTGGTGCCGGCTGTTGGGTTGCGGGTTGACGAGCTGCCTGGAGGGCGCTGATCGAACCGTAGTGGTCTTGCCAGTCCCACGGTGCGTATGACGCAGGGGGACGACGTGATCGTTCGAGCTCGGCCCGGTGGTCGGCCAAAATCTGGTCGACGTCCAGCGGGGCGCCTTTTCGGAGCGGCGGGCCTTTACGCTTAGCCATGATGTTCGTCCTGTTCTGCTTGAGAGTACGGATTGCTACTAACAGTAATAAATCTGCATCAAGGAGTCAACACTTATTGCTATTTAATCCCTATTATGCTATAATAAGTATATATGACCGATGAACGTAAAAAGGGTGCGCCAGAGGGCGCATTTTTGGATGTAGAGGATGCTTTGGAAACAGGGCGTACGCTACTTGAAGTTACCGAAATGTTTCGACGAAGATTGGCTGCGTCGGCATTTGGCAGCATTGACCGGTCGGGGTTTGAAACGATTGCCGGAGGGCTAAGTAGAGAGTCAGACGCCATCAATGAAGTCGTGGAGGCAATGGAAGACAAAGACACTTTTGGCGACGAAGAGTCGTATTGGAATGTGTTCCGGTTCTTCTGTTTAGATAAAAGCAGGGGGAAACAGTTCACAATAGAAGAAGTTTGGCGGCATGTTGCCAAGTCCTACGACATGTCCGAAGAAACAACCGAAAGCTTGGCAGATACGCTCCGTGAATGGGCGGATGATCTTGCGGAAGACACTTTCTCACGCTTTGGTGCAAAGGGACGACTTGTCGAAATAGCTGGAACATTTTCGTTTGCACCACTAGGCGGTGAGCCAATTGTAAAACCGGTTGAGCCGTCTAAGTCATTCTTGGTGCCGGATGTTATTGAATCGCTGGAGACCGAAGTATCAAAGGCTACAAAGGAAGTATCGGACTATGTTCTTCAGTGCGTAGCGCCTGGACCAATTAAGCAGGCGGAACTTCGCAAACAGCTTGCGGAGCAGTTTCCTGAACTTGATGAAGACACAGTATTCGCCATTTTAAATGAAATGGTAGAGACCGGCCAGGTGTTTAAATTCAAGCCGGTTCCGAAATCCGCGGCATACTTTGCCCGTGATGAAAGCGATATCGATAGAATCATCGATTTGTATGAGAAAAAGCTCGAAAACACACAAGAACGCGAACAAGAAAATGAGACATTGGATATAGCTTTGGGGGCAGAAATCTTGAGTGGGCTAGCGGGCTTAAAGCAGCACCTTCGCCGACTGGAACCCGTAGAGCTATGGCGCACCATAAATAAGAGCAGCGGTATGCCGGAAAAGTCCGATACGACCGCAATTAAACGAGCTGCGCGTTTGATGAGTGAGATGGGCCTGGTGTACGCAGGTGAAATGAAAAAAGGCACGGGAGGGTCGCGATCGGGTGCTTTAAGCAAACGAGGCATGAAGTCAAAAAGCACCCGGGTATTTAAAATTGGGCTTGCATCGTATGACGTTAAGGCGGAAATCAAGCGTTTGATGAATGAGCAAAAAGGTGATGCCTTGAATCAATGGCTGTCAGAACGATGGCAAACACGAGATGCGTAGCGAGTGGTATAGTTAACTTATGAAACCACGTCTAATCGTAGAACAGAAAATTACCGCGTTCGTAAACAAATACAATGTCTTTGCCGTCAATCAAGCCGGTGAGAAAGGCGAGTTGATAGCACTAGCGCAGCAGAAGCGTTTGGCGTTCAAAGAAAAAGTGACGTTTTATAGCGACGAAGCCAAAACTAAGGAGCTATTTACATTCCGTGCCGAAAAAGTACTCGATGTGCATGGCCGCTACCTGGTAGAAGATATGAGCGGAAAAATGCTCGGGGGATTCCGGAAACAATTTAAAAAGTCATTGTTTGTCAGTAGCTGGATGGTTATTGACGCCGCCGGTAACGATGTTTACGAAGTCAAAGAGGGCAACGTAGCGCTGGCAGTTCTGCGCAGGTTCCTCGCGTTCGTGCCATACATCGGCGACATTCTAGAAATTATCATCAAATTCTTCCGGTATCATTTCAAGTATGTAGTGCCGGGAACCGAAGAAGAAGTCGGTACCTACACCAAAACGACATTGTTCCGCGACCACTACCGCCTGGAAGCAACCGACGAAGTAGCTGGCAAAGTAGATTGGCAAGTACTTGCCGCTATGAGCGTCGCCCTCGATGCCTTGCAGTCGCGATAGGGTGCTATAATTTATATAGCAATGCTGACTAATTTTCTGAAGTCGTACCACAAACAAATCGAGTGGCTGCTCGGCATAGTAGTAGTTGTCTTGGCGGTGGTAGCATGGTCGGCCAATCGAGATCTAACGGACAGTCTCACAATCTATGACATCTTTCCTCCGCTGGGGCTTGTCGCTTTTGGACTTATGTGGACGCACTTTGTAATGGGTGCCATCAGGCGGTACGGACGCATTGATTCACCGAAAGAAAGTGCGTACAAAACCGTATCATTCGGTATTGTGCTAGGGTTACTCATTTTGCATCCAGGTCTGCTGGTGCTAGGGCTGTACCGGGACGGCTATGGCCCACCGCCATTCAGTTATATTGAAGTTTACTCGACCCAGCTGCTCGCTGTCGGTATGGGCAGTATTGGCCTGACTATATTTTTAGCGTTCGAGCTGAAGCGCTGGTTTTCCGAAAAATCATGGTGGAAATATATCGAATGGGCACAGCTAGTGGGCATGGCGGCGATATTCTACCATGCGTTACAATTAGGAGGAGAACTAAAGCAGCCATGGTTCGTAGCCGTTTGGTGGTTCTATGGGCTGACGCTCGTGCTTGCTGTCGGTTATACCAAATTTGTAAGTATGAAAAAGGGGAAAAGCTATGGAGAAGAAGTCGTCTAAACTAGGCTGGGTAATAGCGGCCATTGTGATTGTTCTGGGAATCGGTGCAGCCGTGTACGCGCTGGCCATGCCATCCGAAAAATCGAACACAGAAAGTACGGCTGGCAGCACTTCGTCCGACTCATCTTCAGCGGATACTTCCAACCCGGATACGAGCGTGAGCAGCACCGAGGGAAATATCACCCAGATTACATTCCGGGATGATGGCTTTGTAAAACCGGTCATGACCGTAAAAGCTGGCTCGACTGTAAGAGTAGCAAACCAATCTTCAAACGATATGCAATTCAGCTCGAACGACCATCCTGCTCATACGGATGAGCCGGCACTTAACCTGGATGTTTTGGCACCGGGTGAATCGGCGAGCTTCACGGCACCGAGTACACCGGGAGAATATGGGTTTCACGATCACATAAATGACCAGTTCACTGGCACGCTCATCGTCGAGTAACCGGGATTCCTTTGCTACAATTGTAAGAGCAAATCACCAAGAAAAGGAAACATGGAAGAGACAACCGAACCGACTGATATTTTTTTGTGGGCAAACCAAACCGACGCAGTTAAGAATGAACTGCAAATGGAGCTGTTCGTATTTAACAAAAACTACACCCCGTACAGCATTAACTTTTCGTCGAATTTAGAGACGCAGCTTAAGGCCATGTTCGTGTTCGATTTAATCAGTACTGTCATTTTTGGTGCAGGCACCGGTTTATCTGTACGAGACTATGAGCTAAGTGAAGCCGAGGAGAACGTGCTGCTTCGGACGGAGCTTACAAAAGTGGGCCGAGCCGAGACGTTGCTTCATTTGATTGAACATGAGCGTAGTGACATAATGCCGTTTTCTGAGACCGAACATGAGTTCAAGCGCATCAAGGGAATTATACTTCGGTGTAAGCGGCCTGACGGCACGGTATTTTACGCCACCAAAGCGGTACAGCAAAGCAACGTACTGCAGGGCTCAGTCAGCTGGCAGCTAACAGGCGGGACGTTCGCGGCATTCGAACCGGAAATTGGCGTGAGGATTCCAGTTGATAACCAGGTGCTGATTATAGGTGGAGATATTTTTATCTTTAACCAAACTAAATTTGAAAAATTATTTCAATACAGCTACAAACAGCAACTAATTGCCGATAAAAAAGTAGAGGAACTGCTGGCAGCTTACAAGCTAAGCCTGCCTGATGGCATGGACCTGCAGGCTTTGGTGCGCGAGAAACCGGGGGTCGTACGGAAGCTTCAAAAGCTGGAAGTCGGCGGCATCACCCAGGACCAAGCGATTGACTATGCCGATACGATGCAGCTAGACCTGATGACCGACGACCAGAACAAGATTATCATTATGGACGGACGCGACCTCGACATGTTCGTAAACTTGATTAACGAAGACTACATCACCAGTGAGATTACAGGTAAGCGCTACGAAATTAAAAGCAAGAAACTTCTCGATGAAGCCGAAGGGGAGCCACCGCGGGGATAATTCTGGGCCGCCGCGCACCTAGGCTATACTAGATACATATGAGACAAAGCCTAGCGCTGGCCATCATGAATGAGGGCCATAACGTATTTTTGACTGGCCCAGCCGGGTCTGGTAAGACGTATGTGCTGAACCAACTAATTAGACTGAAAAAACATGACGGCAAACATGTCAGTGTAACGGCAACGACTGGCCTTGCCGCGTCACACCTGGGCGGCAGCACCATCCATAGCTGGAGCGGAATCGGCGTACACGATGAACTGCCGCATAGTTTCATTGAGAATCTGTCGAAAGGCCGACGGGAGATTATTGAAAAGACCGATACGCTGATTATTGACGAAATATCGATGATGCACGACTTTCGCCTCGATATGGTTGATACAGTGTGTCGATTGGTGCGAAAAAAGCCGGATGAACCTTTCGGGGGCATACAGGTAATTATGAGTGGCGACTTCTTCCAACTGCCTCCCGTTAACCGTGCAGAATCGCTGCAAGGACATTTTGTGGTTTTTAGCAAAGTTTGGTCCGAAATGGATCCCGTCGTTTGCTACTTGGAAGAACAGCACCGCCAAGATGAAGACGACACTCTGAGCGCAATATTAAATGCTATGCGCAGCCGCGACCTGCGGCGGTCGCATGCCGAGCAGCTGCTAGCCAGGACAGAGGTCGCTCCACCAGAAGGAAGCATTTTCACGGAACTTCATACCGTCAATGTCGACGTTGACAGCCAGAACCAAGCCAAGCTTGAGCAAATAGAAGGCGACGAGGTAGCCTACCAGCAGACGACGACTGGTAGCGCAAACTATGTTGAGAGTTTACAGCGCTCGGTGTTAGCACCGGCTGAGCTGCGGCTAAAACGAGGCGCGTTGGTGATGGCAGTCAAAAACAGCATGGAACGCAAATATCATAACGGCAGTCTTGGACAAGTCGTAGACTTCGACCCACTGACGGATTACCCAATTGTAGAGTTTGTAAACGGCAAAGAAGTCCTGATGCAGCCCGATACCTGGGAGCTGCGCGACGGTGACAAAAAACGCGCAAGTATTACGCAGATTCCACTGCGACTTGCATGGGCGATTACGATTCATAAAAGCCAAGGGATGACGCTAGACGCCGCATTGATAGACCTTAGGAAGGCATTCGTCGCAGGTATGGGGTATGTAGCACTCAGCCGTGTCCGCACCCTTGAAAACCTGTACTTAAAAGGTATCAACCGGACAGCCCTCGAAATCAGCGAGACGGCCTATGACATTGATGACCAGCTGCGCTCGGCGTCGAAACGCGACGCAACCCGGTTCAAGCATTTAGAAGCAAGAGCCGATGACCTGATGAAATTGCCAGCTAAGGCGAAGAAATCATCTGGCTGGCACGACAAGATTGAAAAGATGCGTGAAACTTATCCAAACGCGTATATGCCTTGGACGAAGCAGCACGACGCAACCTTGAAGCAAGAATTTCAAAACGGCAAATCAATCAAAGAACTGTCGCGCGCACTCGGCCGGCATGAGGGCTCAATTGCCATGCGTCTCGAGAAGCATTTCGGCGAAGACGTTTCGCTATGACGCAGCACATATCGTATACTAAAGCGTAGTGAGAGACAGATTAAAAATCGTCGTTATTGGTGGCGGAACGGGCTCGTTTACGGTGCTGAGCGCGTTGAAACCGTATACACATGACCTAACGGCAATCGTCAGTATGGCCGACGACGGCGGGAGTACCGGAGTGTTGCGAGATGAACTGGGCGTATTGCCGCCGGGTGATGTTCGCCAATGCTTGGTTGCGCTCAGCGAGTCGCCAAAAATCCGCGACTTGTTTAATTACCGCTTCGAAGAAGGAACTTTTGGTGGCCACTCATTCGGTAACATTTTGCTAACGGCCCTAGAGAAGGTGACCGGCAACTTTTCCGAGGCCATTGAAACTGCTTCTGAAATTCTGCGGGTCGATGGGCGCGTGCTGCCCGCTACGCTCGATAACGTCCGCCTCCGCATGAGCTGGGAGGACGAAAGCATTACGTTGAGCGGCGAACGGGTAATCGATGCTGACCATTTTGCTAATGACCCTAGAAAAGCCCAGCTTAGCCTCGAGCCAACCGCTACCGCTAACCCGACGGCGCTAGCAGCAATCCAAGAAGCGGACTTAGTTATTATTGCCCCCGGCGACTTGTACACTTCAATTGGACCGCTACTTGTAATCGACGGTTTCGGCCAAGCGCTTTCGAGCACAGCCGCCAAAGTGGCCTATGTGTGCAATTTGGTCACCAAGAAAGGACAGACGGAAGGATTTAGCGTTGCGACACATGCGGCTGAAGTTGAGAGATTTGCTGGCATGCCGGTGCTTGATTATGTGCTGTACAACAACGCCGAGCCTATGGCGGAGCTTGCCGAGAAGTACCGAGCTGAGAACGCATTTATTGTTAATGCGCCCACCAATGAATTTGAGAGTACTCATTACGAGGTTGTTTCGGGTGATTTTTTGGGACAAGTTGCAGCCAGGGAGTCCGGAGACGAGCTGCCGGTGACACGCTCGTTTATCCGGCACGATGAAGCCAAGTTGGGGAAAACATTAACCTCACTGATTCCTAACGAATGAGCCCAGGGTACGATATGCCACCAACCCACGATCCAGAGCTAGAGGCGCGTAAAGTCGCTACTGTGGCTGTTCTAGACATGGACCGGACACTGCTTAATACCGACCAGCTCGCGTATGCTATGTGCGACATGCTGATTTTACATACCGTATCCGAAGAAGACATTAACCAGCACAAAGCGCACATCGATGCGAATTATGGCAATAATTTCTCAGTAACCGATTACTTGGCTGAAATATATAATGAAGAAATCGTTGAGCTGATAAAAGAAGATCTGCTCAATCTCGCTGAATCCGACGAACTTAGAGAGCGGTTACTGTTTCCAGGTACGATGGAGCTGCTTGATGCATTAGCAGAGAGCGATACCCCGCATGCCATCTTGACGCGCGGTGTACGAAAAAACCAGGAATTTAAACTCGCGCTATTTCGCAGGCTCGTCGACCGTTCTGAAGAAGAATTGCCGGGCGAGGTAACTACGGAAGAATACAAGAGTGAATGGATTCACCATACCTGGACTGACGAGGGCCGTATTGTCATCCCGAAGGGATTTTTTGGGAAAGAAAGCCTACAAGCAGAACAGGTTATTGTTATTGATGACAAAAAAGATAATTTGCTTTCCCCCGACATCAGAGTGAAGGGTATTTTGGTCGACAACAGGGAAGCACCGCCGAAGGGAAAGTATTCCATAGCTGCGATTGCGGAACTGGTTAACCAAGGTGGCAAGCTTGAGGCACTCGCAACATGGTACCAGAGAGAAGCCGCTTAGTTATCCACACTTCTGGGGATAAACCCCGTCACAGCTATTTTCGTAAAAAAAGTACTTGCAAGTGGGTAGCTGTGGGTATTATGATAGGTCTAGTGGAAAAAAGTGGGTAACCCCACCAAAAAACAAAAACACCACTGCACCAAAAAATAATCAACGCGTAAGCCGAGCATAAAGCCGGCGAGCAGAAGGCACCCTGATAGCGAATGGATTATTTCGAACGAAAGCTTGATGACAAGCGTCGGTTAACGATACCGACGGAGCTTCGAAATGAATTCGCCAGCGGCGTTGTCGTAACTCGTGGGTTTGGCGACTATCTCCACCTGTACTCCGTAGAAGTATGGAACCAGGCAGTTGAACCGGCACTCGCAGGCAATATTCTCGATGAGAAGACGGCTGACCTGAACGTCAAGTTTCGCACCGGCAAGACCGATGCGGAGTTAGACCAAAAACAGGGCAGAGTCACCATCGAACAACATTTGCTAGACTACGCCAATATCGAACGCGACCTTGTCGCTGTACGAGCAGGGCAATACTGGCGCCTCATGGCCGCCTAGTCTGATTATTCTTTGAAAACGGTTCTTTAACAACCAACGAAAAGAAAAATACCTCGAGATTACCAATCTGGTGGCGTGGACAGTGGAATGGGCGAACACAGAAAACAACGCCTCGAACCTTCCTCTAAACACACCTCCCAAAACTCCACCTCACACATAAGTCTCTCAAGTTTCACCAACCTCCGGTTAGTGAACATTACTTATACAAAAACAAACACAACTGCGAAAACAAACAGTTCTACGCTGCCAGTTTGGTGATCTCGAAACTGATACAATAAAGTAACAGATATGAGTATTAAAGAACATCCACCACATTTTGTTCATGTTCCCGTGCTGCTGACGGCGACTTTGGACGTACTGGCCCCGGCTACCGGCGAGACCTATTTAGATCTCACTGCTGGCTACGGCGGCCACGCCTCCAAAGTGCTCGATGTAACACAGAACTACCAAGGCGCCGTTTTGGTTGACCGCGACGAGAACGCTGTTAATCATTTGCAGGCATTTGGAAAAAAAGGAGCTCGGATTGTACACCAGGATTTTGCAGCCGCCGCCCGGCAGCTTGTAGATGAAGGGGAACGATTCGACATGATACTTGTGGATCTCGGGGTGTCGTCGCCACAGCTAGACCAAGCTGATCGAGGTTTTTCCTTTACAAACAGCGGACCGCTCGATATGCGCATGGACCCTTCAGGGGGTAAAAGCGCAGCCGATCTCGTTAACACTCTAGGTGAAAATGAGCTCCGGCGTATCATTATCGAATACGGCGAAGAAAACAGGGGATTTGCAAACCGAATTGCCCGTGCCATCGTTCGTAACCGTCCGTTTCGTACTACAAAGGAACTAGCCGATCTTATCTTGGACCAGCACAAAGGCCGCTGGCAACGTATTCATCCGGCGACCCGTACCTTTCAAGCGCTCCGCATTGCGACCAATGACGAGCTTTCCCAGATTGAAAGCATCCTCCCACTCACAGCAGATTTACTGAATCCAGGGGGAAGGGTAGCAATCATCAGCTTTCATAGCCTGGAAGACCGCCTGGTCAAACGATACTTCAAGGAACAATCAGAAGCAGGGTTTGAATCAGAACTCGAGATTATTACCAAGAAGCCGATCGAAGGAGCAACCGATGATGCTCACAATCCGCGCGCCCGCAGTGCAAAATTACGGGCCGCCCGCAAAAAATAAAAAGAGGGAAGGGGCTAAAAAATGCCAGTCCACATTCCGGTACAAAACCAATCAGTCGAAACAAAAGTGACTGTACGGTTTAACTAACAAACCCGGGCGTCTGCTCCAAAATATAGTAGACGCCCACCACGAAAAAAACAAAGAAAAACAAAATGTCATACTCCACCACCGCAACATATAGCCGTCGCCGCTCGAACTGGAACCGCAACCAGAACACCGTAGCGTTTACGTCGGCCGTCAAGCTTGGCCCCATAACTCATACCGTTCTTGTAGCGCTTATGATTACGGTGCTTGGCTTGATATACTTGACTCAGGCTACCAAAGCGACGAGTTACGACTACGAAGCTCAAAAAATCGACACAAAAATTGCCGAACTAAGTGATGAAAAGACAGATCTCGAAGTAGAAAACGCCCGTCTGACCGCACTTTCAGAAGTCCAAAGCAGTAGTGTCGCTCGGGCAATGACAAAGCCTTCAACTCCCGCTTACGTAGGCAACTAACTTTAGGAGCCCGCTCCAATGCCGAACGACGTCAAAGTCAATCACCGAATTAAATTCCTGGCCATCATTTGCCTGGCAGTGATGGCTGTTTTTGTGATGAGGCTGTTTTATCTTCAAATTGTCGAACACGATAAATACATTGCCCTCGCAAACAAAGAGCAGCTTAAGCGGCTGTCTATCCCTGCAAAGCGCGGTGAGATCTACATGATGGACGACGGACGCCTGACTAAGGTGGTATTGAACCAAACGGTCTATACAATGTTTGTCGATCCGGCCATTGTAGACGAACCCGAAAAAGTGAAAGACGCTATCCGTGAAGTCGTTGGCGGAAATGCAGTCGACGGTTTTAGTAAACTTGTCGACAAAAAAGAGACGCGTTACCAAGTCGTAGCAAAAACCGTTACCCGGACCCAAGCCCAACTCATTAAAAAGCGCCAGTTAAAAGGGATCGGCTTCCAGGCAGAATCGCGACGTGTTTATCCCGAAAAGAAGCTCGCTGCCCAAACGCTTGGTTTCGTTAATTTCGAGGGTAACGGCCAGTATGGTATTGAGGGGATGTTCGACAAAGAGCTGAAGGGCAAGAACGGGTTGCTGCAGTCGGTGACAGACGTCAGTAACGTACCTCTGACGATTGGGAATAAAAACATCGACCTCCCGGCCCAGGATGGCCGCAACATTGTCCTGACGCTTGACCGTAATATCCAGGCATATAGCGAACAAGCGCTCGCAAGGGGTGTGAAGCGTTCCGGTGCTGATAGCGGCAGCGTGATTGTGATGGATCCGAATACTGGCAAGGTTTTGGCAATGTCGAGCTTACCGACGTACGACCCATCAAAATATAATGTCGTCACTAACGCCCAAGCCTTTAACCTAGGCGCAGTTAATAACCCATATGAACCCGGTTCGGTTATGAAAACATTCACGATGGCAACGGGCATTGATACAGGAGCAGTCAAGCCAAGCTCGACCTACGTAAATACTGACTATATAAAAGTCGAAGACCGGACGATAACAAACGCAAGCAAGGGCGAGACCGGTACAATTACATTCCAGCATGCGCTAAATTGGTCGCTGAACACTGGTATGGTTACCGTCGCTGAACGCCTTGGTAATGGCACAATTGATTCGAAAGCACGCAGCACGATGTACCGCTACTTGCACGACAAATTTAAGCTTGGAGAATTAACCGGTATCGAAGTGAGCGGAGAAGCGGCGGGCCGGATTATTGCACCGGATGAAGCCGATGGTAATGCAGTGCGATATTCAAACATGACATTCGGCCAGGGAATGGACCTGACTATGGTACAAGTTGCGGCCGGTTTCGGCGCCATGGTCAATGGGGGTACTTATTACTCACCAACCGTCATTGAAGGTGCAGTAGACAAGGATGGTCAATTGGTCAAAGCCGCCCCGAAGCCAGCACAACCGAATGTTATCAGCCCTTCAACGTCTTCACAGATGCGTGACATGGTAATCAAAGCCCGGCGAGCATTCTATGCCTCTAGCGACCTTCCTGGCTATAGGGTCGGCGGCAAGACCGGTACCTCACAAACAATCGTCAACGGATCGTATGAAAATGGGCAAACGATTGCGACCTACTTAGGATTCGGCGGTGATACGAAGCCAAGGTATGTCATAATGGTAGAGGTATCCGGCAAGGGTAAAAACCTGGCTGGTAACATAGATGCGATGCCTATATTTACCGACATTTCCAACTGGACGATCGACTACTTAAAGCTTCAGCCGCAGAGATAAACAATCATGAATACCCAATCAATCATTGACGCAATTACTAGCAACACAACCGGGTTGTTTTTCATGAGTGCCGGAGCGTTCCTGCTCGCTATGGCACTCACGCCGCTTTATACTCACTTTGCATACCGCTATAAGTTCTGGAAAAAACAGCGGAGTGTCAGTACTTCAGGTGAAGTCCTCGAGGTTTTTACAAAACTGCATGCAGCCAAGTTTCTTCGGAACATCCCAACTATGGCTGGCGTTATTGGAGTCGTGACAATTGCCGTAATTACATTCGCATTCAACCTCGACCGTAGTCAGACCTGGCTGCCGCTCGCGGCTCTGCTTGGCGGTGCCGTAGTCGGTCTTATCGATGACATTATTAACTTGCGTTCCAACGGCCACGGCGTTGCCGGGCTTCGATCAAGTATAAAGTTTATGATGATTGTCGGTATAGGCACTGCGCTTGGTTGGTACTTTTTCGCGAAAATTGGCATAGATGCCGTTCACGTACCATTTGCCGGCAGCATTGCTATCGGCTGGCTAATTATCCCATTATTTGCTTTTGTGGTGACTGCCACGGCGAACGCAGTTAATATATCGGACGGATTGGACGGGCTTGCCGGCGGGCTGCTGGCGATGAGTTTCGCTGCGTTTGGCGCAATAGCGCTATTACAGGGGCAAATTATGCTCGCCGGGTTCTGCTTTACAGCGATTGGTGCATTATTAAGCTACCTATGGTTCAATATCCATCCGGCGCGGTTCTTTATGGGCGATGTTGGAAGCTTTGCATACGGCGTGGCGCTTGGGGTTGTTGCGATTTTGACGGATTCGCTACTGCTACTTCCTGTTATTGGACTATTATTTGTGATTGAAGCCGGTTCCAGCCTTATTCAGATTGCAGCCAGGCGCTTCTTTGGTCGAAAAATTTTCTTATCTGCGCCAATTCATCATCACCTCGAGGCCATTGGCTGGCCGGAAACAAAGGTCACCATGCGTTTTTGGCTCATTGGCTGCGTAACAGCCAGCCTTGGCGTTCTGCTAGCACTTGCCGGAGGCCACATACTGTAATGGAACGTTTAGCTAACCGGGCGCGCACCGTTGGGGTCACGATGGGAGTCAGAAAGCATCGGCCTGATTATAGTATTGTGCTGTACATGGGGCTTTTAATGCTGCTCGGCCTGATTGTCATGTATGCTATCGGTCCACAGCGTGCCCAAGTCTTGAACGCTTCGTATGACACTGACTTTTATACGGCGACATACTTTTTTGGTAAGCAGGCGCTAAGCCTAGCGCTCGCCTTGGCGGTCTTCTTCTTGGTAACCAAAATTCCAGTAGGATGGCTGCAAGCCCATGCAAAGAAAATATTCCTTGCAGGGTTAGCAGCCTGCGGCGTATTGGCCGTGAGCGGGTGGGTCGGCGCCGGTATTGCAAAGTGCAGCCTGGGTGCCTGCCGCTGGTTTGACCTTGGCCCGCTGGGGAGTATCCAGCCGGCTGAATTTTTAAAGTTTGGATTGCTGGTATTTTGCGCCGGCTTCATTGCCCACCGGGCCCAGGCTGGTCTCGTTAATGATTTTTATAAAACCTTAGTACCACTCGGCGTAATTATCGGAATCGTGGCTATCTTTGTCATCGGAATTCAAGAAGATATGGGTACCGGTATCGCAATTCTTGCCATTGTCGCTGCTATGATGACCGTTGCGGGAGTACGCATACGTGTAGGCGCTGTCCTGGTCGCAGCGGCACTACTGATTGGCGCGTTAATGATTGTCGTGGCACCTCATCGAATTGAGCGGGTGACAGCCTTTCTGCAAGGTGACAATGCATCCGTCACCGACGCCTCCGCCTATCATATTGTCCACGCCAAAATTGCCATAGGCAGTGGCGGGCTGACGGGTGTCGGTATTGGCAACAGCGTGCAAGCCACAGGCTACTTACCGGAGGCCATCAATGATTCGGTATTTGCCATAATGGGAGAGACGTTCGGGTTTGTCGGACTGGTGGTCGTGTTGGTACTGTTTAGCGCTCTACTACTAAGCCTGCTCAAGGTGGCTGAGCGTCTGCCCGGCCTTCCGGAAAAACTACTCGTAGCCGGAGTTTTTGGCTGGTTAGCGTCCCATGTAATATTGAACGTAGCTGCAATGACCGGTGTATTTCCGCTAACCGGCATCACGCTTCCGCTGCTCAGTTTCGGGGGTACCAGCATGGTGTTTATTGCAGGGGCATTAGGGTTGGCATTCCAGCTTTCATCGTATACAGTTCATCACAGCACTAAGGAAGGGGAGCGGTATGAGGATTCTCGCAGTCGGCGGGGGCTCGGGCGGCCACGTTACGCCAGTCGCAGCCGTATGTAGCCAACTTCAAGAGGCTGCTCCAGAAGCAGAGATACGTTTTTGGTGTGACAAAAAGTTTTATCGTCAGGCAAAAACAACGATGCTTACACTCGAAAAGCCAATCGCTGTTGAAACAATAGTGGCAGGGAAGCTGCGTCGTTATCATACGTTGTCATTTTTGCGACAAGCAGTACAATTCCGCACCATCGTACTTCCAAATATTGTTGATGGGTTCAAACTTATCGTAGGGTTTGGCCAAAGTTTTGTGAAACTAGTGATTTGGCGGCCGGACGTCATTTTCGCAAAAGGCGGCTTTGTTTGTTTGCCTGTCGGTTTAAGTGCCCACATTCTTCGAATTCCTCTTGTTATTCATGATTCGGACGCACATCCTGGGCTTACCAGCCGGGTGCTTTCGCAGTGGGCATCGGCAATCGCAACCGGTGCGCCGCTGAAGTATTATCCGTATCCGAAGAAAAAAAGTCATTACATAGGCATCCCTATTAATTCCCAGGCAAAACCAAAGACTCGTCAGGAGGCGGATGAATACAAAAAGGCAGCCGGCTTTGATCCACACATGCCGCTAGTGGTCGTAATTGGCGGCGGCCTCGGCGCCCAAGCGTTAAATGATGCCGTCGTAAGGTCATTAGAGGACTTGACGGCATTTACGTCCGTTGCTGTCGTGGCTGGTAACGCCAACGTTGAGATGGTCAAGCGGGCAGCTAGCGTGAAAGATAAATCAAAATTTCAGGCCTACGGGCATATCGCAATTACCGATTTGCTTCAAATGTACGCCAGCGCAGATATTGTGGTAACTCGGGCAGGGGCCACTACGCTGCTTGAGCTCGCAACGCTTGGGAAGCCGACAATCATTGTACCGAATGAGATCTTAACCGGGGGCCACCAGGTTAAGAACGCAGAGGTATACAAGAAAGCCAAGGCCGCCATGATTGTAAGTGAGCGCGAACTCGACGCAAGCCCGCTGGTATTGGTGGATGCAATAAATGCTATCCTGTTAAACAAAGCTTTGCAAAAGCAGCTCTCGGCAAATATCAAGGCATTTGCCAAGCCTAAAGCGGCTACCGAAATGGCGGCACTGATACTGGCGGCCATCCGGAGACCGAAATGATATTCGGGAGGAGAAAACCAGACCGCCGTGACATAGCGCCGCGCCGGTCTTCTCAGCCATCAGAAGAATCACTCGGCAGACAGACAATATCGGACTTATCAAGCCGGCATAGCTTCCGCCGTAACCGGACCTTAACCGGAAGCTCATCGGCACAGGTAGCGAGTTCTGGTGAGCTTAACGCCGAACTGCGTTCTCCTCGTGCGCATGTACATCACCTAACGTCACTGCGCCGCCGTTTAACCTTTTATTTTGTGTGCGTCCTTGTGGCTGCCTTCGGGCTCTACCTGCTGGTTAGCCAGCTTGTGGCCGGCCTAACCGTTAAGGTATCAGGCATTGATCTGCTCCCAGTCAATGACAAGACGGCCTATCACGAAGCAATTGAAAGCTACTATGCTGCCCGGCCAGTTGAACGACTGCGTTTTCTCCTTAATGAGACTGCTCTCACCAGTCACGTTCAGGCCACCCGGCCCGAGGTCAAAAAACTTTCGATTGAACCGGGCTCCGAGTTGGGCCAAGCGGTTGCCGCAGTTGTTCCACGTCACGCAATTGCTCGCTGGAGCTTTGAAAGCAGCGAGCGCTATGTCGATGCGACGGGCGTGGTATTTAGCCGTAATTACGGCCCTGCTCCCTCATTGAAAATAGTCGATAATAGTGGGATTGAGGCTTCGTCTTCGCAGGTGGTGGCATCTAATCGCTTTCTAAGCTTTGTTGGCCAGCTTATTTCAGGCGCAAACGGCAATAGCCTAACAGTAGCAAAGGTCACCATCCCAGCCTTTACGACTAGGCAGGTTGCGGTCACGCTAAAAGGGGAGAGGACTGAATACCGTTTGTCGGTCGACCGCTCGGTAGGGCAGCAGGTAGAAGACATGGCCCGTGTCCATCGCTATTTAAAACGGAATGGCATAACTCCCCGTTACGTTGATATCAGGGTTGAAGGCAAGGCGTTTTATAAGTAACGGCGCCCCGCCTCATCCGGCAGTAGTTCGGTTTTTGTTCTATATGTTAAAATGAAAAAACCATACTAAAATATTGAAATAGCAAAAAAGCAAATAGTAGGGCGGGGTGGTAAAAAAGAGTAGGGGGAAATAAAAAATAAAAAAAAGCAAATACCATAAACAATAAACTGCATGTGGAAAAATATATACAACACACATTGAGCCGTGACTACATGGGCCGGAAGCTACGCTATAGATGTATATGAAAAACATACAAAGTAGAACAACAGTTATAGGGTGAAATACTCTAATCGGCCTAAATACTCCCCTGGAAGAAGGTATACGTAATCAACTATTGTCTCTAATTGTAATGTCGTAAAAGATATATTGTGCGACGTATAATCTATATCCAACATATGCTAACCTATTCATGCATTCCAGCAAGTTTGCGCCGAGTACTTTCCCATTTATTGCATGCACCTTTCTTTTCATGCATGTGCCCTCCAATTATCAAACTTGCCTAGTCCTATGTTCACAATATTCCTAAATACCGTCAATGGTTAATCTAGGTCCCAACATATACCTATATCGAGTGTTCTATTTATGTTCTATTTCATTTACACCGTGAATTGGCGGTGTGAGAACGGTATTTTTATCGAAGTTTTATCTCGGCGCTGCCACTGGCTGGCAGAGCGCCTTCAGTTGGCTTTGAGACTGGTTGTGCTGCCGCAGAGGCAGTTGAGCTCGGTTTCTTTTTGCGGCTACGAGTGCGTTTTTTCTTGGCAGGGGCTGCATCCGACGATGAAACCTGAGGTGATTGAGCTGGGGTTATAACCTGCGTATGAGCATTAATCGGCCAAGTAGCACCCGCAGGTGCTGGGGGCTTGGCCATTGGAACTGCAGCGGTAGAGTTTACGAGGTCAGCGATTTCTTTCTCGACTTCCGAACGCTCACGCGAGTAATTAAGCCGGGTATGTTCTACAATACGGCCAGTATTATCGGCTTGGGTCGGCGGCAAGTTGAGAGTTCTGGCACTGAAGGCGGGTGTTTTTTCACCGTTGATGACCATGTTGATGACAAAGTTGCGGTTGTGCATCTGCAGCAGGTCAAGTGCCTCAAAGTTTGGCTCGAACTGTTTTGAAAGAATCGGTGCGTCATCAGCTGAGACCCTAAAGCAGATCATCGTACCGACATTTCCGAATACAGCGTCTCGCACCGTGTCACTCATCTGGCTGATGTACTGGTTGGCTACTGTCAAGTTTAGACCATACTTACGGGCTTCGGACAAAATGGTCGCGAATGAATCAGTCGCAAAATTCTGGAACTCGTCGACATACAAATAGAATGGCCGACGGTCTTCTATGTTTGGGATGTCCTGGCGGCTCATAGCAGCTAGCTGGACCTTTGTGACGATGAATGAACCTAGAATAGCCGCGTTGTCCTCGCCTATCAAGCCTTTCGACAGATTAACGATTAGAATCTTACCTTCGTCCATTATCTCGCGGATATTGAAGGTACTTTTAGGCTGGCCGATGATATTACGGATGATGGGGTTGGCCGTGAACGCACCAACCTTGTTCAGAACCGGTGCGATAGCTTCGGCCTGGAATTTATCATTCCAGCTGGCAAATTCGACGTTCCAGAACTGTAGCACCACCGTGTCAGTACAAGTTGCCAGAACCTCTTTTCTGAACTTCTTGTCAGTCAGCATGCGCGTAATGTCGAGCATGGTAGTGTTTGGGTGGTCGAGGAGCGCTAAGATAGTGTAACGAAGGATATATTCGAGGCGTGGTCCCCAGCTTTCGCCGAACATACGTTTTAGTACGCCGATAACCTCGGAACTAATATTCGTCTTCTGGTTTGGGTCTGTTACTTCCAGCGGATTAAACCCTAGCGGGTATGCAGTATCGGCCGGGTTAAAGTAAACAACGTCCTTTAATCGTGCACCGGGTATAAAACGCATATTATTGACGGCAAAGTCACCGTGCGGGTCGATAATTGCGTAGCCGTGGCCATGAAAAATGTCGCTAAGAGCAAACAACTCAAGCGTACCGCTTTTACCTGCTCCGGTTTGGCCAATAATGTAGACATGACGCGAACGGTCGTAGCGTAACATGCCAAACTGGTGGTTAATGCCGCGGAAGTTCGTCACGCCAAATGCGGATATATTTTCGTCGATGGCATCATTACCCGTGATAACTGGCAATTTAGCCGGCGGTTCGGCGGTTTTTGACGATGCCCAAACGATATTTGGCGTTTCGACATTGGTATGCGGCAAATGGAAAACGGAGGCCAGCTCTTCAATATTCAGGATATACCCTTTATCGGCAAAAATACGCGACTTGTATGCGTTCAAATCGTCTTTTTTAAAGCTCGAATTAGTGGGCTTGAAACCATTTAGGTTGGTTGAATTGTATTGTTTGAACGTTCCGACTAATGCCTGCATCCTCTGGCGGGCACTGGTTTCGCTCTCGCCCAGGTAGGCTAACCGAATTTTGACTTGATAGCCCAGCTTAGTCGCCTTCTTCTCTACCTCGCTGATGCGAGTTTTATCTCGCTCAGACAGTTCTTTTGGCTTGCCTGCCTCGCCTTCCCCACCTTCCGGCGGTTTCCATAATGCTTCAAAAAATGTACCGATCCACCGAAAGTCCAAGCCGCCCTCCCCTACGAGGAGACCGAAAGGATTTCCGCCTTTCAGGGTGCTAATCCAGCGTTCGCTCAGCTTGTGCCAGTCGTCGGCAATTGGCCGGACTAACACCTGGATCCATAGCTCTTCACCGGTTGATTCGAGCTTGGCAAGCGTGCCGGTGATACCGGCTAAGGGGTCGACCTCAAAGCTTTGGAAGGTTTTTATCGGTAAGAATTCCGGGCCGGTCAGTGCAATTTCAGTAGTGTGGACGACACTGTGTTTTCGTTCATGGCTAACATAGTCTTCTTCGGCGGCGTGAATTTGGACGGTTGGATACTGAGAATAAATCTGACCTTCTACGAAGCTCTGTAACGCCTTCGGCACCCATACATAAAACCTTATCTGGCCATTAACAGAGGCAATCTCGAAGCTTAAATGTTCTTGGATACCGCCATTTAATTTAAGTTCCGGCTTGTCGCGCAGGATTCCGTGAAGACTAGCAAATAACTGCTCGGCAGCCAGCTCACTCTTGTCGTTGGCTTTTGGAATCTCCAGGATGAGCAGGCTGCTTTCCGCTTCACTCAACGGGGGTGCAACCCGGTAATTACGCCAAGCGGCCACAAGCAGCACAAGTACAATCGGTACCCATACGTACCATTGTAGGAGCGTTTCAATAATCCAAGAGAGAATAGACATAATAACCTGGTTCTATTGTCCCACCGCCGCCTCTGTAATGCAACTGGTTCGCAGCTTATGCTTCTTGCAGCTGGTAGGTCGCTTTAGAAACACGCTTGAACTGCGGCTTTGACTGCAGATTCAAGAGAATTGTCGTTTCTTTGACCTGGCGGCTTTTTAAGACCCGTTTGACAATTTCATCACGGTGGAGTGGTTCGCCGGCTTTCTTTAGTACGTCGGAAATAATATCGGCGACGGTTCCCTTGCTGTATCCCCAGCTATCAAGGGCGTAAATTCCACGGCCGATAAGCACAAAGCGCTTATCCTTGATAAGTTCGTTGTGAATAGCCTGGGTAGTGACGTCTTTTCGTTTGAAGTCGCTCTTCTTGATAGCTTTTGCGATATCGGAAAAGTGCATCGGCTTGCCATTTTCGGCCAAGATAACGTAAATTTTGTCACGAATGTTCTTTGGGTTGACGGTTGGCCACTTGACAAGGCCCCATTGGTCTTTTAAGCTAGCCAGTTTTTTAGATGTACTGGCAAGGGCCCGTACATGGTCAGGGTGCTCGTGGCTCAGTTTGCCATGCAACTCTTCGATGCCAATCGGCTCACCATGTTGTTTGATGGTTTTGACGATTTCCTCGACGTTAGACTTAATCTTCTTCTCATCGGCATGGTCTTTAATGCCGATTGAGTGGAAGTAATCGTCGTTTTCGCTGACGACAGAAATGTTTGGAGATAATTCAGCAAGAAATGCAATGTGGGCACGCTGCTGGGGGGTGGCCTCTTTCCCGAACATATCGGCAGCTATATCTTGAATTCGAGCGACTCTTCCCTTTTCGGACAAGTGACGGATAAGATTCCGCTCAGCCTCGTGGACAGATGGGATTTTGTTGGCTTCCGATGCTATTTTAAGCCGGATTAAGATTGCCTTCTCAAGTTGGCGTACCCGTTCGCGGGTAATCCCAAGCAGCTCACCAATCTGTTCTAGGGTCTCTTTGCGGTCAAACAAGCCAAAACGGCGGGTTATAATTTCGCGTTCACGGTCTTGTTCGATGACACCAAGAATATCGCTAACGGCAGCCTTTAAGGTACCGGCCATGTCAGATTGGTTAGTCTGTTCCATCGGGATTACTTCCTCGTATTTATGGGTTTATTATGATTGTTAAGTTCATTATAAAACATTGTATTTATAATGTCAAACACATTATTCGATTTATGAAATTATAGCACATTCTAGACGCTTATGGTAAATAATAGTAAAAATTTTTTCACGTGTATTTACACACGTTCAAGGATAGTGCAGTTCTGGGTCAGATGGACATGCCCCAGGGGTGACAGCCGTGTTTGCACTGGTAATATGATAAACAATATCCGCGTAAGTGACGCCCCTACCCTCGAGGCAATACTTAGTAGCCGTACTGTAGGTTGTAAGAGTTGGTGGCGGCAAAGCTACCTGGTTTTTAGGGACATCGAGGGGGAATGTGCCGTTCTGGGCCATAAATTGAGACTTCATAGCGCTGACTGCGGCATCGCAAGTACTGCCGCAAGTCAGGGCAACCTCGTTTATGTCGATGGTTGGTCCCTGCAGTACTACGTTAGACGATACCTGCCCGCTAATATGGATATTGTTGCCGGCGAATGTGCAAGCTGTATTGTAGGTCGTCAGGCCGTCCGCTGACATAATCGGCATATTGGCGTTACAGGTATTTAGAAATAGCTGAGCATTCTGAGACGGCGTCATGTTGTCATACGTCCGAATCTGAGGTGCGTTGGTCCGAAGGATGAGACCCACCTTATCAGAAGCGGCAAAATTAATACCCGCCAAGTTGGGCGGATAGTCTCCGTTAAAATTCTGATGTGACTTTAAACCGCTGGCGGCTTGGGCGAGGTCACTCCTAACCGCACTGTCGATTGACCGCTTTTGCCAGCCGTTATACCCCAAAATGCCAATCCCGGCCAAAATAGCGACGGTTGCGATAATGAGCATCAGCTCGACGATTGTAAATGCAGAATAAGTCCGGCCGGTGTTTGTTGTACCCACGCCCCTATTTAACCATAACCAGTTAGTATGTATTATTTTCGGGTGCGGGTACGCCGGGTTCGGGATTTCTTCGCGGGCGCTTTATCAAGCAGCTCTTTGGCTTGGTCGTGCGAAACCGACTTTGGGTCGGTCCCCTTCGGAATCTTGGCATTTTTACTACCATCCGTGATATACGGGCCAAACCGCCCATTTAGGACTTTTATGCCATCGCCAAAATCGGCAATGTTCTTCTCGGCTTCGGCTTTCAGCTTAGCATCATAAAACTCGAGCGCCTTCTCTAGGGTAATCGTATGCGGATCCTCTGGTTTGATACTGACAAACAGTTTACCTACCTGAATATATGGGCCAAACCGGCCCACGTTGGCCTTAATGTCCTGGCCGTCAGAAGTTTGCCCCACAAGGCGCGGTAATTTAAATGCTTCAAGTGCCTGCTCTAGCGTAACGGTTTCGAGAGTTGTGCCTTTTGGAAGTGGAGCAAACTCGGGTTTTTCATCTGCTTCGGCGCTACCGAGTTGCAGCATAGGGCCAAAGCGGCCAAACCGGGCGATAATTGGCTGCCCAGTCTTAGGGTGAACGCCAACTTCACGGTTTGTCCCAACGGTTGAGCGGTCAATTCCGCCAGATTTTTCAATCAGTTTGTGAAAAGGCCCATAAAAGTGTTCGAGCATCGCATTGCGGGCAAGTTTGTTATCGGCAATAGCATCGAATTCTTCTTCAACTGTCGCTGTAAAGTCATAATCGACGACTTGGCTGAAGTGGTCGCCTAGGAATCCGGCAATCAGTTCACCGGCAGGTGTTGGGATGAGTTTGCCACGGGTTGAACCGGTCTTTTCTTGCTGGACTTCGCGGTCAACTTCGCCGTTTAGCAGCTGCAGGACGATTACCTCGCGCGGTTCGCCTTCGGACTCGCCTTTTTCGACGTAACCGCGGGTTTGGACGGTATCAATAATGGTAGCGTAGGTTGATGGCCTGCCAATACCCAAGTCCTCTAATTTCTTGACGAGCGAGCCTTCGGTGTAACGTGCCGGTGGCCGGGCAAAAACTTGGCGTGCTTCAACGTTCGAGACATTCAGGCTATCGTTCGCTTGAAGTGGTGGTAAAATCTCTTCTTTCGAGGCTCCGTATACACGTAGGAACCCGTCAAACACAATGACCTCGCCCTTGGCTTCAAATACAGCCTTCTGACTGCTGATAGTAATAGTAACAGTTGTTTTTTCTAATTTAGCAGGTGCCATTTGGCTGGCAAGTGTTCGGCGGCGAATAAGATCGTACAATTTCTGGTCGTACTCATTATTACTAGCCGTTTCGAGTGTAATGTCGGTCGGTCGGATGGCCTCGTGGGCTTCTTGGGCTGAAGCGTTCTTTGTCTTATATTTACGAACAGTCGAATAGTCAGGGCCATACAGGCGTTTAATATATTCGGTAGCTGCCGCTATCGCCTGCCCGCTCAGGTTGACGCTATCAGTTCGCATATAGGTAATTTTTCCATCTTGGTACAGCTTTTGGGCCGCGGCCATGGTTGCTTTCGAACCGAACCCTAATTTGCTGTTGGCCTCTTGCTGCAGTGTGCTGGTTGTAAAAGGAGCAGACGGGTTACGGGTTGCCGGGCTTTTAGTAACATCGGAGACAGTAAAGGCCGCGTCGCTGAGCGAGGCTAAAAATTTCGCAGCTTCCTGCTCTGTGTCGAACCGTTCCGCTAGCTCTGCCTTAAACTCTTGATTATTGTGGACAAATAGCGCGGTAACTTTAAACTGGCTCGAACCTTCAAAAGCACGGATCTCGTGCTCGCGCTCGACGAGTAATCTGACAGCCGGACTCTGGACGCGGCCGGCTGATTTGCCGCCCGGAACCTTCTGCCACACCACGGGACTCAATTCGAATCCTACAATCCTATCGAGGATTTGGCGGGCCTGCTGGGCCTGAACAAGGTGCATATCAACCGTACGCGGCTTTTTGACAGCCTCCTCAATTGCAGATTTCGTAATTTCATGAAAAACAATCCGCTTAGTCTTCTTCGTATCGAGCCCCAACACCTCGCATAGGTGCCAAGCAATTGCTTCCCCTTCGCGGTCTTCATCTGTTGCGAGCCAGACGGTATCGGCGGCTTTAGTCGCTTTTTTCAGCTCTGCAATTACTTTTTTCTTGTCGGGATCAATCTCGTAAACGGTTTCGAAACCATTTTTGACGTCAATCGGGGGCGTACCCGTCTTTGTTTTCTTTGCAATTGAGCGAATGTGCCCAATACTTGATTTCACAACAAAGTCTTTACCGAGGTATTTCTCGATAGTCTTGGCTTTGGCTGGTGACTCGACGATAACTAGGTTTTTACTCATATAATGCTTATTTCAGCGTGACACAAGAGCCTATACTACGCAACCGACCGTACTTTGTAAACCGCTATTTTAGACTTGTCCTCGCTCGGCGTGAGGAGTATCATGTAGACAGATTCCACCAGTGCCCATCTATAAAAGGCGCTGGATAACAAACAAGATAAGGTAACGAGGTAAACGATGACTGAAATGCCAACACCGCAAGCAAAGCGTTTTATTAATGTGCGTGAAGGACTGGATACGCCTGTTTCTCGATGGGGTGATGAACATATACCTGCAGAAGTAGTCATCGGCGAAGATATGGAACTTCAGCCGTCGCACGATGTTACTCCACGCCAAGTCGGCGGGCCGGCTCTTGTTGGCGCTGAATACTTCCCAGCTGCTTAACTAAATCCTACGTGGTTTGAATCGGCGCGAGCTGAGTAACCTGAGGTAGTTTTAAAAGCGGAGCTATTGCTACTTTCGGGTGAACCCGGTAAGGCTGTGCCTTTACTCTGCGAGCAAGCGAACGAGCTGTGAATTCAGGCAATGAGCCACTTTCGAGCAGCATCTCGACGGTCTGATATAAGGGCGTACCGTCCTCATCGTGCCCTGTCGGCAGCACTGTCACCTGCGATCCCTCATGCCAAAACTGGATGGTTGATATCTCGGCGTCTTTCGGCAGAAAAGCTCCCTGTACAGGCAGTATTTCACCATTCTCGTAGGTCGCGTCTACAAACGTTTCATAGCCGTCCGCATCTAAAAAACACACCCATAGGGCGTGGTCTGCTAAGTGCTTTGTAAGTGAGCCTGGCCGCTCACGTGTGATTGTCTCCTGCTCTATGCTACTACCCATAGTGCTCCTTGCCCGCGAGATTTCGCGTGAATTTTTTCAATTGTAGCACAAGCGTAAAGACGGGTGCAAATAGTCTAAAAAAAGCGAATCGCCCCGCCCGCGGTATGCGGACGAGGCGTATCGCCTGATGCTGATGTTCGGTTCAGTGCGTCGACATCGTGGCCAGGGACAGGTCCCGGGCACCGATCGTCTGAAGCGCTGCCGAAACGGCTGGGTCCAGACCTTCGGCATGGACGATCACCAGCTCACACCAGTGCTTGAAGCCGAGCGTGGCTCCGGACACGATGCTGAACGTCGCGCCTGCGCCGACTTCGGGGATCCTACGGATCATCTCGTGCTTGACACTGCCGTCGGTCAGGTTGGCTCCGGCCATCTGCAGCGTCATGCCGTGGTAGGCGGGAACGAGCAGGTACTGGTGTGCCAGTGCGGTTCCATCCACACCGACATCCGGGACCAGCACGATGCCGATTCCTCTGGATACCCAGTTACCTGCTGCAACCAAACTGCAGGGCTTGCAGTCTTCCGTCCTGCTCATCTGAACTCCCTCGGTTCGTGACACGGCGAATCCGCATCAGGCGGATTTACGATATCACATTTTTAGCGTAATGTCCACTGATTGGCACCGAGCGGTTTGATTGTCCCGGCCAGCTCCATCATTGTCAGCGTGGTGGCGAATTCGGTCGGCTCAGCCTGGCTCGTCCGTAGTAATTCTTCCCCATCTCGGATGCCATCACTGATAAGTGTAATAATAGCTGTTTCCAGTTCGTTCTGGCCAAGCGGTAAACTAGTTTGGAGCTGGCTTTCCGCTGGCTTAAGGGCATCAAGAACGTCCTGATACTCTGTAACCACCCGAGCACCTTGTTTTAACAAGGCATTACATCCCGCCGACAGTGGGCTGGTTATGTTGCCCGGGACGACGAAGATCTCTTTGCCTTGCTCTAGTGCCCTGGCGGCGGTGTTGAGCGTACCGCTGCGCGACGTGGCTTCGGTGATAATGAGAGCGTCGGACAATCCCGCGACAAGGCGGTTACGTTCCAAGAAATTGCTGGCAAATACTCTTGCGCCTTGTTCGTATTCACTGATGATGGCACCGCCGTTTTCAATGATTCGCTCGCCAAGTTGCCGGTTGGTGGCCGGAGATATTGTCGGCAGCGGTGTACCTAGTACCGCTATGGTGGTGCCGCGTGCATCCAGTGCGGCCTTGTGAGCAATTGCATCTACTCCCAGCGCTAGCCCGCTGACGATAATGATTCCGTGCTGTGCCAAATCATAGGCCAACCGTTCCGTTACTTCCTGACCGTATCTGGTGGGCTTGCGTGTGCCTACTATTGCAACGCTAGTTATCCGGGTATCTGGTAGTGTACCAACGTAATTCAATGATTTTGGAGGCTTGGCAATATGAGCTAACACCTTTAGGTATTTGCTCTTATCTGGGGTTATGCTATTGATTTTCATATAAAAAGTGTTGAAAGGTATTGACGTAAGCGTAAAACCGTGCTACAATGGTTGATGATTGTCCGAGGTGGAACTTCGGTCAAACGCACCTTATACCCCCTATTCTAACTTATGTTAGGTTGTAAGCAATGTGGTTTCGCAGTATTCTACCCTCCACTACGAGGCCATAAAAAGCATTGCTTGCATACTAATCCCTTTGACCAGCGAGCAACTGCGTATAGACGAGTGGGCTACGCTTACCCTCACGGGTGGGTCGAAGGGTCAAACGGCGCTAGGTGATGCCCACCCTTACCTAGCGCTTTTTGAATACCTTAAGACAAAACTACGTTTTTTCTCATCGCGTCGGCAAATTTGTGTGAAAATTTGTCGGGCTGCTCTTTTTCCTTGAATGTAATAAAAAGATCGGAGTAAATCCGGTCTTTTTATTTATCTAAATTGAACTGGGCCCCGACAGTGTCGGGGCCCAGAGCTCGAACGCTTTGCTTCAGGTGATGCAACATACCAGGGCGCAATTCCTAGCGGAATAGCAGCTCTCTCAGCGTCTCCTCGAGCTTCTCGAGAATGTGCGGTGCATCCTTGCAGTTGAAGACGTTTGGTTTACACCCCAGGCTGCCGTATGTATGGAGTTCTCGATCATCGCTGATTGGGCATCTTTCATAAAGTAGATACCCACCTGAATCGTAGCCAGGATCGGCCACACCCTCAACGGCCTGTTCGGTATAAACCCCGCCATCAGATCCCACGTGAACTGAGGGGATGTTCCATCCCGGCAAAGTCACCCCAAAGAGAGCGATACTTTGGGTGGCTTTGTTGGATTTGTGGATTCGTACTTCGCCGATAACGGCATCTGGCCATCCGAGCCGGTCCAGCTCTCGACGGATGAGCTGCCCATGCTCGACGATCCGAGGCAACACCTCACCGTAGATGTAAGCCATACGTTTAGCAGGTGCTTCTGCTTGCCGTCGTCTAACGGCGTCTTCTGCTGTACCCATTACAACCTCATTTCAAGCTCCGATTTCGCTGGAGCGGTGCCGGATGAATATCGACGGCTTTCGCCGCTCGACGAAATTATCTATAGCGTATAAGGATTGCCTCTAGAAAGCAAGCACCCCCGGTTCCGAAGAACCGGGGGCAGCTTGACAGGTTGTGCAGCGAATCAGTTGTACTGAGAACGGAGCTCCTTGGCGCGGCCGATCAGCCAGATCAGCTCGTCGCGTCGCCACGTCGAGAGGTCTTCGGCGTAACAGACCGCAACGCCGTTCACCAGTTTCTTGCGGTAGACGCGGTTGTTCGTGCCGAGGAAAAGCTGCTTGCGTCTCATGAGCCGGACCATCTTGATGTTGCGATGGAACGGCCAGCTCCACCAAGCCGGCTGCATGCCAACCGGAAGAACCAGCCGCGGCTCGAAGTCGTGTTCGTTGCCTTTCAGTACGCCCACGGTCCGGCCGAGCTCGCTGTACGCCTGCTTCAGGTACGACTGGTCGTCACTGGTTTGCTCGTACCTCGAAACTACGCTCGCGGGAGGTTTCATTGTGTCGCCTCTTTTCGGTGAGTCACCAGTGGGTGGGTCGTGCCATCTCCTGGACCGCTTCAATGATGCGGTCATGGTCGTGCGGCGTGCATGCGTCGGTTTCGAAGACCGTCACATCGGGCCTGCCTTCGAGTGCCATCTGGTAGAACTTGAAGTTCTCGCCTACCAAAAGCCCGGCGAAGGGTGTGTCGAGGACGGGCCACACGCGGGTGAATGTCACGCGCCAGAAAACGAGCTGGCGCCAGGTGGACGGTCGGACGGCGACGCGTGTTCCGCTGTTCGGGTTCTCGCGAAGCTGCCGGCCAACTGCCCGCTGGGCGGCTAGAGTCAGCGTCTTCTGCCGGAGCACTTCAGCCGACGGGAAATCGGTCAGCCGAGTCGAAAATGAAAGATCCAATGGATTCTCCTATGATATGCCTGTCAAACTCCTATTTCGGAGCTAGCAGGACGGATGGACTTGCTCGCTCAACGAAATCTGGATGAACTATATCCTTTTCGTATCTGTATTGTCAATAAAATTAGAACTGCCCCCGACCGAAGTGGCCGGGGGCAGTTTGACAGGCAGGTGCAAAGACACCTAGGCGGCGAAAGCGATCGCGCACAGGGCGTCCGTGATCTCCTCCACTCGAGAGGCATCGGCATCCGAAGGCAGCTGCTCTAAGATCGTGCGTCCACCGTAGCGGTAGCTCCACCACACCTCGCCCTTACGGGTCAGCCAGACCGTCAGCCAGCTGTCGCTGAGCAACTGCTTGGCGATGACTTTCTGCCTGGGTACGCGAAGTCTCCTACGGGGTAAACGAAGCGTGATGCAGTCCGCAGACCAATCCTGGGCATCCAACTGCATCAGGGCAGCCTGCTTGACGTGCTCCAACCTCTGCATGTCGTTCGCCCCGGCAGGGGTCATGGACGTGACGCGAGCAACGCTCACATTTCCTCATTTCCAGCCTGTCAAACTCCGATTTCGGAGAAGACGCAGGCTATGGTAGCAGCGGGTTTCTCAACGAAATAACTTTGCCATTTTAGCACGTAAAGGGTTATTTGTCAATAACACTTATGCTTGTGGGTTGGTGGCTATCCGCCAGGAATGATTCGGTTAATCGAACAACCTGCGCTAATACTGAGCGCTCCAGGACGTGGGCTTCGTCCTTGGTAAATTTACTTAGCACAAAGTCAACGTCACCAACTTGTGATCTGCTTGCATTCTCTACCCCAATCCTCATACGAACCGAAGATGCACCGCCATGTTGGTTAATAGACTTAATGCCGTTATTCCCGGCGTCGCTACCACCGTGGCGGATGCGGATAGTTCCGAACGGTAGCGCCAGCTCGTCGTGGATAACGAGCGTGTCGGCCGGGTCGACTTTGTAAAAGTCAATCAGACTGCGGTAACTTCGGCCAGCCTCGTTGTAGAAGGTCTGGGGTTTTACCAGTAGCACTTTTTCACCATGTATGGAAAATTCAGCGACTTCGGCGTTAAACTTCGGTTTGTCGCTAAAGTCTGCCCCCAGCTCTTTCGAAATGGCATCAAGGGCCAAAAAGCCGGTATTATGCCGGGTACCGACGTATTTTGAGCCTGGATTTCCGAGTCCGAACACGATTTTCATATCTGTAAACCAGTATAGCGTATTGCATTTTTACAATGTTTATGGTATTATAAAAAATGGACATCATTCACTTCCCCTATAGATTGGAGTCCACCCATGTCTCGTGAGTATGACACGGACAAGCACGTTTCGCTCTCAGACCGAAGGTCGTACTTCGGCATGACCATCGTCTTCGCGGTCCTGACCGCTATCAGTTACCACTGGTATGGCGGTGACGTTTGGCTGAGCCGGCTGCTCCTTGTAGCCACCCTCTGTTGGGCGGTTCTGTACGGCGTTTTTCTGCTGAGGTACCACCTCGTCGAGCGCCGCCGAGCCATTCGGTCACAGCCGGAGCTTGTATGGTTCTGGTCTTCGGACCGGGACGCTGACGACCAGCGCGTGGTCTAAAACGCGCATTCCCCCGCCACCTCCCGACATCCACTGTCGGTTGAGGTGGCGGGGATCGTCAATTTCAGACGGCTTTCGACTTGTTAATCGGTTCTTTACCTTCCGCCATTCGCTGGCGGTTTTCTTTTATCTGCTTTTCGTCGCGAAATGAAAACTTCACTGGAGTGCCGGAATAGTCATAGGTTTCCCGCAGCAGTTTTTCCAGATAGCGCTTGTAGCTCCAGTGGACGAACTTCAGGTTGCTGCCGTAAATGACGAACCACGGCGGTGCGGTGTCGGTCTGAACCATATACCGTAATTTGGGGTGGGAATTTTTGAGCCCGGCTGGCGGGTGTTTAGCCGTTGCTTTTTGGAGCAAGTCGTTAAGTACCCGTGTCTTGGTTTCTTGTTTACGACGAGCGTCAATATCGGTCGCGAGATCAAATAGCTTTGTGACATTCTGGCCGGTAACACTTGATGTAAATATGAGAGGTGCCCACGGGGTAAACTTAAAGTTATAACTGATTTTTGGTGCCAATGCGTCACGGGTGTAGGCATCTTTGCCTTCTACGCTATCCCACTTGCTCACCACAATGACGAGCCCCTTGCCCGCTTCGGCAATAATGCCGGCAAGGCGTTGGTCAAGCGCTGTGTTGAGTTCGTTGACGTCCATCAAAAGGAAGCAAATGTCTGACTCTTCTATTGCTGCGAGTGTTCTAAGGACGCTGAACTTTTCTATGCCAACCTCTTGTTTACCTTGGCGGCGAACGCCGGCCGTGTCGAGCAGTTCAAGTGTGCGCTGGTTGTATCTTACCTGGACACGGTTTACGTCGCGGGTGGTGCCGGCAATATTGGCAACTACAGCCTGCTGCTTGCCGGCAAGGCGGTTAAACAAGTTGCTTTTGCCTACATTCGGCCGGCCTATCAGTGCAATACGCAGGATATCGTCCGCATCCTTTTCGGAAACCGGCGGGATGATAGCGGCGACAGCGTCTAATAGTTCCGATATACCGCTATTATGTTCGGCCGACGTGCGGATAATATCCTTGATGCCAAGCCGTTTGAATTCATCATCAGGTAGCGAAGCTCTTAAATCCGCTTTGTTGGCGACAAGAAGGACCGGCTTTTTGCTTTTTAAAGCCTTTTTAGCGACAGAGCGCTCCTCGTCGCCGACATGCTGAGTACTGTCAACCACGACAAGAATAACATCGGCTGCGTCGGCGGCTTCTTCAATTTGCTCTTGAATACTTGCTTCAAATTCATCTTCCGGATTTTTTAAACCGGCAGTATCGACCAGCCAAAATTGGGCATCGCGGCCATTGTTTTTGTAACTCACCTTGCCAAGCACATTGTCACGGGTGGTGCCGGCTTCTCGAGCTACGACCGCCTGCTGGCTTTTGACGAGACGATTAAAAAGCGAGCTTTTGCCCGCGTTCGCCCGGCCGATGATGGCCACAGTCGGTAGTTTGGATGCCATAGTGAAGATTATTATAACAGAGGTAGAACAGATTCGCGAGCATGAGCGGTTTGGTTCGTCTCCTGCAGGCTCCGCTGAAACAGGCTTTCGTCACGCTCGCAAATATCTATGATTGCCGGAAATATTTTCTTTTGTAGGTTTAAGCGGTGGATCGGACAGCGTCCGTCCTTTTCGACACCGATAGCCTGCTTTGCCTGATCTATTACTTCACTCAAATCTTCAAAACCAATTCCATCTTCATCAATTCGCCAACCTTTTAAATCTTCGACACCGAGGGGTTCATACGTATGAAAAAGACCAATTGATTTCTCGACCTCTTCTGCAACGACCGGAGTTTTTGTCATTAGACGGTTTAGAAGACTGTACGTTCGCCTTCCCCCAAGCGCGGTACTTAACTCGTCTATCGATATACCCTCCTCGCGAGCTAACATAGCGGCGATATAACATGTTCTGAACATCACACGAACACCGAAAACCGGGGGTGCTTCTTTGACATCGTAATACCAATTGGTGTTATCTTTCAGAACATCAACAACCAAAAGATCACCTGCTTTTGCGTACCTGACTGCTTCTTCGTCTGGACGTCGTGTTACGGTACGCGAAGTCGACCAGTCTTGGGCAGATTTCTGGACGGCATCATTAAACTTGGCGACATGACGAAACATTGATATAATTATATACTAATAATATAGATTAGTCAATTAGTTATGGAGTAAATATCAAGATTTGCCCCGCCGCAAGACTCCCGATGTTGTGTACTCCGAAGACAGTTCGATGAAGCTCCTGAACGCTATAGCCGAGTGCTTCAAATGTACGTCGTATCTGACGGTTGCGGCCTTCATGCATCGTAATGCGCCACTGCAAGCGGTCTTCAGAAAGCGTTTCGAGGCCAAGTTTGCTGTGGCCGTCGGCTAATTCTACGCCATAGTCAGCAATTATTTGCTGATGCAGTGGTTCAAGCGGTTTATCGAGCGTAACTTCATAAACTTTTACTTTATGGAAGCTAGGATGGGTCATTTGATGGGCAAAGTTACCGTCGTTGGTCAGCAGAATGAGGCCCGAGCTATCCTTGTCGAGTCGCCCGACTGTTTTTAGTGCTCGGTACCTTTCGGGAATTAGTTCGTAAATTGTCGGGTTATCGCCTTGGGCTTTTCGGGAGCAAACGTACCCCACGGGTTTGTGAAACAGTAAATACGTTAACTCAGCCTTCCCGTCTATAGGTTTGCCATCAACATGAATCAGGCTACTTTCCGCTACCTGTGCGCCTAAAGAAGCTATAGTGCCATCAATTTCTACTCTGCCTTGTTCTATCATCTCGTCAGCTTCACGACGAGAAACACCTAGCTGCAGAGCCAGGTGCTTATTAAGGCGTACTGTCTCATCATTCATCTGTAGTCAGTATACAAGACTATTGATTCGACGATGACGTGCGTGGTATTTCTTCAAATGCGATGCCGTGGTCTTCTTTTGGCTCTGACGGACTTGCTGGTGCGTCCGGCGGGTCGACAGCTATCGGGTTAGATGTTGGTGGCAGACTGCCGAGTTCTTTGTCCATAAGATCACTTATTGGCTGGGATGTTTCAGGCGGGCGCTCTAACGGCTGGATAATTCGATCCGCAAGACCGGCCGGCCGGTTGGTCGAAAACGGAGCGGTTGGCTGAGGTAGTGTTGATGGCGCAGCGGCTGGCTGAGGCGCCGGAGGGGTTGGTGCAGAAGGGGTGTCTGCAGCGACCGGCTCATTGACTGGCGAAGGGCCGGCTGGGTTGGTTGGGCCAGGTGCTGGCATTGGTGCCGGCTGCGGTGGTTCAGGTGTTGGAGGGACGGGTGCCGTAGGCGCAGGCGTGGCAGTCGGCCGAGGTGCGGGTGGAGCTGCCGGCGGTGTGGCCGGCGAGCTTGGTTTTGCAACGGCCGAAGGGCCGCTCGGAGCAAAGGCGTTACCGACCGGTGCGACTGGTGCATCGGCCAGGACTTCGTGGACGGTACGGACGACGTCTTCGATACCGACCTGGGATTTAACCAAGTAGCGGTCAGCCCCGAGTTGCTGGCCTCTTAGGCGCTGGTCCTCTGAGCTGAGGGCTGTCATCATAATGACTTTAATGTCTTTCGTTTCAGTGGTAGAGCGCAAGATATCAAGCATGTCGAAGCCACTGATTTTTGGCATCATGACATCGCTGACAATGAGCTGCGGTTTCTCCTTAATGGCCATAGCCAGGGCTTCTTCCCCGTCGCCGGCGCTAACGATGTCGTAGCCCTCCGCAAGCAGCCGCACGCCATAAATTTCGCGCAGGCTTTTGTCGTCTTCGACCAGTAGTATCTTTGCCATATTGCCTCTTATTGTACCTTCTTAGTTTTTAAAATGCCATAGCCCTTATGCTTAGTCGCGTCTTCCCGGTTGGCGCACAGGAATTCGAAGTGTCGGTCGGACGGCGGTAAAGGCCGTCGGGTTCTGCTCAATCTGGGAAATCGGGACATTCGGCGGACTGGCCTGGGCAATAGGGGCTGGAGCAGTCACAGGGGGCTGAATGGCCGGCTGTGGAGCCGGTTGAGCAACTGCTACCGTACCGGCGGCTGGCTGGGTAGGGGCTTGGGTGGGCTGGGGACTTATCGCCGGCGGCTGCCGTTCAACCACCACCTCGGGTTCTTCGGCGGAAGCGGCTTCCATAAGGCGCTCAGCCTCCATGTGGTCAACCCGCGGCAGCTCTAAATAGAAGGTGCTCCCCTCTTTGTAGGTGCTTTCTACCCGGACTTGCCCGCCCATAACTTCGGTGAGCCGTCGGCAGAGATAAAGACCGAGCCCGGTGCCGCCAATTTCGCGGGTGTCGGTATTGTCGACTCGGTAAAATTTCTGAAACAGATGAGGAATGTCTTCAGCCGGTATACCGATTCCGCTGTCCTGTACGCTCACTACAACATGGCTCTCGTCCCCACCGACGTCAATGATGACATCGCCTTCCGGGGTGTATTTAATAGCATTTTCGATTAGGTTTGCTACCACCTCCCGTAAATGGTCAGGGTCAACGTGGGTATAGTATACCGGTGCGACAACGCGGCTGTTTTCGGCTTGGCCGTCCGGCCGTGGCTTATACATGAAACGCAGGCCCTTTTCAATTGCTTTGGGGCGCAGACCTTCGGCCACGTCGCCGACAAATTCAACCATATCAACGACTCCGGGTTTGTTTGACAACCGGCCGTCTTCGGCCTTCGATACGTCGAGCAAGTCTTGGAATAGCCTTCCTAGGTGCTTAGCTGCGTCTTGGGCTTTCTGGATATAGTCCCGGGCTTTGTCGTCTATTTGCGCGGTTGCTGGGTTGAGCGCCAGGCCCAGATATCCTTCAATACTGGCGACCGGCGTGCGCATTTCGTGCGATGCGGTAGAAATAAACTCTGCCTGCTCGCGCTCTTCCGATTTCTCTTTGGTCATGTCACGCAGCACCATAATGGCTCCCGTTGATGGCCGGCCGATTGGCGAGACGATAAGTGACAGCAGCACCTTTTTGCCGGCCTCGGTCTGTACGGAGAAATCTTCGGAATGAACTTCTTGGTTCGTGGTAAGGACTTTTTCTACGGGGTCATTATTCGGCTGGACCGGTTTGTCCGCCCGATCGTTCAGTTTGACGACAGATTTGTAACTCAGGCCCATAGCGTCTTTTTGGCCCCAGCCGAGCATCTGCTGGGCGGCTGGGTTGATGAGCTGGATAACTCCTTGCTTGTCGATGGAAATAACACCATCGTTGATGGCACTAATAACAGTCTCTGACTTACTGGCTTCATGGCTTAACTCAGTCGCTAACTGGCTGTAGGCCTTTTCATGCTCGGTATCTTTCGTCGATTTGCTATGCCAAATAATAAAACTGGCCACTAATGGAACGATTCCGGCAATTGTAGCCACGATGAGCGACTCGGTCGACGCGCCGCTATAATACGCGTAGCCAATATAGCTAAGGGCAGCGGCGAGGAGCAGGAAGAAGCCGCGGATACCGAAAACACCGGCGAATACTGCCACGGCAATCCACATAGCAATAAACGGCGAACTGGTCTGACCAGTGCTAAGCACCAAGTTAGCTGTCGTTGCTACCAGAAGTGAATACACAGCAAATGTGAGAAGTGATAAGTTGTTCTTCGGTGTCCATAGATACGAAATAAATGCGATGAGAAGCGTGACCGAGGAAAGTGCCACGCTGGTCCAGCCTACAATTAGCTCGCTAACGATACCAGCTGACAAAAGATAAGGCAGTACGTATAGAATAATCACAACAAGCGACACAAACATAGTCGCTTCGCAGATACGACGATGCCAAAAGCGAGTCAGAATGATTGGCTGGATTGTTGCCCCCTATTTATCACTGGCTTCATTATGGCAAATCGAGTATGAAATTGCTATTGTTTTTCCCTTCTGGTGGGAGTATGCTAGCGACACAACCTGTGAGATAAAAAGAGACCTGGAATGATTGATTTACTGAAACGTCAACGTGACAAGATCCTTCCCTCTCCTGATGTCTTACGTTCTCGATCTGAAATAGGCCAAGAACTCGTAGAAATTGATCAACGACACTTTGAAGTAGTATCGAGGTTCGCAAGTACGGTCATTGACGATAATCCTGTCAAGGAAAAGCAACGTACCATAAAAGATGAACTTGACCGTGTGGTCGGCACTCGATATTGGTTTGATACATTAACCGCTGATGGCATAGACCGTGGTACTACTGCCTACGTACCGGACGAGAATATTAGAAGCGGATATCCATTTTCGTTGCTGATGGACGCCGCGTACATGACAGGCCTAGAGGGTCACAATGATCGCATTGCAGAAATCTTCATGAAAGAATTGGGCGTTACTATTGTCGTCGTGGGTCCGGAATTTAGTGCAGACAAGCCAAAGTTGATTGGAGCTGAGACGAAGCTCGGCAAAATAGCGTGCCTGAGTGCGACTGTATCGCTATCTAAGCTCGGCGAAGCATCTGCATTTATTTATGACCATCTGCGCACTACGCACCCGCATCTCGAGTTAAGTGAGAACGTCGGAGGCGTAGGTGAATCACGTGCGGCGATGATAGAGGAAATCCGAAGGCTATATACACACTTACTCGGACTTAACCCGGTGTATTCAGACATAACAGACCCCGTAATAAATGAACAAGCTCTGACGTCAGCAAAAAACGCTTTGCAGCTCTTTAGCTGGCCGGTGCTAGAAGGACCAGGTGCTTTAGCAGTAGGTCTTGCTCTCTTGAAAAAAGGTGACTTACATCGAGAAATAGACACCGTACCTGCCAGTCTGAGGTATGGCGTAGGTGCGCTCGTTGGCTCCGGCCCTGCCCTGCTTAGTGGTGAAGAAGGAGAATTTCATAATACAACACCCCTGGGACATCCGCAGCATATTGTTAACATGAGGGGCAACACAATAGCCGATACGGAAATGCGCATGAGGAAGTACGGGCATCATTATCTGACCGATAACGTTATTTTAAGAGGTTCGCACATAGGCTTAGGCTATCCGTCTGTCCAAGGGCACGTCGTCGATCGCTATCATAGTCTTGGTACACAACTTCTGGTAGTAGGTGACCAAATCGGTAAAGTGAACTGGGACAGGGTCCATATGAAGGATAAGGGTGATATGCTCATCAATCCTGATTTAGAAAAAACCGCCTCGTAAGTAACGGGCGGTTCTTAATATTCAGTAGTTTCCGGCGAGCCGGAGCCAGATCCCGTAGAATCCAGCTCCGGCTCGCGCTGTGGGAAGGGGCCTCAGGAGGCGAACGCCTCGGGCCACGACTGTCGTCGCAGGCCGCGGAGGGTGCTCTCGCGCGAGAGCTGCAGCCAGCGGTGCTCGGCCAGAAAGCCGCCGATGTCGACCGGCGGCGGCGTCCGATGCGTCGTGCGCTTGGACTGCGCGCGGCTGCGCATGCGCCGCTCGTGCTTGGCCTGCTCCTCCGCAGCGATGCGGCGCTCGGCCTGCTCGGTCAGGGTGAGGACGCGGACGACTGAGTCCTCAGCCACCACCACGCCCTGCTTGACGAGGATGCCGTAGCACTCGTCGACCTTGCGCTTCATGCTGGGGTGCAGCTCGAGACGGATGAGTAGGTTCATGACGATGGCGTGCCGGCTGGCGCCGGTGATCGGATGGCCGGTCTTCTCCTCTCGGACGATGCAACGCCGGATGTGACGAGGCTTGATGCTTGCATGTGACATACTGCAGAGCCTTCCCGTATTGTGTCGGTACACGCCCACTACAAGACACCACTGGATTGCGGAATCTTATAGTTCTCACGGTGTGAGTAGCGTGAAGTCAGTTATACGCCTATTGACTTAAATTGTCAATAGTTTTATAATATATTTTATATAGTATCTGGTCGTTTTACTAGTACGTAGAGGGCTAGGAGCGGCGTAAGAGGTGTCAAAAGTAACAGGTTTAACCGTTGCATGACTGTTGCGCCCCGAACCGATGAGACAAGGAGCAGTGTCACTAATCCGTAGCAGATCATGGTTGCTAACGCGATAAGGACAACGCTCACCGGTGCCTGCCCTAGAGCAGCCAGGCCAAGACTTGTAGTCAGTATTGTTATAGCCGCTATCCAAGTATATGCCGGCTTTCGCGAGCCCTTCCCTGGTTTGCTACCGAGCTGGCCGATGTGCTTCAGAACAAACACGCTACTATCTGGCCGGGCCGTGACTGCGCTGCCCGATAGGTAAGCCTCACGCTGCCAAACAACAGCAGAACTTACTGGTAGCGCACCTGCCAGAAGGCTTCGAAGACCGGAGAAGACAGATGCCCAACTTGCCAGGCCGCTACTGACCGAACTATTCGCAGTGACGAAAGTACTCGGGACTACTTGGTGAAGAGAGGCGACATTAAAGTGCGAAGAAACACGCCCGAAGAAGCCTGGCGATAGCCGCTCAGCAGGATCAAGCTCCAGGATTAATTGTCCGGCCGCGTAACGCGACGCGATAATACGAGGCGTCAGGCCTTTCTTATGAGTAATAATTCGTAGCTTGAAATTCGGACGTTGCTTCCGGTAGCGTTCGAGCAGTTTGGCCGCGTTAGTCCCTGCTGTTTGCTTGACTACTACTAGCACTTCGAGCCTTGTATAGCCGTGACCGTCAAGATGGTCAAGGAGGCCGGTGACCGTTTCAGCCCGTCGGGTGAGCGTCACCAACACGCTAATAGACTTCTTTTCCATCTCCCCTGTTACATGGCGGAGTTTCACGCGCGGGTGCTGACGCAGCCGTGCCCTGTCGACCCATAGCTGAAATAATAGGTAGGCTGCCATAATAATGCTGATGGTGACAACGGTAGGGTCAAGAAAAGCCGACAGGTTCATTATGCTACGTCCTTCAAATCAAACAGCATTACACGGCGGGATTCGCTAAAAACGCCTTCGCAGGTCATGAGAGTCAGAATAGGGCGCGTATCCGGCGTGTCTTTTAAGATTGACGTATCATTTGGCGGAACGAACTGTTTACCGCCAAACACATATGTGAATGTCAAGCCATTGTAGGTTTTGACATGGGCGATGTCGCCTTTTTTAAGGCCGGCCAGCTTCGCGAAAACCGGATCGGTATTGTGTCCGTATATAAATGTATTGCCATCAATATTGTTCGGGAGGCTGGTCATACCGGCAAACTGGGCTTTGGTATCTGTTAGCGTCCAACTGTCATTCGTGCGGTCATAGGTACCGCGGATTACCGGCAAGTCAATGTTTAACCGAGGGACGATAATCCGGCTAGGAGGGCCGGCAATCTGTTTTAGCTTTGGGGCGCTCGCGGCCGATACCGTCTCCGTGCGTTCCGAAGATAGTATTTTAGCTGTATTCTCGGCCTCGAGCCGCTGCAAGTAAGCGCTACTCGCCCATAGCGGCAGCACCATCAAAACATATAACGGTACCACTCGCAGAGCGAGCGGTACCGATAATAATTTGATGCTTTTTAGTCGCATCGTTCCCTACGCGTTAAAAGCGTGACGGCGTTGCAAAGCGTAGCCACCAACGGTAGCTGCGACTGATAGAGCAACGACTGCAGCGGCTGCACCAGCGATAGCACTGCCAGATGTGACAGGAAGTGACTCAACATCACTGGTGTCACCACCGGTTACAGCACCTTGTCCCTGGAAGCAGAAGAACAGACGGTCAAGGACTACCTTGCCATCCAGTTCAATCTTGACGTTAGCACCTTCGTCGCCTGTGGCAACGCGGCGTTCAACGCTTGAACCAGCTGCAACGGCGATTTCTTCGTCATTCAGCTTAGCGGTACCATCACCATCACCACTGTTAACAAAGGTTACGACAGCTTCTTTGCTGTCTTCGTCACATACAACAGAGTAGCTGATCTTAGCGACACATTCTACGTCTGTAAATTCGTATGTCCACTTGTCTTCACCCTGAATCTTGTAATACCAGGCAGATTCATCAGCGTAGACTTTCACTTCGCCGAGCGCTGGGTATGTACCGGCAGCTTGCTCGCCGAGCCATTGTCCGTCGACCTTTACCTTATATTCGACGCCTTTTGTTTCTGGAATTGTATATGTGTCATTTTCAGTTCCACAAACGTCGTTAAACGTTGGTGCAGCTGGGGTGACACACTTTTTAAATGGCACAAAGTTTTGGCGCGCATTGCTTTCTAGGACGACCGGCTGGCAGCCCTCCCAGTTATTTGTCGCGCTCGCCGATGGCGATTGCACCAGTCCCACCAAACCCACTACTGCGGCTACCAATCCGGTTGCCAGTAATAGTCGTTTGATCATATTACATCTCCCCCTACTCCCCTTGAGTAGAATTAATTAATGTACTTAAAAAATACTCCTATTATTGACATATGTCAACAAATATTGAATAATACTTATGCTTAACTACAGAACCACTAGGAGTTTGCCGTAATATCGAGGGTTAAAGCTACACCTTAGATAACGTATATGCTTTGAAATATTGTTGACTAGGAGTAAATTACACACAATAGTATTTTATTTCTAATGCGAGGTGAACAATATGAAATCAGGGTTAAAACGGTGGTATTCAGGACTATTTGCAATAATGCTCTTAGCCGTTCAGGTTTTGATGCCTGTGCAGGCGGCATTTGCAACACATAATAACCCTCCCGCTAATGCGGGGAAAGTTTATGTTTGTAAATACGTCGGTACCCCGAACGTTAATGAGCGCCTACAAACGGGACAGAATCCGATTGAAGTCAGTGTTAACGCTACGGGCGGCGCTGCGGTTGGTTCCTACTTCAACGATGCTCAGGGCCGTTCATATGTACTAGGGCCTGTTGTAGCCGGCCAGCCAGCCCCTGATGTGACAGCATGTCCAAAAGTTATTAAGGTTGCCGATATTTCAATCGTTCAGAACCCTGTTTGTGGCCCGCAGAATGATACGTTTACCATTGCACCTCTTGCTAATGTTACTTTTAGCCAGTCCGGATGGTTCTTCGGATTTAAAACGGTGTATGCAACAAAAGCCGGCGGCTACAGCTGGAGTGATGGCGACACCGATGCTACCAAGTCGTTTACCTTCCGTGACATGAACACCCAATGCGACACAGTAATCCCCGTCCCGCCAAAACCATCGGTCACTGATCCTTGTGGGCCTAGCAATGCCAGTTGGAATGTACCTGCAAACACGAGTCAATATAGCTGGTCTATTGACCAAGCCGGCAATTTAATTGTCACTGCTAAATCTGGATATACGTTCGCCGGTGACGTCAAGACTCACAACTATGGCAAACCTACCGACAGCGGTCTGCTATGTGAAGTACCTGTTCCACCAAGACCAAGTGTTACAGACCCATGTAACCTTGATGGTGACAATGCCACCTGGAACATCCCTGCTAATACAAGCCAATATAGCTGGTCTGTCGACCAAGCAGGAAACCTCATCGTGACCGCACTTGGGGGCAAGGCATTCCCCGGGCAACAGGCTACGCACAACTATGGGAAACCTGTCGACAGCGGCATCAAATGTGCGACTCCTGTGAAACCGGCGAAAATCGATATCTGTGGTCGCCTGCACGACAGATTCACGGTTCCTTCGACCGAAGGCATCGATTACTACATGGGGGATACCAAGCTAACGGCTGGAGAACAGCCTGCCCTTCTTAGCTCGTTCACAGTTACGGCGATGGCCCAGCCTAACTACGAATTGCAAGGTGCAAACTCGTGGATGCTCAACTTTACCGATGAATACTGCGAGCCCGACGTAAAAGTAAAGCTATCTACTTACTGCCATGCGGATGGACAGAAGTTCGCCTTGAAGGTGCGGAACACCACATGGTCATCCCAGGAATATAAAGTTGTCGTAAAGAATGACCAGGGTGATGTTGTCTACCACGAAGTCGTCTCGACTGCTCCGTACGAATCAAAGTGGGTAAAATGGCTCGCTACCACCGATGGGACCTACACGTTCAAAGTCTACTCGTTTAATGGTAACGAGCGCGGTGAAAAACTTTGGAAGACTGCCGTCACAACCGAATGTGCAACCGATGTATTCACCCCAGAAATTTACAAGCGTGATCAGTTCGGTAACCTAGTCCCGGGCGCGAAGTTTACTATCGAAGTTTGCCAGCTGACCGGTCAAAAAGGTGACTTCATGAGCCTAGCTCTGAACCAATGGGAGTGCAAAACCTACTATAATGTCGACCTCGGCAGCGATGGTACATGGTTCGAAGAAAATGTCGAATACGACCACTACAAACCAACCCAAGTAAATATTACTGAAACCTACACTCCACCAGCCTGTACAGCCCAAGGTCCGTGGTCATTCACATGGGGGTACCCGGAAGACAGTCGGTTCAGAGTACAGCACAATGGCGGCCACCATGGCAGCATGGGTGTATGGTCAAACGGTACAAGTACCTGGGATCTTATGAATAACTGTATCCAGGGTCAAGGTGGTGCCGGAGGATCGCAAGGCGGTCAGGGCTCAGCCAGCGGCGAGTTGCCCGATGAGCTGCCAATGACCGGCGGAAACCAAGCACTTACGGGTCTTATCGTAATTTTGGCAACCCTGACGACCTACGGCGTCGCCTACTTTGCCCAGCCCAGGAAAAGCTACGAAGGCTAACAGATAAACGTCCCTTAAGGGTAATGATGAAAAACGTCCACAGAGATGTGGACGTTTTTCGTGGTCAGACCGGCGGGAAAGCTATATTCAGAGAAGGTGTGACTACTCTACTACTTGGTAACAGTAATCGTCTTGCTCTGCTCGGCATCCGGAGCAGCGACCGTCACACGGCCATTGGCATCTTTCATAATGGTGTATCCAACGCCATCCGCCGTACAAACGGTCGGACACTGTGGGTCGACCGGAATCGAAGCGAGGTATTTACCGCTTGTCGTGATGACGCTAAGGTCAACTAGTCCAGTACAACTGGCGGCGCCAGTTTCACAGATTTCTGTAGCCGTAGTAGTAATGCTAGCCGGCAGCGTTCCATTGTTATCAAGGGCATACTGGTAAACACCGTTAATAATGGTGTTTACGTCTGCTGAACGCTGGGAATTACGGGTGTCGCCAAGGTTCTTGCCTGGATTGATTGCGACGATAACAATACCTGCGAGAATCGCAATCACCGCGACCACAAGGAGCACCTCAAGCAGCGTGAAGCCTGCCTGGCGCCGTTTATAGTTTGTGAAGCTTAGCATGGTGTAATGCCCAACCCTTTCTCTGCTTATACCCCTAGCTAACATCTTGCCACGAGGAAATGCTTATGTTTGATGCTTCAATTGTAACACTAAGCTGTATTTTTCTTGAAGTATTATTTACAGTTCCGGTGACCGCTATTGAACGTGTGCTTGCCCCTGTGGAGGTGACGGTATAAGTGCACGAACCCTGCCCTAGCGATAAGTTGCCCGAACCGGTATACGCCGTGTTCTCATAGATGACCTGGAGCGCTTCCTGGCTGCAGGCGACGGCTAGCGCCCGGGCTTGCTTGGACTGCTGTGAAATCAGGACGCTCCGCTGACTATCTGCAGACGTAAGAAGCAAAACAATTCCAGTCGCGGTTGCAATAGCTCCGACAATCAGGACTGCGAGTAGCGCCACATATCCGGATTCTAACGAGCGGACTACCACGACACCTCCGCAGACGACGTGAATGTCTTTTGGTAGTCATACTCGTTACGGTTACTTGGGTTTGTGTGCGAGAGCGTAAAGCTTACTCGTACTATTCCCGGCGTACCGCTTCTGGTGAGGTTCGTGAATGCCAAGCTTGTAACGCGTACATCGCTGCTGGTAATCGCAACCGGATTGGCGCTTCCTTCTTTGACTTGGAGCGTGGTACCACTCAGATTGAAGATAGTCGGGCTCAAGCTGCCGGTCGGGACGACAAGCGTCAACGAGTTAGCGCTTGCACCAGTTGTCGGTGCAGTAATTGAAGTCCCATTGCGGATAGTCTGAGTAATGTAGTCCATTGCCGCTGCGCCCTGGTCGTTGACCTCTGCAATAGTTTGGTTCTTGGCACGAGCTTCGATAGTTATGCCGAAGAAATAGGTAATCGATGTCAGAAGCGCGCTAATGATAACGACGTACATCAGGAGTTCAATCAATGTGTAGCCGCTTTGCGTTGTTCTTAGTTCATTCATGGCGTCGCAATATCAATCCTAAAGTGTACAGGCGTGACGGTCGTTGGGCCCGCCCAGATGGTATTTTCAGAGCTCCAGGTTGAGCCACCACCACTCAAGCGGAACTCTGTGATGTCATCGGTTGCAGAGGAGTTATCTTCATAAAGACCAGCAAACAGGACTCCCGATGCCGAATCAGCCCTAAGGCGTATGAATGAGGTGTCGTCTGTACCGGTAAGCGTAGCAGCTGAACCCCATGCGGTTCCAGACCACGATTTAGCACTAACGGTCGAACCGTTACCCCACAGGAGCCAAGCCTTTCCAGGGTTAGCAGAATGTGTCTCGTACACAATATCAAAGGTTCTATTGGCTATATTCTCTACTGCGGCGGAGTGCTCGGCGTGTTGGGCAGCTGCATCCCAGGCTGACCCCGACCATTTCCTCGTATTTAAATCGGCACCAGCATCCTGTACACCTAGTAATATCTCGTTTGAATTGGGCCGTGCAGCCAATTGTATCCATTCCGCTACACCACCCTCTGCAGCAATATCAAGCAGGGTCGCTGCACTAAGTGTCGTACCATTCCAGGTGCGGTAATACTGGTCTGTTGCCACACCATCTCCCCACATAAACATGATTTCACCAGACGTTTGTTCATACTCAACATCGATTGCCTTCTTATTGCCTGTTGCGGCTGTAGCATCCCATACAGCAGCCGTGCCCATTGTGTTCCAGGCACTGCCCGTCCAGCGCATTCCGTACACGTCAGCATTGGCGTCGAGCATAATCATCGCTATTTCATTACTTGCGCTTAAAGGATTTTGTCGTAGCTCAAGCCAGTTCAGCGCGCCGGTCGTCGGCGGTGCTGTGATAGTAGTGGCGGACGAAAGAGTCGTGCCGTTCCATGTTCTATAGGCAAAATCAGCTGACCCAGAAGATGGCGTAAAAGCAATGACAGCATTGTCAGTATTTTTTTCATAGGCTATGTCAAAGCTACGGGTGGTCGTGGGTCCGGTACCGACTTGGGTTAAGTTGCTCCAACTCGTACCATTCCAGGTTTGTATGTAAATGGCACCCGTAGACGTTTGCACACCCAGAATGGCCTCATTCCGAGTACGGGAACTTTTTAGCACAATGTAGTTAATATTGCCGGTGACCGCCTGCGCGGATGCCTCGGCGCTCCAGGCAGATCCGTTCCATGTCCGGTAAAACGGTGTGGTAGTGGTTTTCGAGTAGGCCATCATAATCGGTCCGCCGGTAACCGGTAGAGTTGCCGACCAATTAGACATCCGGCTGTTAAGCGTTACGATGCCGGTACCCCCGCCCTGTTGCGGCCATGTCACTGTGACCGTAATTGCTTTGCGGTCGATTCCAGCAGCAGCAATCAGGACTTGGCGTGTATATGCGCCATTCGTGTCGGAGCTACCCGATAGTACCCAGGCGCCGCCGCTTTGGGCAAGTCCGAAGGTTCCATCGGTAAGGTTTGAGTAGGATGCGCCGCCAATATTGCGGACGGCTTCGATCCCTTCTTCTGCTAGAAACACAGCCCGCTGGCGATCGCCGGCAGCAGCCGTGCCCGCCCGGCCATAAATCAACGCCCCAATGATACCGGTGACAAGCACACCGAAAACGGTTGCGGCGAGTAAGACCTCTACCGCTGAAAAACCATTGTCGCGGCGCCTAATATTCAACCATGCCTTTTGCATTGACCGTTACCGTCCTGGTTGCGTTGGCTGTACTGGTAAGAGTGATTGTACCGGTTGCGTTGGGCGTGGCGGTTAGTTTGGCAAATTGAACCTCGCTTAATCCACTGACACCAATAGTAGGCGGAATAGCCACAGTTTCATCGTAGGTTTGGTCGCGTGCACTAAAATTTGTTCCTCTAAAGAGCGTAACGACGGTAGGCTGGACTTCCACGCTCCATGCGCTGTCATGGTTCCCAGCGCGGGCGAACGTCTGGGCACGGCGCAAGCTCGAGGCGAGCTGCTGAGTCGTAAGGTCAAGATCGTTACGCCGCATGAACGATTCATAAACAGGGAGCGACAACCCTGCCAGCAGTGCGAGGATAGTCATTGAGAGCATGACTTCGAGTAATGTAAATCCGTTCCCTCTCATCGCTGCAGGCCTCCGACAAGCGAGTAAACCGGCACAATAACAGCGACAGCGACAAGCATGACCCCAATCCATACGATAACAAGCAGAATCGGCTCAATAAGCGCTTCAAGATTTGCTGTCGTCACATCTGATTTTTGCTCGTAGGTCCGGCCTACTGTGGTCAGCACTTCCGGCAATGATCCTGACCGTTCACCGGCCACAACCATTTGCTGCACAGCTCCGGGTAAAATTTTGTTGCTATGACGATATGCCACCAGGCTCTCTTTGAATGAATAGCCATTTTCGAGAGAATGGGCGAGGCTCTGGTAAAATCGCTGGTACTTCGGAACCTGGGTCGCATCGGCAAGCAGGCCAAGCGCCTTTGTAACTGGCAGACCGGCGTTCAAAAGCGTACCGAGCAAATACCCAAACTGTGCAATTTCGACTTCTTTCATAAGCTTGCCTATCCCCGGCACCTTTAGAAGTAGTCGCTGGCCAATCGCTTTCGTACGCGGCGCCGCGAACAATATATAACCCAGTACACCAAGTCCAATCAGAAACCCAGGTACCGCAATTGCACCATATTGCTGCAAAAACAGGCCAAAGTTAATTGCAACCTGCGAAATAAGTGGCAATTCAACTTGAAGTTGGGAGAACGTATTAGCAAGGCGTGGTAACAGCAGCCAGGAAATCCCGAGCCCGACAATAACGGTAAGCCCAAGTACGAACGATGGATAGATCATAGCCGATCGAACCTTGGAGCGGAACATATGTCGTTTTTCTTCTTGCATAGCAGCAAGCTGTAAATTGTCGACCAAACGGCCTGAACTTTCACCTAGGCGCACAAGGGCCAATGTCTGGAAGCTTACTACACCGGAACGTTCCAGTGCATCGGCTAAACTGCGGCCTGCCTCGATATCATCCATCATCTGCTTGAGCGCTTTTTTCATGGAGTGGGACGAGGCTGTAGTGCGCAGAGACTCGAGGGCTTCGCCAACCGGTACGGCCGAGCGCAGCAGAAGAGCCAGATTTTCCGTAAAATATTCTCGCTCTTTAAACCCAATCCGGTAGCGGTGTATTTTCGCGGTTTTAGGAGTCGTCATGTTTGGCTCCCATAACGCCTGGGAGCGAAACGACTCGCAGGACTTCGGCCAAGGTCGTATAGCCGCGTCTGACTTTGGCTATGCCGTCCTCGAACATCGGCTGGCTGCCTTGTTCACGGGCCAGCTTCTCTATCTCTCTCGTCGATGGTGATGAGAGCATTAATTCTTGCATCTCCGGGGTGATTTCAATAATCTCAAAGACAGCCAGGCGGCCTTTAAAACCGGTATTATTACATGCACTGCAGCCCTTGCTGGCATAGACATTCTCTGTACTTGAAAAATATTTGGACAGCTTGAGATCGTTTGGTACGTGCAGCTCGGCAATAACATCCGTCGCGGGCACACTATAGCGGCACTGCATGCATAGCGTACGTACGAGCCGCTGCGCAATTACGATATTGAGGGTTGATGCAAGAAGAAACGGTTCAATGCCCATATCCGCCAAGCGGGGCATGGCTGTAGCCGCATCGTTAGAGTGGAAGGTCGAAAGCAGCAGGTGGCCGGTGAGCGCAGCATTGACCGAAATCTCAGCCGTTTCCTGGTCGCGAATCTCACCCACGAGGATAATATCGGGATCTTGGCGCACGATTGAACGTAGTCCTTTAGCAAACGTTAAATTGGTGGCTTCATGAACTTGTATTTGATTGGTACCGCGCATTTTGTACTCGACCGGATCCTCAATCGTCGTAATGTTAACGTTAGGCGTATTAAGGGCTTTTAGTAGCGCATACAAAGTTGTCGTTTTGCCGGAGCCTGTAGGGCCGACAGTTAGTATCATGCCAAACGGCCGGGCAATGCTGCGCTCGACAATCTTGCTATGATTTTCTTGCATGCCGATATCCGAAAAGGTAAAGTTTTGGACATACGAGCCGAGCACGCGGATAACGATCTTCTCACCCTCAACTGTAGGTACAAGTGATACGCGCAGGTCGACCTCATGTTCGCCGGAAATGCGCTGGATGGCGCCGTCCTGAGCCGTTAAGTGTTCATCAATGCGCATGCCGCTCTCGACCTTGATGCGGTTCAATACATTGTCGTAATACTCACGGGGCAGCTTGCCGGCTTCGCGTAGCATGCCGTCGACCCGGAACCGGACCACGACGGTGTCTGGCTGCGGCTCAAAGTGGATATCTGATGCTTTGAAACTGAGTGCATCCTTTATAATTTCGTCAACAATTTCAGGCGCTACGCGCTGGCTCGACTCGAGAATCTGAGAAAATCGAGTCTCGAGCGGCTGTTCGTAGAGCTCAAATGCCTGATCGAGATATTCTGGCAGCGTATAGACTAAGCGGATACTGAGGTGCGGGAATAGTTTTTTGAGCTCCTTGGCATCGACAGTCTCAGGGGCATCGGTAGCGAGGGCAACGACTTTATCTGATGCCTTAACGAAAACAACCCGCTGTTCGCGGGCAACCTTTTCGTCGATTTTATTAATGTCATCTTTGCTAAGCGGATTTGTTTCAAGATCTACAAAAGGTAGGCCATATGATTCGGCTAATGCCTGGCCAAGGAGTGCACGACTCAGAAGCTCGGCCCGGATTAAGTATTCAATATAACTCGCGCTGTCGTGGGATGCCGCCTCGGCGGCGGCGCTATCCTCTTCGGAAATATAGCTCTCTTTGAGCAATATCTCCTTTATCTTATCGACGTTCGGATACATCCCCCACCCCCTCAGCTGGTTAAACCTGCTTAACCTCTTCGACGATAGTGGTTAGCGACGTATCTGATTTGATGAAGAACTTGTGGGCACCGAGTGCCAAAACACGCTCTTCGTCTTCGCGTTGGCTCAGGTTAGAGAGTACGAACACTGCTGGGGCGTCGGCCTTTTGTTTTAGCTGCTCAAGTACTTGGAAGCCATCAACCTCCGGCATAATAAGGTCAAGAAGTACAATATCAAAGTGCTTGTCTTCGACAAGCTCAAGGCACTCCCGGCCATTTGAAGCGACCGTGACATCGAACCCCTCGTGTTGCAGCTTTAGTTCGAGCGCATGTGACAGTGGCCGCTCATCTTCGACAATCAGAACAGTTTTCGTGGTGTTACTCATGGGCTCCTACCTTTTCAGTTATTGTAGCATGATTACTCTGGTTTTTGCTGTTCATCGCCACTTGGTTCGGTCGGGTCAGCTGCCTCGTTATCGTTGATTAATTGCTTAATCATTTCGATAATTTCGTCCAGGCGGTATTCGGCCTTTAGGATGTACTTGCGCGCCCCAAGGGCCAGCATATTGTTAACCTTTTCGGGACTGGCCGAGTTGCTAACAACTACCACAGGAATATTTTCCCATTTTGGGTTGAGCTTGAGCTCCTGCATAAAAGCTAGGCCGTTCATATCTTTCAGATAGTAGTCGAGCCAAACAGCATCTGGCAGCTCGTCGAGATTGTTGAGGTAATCGACAGCCTGCTGTCCACTGGCGCACGACAAAACATCCATACCGGATAACTTGAGCTTTTTTGTAATTGCCTGAAGTAACAGATTTTCGTCTTCTACAACCATGATAGTTGGGCTTTGCTTTGACATGTTATGCGTCTCCTTTAGCTTCTTGTTGGGTTAATTTCGTCAATAAATCTGGATTGAGGCGGCCGCGCAGTTCGTCTTTGGTGTAGGTACGAATTGGATCCCTGGTGGTCAGATAACGCTCGAGGCCTAAATAAACGTGAATGAGGGTTGCCTCCTCGGCTGGAGACAGGGTGTTTTGAGCCGCATGCGTAGCGGTAACCTTTCGGACTTGGTCAATTAGGCTATCGACTTCCGTCGGGTTAGAAGCCAGGCTCGCTGTGTACGTAACAAGATCAAGGACATTTTTGACTTCCTGCTTGGATTCGGTGTCGTGAAATAATGAACCAAATAGCGACATATTAATACTCCTTGGTCCTCGCAAAAGCAAAACCGGCAGTTAGCCAGAACCACCCTGCAAAAATTGCTAACACGTTCACCGCGCTCATTAGCGGGCCGTGGGCATTCGGACTTACGAACGTATCAATCGTAGCAACCAACACTGCCGTTGTGCCCGTAAATAACGCCAACCCAAGGTAGAGTACCGCCTTACTGTAGTGAGCGCCCATCCGCTGCTTTATTCGGAAAATTATCGCCGTAGCGGCAAATTCTAAAGCAACCATCCAGAAATTTATACTCATAGCAATATCGAAGTCGGATTCCTTGGTTGGAAGCGGGATGTGCGGCAAGAATGTTCCCAGCAGGGCACCTACCACCAAACCGCCGGGGATAATAAGCCACTTTCGTCCGAGCCATGACTTGTCGCCTACCAGATGCCCAAAACTGGATGCTCCAAGATAAATCACGAATCCGGCCAGTAGAAACGGCACCCCGATAATACCTGTCGTCACATACGGTGACCCCCATAGGTCAAGTGCATCGATAATCGGTAGCTGAATTGTCCCGAGTGCGGTAAATATAATGCCGAGCACTATACCGGTAAATGCCAGACGAAGCTTCGCCTTGTACACAGTAAGGCTGAGAACAAATAGGATTACGGCACCGAGGTGCAAACAAGCCATCAATGCGTTCGAGGCAAGCGGCCAGTAAAACTCAAAGGTGCTAAAATCCCAGCTTTCTGGGATCGGGATAACGAACATCGCGGCGGCAGCCAACAGGCCGACGACCACACTCCCCATTAAAATGTTTTTATATTTCTGCATAAAGTTTCCTTTCTACTGAGCTAGACATCGAGTGTTACTTCGCCTTCTTTTGCCTTCATGCCGCTGAGCGGAATGCTGAACCAAAATGTCGTACCTTTGCCTTCTTCGCTTTCGAACCAGATTTTACCACCGGAAGACTCAACGACTGACTTGATGAGATACAGACCAAGGCCAGTTCCATCAGTCTCCACTTTGACGGCGTTTGCAGCCCGGAAGAATTTCTGGAATATACGGCTCTGCTGGTCTTTGGGGATTCCATAACCATTGTCGGTGACCTGTGAGATTATTTGGTCATCCTTGCGCGAAATGAAGACCGAGACCTCACCCCCCTCCTGGGTATATTTGATGGCATTAGTAAGGAGGTTGAGGTAAACCTGGCCTATCAAGCGAGGGTCAAGGTTAATCATCGGTAACTCGTCATGCACACTAATAATCAGTGTCTGCTTTCGTTCCTCGGTCTTGGCCTTCAGGTCGTTAACAATACCAGAGACAAGCTCCCGCAGGTCGGTCGGCTTCGGGTCAATCATAATCCGGCCGGATTCAATGCGTGAAATATTAAGCAGCGCGTTGACGAGTGCAATCATGCGCGTCGTCGAGTCGTCGATATTCTTGGCGAATTCTTGTTGCTCATCAGTCAGTTTACCGGCATCACCCGAAATTAGCATCTCGGTGAACCATTTGATTGCAGATAGCGGCGTCCGCAGCTGGTGCGACGCCAGAGAGATAAACTCAGTTTTCATACGGTCAATTTCTTTTTCTTTTGTGACGTCACGCATAACGGAAATCGCACCGACTACCTTGTCGTTAAGCAGGATCGGCGTTGCGGTGGTATCCATCAGGATCTTTTTGCCGTCGGCAGCGTGAAAGGCATACACATCATTCACAGTCTTCCCGGTCTCGAGAGCACGGAACACCGGCCGCTCCTTCTTAGGTATCGGCTTCTTGTCCTTGTCATTTGGACCATATAATTGGAATGTTTCATGAATGGGCTTCCCGACAGCCGCGTCCAAATTTTCCAGGCCGATGTAGCGCATAGCCACATGGTTAATTAATAGGATATTGCCAAGTTCATCGGTCGCTATCAGTCCTTCTCCCATATTTTGCAGGATTGCTTCATCCCGTTGCTGTTCCACTGCTAGGCGCTTGTAGGAATCACGAAGCCGGTCGGCCATGGCATTGAAACTCTGGCCAAGCTGGCCCAGCTCGTCGTGCGTTTCGATGGTAATTGGTGCGGAAAAGTCACCATTGGCAATTCGGATTGCCCCACGGCGGATTCTGGCTAGCGACCGGGAGATACTGGTCATTAAAAAGATACCGATTATCACCGCAGCCAGCGTAACCCCTACCGTCATAACAATGAACATGAGGCGTATTTGGTCGGCAGCCTGGTGGATTGCTTCGGTCGCCCGGCCCTCCTGGGCTAAAGCATCCGCAGCTTTGTCTATCTGATCAACCTGTGTAATTTGATAAAAATTAATACCAGCGACAATAATGCCAATCACAATGATGGTAACAGTCAGTTTTGTTCGTAAGGAAAGGCTTCTCATACCCGGATATTGCCTCCCCTACGGCTCATTTTTTTGTATCGGCATACGTTTAGATAAATCTACCCGCATTGTACAGGCTTTTAAGCAAAAGCGGAACTAGTAAGCCAGGCGAAGGACTCGTAATTTTTACGACAGTACCAGATTGGGCGAGCTTCAAAGAAAAACACCCATCCTTGATGAGTGCCTTTCGTTGGTGACCCTACCGGGAATCGAACCCGGATTGCCAGGATGAGAACCTGGTGTCCTAACCGTTAGACGATAGGGCCCAGCGATGAGTGAAATGTACCAGCGAAAATCAGCTTGCTCATTTTCGTAGTCATTTCCGAAGCGCGACGGGTCTATATGGCTTTAGCTATATAGGACCAACTTCCCTACTCTAGCAATTTCCACCCCTGTTGTCTAGCGCCCAGTGTCCATTTTTTCAATTACGGAGATCAATTTCTTCGGAGTAATTTCAGCCTTAATCAAATAGCCGTCGGCGTTGTGCTCCATAGCAAGACGCGATTCCTCGGCCTGGTCAAAGTTAGTTAGAACAATGACCTTACTGTTAGGGATAAGGTCTTGAGCGCCGCCGCGCAGAATCTGCAGAATTTCACTCCCCCGCCGTTCCGGAAGCATAACGTCAAGCAAAATTACATCGTATGGTTTGTTGCGAGCAGCAATCAGTCCGTCATTGCCATCGACCATCCAGTCGACGTCGTACCCGGCTTTTTTCAAGCTTCTGACGTACATTTCACCGATAAACCGGTCGTCTTCGATGATGAGGATGCTTTTTATTGCCATGTCGTCATTATACCGTAAGCATAAGGGAAAAAGAGCAGCCCTATGAACGAATTCATTTCGTTCCCGGTGCTATGAAAAAAAACCGCAGTGCTTGTTTTATAGGCAAACAGCATGTTAGCCCCTGAATGCCCCATGGTTTTTAATCCAGCCGTCACTTGAATGCTCCACGAAGTCCTGATTGTTCGCGCCGTGGGCGGTTAATTTATTAGCCACCGTTGAATAGATTGGCAAGCTGAATGTGAAGGATGATCCGTGGCCTTCGACGCTCTTTACATTGATTTTACCACCATTGCTTTCAACGATAGCCTTAGATATGTACAGGCCAATGCCGGTTCCGGCGACCGTTTCTCGGCTGCGGTGCGAACGGTAGAATTTATGGAACAAGTTAGCAATAACATTTGCCGGCATGCCTATTCCATGGTCAGTGACTGTGACTTCGACGAAGTCCCCATTGACATTGGCCGTGACTTCAATTGTGCCACCGTCGTTTGAATACTTAATCGCATTATCAATAAGATTAGCCATAACTTCACTCATACTATTTAAATCAGCCGCAACGGTCGGTAGCCCATCAGGCAAGTCAACAGCAAGCATGCGTTGCTGGGCGACTGCACGCATCTGCATGTCGTCAGCAATTGTTTCGTAAATGTCGCCAATAGAGAGTTCGGACATATGGATTTTAAGGTGACGGCGGTCAAAGCGCGAGGCGTTGAGAATATTGTTAATGTAGCCGCTCAGGCGGTTAGCGCTGACAATTAGGCGCTGGAAAAGTTCACGCTGATCGCCATCGGTCTTGTCGGCCAGCTCGTCATTGAGCGTGTCCAGATATCCGCGTATAACGGTAATCGGACCGCGCAGTTCATGGGCGGCAAAGGCGATAAAGTCCAAGTCGTCGTCTTCAGGCTGGTACTCGTCTGTCCGGTCAAACAAGCTGATGACAGCCTCGGCCTGACTGCCTTTTTCGTACGACACGAATACGTCGTATAGCCGCCGGCCTTCCTCGCCAGTCAGCTTGCTCGCAATGCGTCGCCAGGAATGCTCGGCGTGGATATCGTGTTCACCGCGCTCCTTTAACCAGTCTTCAATGCTTGGGTCGACATCGAATATAAGTTCCAGCGTCTTTTTGCCGTTAGCGTCGATGTGTACCGGTGCGCTTTTGTTAGCATAGACAATTTCGCCGGCTGGATTTAGCATGACAATGCCGGTCTGGGTATGGTTAAGTTCGCTTTTGACATCAATAGAAACGGCGTCAGATGCCGTATCTTCTTTGGCCGCTGCACCGTCACCCTCTGCCATAGCCAAATCATAAATTAACTTCAGAAGCGGGCGCATTTGGTTCCGGGTGTAGTACGAATCATTCAAATTTGGGGGTGGAAGTGGACTTTGCTCGCCGGCCACATGCGTTAGCGCACTCGACAGGTCTTTAAGCGGCCGCAGGATGACGTTGGCCGCAATTATGCTGCTGGCCAGCGCAATTAGCGTAATGACCGCAATGAGAAGCCATGCCTCAAGAGGAACGGTCGGGTACACAATGACGATAACAGCAATAATAAGTGCGCATACCAATGTTTGCGCTAAAAGAACAACAAATCGGGCTTTGCGGCGGTAGTGCGGCCAAAATCGATTAAGCTGCTCGTCCTCTGCCGATTTCTTTTCTACTTCCACGTAACGCTCCCGCTGCCTTTTGGTATAGCCGTTATCCATGTAGTTCCGGGTGCCAGCGGAACAATTTTGCCATCCTTAACAAACATAAGAGGGCTGCCTCTCGTATCTTTCCGCCAAGTTGCTTTTTGGACACCTCCATTCTGAAAGATATATGCCAGCCCGGTTCCTTTCGTCCCAATACTTTCTCTGTAGCCATCTTCCAATACTTTCTTCATGTCGACCATTATTGCAATAACAACACGTGCGCCTATACGACCCTTTTCCCTGTCAACGTGTGGTGTTCCAGCTTGGGAGCGTCCGTAAACTCCGTACTTCGCACTGTAGGTGTAAACAGAGTCATACAAGGGCCCGCTAATGTGAAGATTGACGGTCCGAGCATTCTGCTTGGCCGGTTTGCCATCTTCTTTGCTGCGTTCAAACGTTTTCGGTTTTGATGACTTGTAACCCTTGGCTTTGTTTAGTGCGTCGATTCGCGCGAAGCTTGTGTAGACGTTGTGAGGTGCATAACGGTCGGCTGCGCGCCAATAGGCGTCCGGGTTAAAGAACTGGTCAATATCTCTATAAGGAGCCTTTCGCACCATCTGGAGCGCCTGATAGCTGCCTCCAACATGAGCCACGCTGCCATTATATTGCGCCAGCCAGTCAACATAATATGTCCGTAAGCTTCGTACGGGTCCGATCACCTGAGGCTTCTTTTGTTGATAGAGAGCTAGGAACCGAGTGATTCCGCCTTCGGCAACGGCTTCATAGACAATTTCCGCGTCTTTTAGGCCGGATTGGGGCCTAGCATCGGGGCTGTTTTCAATCATAATCGCCGTTACGGGCTTGGTAAGGTCTGATTCGTTCTTAACGACTTCTCCAGTAAGCGGAGCGTAATATACCGGCTTTGGTTTCGGCATTTGCCTAGTCACCTGAATTATCGGCGTGCCAGCTGACTGAGCATACAGCCAAGCGGCGACACCACTGACAACTACAACAGAGGCGCATGCAATCGCAATGCTCCTAGTGCGGTGGAGCTTGCACCACTTCCATAGGCGCTGGAACCAGGGTCGTTTGGGCGCTAAAGAGGGATCCATTAGCGTCAGTATAGCAAATTGCTCATGCTTACTCCAAGGCAAGCTATTGACAAATTAGCCTTTTATGTGGTATAATGGTGAGATATAGCTACAGACAAACTAACTTATAGCCTGCTTCAGACGCTCGAGCGTCTTTCTTTGTCCCAGAAGCTCCAGTGTTTCATTAAGCTGCGGACTGAATGGTGCCCAGGTTGTGACAATCCGGATAAGACTAAACAAAATGCCAGGTTTCTGGCCAGTCGACTCGAGCAGTTTATTAAGACTAACCTGGATAGCCTGGGCGTTCCATTCGGTTGTTTCCAACGTTTGCAGCGTATTTGACAGGAGGTTTTTTATTTCAGCTGATGACAATTTTTTCAATTGTTTGTTGCCTTCAATCAGCGAATAATCAGGTTCGGGTTCAACGAAAAAGTACGACGATAATACCGGTAAATCTGCGAAGGTCTTTAGGCGTTCCTGAACCAACACCAGAACACGTCGGCGGTAATCCTCGTCGGCTGACAAGGCAGCCTCTGGCCAGAATGGCTCAATGTGCTTTTCGAGTTCCTCGACCGATAGCCGGCGGATAAATTGGCCGTTCATCCAAAGAAGGCGCTTTTCATCGAACCGGGCGCCGCTCTTCTGCACCCTGTCCAAGCTGAATTTTGCGATCAGTTCTTTCTTCGTAAAGATTTCCTGCTCACTGCCATCATTCCAGCCCAGTGTGGCGATAAAGCTGAGAAGCGTTTCCGGCAGATAGCCGTCACGTACGTAGTCTAATACGTCTTTGGCGCCGTCACGTTTACCCAGCTTCTTGTTCCCCTCTTCATTCAAAATATGCGGCATCGTAGCAAATACAGGATGTTCTAACCCGAGAGCTTCGTAAAGATTCAGATAATTCGGCTGACTCGAAATAAACTCTTGACCGCGGATAACGTGTGATACTTGCATTTCGGAATCGTCGACGATATGCGCAAAATTGTACGTCGGATAGCCATCGGATTTAATAAGAATAAAATCGTCAATAACTTCCGGACCAGAATGAAGATTGCCCATAACCTCATCGTGCCATTCATACGGTTTTGGGTCTGATTTAAATCGGAGCGGCATCGTGCCGTCCCAAACCGGCGGATTTTCTGGCCGGTGGTTCCGGTATAAAAACGCCTGCTTATTCGTCTGAGCTTCTTCACGAAATGCCTGGACTTCCTCTGGTGCGTACGGGTCGGCGTAGGCTCTGCCGGCATCGATTAACTTTTGGGCCCATCCTTTATAAATTTCGAGCCGCTGCGACTGGATATAAGGCCCAAAGTCACCACCGGCATCTAGTCCCTCGTCCCACTCAATCCCAAGAGTTTTTAAACACTCTTTAATGTGGTCAGCCGAGCCCTCGACTTCTCTATTTTTGTCGGTGTCTTCTATTCGCAAAATAAATGAACCGTTTGCCTGCTTTGCAACAAGGTACGCGAAAAGCGCAGTTCGAATACCGCCAACATGAAGAAATCCGGTCGGGCTGGGCGCAAAACGCGTTCTGATTTGGGAAGTCATTATCTATAAGTGTAGCAAATCGTAGCTACATCGAAGTAGCCATGCGGCGGACTTGCTCGTTTGAAAGCGTTGCGTTGCCTTCAACGCTGTACAGAATACCGCCGTTTACCCATGCGGCATTATTGCCGTAGGTGTAAATAGTCAGGCCTGCATCGGTGTAGGTGGCATAGTGGCCGTTAGAACGCGGGTTAACAAACTTTTCCAGTAGCGCAGTAGAATCCCAGCTGCTTTTTGTCTGGGCTAGCGCAAAGTGCTGCGGGCCGGAGTTGGAGGCAAACTGCATCGTCACCTCACCGTCTCTATATGCGACCGGACCGTTCAGGCGATAACCGATTGGCCGGTATTCAGGATAACTAGCGTCGATGCCAGCTTGAGCAGCAGCTACCCGCACAGACAGGCTTGGCATATTTATATAGGTAAAATACGCGCCAATTAAGAAAAGTCCCAGGCAGGCTGTTACGATGCTCATTTTACGTCCGCGCGGCTTGGTCTCGTGCCTGATACCCTCGTGAGGGCGGGCATTCTCGAGGGCCTTGCTAATAGCCTGGTGTTTGATTTCGTGGGCTGGGCGCGGCTGTGTGGCAACAGGCGGGGCTGTTTGGGCATGAACTTTTGCAACGTGTGGATGAGCGACGTGAGCAATGTCACGGCTAACTGGTACATTAGCTTGTGGGTGAACTGCAGGTTTTGCAAATTTCGTAATATGAGGGCTGCGGGCGTGAGAGGGGCGCCGTATATCCACAACGCGGCCTACGGATTTTTGAGGAGATTTTTTAACGAACTGGCGGTTCAGAGTGTTCGAACGCTGCTGGTTTTTGTGGATGCCTTTGGCATGCACGGACTGGACACGCTGCAACTCTTTTTGAACGGCAACAGCCGAAGCTTCGCCTTTCGTGATCGGCAATCCGGTGTGCGGATCATACTGGACGCCATTGATCGCGACTGTTCTTTGTTGGGTCATGTTCGTGTCCTTTTTCTCCCTGTTTGGTTGTCACTATAATACCGCTCGCATAAGCACGATGCAATACTAAAATTCCTCCTTAGTTTCACCGGCATTGTATAATAACGCGTAGATATGTACCGCGCACCCTCAAAAAAACGTCAGCTTATTCAACGTGGTGTTGTGTATGCCTTGATGATTGTCAGTGTCGTGTTGGTCGTCACCTTTCTTGTCTTCGTGATGTTGGGTTACCGCTTCAACCGCGACACTAGCTCAATCCAGCAAGGAGGCCTGGTTCAATTCGCTTCTCGTCCTTCAGATGCTAAGGTGACTATCGGCCGGGCATCGCTGACCAACACTACACCGTCAAAAATCACCGTCAATCCCGGTGACTATGATGTCAAAATGGAAAAACGCAACTATCTGCCTTGGCAGAAGAAAGTTTCGATTAAAGCCGGTGAGGTTCTATGGCTCAATTATGCGCAGTTGGTACCCGCATCTATTACCACTGATACGCTAAGCACATTCGATTCGCTTAGCCAGGTGAAAGCGTCTCCTAACGGTAAATACTATGCGCTCATCGAGAAGGCTGACACTGCCAAAGTTACCATTGTTGAGCTCTCCGGCGACAAGCCAAAGCAAACCAGCGTCACGATTCCTGCGTCGTTACGCCCCGCAGGCGTTGTTTCGTACAAAGTAGCCTCATGGTCAAATGACTCCGACCGCTTATTGGTCACGGCCACGGTTAAAAACAAGGCCGAATGGCTGCTTGTTAAACGTGAGGCAGCGTCGGCCGAAGACGTTATAAACCTATCGGACGTATATGACAGCAGTATTAAAGAATTGACCTTCGACCCGCGGTCGAGTGAGCGCTTGGTACTGCTAAGCGGCCAAAACGAGCTTCGGCTGATTGACACGGCAGCCGAATCACTTTCACCAATTCTGCAGACAAATGTGCAGTCTGTTTCGCCGTACGGTTCCGATGCACTCTTCTTCGTACGGACTATTTCTAAAAACGAACAGAGTATCGATTATTTGTCGCTGGGGAGTACGAAGTCGCGTGAGCTCAAGCGTGTTGAAGGTGCCCAGCCGGTTCTTGTGGCAGCGGCATCATATTTCAGCGATCCATACGTAGCAATTTCGAGCGGGACACAGCTCGATGTATACCGGCTTAACCGCTTGCCTGGCAGCCAATCGGATGATGCTATTACGCTTAATACCGTATTTAGCCATGTCGTACCTTCGCAGCCGACCTATTTGTCCATCAGGTCAAACGGTCGCTTCGTGATAGCTCAGTACCAAAAAGGTATTGCCACCTACGACCTAGAACTTTCCAAGTACACATTAACGAGCCTCAACGCCGGTCTGAAGCCGGAACTGCGATGGCTCGACCGTTATCACTTTTACGTTACCAACCAAAACAGGCTGACAGTAATGGAGTTTGACGGCGCAAACCCGCACAATATCGTCGAGCTTTCGACAGAGTTTGACGCCGTGCAGTCCGACGACGGCAAATACATTTACAGCGTGACGAAAAAAGACACAGGCTTCGCCCTCCGGCGCAGCCAAATGATTCTCGACTGAGTCCTTAACCTCCGAAAATTCGTTCCAATATAGTCGGTGAGTTCCCTGGCATGACGGCTTCGTCGCTCTCCCCGCTATCGGTCGGCGCGGCGCTGGCAGCGGCCGGGTTTGGGCTGACCTGCTCTGCAGTAACGAGCAGCCGGTTCAAGGCCGTGCCGAGCGGTGTACAGGTTATCAACGTCACAACCGGTTTATCGGTTTCATAGACCAAGGCTTGGACATCGTTCGGTTTGACGACACGCGTACCAGTCACACTGTAGGTGTAGCGGATGCCATTGTAATGCAAATAGAAGATATCACCCTTCTTTAGCCGTTCTAAGAGTGCGAAAACGAACTTGTAGTTGCCGCTGTCGATAAAGTCATTACTCGAGTGGCCGGAAATTACCGTGTTGCCAATTTGGCCTGGCTTGCTATCGGCACCGGGAATGCCAAAGTATGCGACGCCATTCTCCATGGCCTTCAGCTGCGACGCCTGATCGGGCTTCGTATCGTAAACAACCGGCACGTTGACGTTAATTTTTGGAATTATAAGCAACGGATCGTCCGGTACCTGCAAGGAAGCGTTCGGATCAACCACAATATTTTGAGGATCAATCTCGCCAGGGGTCACATAAGCCTTGACGTTCGAAATAATGACACGGTTATACTGCAGAAACGAGAATAACAGTAGTACGATTAATGCCGAAACGATAGGAATGAAATGCCGGCTACGCCGGACTTTTTTACCTGAAGTTTGCAGCTTATCAATCAGCTGCGAGCGTAGGTCGTACATTGCCTCGTCGCGGCCAATAGTCGGTTCGGCTGCAGCGCTGTGGCTGCCAATCGGCTGCGGCGTAGCCTCAGGTTCAGGCGTGGCCTGCTGGAGTTCACTGACCTTTGATTGGTAGGCGTTGTGAGCCTGCTGGACGGCGCCGACGTAATACCGCTCGTAGTATTTCTGATAGTAGTTCTGCCATGCCGAATGGTATTGCTGCCACTGGTTGGCCTGGATTGAATGGGCTGGCTGATGCGTGCGGTGGTACGCGTCCTGCTCGGACGGCTGCTGCGGATCACCGGCGTAAATTGAGTCAATTTGGTCTCGGGCAATATTGGCCACAGCTTCCTGTGCGCCATCATGCGAACGGGCCGGCGGCTGGATTTGGCCGCGCGGGTCACCACTTTGGATTTGTCTGTCATCAGGTCGCATTGCTATAGAATCCCACTTGCTTGTATTGTACAATATCAGATGTAATTTGAGTATGACCTATGGCGTGCGCCGCAGTGGAAATGGTAGACGAATTTTAACAACTTGTGCCGTGGTGGTGGAATTGGTAGACAATTTCGCTAGAGCGAAATTTAAAATAACTGACTTGATGCCGCGATGGCGGAATTGGTAGACGCGCGGGACTCAAAATCCCGTTCCAGTAATGGAGTGTGAGTTCGATTCTCACTCGCGGCACCAAGTCAGTTATTTTACACTCGACGTGCTTTGCACCGCTTCGCGAACAAAATCTGATGTCCATTTCGGACGTGCCGGTTCAAGTCCGGCCCACGGTACCAGTAGTTAAAATTCACATCGTCATTCGTCGGTGGTACTTTATGACCTCCGGAGAAAAGAGTAGTGGCCCAAACTCAATTTTCGGTGGTAACACGTTTTCGGCAGCCTCGAGTAACTTGGGTGTCGCAAATGGAGACGCCAGCCTGCCGAGAGTTAGATGAGGCGTATTTAATCCCGTCTGCCCTCTTAATCTTTGCGGTAATTTTGAACGAATAGAAGCATATTCTTCGCTATATTCGCCGGACGGATCGTCCATGATAATTGCTAGTATTGCAGCATCACTGAGATTTTTCGTCGTATTCTCAACTCCTTTTACAGTCAGCGAATACTCAGTATCGTTGGCAATTATGTGCTCGCAAAGCGCATCATATTGGGTTGAGATATTAATTCCTACTCTTCCTCTAAATAATGATTGGCGGAGCAACGTAAGATGCGGTACATGAGGCTGAGGTTCAAAAGTCCCCTGACTCACTTCGGATATCGTATCGACGCATTCATCAATAGCGTCCAAGGCACTCACGGGAATACGATATGCTGGCAGTTTGAACTCGCTCATCAAGTATTATTATAAAATAAAAATACTTATCATCAATAGTATAATCCGCTGGAAGGTCGACTGGAATGCTAAGTCGCAATAGCGAAAAACAAAGAATTGCATTCGTAGCTATAGTATGGCTAGGCTAGCTGCAGCTGTTTCGAGAGGCTTATCGATGTGCCATAGCCAATAACATACAGTTTGTGTGGCGACGCTACCCCGCCAAATGGCCATAGGATTGTCCCACGGCTGAGTTACAACATTTCCACTGTGCGCTATAACCATCGTATCTTTATGCAGCGTCATGATTGTGCATGGATACGTGGTCGTAAATTTGTGCAGTGCTTCGACAAGCTGCAGGAGCTGCATATTGAACGTCAGAACCTTTGGATAGTAGACTCCCTGGAACAACTTTTGGAGCTGGGCAAAACTGGCCACCAGTATGGTGCTCGAGCGTTCGGCTAGAAGCCGTGGATTGTTTTTAATCAGGTCGATCGCATCACGGGTGACCGTCACCGGCCCGTCGTAATCTTGGAGAAACTGCTCGTAAACCAGTGCCGTTTCTGCATTTCGGCCGGCGTCGCCGATTAAAAGCACGCCATCGGCCCAGTCGCTTACGGCTCGGAGTTCGGGGGTTGCTTCCCTACTCAAGCCGCCGCTCGATGTGCAAGCAGCGAAAATGACATCAACCAAAGTTGGAGGAACGGTGTTTTTTAAGCAATCAGGCAGCAGTACTCTTGCTTGCCCAATCCCTGTTTCCAGAGCTAGCTGGTAATTTTCAGCCACGGCAGCAAAGCCAAGTTTGTTCCCGCCAACGATGGCCAGCTTGCCAGCCTGGTCGCGCCGTTCCGGTTTACTCCATTCAATGTTCGGGAAAAGCGGCTTAGACGGTATCTGCTTCTGCCAGTACGTATGTTCCATTGTTTTCTTTCTTCAGGGTATAGGCAATATTCTTACGCTCTATCACAATCATCCAGCCGTTTGCCTTTGCAGCATCCAAGAGCTCAATTGACGGATTGAATGCAATTGGCTGGGCGACGGCTTCCAATATGTCTATGTCACCCTTACTATCGCCAACGGCAATACTCCCTTCGTAGGATAAACCATGTTCATCGACATATGTCTTCAGAAGCTTGGCCTTGTTACCTACCGTTTGGCGCAACGTGTTTCCTGTAAATAGGCCATCTTTGTGTTCGTAGACCCAGCCTATGCAATCGTCAAACCCGTATAACTTGGAAAACGGCTCAGCTATTTCCTGCATGGAGCCGCTAAGCGCGAGCAAAAAGTAGCCCCGGTGCTTCAGGTCTTTGGCCAGGCCTCGTGTATAGGAATATACCTTGTGGCTTGAGTCGCTGAGGACTTGGCTAACGACGGTTTGGAACTGGCCGACTTCCAACTTAGGCAGTGTTTTAGTCAGCAGATCGATTGCCACAACCTCAAAATCATGGAAGTTTCGGGTGCGTGACTGCCAGGCATTGAACCTGTCGTGGAGCAACTGCGTGTCCTTCTTGCTGAAAAAACCACTCTCTGCCAGACGTAGTACAACCTCATAATAAAGCTGCCAGCGAAAAACCGTCCCATCGATGTCAAAAACCGCAAACCTATTGGACGACAATCTGGTACCTCAACCTCACATCTTAGCTATTTATCGCAGCAATCGAACCGACGATAGCCAATACGATAAGCAGTGCCACGGCAATCGAAACGAGTCCGAAGAACGTCAGCCACGATAGCCAATGGGCAGCCGGCTTTGCTTCCTTGGCGTCGGTAACAGTTGATAGTTGCCGGTACAAAACGGCATTTGTGCCAGGCGCCAGCAACGGCTGAATAATTCCAAGCGTAATAATGTTCCACAGTGACTGCGAAGCAAATGTCGTAAACCAAGCGCCTTTCGTAAGTTCGGCGCTGCGCTGTACTGCTGCATTTCCGCGCAGCCCCTCACGGAAGAATACGGTACCGGCGAGGCTGTACCTAACAGCCATAATAATACCGGGCACAATGAGCAGTAGTGACCACAGGAATATCTTCACCGCTACAACGATGACAAGCCAAAGCAAGCTGGCCAATTGCCGCAGCGAGGCCAGGAACGCCTCGCCAAACCCCACGGTTTTATTTTCACTCAGCCGGGCAGCGGCATATTCGAATACACCATACACCAATAACTCAAGCAGAATAGCAATAAAGACAAACGTGGCGATAATGACAGCGATAATTACGATTTCAGCTGTTTCGGCATTTTCAAAAAACTGCACAATTTCGGCGCGGTCTTCCGCATTCAGGGCGTTAATTTGTGCCTCGTTCTTGTAAAAGTCACCACTTGCCAGCCTAAGTGTCGTATCAACGGCCTGGCTAACGAGGTTGATACCTATTAATACGAGGGCAAGGATCGCTATCCCCAGGGCTTTATTAAATAGTAAGTTAAGCCCCTTCAGCCCAACGTAAAAAGGATTGTTTTCGTACTTCTCGGATGATTTGGGTGTGCTCATAGTGTCTTTATGATAGCAAAGTATCAATGCTTTGCAGCATGGATTCAGCATAAAGCGGTGACGTAGTGCCCTGACTTTGGCCGCGGCAAATTGCAATCAGCCGCGCCGCTGTTCCGGCCACGTCGTCAAGTTCGTTAACCAGCCACACCATTCCAGGCTGCTGAAGCGACCATTTAATAGACAGCTTGGCTTCGGCTAAGCGCTGGCGGGCTTCATCACTCGTGACGGGGTAACGTTTGTGGAACCACTGCTCCCAAGCGTTGCCGGGCGCGGTCATCGAGATTGTCAGCGTCTGACCGAAAGGCAGGGACTGGTACGCAGCCACAGAGTTGGCCAGCGTATCAAGTAAATTGTATTTCGTCGTATAGCTCTCTACAGTGGTGCCATATACGACGCCAGAGGTTGGATGGACCACATATGTGAGGGCTTGCCCATTCGACTGAAGTGCCGCTGCTTCTTCGTGTGAAATATGACTATAGGTCGTCGTCTCGCCTGCCCGCGGCGGACGGGTCGTGAAAGCCCGCACGTATGAAAACTCAGGGTCTTGACGGACGGCTTCTCGCATAACCGTCGATTTGCCGACGCTGGTCGGCCCGACAATCATAGCCAGCGTTTTATTGGCAAGTATTGGTGCGTTAACCATCATTACTCCAATTCAATGCTCACCGGACAGTGGTCGCTGCCCATAACATCGGGGTGAATGGCTGCGCCTTTTACACGACGTGCAATGTCTTTTGATGCGAGCCAATAGTCAATCCGCCAGCCAATATTACGCTGCCGTGCGCCGCCCCAGGCGGTCCACCAACTGTATGCCTCGGTTTTATCCGGATATAACATACGGAAGGTATCCACGTAGCCGGCTTTCAAAAAATCGCCGAAGCGTTCTCGCTCTTCATTCGTAAAGCCGTGCTTCCCAACGTTCTCAGCTGGCCGCGCCAGGTCAATTTCTTGATGTGCCACGTTCAAGTCGCCGCAAAACAAGACGGGTTTGGTCTTTTCGAGCTGCTGAACATACGCCAGGAATGCCCTGTCCCACACGTCATAGCGTAGCCCCAGGCGGGAAAGGTCGCCCTTGCTGTTGGGGGTATAAACCGTTACGACCCAAAAATCGTCGAACTCCGCAGCCAGCACTCTTCCCTCGGCATTCGGGTCACCGTATACGTCACCGGTTACCTTGTACTTTTTAACGATATCGTCAGGAAACCCATCCTCGTAACGGATTGCCGGTTGCTTCGAAAAGATAGCCGTTCCGCTGTAACCTTTTTTAACAGCTGAAAAAAAGTGCTCCTCATATTGCGGAAAGTCGATTTCAAACTGGTCGCGGTTGGCCTTTGTTTCCTGAAGGCAAAGTATATCCGGGTCGTACTCGTCGAGGAATTTTTGCAGGGCACCTTTGTTTAGCACCGCCCGGATGCCATTTACGTTCCACGAATACAGTTTCATATGGATATATTATAACCCACGGTTAGTACCGATTACGCTAGACTTATTTTCACAGTCCTGGTATGATTTTGCAGTCCAACTTTCGAGCAATTGAAGGAAAACAACATTATGGGACAAAAGCACTCCGGATGGGCGCCGACACAGTCAGGCACACGCGCATCTTCGGCAGGCCGCACCTCTGCGTCTACGCGGAACACGGGCCCGATGCCGAACCCGTGGAGGGGCGAGCCGTTCACCCCAGACCAGCTGCAGCAGGCCATGGCCGAGGCCGACCAGGCCAGCAGGAAGCTCGGGGTGGTCCACACCCCGTAACCGGAGACAGCTGAGAGCAGACGCTCTCATTTACCGCCACTCCTCGTCTGAGGGTGGCGGTTCTCCATTTCTCGCTACATAATTAACGGTTTTTCAAAGCCCTGGCAACATCGCGGTTTTCGGCCCGTGCTTTGAGGGTCTGGCGCTTGTCGTAGCGCCTCTTTCCCTTCCCGAGGGCAATCACGAGCTTGATGAATCGCCCGTTTGTCAGTAGTTTGGTAGGCACGATAGTCATACCGGATTGTTTTGATTCGACTAATTTGTTGATTTGTTTGCGGCTCGCAAGCAGTTTACGCGGCGATGTGTCGACTGACCGGCTATTTTCACCCTTTTCGTTGAGGCGCAGGCTGAAACTGGCATTGTTGAGCCATAATTCATCGTTCTTAACACTTACGAACGCACCTTTTAACTGAACGTGGCCATCACGGGCAGCTCGAACTTCCTGGCCGGTCAGTACCAGCCCGGCGACGATGTCATCGCCCAGTTCATAATCAAACCGGGCCCGGCGGTTAACAATCGGGCTGGCTGACTTCGGCTTAGACTGCTTTTTGGCCATAACCACTTCATTGTAACAGATGTAGCTACCTAACTTGTGCAGCCAGCTTGCTGATGATATAGTCGGTGGGAATGACTGCGACCCAGCCTGTACCGAAACTGATTACGTTTGACGGTGAGGCTCGCAGTGGCAAAGGGACTATTGTCCAAGCTTGTAAAGACTACATACGAGACGAACTTGGCTACAAAGTCATGTTAATTGACGCTGGCCAGGTGTTCCGGTGCCTCGTGGTTGCCGCTGGCCGTAACGATGTGAACGTCGATGACCCTGCCGCCATCGACGCATTTTTATCCGATGATGCATCGGTTGAATTGTGTGTGCAATTCGTCAAAGATGTCTACCACATGGAAAAAGACAAACGCGACGCCTTGCTGTACACAAACGAAGTCAGCAAAAACAGCGCGAGATTCGGCGCACGTCCCCTTTGCCAGGCGTTCAAGGATGGTTTGCTTGAAAAGTGGTTGGCGGATGCCGCTAACGAAGGCTTCGAAGTAGTGCTTCTTGATGGCCGTGCTCTTGAAGAAGTGGGACAGATGCTTGAAAGCAAAGGATTATGCGACTTTGCGTTGGGATTGTACTTTACCTGCGAACCTACCATCGCTGCTCGCCGCACATTAGGCTACGCGTCCGTCGCCTACGCCGATTTAACAGACACGCAACGGGCCGATGTAGACCAGCTAGTCGTAGAGATAAACGCTCGGAATGATTCCGACAAAAATCGAAATGTTCACCCAGTTATTCCACCGGTCAACGGTGTGCGCATTACGCTCCCTGAATTGCCAGTTCTTGAACCACCTAGCACACAAGAACGCTCTATGTTCATAATTGATACGAGTGCTGAAATGACAAAAAACGCCATGACCGCCCCCGTTAAGAGTCTCGTCGCGCTCCGATTAGCTAAGCGCTAAACATTGACAAAATAGCATTTAATTGCTATAATAAAGATGTACGCACCTTTACGTCTCCGAACCCCTGAAAGGGTGATGCTCTGTGCGTTGGGCACTCTACATTTTGCTGGGCATTCTGATGCTCGGCATGTTCGACGCCGCGGGGCGTCTGATTGTTCTGAAGGGCGGCGCGAGCTTCGAGTTCGTTCGTTCAGCCACGTCGAACAGCCGCGTGCTGTTCGTCTACGACCCCGGCATTTTGCACGACGGCGTCACGTCATCGCTCACCCAGGTTCCGGTCTGGAAGGAGGACGGTGACGTGCTGCTTGTCAGCTATACCGGCAAGCGGTTCGACGGCAAAGCAGTTGCCCGCGCCACTGGGCGTGAGCTTCGGTACTACGTCGACTACGAGGGGTACGACACGGTCGTGTTCATTGGCTCGTCCATGGGCGGGCTGGTGTCCTACGACACGTACCTTTTCGTTGCCGACATGCCAGTCGAGTTCAAGTTCATCCTGATTGACGCGCCCACCAAGCGAAGTGACTTCCAAGCACCGCTCGACAAGATCTGCCTGATTGGCGCCGCTCACTTCGCGGGTCCGATCAGCAACTTGGCTAGCAAGCTCTACTTCAACGCCACATTCCGGGCTCCGGCAGAAGAGAACATCGAGCCGGGCGTGGATCGTGACGAGCTTGCTAAGCGGGTCGAAGAAGCCAAGAGCTTCCCGCTGAGCATGCACAATGACTGGATCCGGTACATCATCGGGCACGCGCCCGTGGCCGAAGACTCGCTCTACGGTCTGGACGTTGTGTACATGCGCTCACTCCGCGACACCGACACGGTTCGGCTCGAGGCGTTCGACGCATGGGACGCGGCAGCCGGCGGTTCTGCAAAGCTGGTCGAAGTCGACTCCACCCACGTCGGGTACTACGAGCGTCCCCAGACCTGGAACGGCGCTTTCAGGAGAGCGATTGGACTGCTCAATCTCGACAGAAGCTGAGCAGAGAGGAAAGGTGCGTCTGGCCCGTGGAAACACGGGCCTTTCGCATGCCTATTTATCGGCGAGTTTACGGCAAGCTTCTAGCAGAGCTTGTGCCGATGAGTCCCAGCTGAACTTTTTAATATGCTGCTTGCCTAGGTTGATACGGCGCTTTCTCTCTTCAAGTGAATCGAGTTTTCTGACGGATTCGGCGAACTTTTTAGCAAAATCCGGGTCGGTATACACCGGAGCGTGGCCCCCGACTTCGTGAAAGAACGGCAAGTCGCTAACGACGGCCGGAACACCGAGCATTAAGGCTTCGGCCAGCGGCAAGCCAAAACCTTCGGACCGGCTGGCGCTGACCATAATCGCATCGTCTGCCAGCAGCTTGGCGTAATCTTCGTCAGGTGTCCCGTTATGAAAAATAACATCCGCACCCTTTGGTACCAGTTTCTGCAACAGCGCCAACCTAGCTGGTTTAACTTTACTAAGGATATGAAGCGTACGCCCCGGCAGCCATTCCATTGCCCGAATGAGCGTTTCGGGGTTTTTGTGTGGAATCGGTGAGCCCATAAATACAAGATTTTTTGGCGGCTCGCTGCCCTGAGACACCGGCGTAGTAAGGAGCGGTGACAAATCACGGGCGGCGTTGGAAACGACGATAATCGGCCGTTTTGTCAGTTTGGCAGCTTCGATTTCCTTTCGGCTGAACTGACTGACAGTTGCAACTACATCGGCCGCATTGAGCGTCAAGCGCTGCGGCACGTAGGTCGTATGGTACAGGCGCCACAGTGGCCGGATAATCCCCCTCGCGGATGGAGGCGGGGTGCGGTGCTGATAATAGGTCAGGTCGTGCAGTGTCAAGATAAGTTTGAACCGACGGCCCAGTGATCCCATCGTTTGCATGGGGCTGAACACAACATCCGGCTTAAACTTATTGAGAAGCAATGAGCTGAACGGTTCCAACGGCGAATCAATGCCGTGAAACATAATGAACTTGCAATTTTGCGGAAGGTGCTTCAGCTGGCGTTCATCGCTGATAATGTACGTTACGGTTTTGTCGAGCTTTCCGACGGCACCGGCTAGTTCGGACGTGTATCGGCTGACACCGTCGGGAAAGTCGAGTCGTATCCAACGCGCGTCGAAGAGCAGCTTCATATACCACCAGTATAGCAATTATCCTCATGCTATACTGGGAGCATATGAAAATCCTGATTGCGGCCGACTTACACTGGCCGACTATCAACGGCGTTGCCACTTTTAGCCGCAATCTCGCTCAAGGGTTGGCCGAACGTGGCCACGAAGTTGTCGTTATTGCACCGAGTCAAAAACGTTCAGGGCGTCCCTACGAAGAAATCGACGGGAACTATACGATAAGGCGGACGGCATCGGTACCATTTCCCTTTTACCAGAATTTCCGTATTTCACTGGCTCCGCAAATTGAAATCCGCCGAATTTTCCAGGAATTCCAGCCCGATGTCGTGCATTTGCAAATGTGTCTGACGATTGGCAACGCAGCCCAAAAGTATGCACTGAAATATGGCATCCCGCTGGTTGCAACGAACCACGCAATTCCCGACAACTTACTCGACAATCTGCGCTATTTAGCCCCGGTCTCGCGTCCGATTGCCTATGCGATTACCGAATATGGCGTCCGTTTCCACCGCAAAGTCGACTATGTAACGCTGCCAACGCAGTCCGCCATAGAGATGTTCGGCGAAGAACGGCTGGATGTGCCCGTCCAACCGGTTTCAAACGGTATCGACCTCGAAAAGTTCAGGCCGACACCACCGGCTGCAGAGATTTATCATAAATTCCACATACCGCATAACCGTCCCATTGTTGCCTACTTAGGTCGGTTAGACGCTGAAAAACATGTCCATGTTCTGATTGAAGCATTTGCGCAGATGCACAAAAATGCTACGGTCGAACCACACCTGCTGATCGTAGGCTCCGGAACCGACATTGAACGCCTGGAAAATCTCGTTTACAAACGCCGAATTGCCAGCCACGTTACCTTTACCGGCCGCGTGACTGACGAAGAGATGATTCAGCTGCACAAAGTCGGGGATGTCTTTGTTATGCCAAGCCCGGCCGAACTGCAGTGTATTTCTATGCTTGAAGCCATGGCGAGCGGCAAACCGGTCATTGCAGCCGATGCCGGGCCGCTGGGCGAACTGTGCCAGCATGAACGGAATGGACTGCTCGTCGAGTGCGATAACCCGGATGAATTTGCGGATGCTATTACCACGTTGCTCGCAAGCGAAAAACTGCGCGAAGCTTACGGCAAAGAGAGCTTGGCGATTGCTAAAACCCACGACATTAAACACACCCTCGATACGTTTGAGCAAATTTATGACTACGTTATAAATCTAAAAACCCCTCGATTGCCGCAGCGACTTCTGTAGGCGTTTCGTAGTGCAGTAAATGCCCTACATTCGGAATAACCTTCAGTTGCGCGCCGACGGCGCGGGCAAACTTCTTTTCGGTGGCAAGCGGTGTTACATTGTCCTTGTCACCGGTAACGATGAGAACATCGAACCTCTTAATTGAATCGGCGTAGTCTATGGCGCCTTTTTTGTTGATGTCTACGTGCAGCTGATAATAAAAGTCGATACTCGATATAAAATCGAGGTTCTTGAAGTGGTGGTCATGAATGACTTTTTTAAGCTCGGATTCGTTCGTGGTAATGATGAGCGCAGTAATTATCCGGCTAATAAGGCGGCTTTTGACCAACTTGGGGCCGGCTTTCGGTACGGATTTACCAACTAAATACTGCAGCCGTCCTAGTAACTCGCCTGCTTTGCGGTGGTCCAGGTAATTAACTTTCGTTGCGACCGGGCTGACGAAAACCGTCTTTTTGGCATACAGCTCTGGATTTTGGTGCAGCATACTCGCCGCAACCAAGCCGCCCATGGAATGTGACACCAAAAACGGCGGTTCCTTCAGATTTAACTTGGAAACGAATCCATTCACCGTATAGGCCAGTTCATCAATCGTAAAGGTATCCAAACCGAGCTTGCTTTCCCCGAAGCCGGGTAAATCCGGCACTATGACGTGCAGGTTAGGCAATTTTGGAATTATATACTGAAACCCTTCATGGCTGCCCGTAAAACCATGGATAAAGATAGCTGCCGGCCTGTCTGGGTCGTGGTACGTCCAGTACCGAACATCGTTGAGCTCTTTAGTCATTAAGGAAGAGTATACCAAACTAGCGGAGTCGTCTGGCGAACTCGTTTACAATGTCGAGCTGCGAGATTGGCAGCGCGGCTGACAATGCCGATGCATCGCGTTCGGCTAACTTGGACTTTGCTATATACTGAAGTGCCTCCAGAACAAACTCATCAGTTAAAGGCCCAAACAAATTGGCGAGGCCGGGGACATCTATTTCGTCGTAGTCGATTACTGGAAGCGCGTCTGAGTTCATATCACCCCGCCATGACTCGTAGCTTATCAATTGCTGCCATAAATTCCAGCTGTCGGGCTGCGGCCGGATCAAATCATAGTCGCAGATGGTCACTATAGGCTTTTGATCCCGGGCTTTCGAGTGCTTTGGGGGCGGTCCATCAAATTCAATTGCATCGTGTAGCGTACCCCATGTCTCCAGAGCTTGGTGCACTTCTTCGTAGTCGGAGTCGGCTGTGCGACCTGCATTCACCAGCGGGACACGCATACTGACGATAGCGGTCGCTCCGTCAATACGATTGACCTCTAGTACTGCTTTGCCGCCGGAAGCCTGGACGATAACAATAAAACGCCTTCCGTTTGAATCTCGGTGGTGTATTTGCTCCTCTTCGTAGTGCTGCCGCAACCTGTTGTAGACGAAGCTCGCAAGCTGGTCATGCGTTTTAGACGAGGTGTCTTCAAAAATCAGGCTGGCATCAATCACCTTCACGTATTCACCGTCTTTAGGCTGCAACATGAAGTCGGCTTTTTTAACGAACTGCGTTTCACCTCGCAGATACTCACGCTCGATAAGTGAGGTGTTAAAACCTGAGCGCTCAATCACCTCCATAACACGTGAATAATCTTCAATGCGGATTGTAATTGCATCACAAGAAATAACGTCAACACTTTTTGGGCGATACACCTCTGACATAGAGCATTACTATACCAGAAAATAGTAGCTAAGTAAAGATAGACTACGCAGCTGGAACGAGTTTGTTCTTTTCAAGCGCGGCTTGAAGACGCGGACGGTCGAAACCAAGGATCATTTCGCCGGCTATGTCGGTAACGGGAACACCGGTAAAGTTGCCATTCAGTTTTTCAATCAGCTCTCGGCTGGCTGCCTCGTCCTCTTCGATGTTCTTGGCGATGTATTTGACGCCCAACTTGTCGAGCCATTGCTTTTCGGTGGCACAAAAGGCGCACCAGGTCGTGCTGTAAACGGTAACTTGTGGCGCTGCGCTGTCGGTCATAGTGGGTGTTTCTCCTGATTTCTTATTTACTATACATTATACAGTAAACATAATGATTATTGCTAGTCCTTTAGCCTATCTGGTAGTATAGACATAACCGAAATAACTATCGCGTGAGGTATGGGTGAGAAAACAAGACGGGTTCGCGCTTCCAACGGTGATGATATCATCTGTAGTCATGCTTATTGTGCTGCTTGCGAGCCTTGTGGCCGCGAGTTCAGCCAACACTTCTATCCGTTTGCAATACTATGACAAACTGCTCGCCGAAGCGGCCGAAGCCGGCGTAGCCATGGCAAATGCCTGTCTGGCGAAAAATAACCAAGTTGTTACCTGGTCGAATGCCAACCCATTGAGGCCGAACACCAAATGCGACGGCACCACACTTGTGGCAGGTGACCTGGCACCGGGCCAGAATATCGTATCGCAGTACATCGTCGACACAGCAAATATTAAGACAACGTTCTCAGTCCCCGCGCCTATTGATGACAATGGAGTCCAACGGGTCAACGCGACAGGTACACTCACCCGCTACCGTACGAGCAACAGCGCCACTGCCGGTACCAGCACCAAGATAGTCAGCGCGCTTGTCGGTGGCCAGAACAGCTTTAGCAATGTGGCATTTGGTTACGCATGGTCAAACGGCGGAGCGGACCAAGGTGCCCAATTCCTAGTCGTATTACCTACCGGCGAAGTAAAAGGCGTCGGTCGTAACAACAATGCCCGGTTGGGCTATTGGGCTGGCTGTGGCGGTTTCGTTGGATGCGTCGATAACCAAACGACGCCGGTAACATTTGCCCTTCCTGCGGGAGAAAAAGGGATAGCCGCCTATAGCAGTTTCTTGTCTCTTGGGACTAACGTCTATGTACTAACTCAGAGCGGCAAAGTTTACGGTGCCGGGAATGATGATTACGAACAGCTCGGCGCTGGCGCGGGCGGACATGGTGGAATCGGAAATCCAACCCCGGTTCAATACACTTTACCTGGGGGTGTACTCGGACGGTTCGTCGCGACGCTAGGATACTCCACTTTCGTGATGGGCAGTAATAACAGCATTTATGCAGTTGGCGCATGCGGCGCATCGCAGCTGGGTACTGGATGTTCATCGGGAAATGTCAGCACGCCAACGCGTGTTGCGCTACCGGCAGTTAATATTAACGATACGAACACGCTGCCTATAACCGAACCCGGTTGGGTACAACCGACTAACCTGACCGTTGACCGCTGGAATGGGTACGTACGTATGCAGGGCGGTGCCGTCTATGGATGGGGTACAAATGATTTCGGCCAGCTAGGCAACGGCACTACGACAACCAGTTCTACTCCGATTAGAATCCAAGCAACCACACACGGCAATGTGTACCCCAACGCAAGCCAGGGCCAGGTGGCCTTTAACGGTACGGCGTTCTATATGCTTGATAACGACGGTCGGGTATGGACCGCCGGTGACAATCGTTTTGGTCAGCAAATGGGGGCAAGCTCACGCCTTATGTCACAGTCCTTTAACTGGTGTATGCAGGCGACAATGGGCGTAGGAGGAAATATCTCTGCTACAACGTGCTCTACAAACCCGGCGAGTGACAACGGCGCGCAGCTAATGGAGTTTTGGCCAGACAAAACATGGCGTATGAGGGTTAATTACACAGAATACGAACCCGACGGCCCAGCGAATCCGGGTGTTCAAATGTATTGCATAAATGCTCCAGCTGCGTTGAATGGTAATGTTTACCTCGCAGTATGTAATGGTTCAAACGCACAAAAATGGACGTTAAATGGTAACACCATCAGATCTGACTCCCTTGGTTCAAATACCTGTGCAACGTCGACAAGCATATTCGCCCCTACGGTCCACGTAGCCACTTGTTCAGGAGCAACGACGCAGAACTGGATACAGCAAAACAACCCATGGCTTCGCACCGTTCCCCGTCCCGACCATGATGTATCACTTGGCCGTCGCCCAAAATATGTGCGGATAACGACCGACAACGGCAGCGTTCACTTACTTGATGAGACGGGAGCGGTTTGGGCGGCTGGTGCAAACAACCGCGGACAGCTCGGTATTGGCACCACACCTGCTAGCAGTACTGCCCTACAAAATAATGTGCTGCGAAAAGTAGTGCTTCCAAATGGGTCGGTGGTGGCTGATCTTTATAACACAGAGGTCGACCCTGGCGGTGCATTGACCGGCGGTGGAAGTGCGTCGTATAACAATGCGTACTTTGTTCTCACCAACGGAGAGGTATGGGGTACGGGATCAAACTACTATGGCCAGATGGGAAATGGTTCTACGGCCGAATACTTTACGACGCCAGTCAAAATGAATTTGCCGACAGGTGTAGCCGCAAAGTCCATCCAAGCCGGTTATGGTACGGCGGTTGTCATATCGACAGGTGGCAAGATTTATACGGTTGGGAATAATGTGAACGGTCAGCTGGGTGATGGCACAACCACAAATAGTTACACACCAAAGGCCAATGTGTATACGAACCTTCGCACAACGCTTGTTTACTGACCGGTGTTTTGCGAACTTAAGTGCCAGCCGCCGCAATACGGACATTTGTAAGTATAAAGAGATAGCTTCATATCAATCAGTTCGGCTTGTTCAACCATTTTGAGGGCTTCGGCTTCGGTCTTGAAGCGCTGCTTGCGCTCGCACGGCCGGTCCGAGCTGTAAGGGGTGTGACGAATGGGTTTATTGCGCCTGGGCATGTAGCAATTGTGCGCTCAAGCTGGTATAATAGCAACTGTACATGAGTGCACCCAAAAGTCCATCTTCAAGCACTCCACGGCCGCCGCAGACTTCCTCGACGGTTATTTTATTGCTCAGCACCATCGCTGATACCACCTGGCGAATGTTTGTACCGACACTTGGCGGGACAGGATTAGGACTTTGGCTCGACAGCCAGACGGGCACGACGCCGTGGCTCGGACTTGCCGGGCTAGGGATAGGAATCATCATTACTACTCTTCTGATGAGACAACAGTTCAGAAATGTTAACAAGTCATAATGTTCAATAATTTTGCTAGCACCGATATCGAAATCCATGTTGCCTCGGGCAAGTTATTCGAGGTAGCCGGATTTCCGATTACTAATTCCCTGCTCACCGGCTTCATCAGCTTACTCGTACTGCTTGGTGTGTTTGGTTATGTCGTCTCGATGATTAAGCGCGGCAAATATAACCGTTTTGTCGGACTTGTACAGTGGGCATTTGAGGGCATGTTGGGCCAAATAGAGAGCGTTATTCCGGACAAAAAGATTGCACGCCAAATCACGCCGCTGGCTCTGACCATATTCTTCTTCATGATGATTTCGTACTGGATGAGCGTACTGCCCGGGCTCGATTCGGTTACTTACAATGACGTACCCGTCCTGCGGGCGCTACCAGCCGACTTAAACTTTACGTTTGCTGTCGCTATTATTGTGTTTATAACCGTTCAGTATCATGCTATTCGAACCTTGGGGCCTATTGGCAACCTTGGCCGTTACTTCAGAAACCCTCTCAAAGACCCAATCGGCGCGTTCGAAGGGATTCTGGAATTCATTGGTGAGTTTTCGCGCTACGCCGCACTTGCAGTCCGAATGTTCGGTAATGCCTTTGCCGGCGAGATTCTGCTTGTCATTATCGCCATCCTGACTAGTTTTGTGGCCATTTTCGCCCTGCCGCTCTTCATGGCATTCGAACTGTTTATTGGCTTCGTTCAGGCCTACGTGTTCTTCATTCTGACAGTTATCTTTACGAGCCTTGCCGTTGAGCATCATGGCTCACATGAATCCGATCATTCCGCTGCCCACGTTAACAAAACGGCTGATGTGCCTATGTAATCACTTTTTAGCCAAGTGCTCAGAAGTGATTGCATGGCCTCAGACAGCCGGCAGCAGAATGATATAATTACAGTAATAACAAAGGAGTAAAAATAATGGAACAACTAGCTTTTGTGCTTGCGTATGCCCTACCTGCGCTTGGTGCAGCCGTTGGTATTGGTGTTATCGGTGGCGGTGCGTTAGGTGCCTTCGGACGTAACCCAGAACAGCTCGGTCAGATCCGTACCCTTATGATTACCGCGATTGTCTTTGCCGACTCGCTGGCTATCATCGGTATCGTGGTTGCCTTTATTGCCCAAGCCGTTGCGTAAGAGAACATTTTAAGTAGATATGACTAATATGTTTACCAATTTTGCCAGTGCGGAACCTTCGGAACCATCCGGAGATATCTTCACGTCTCTCGGTATTGACGGCCAGATGCTGCTCTTTCAAGGTTTGGCATTTCTCATCCTGGTATTCCTGCTGGGTAAGTACGTGTTTCCGGTTCTTTTGAAAGCGGTTGACGACCGCCAGGCCAAGATAGAAGAAGGCACTAAAGCAGCCGAGCAGGCTGAGAAAAAAGCCGAAGAAGCTCAGGCAAAGATTGAGGCAACCATGAAAAAGGCCCGCACGGAAGCCAGTGACATCGTATCGACGGCAAAGAACGAAGCCACTCAGATGATTGAGAAAGCCGAAGCCCAGGCTAAAGTCCGTTCTGAACGGATTGTTGCCGAAGCGCATGAAGACATTGCAAAAGATGTCTTAGCTGCTCGTAAGACGCTCGAGAAGGACACATTGAAGCTTGTTAAAGAAGCCGCAAGCCTGGCTACGGCCGGCGTAGCTGACAGCAAACTGGATACGGCGATGATAAAGAAATCAGTCGAGGGAGCCAAGTAACATGGCAATGGTCTCACGCCGCAAGTTAGCAAACCTAGCCGCCCGCCGAATTGCAGGCGGTGAGGTTAAGGCCAGTGTGCTGCGTGATTTGGCTGCGTACCTAATCGACAGCGGACGTCAGCGCGAAGCCGAGCTGTTAGTGCGTGATGTCGAAACGGCTATGCTTAAGCACGGTATAGCTGTCGGTACAGTCGTATCGGCCCGTAAGCTTTCAACCGATGCACTGGCTACGGTCGAGGGGTTCGTGAAACACCACTATAAAACAGTGACCAAAGTGGTTTTACGCGAACGGCTCGACAGCAGTGTTATCGGCGGTGTACGCCTAGAGTTACCGGACAAACAGCTCGACGCTACCATCCAAACAAGATTAGACAAATTGACGGTATAGAAGAAAAGGAATTATATGGCAGAACTACAAGTAGCAGAACTATCGAAGGATCTTCAGGCGGCGATTGCCGGTCTGGAGCAGTCCGAAGGTTTGAAAGACGCTGGTGTCGTTATCCGAGTGGGTGACGGTGTCGCCTGGGTGCATGGGCTTAGTGCTGCCGGCTATAGCGAGGTTCTTGAAATCGACACCAAAGCCGGCGTCGTTGAAGCTTTCGCCCTTAATCTGATGGAAGACGAAATCGGCGCCGTGATTTTAGGTGACGACAGCCAGGTCGCAGCTGGTAATACCGTTCGGCTTAAAGGTCGGGTGCTCGAAGTGCCAGTCGGCGAAGAACTGTTAGGCCGCGTGGTCGACCCGCTTGGCCGTCCTCTCGATGGTGGTCCGGCTATTAAAACCAAGAAGACTGGTCGGGTTGAGCGCGAAGCAATCGGCGTAATGGGCCGAAAGTCAGTCCATGAACCACTGATGACCGGTATTACAAGTATTGACGCTATGTTCCCTATCGGCCGCGGCCAGCGAGAGCTTATCATCGGTGACCGTCAGACTGGTAAAACCGCCATTGTGCTCGACACGATGATTAACCAGGCTAAGCAAAAGACGGGTGTGGTTAATATCTATGTTGCGGTTGGACAGAAACTTTCAAAAATTGCTCGTTTGGTCGAACGCCTCAAGCAAGAGGGCGTGATGGAACAAACCATCGTTGTTGCGACCGGTCCGTCCGACCCGGCTTCTATGCTGTATCTGGCGCCATATGCAGGTACTGCCATGGGCGAATATTTCCGTGACAACAAAGGCCACGCCTTGATGATTTATGACGACCTGACAAAACATGCTGTCGCCTACCGTCAAATGTCACTGCTGCTTCGTCGTCCGCCGGGACGTGAAGCCTTCCCTGGTGATGTCTTCTACCTGCACTCACGCCTGCTCGAACGTTCTGCAAAGCTTTCAGACGACTTAGGTGCAGGCTCATTAACGGCTCTGCCTATTATTGAAACCCAGGCTGGGGACATTTCTGCATACATTCCTACCAATGTGATTTCGATTACTGACGGTCAGATTTTTATGGAAACCGATCTGTTTTACCAAGGTATCCGCCCGGCTATCTCGGCGGGTCTATCCGTGTCTCGTGTGGGTGGTGCAGCCCAAACAAAGGCCGTGAAGAGCGTTTCATCCCATTTAAAACTCGGTCTTTCACAGTTCCGCGAACTTGCGAGCTTCGCACAGTTCGGCTCGGACCTCGACGAGGCAACAAAGTCCCAGATTGAGCGCGGCCAGCGCCTTACGGAACTCCTAAAGCAAGCTCAATACCAGCCAATGGGAATTTGGGAGCAAGTCGCGAGCATCTTTGCTGTTTCTGAGGGCTACTTTGACAATGTCCCGGCAGCAAAGATTAAGGATGCCCAAGCTGCCCTTCTTACGAAGTTGTGGACCGATAACAAAGCCGAAATGCGCGAACTGAACAAAGGTAGCGAAAAAGTCGAAGCCGGCAGCCCAAGCGCTAAATTAATCGAAAAAGCCGCCAAATCAGCGGCGAAAGGATTTGAGGGCTAGTGCCTCGGCAGATAAATATACCCAAAGCCATAGAAGGCTTCACGGATGGCAAAGACGGCCATGAGTTCTTTGATTACTCCCACATCAAATCCTACTTTGTAAAACTCTTGGCAGACTATAACAGTGGTCGAATTGAAAGTCCTCATGGAATCGATCTCCAACAGGTGGAAGACTGGTTACTTGGCCGAGCCGTATGTAATATGCTCGCGGAAAGGCGTCATCGTATGGTGCAAATAGGAGAAGAGTATGCCTAGCCAACGCCAACTAAAAGGTCGTATCCGCTCGGTTAAAAACACCAAGCAGATTACCAAAGCCATGCAAATGGTGGCGGCTTCGAAGATGCGCCGGGCGCAGGATGCGACGAAGGCAACGGCACCGTATACCGAAACCGCTCGTAAATTGCTTGCTCACCTGGCGAAGCAAGGCGCAACCAAGCGGCATCCCCTATTTCAGGTTCGGCCTATCAAATCCCGACTTCTAATTGTCGTCGCAAGTGATAAAGGTCTTGCCGGTGCCTATAACTCAAATGTCGCCAAACAGTACCTACGCGAGCTTCTGGACGACAACAAAAACCAAGTAAACACAAAATCAATCGCCGTAGGGCGCAAAGTGACCAACTTCGTTACCCGATTGAAAGACGCAGAGCTTGTTGGTGCCTATGAAGATTTACCAGATACCCTGGAAGGCTACGAGCTGCGCCCCGCCCTAGACAGCGCCTATAAGCTATTCGTTGACGGCGAAGTCGATGCGGTTGACTTGGTTTATACTGAATTCGTTTCAAGCGTTACGCAAATCGCTAAAACGGAACGTTTACTCCCCGCCGGGTCGGCTGTCGAAACAGCAATCCAGGCTGAAACCGAAGACGTGCCGCAAGAAGCAACTTTTGAACCTGATGAAGAAACTGTGCTCGAGAGCGTCGCCTACCGTCTCATCAATGCGCAGCTGTTTCAAGCATTCCTGGACGCGCGAGCAAGCGAACACAGTATGCGTATGCTTGCTATGAAAAATGCGACTGACAACGCCGGTGATTTGATTGACGACCTGACGCTCGAAATGAACAAAGCCCGCCAAGCGGCGATTACGCAGGAATTAGCAGAAATTAGTGGTGGAGCGGAGGCAATGAAGTGACAGAAAAAACCGTAGGATGGGCGAAGATACCGGAAGTAGGATTTATAGAAATCGTTCAATTGCCAAGCAAGGAAGAAATTGAAAGCATTGTTGCAGAAATGATTACTTCTGCGCCCGTAGGCACTGTGGAAGCTGAGCATGTGATAAAAGGCTTAGAAATTATGAAAGTGCGAGATCCAGAGCAATACCGAGAAACAATAGAAAGAATGATAGTAGCAGACAGAGGAGAACATAATGAGTAGACAACAAGGAACAATAACCCAAGTCGTCGGTGTGGTCGTCGATGTTGAATTTGGTGACAAGGATCTACCAGCGATTTACGATGCGCTGGAAGTGAAGCACGGTGATAAGACAGTTACACTAGAGGTAGCGCAGCACCTGGACGAGCATTCAGTTCGTGCAATTAGCCTGCAGAGCACCGACGGGCTAAAGCGCGGGACGACTGTCGAAGCAACCGGAGCTGCCATTAGCGTTCCGGTCGGCGAAAGCACACAGGGCCGCATGTTTAACGTGATTGGTGAGCCGATTGACGGCAAGCCAGCTCCAAAAGGAACTAAGGCACCAATCCACCGCGCTCCTCCCGCTCTGTCTGAGCAGTCGAACAAGACTGAGATTCTTGAAACCGGTATTAAGGTTATTGACTTGCTGGCTCCAATTGCCAAAGGCGGTAAGGTCGGCTTGTTCGGTGGTGCAGGTGTCGGTAAGACCGTTCTTATCCAGGAACTCATTAACAACATTGCCAAATTCCACTCTGGTAACTCTGTCTTTGCCGGTGTTGGCGAACGTACCCGTGAAGGTAACGACCTGTATCACGAAATGAAAGATGCAGGGGTGCTCGACAAGACCAGCCTTGTCTTCGGTCAGATGAATGAACCCCCGGGAGCCCGTCTGCGTGTCGCCCTAACTGGTCTTGCCATGGCCGAAACCTTCCGTGACGAAGGAAAAGACGTCCTGCTGTTCGTCGACAATATCTTCCGATTCACCCAAGCCGGCGCCGAGGTGTCTGCCTTGCTTGGCCGACTGCCGTCTGCCGTCGGTTACCAGCCGAACCTGCAGCAAGAAATGGGTGCTTTGCAGGAACGTATTACGAGTACCAAAAAAGGATCGATTACGTCGGTACAGGCCGTGTATGTGCCGGCTGACGACTTAACCGACCCCGCACCAGCAACAACATTCGCCCACCTGGACTCGACTATTTCGTTGAACCGTGCCCTGACTGAAATCGGTATTTACCCTGCCGTCGACCCGCTTGATAGTTCATCGACTATTCTTGACCCAGAGGTTGTTGGCGAGAAGCACTACAATATTGCGCGTGAAGCCCAGCGGGTGCTGCAGCAGTACAAGGAACTCCAGGACATTATCGCCATCCTTGGTATGGAGGAGTTGTCTGATGAGCAGAAGCAAATCGTTAACCGCGCTCGCCGTTTGCAACGATTCTTGGCCCAGCCTTTCTTCGTTGCAACACAGTTTACGGGTAACGAAGGTGCTTATATCAAACTTGAGGATACCGTCAAAGACGTTGAAGACATATTAGCCGGTAAGTACGACGAGAAGCCGGAAAACTGGTTCTACATGGCGCCTGGCCCACTAAGCGAAAAGAAAGATTAGTTTGTGAAGCTCGAACTCGTTACATTATCCGGCGTTAAAGTAGACCAAGAAGTCTACGAAGTCATGCTGCCAACTGCAGCCGGGCCGATTTCTGTATTTCCTGGTCACGAGCCATTGGTTTCGATTGCCGTTCCCGGTGCAATTGTCGTGCGCGAGAAAAAGGGCGATCCGGAAAGCGCACTCGAATACTACGCCGTTTCGGGCGGTGTTATCGAAGTGTCACAAGCACGAGTCCGCGTACTGGTCGACGAAGCCGACCACGGCGAAGATATCGTCGAAGCCGAAAGCAAAGCTGCACTTGAACGTGCGCTGAAATTGAAAGAAACCGCCAAAACTGAAGTTGAACTTGAAAAAGCGACTCAACTAATCGACCGCCATCAGGTACGTCTAAACATTGCTGGTTTGCGTCGTCGACACCGACGCTAGGACAGACCGGACTTCGTCTGTAGATTTAGTGTGCATTAGCTGGTCTCGTAGTTCTGCGGCACCTTCAAAGTCACGTATGTAAATTTTGAAAAATCGCTTCAACGTATCGAATGGACGTTTTGTCTGCTCCGAGTACATATCATACATATCAAGGTGATAGTTCAAGAGTGCTATAAGTTCGCCTTTTTGACGACGTTCATTCGAGAACACCGTTTCACGCGGTGACTGCGTCTCCGGTTGCTCTTCGCTTTTAGTGGCCTCGAATGAAGTCATCAAGCGGCGCTTCACTGGCTTTGCGAAGACAAATGGGTTTGTAAAAACTCCACGGCCAATCATAATGCCGTCTATACCAGTTTTTTCGGCGAGTTTTAGGCCGTGCGCGCGGTCCTCGATATCGCCATTGATAGTCAGTAGCGTCTGAGGAGCAACTTTATCACGCAGCTTCTTAATTTCAGGAATTAATTCAAAATGGGCTGGCACTTTGCTCATTTCTTTTTTTGTCCGCAGATGTATGGCTAAATTCACGATATCTTGCTTGAGCAGATGGCCGAGCCACTCCTCCCATTCATCAACACGGCTATAACCAAGACGGGTCTTAACACTTACCGGCAGGCCACTTTCTTTCGCTGCTTTGATTAGCTCCGCTGCAACTTCCGGTGAACGAATAAGGCCGGCACCGCTCCCGCTTTTGATAGCCGAACTGTCGGGGCAGCCCATATTCAAGTCGATACCATGATACCCAAGCCCTGCACAATGCTTGGCCAATTTTGCCATTGCATCAGGATCGCTCCCCCACAGCTGAGCAATAATCGGCTTTTCATCGTCGGTTTTGACTAACCGTCCACCAATTGCTCTATCCCCGGCTGCCGCCCAGCCAGTGGCATTGGTAAATTCCGTGAAGTAAAGGTCGGGTGCAGCGGCGTGCTTGACTACGTGGCGGAACACAACGTCAGTTACAGCCTCCATGGGGGCCAATATAAAGAATGGACGTGGTAAATCTTGCCAAATATTTTTCATAAATTGCTTCTTGCCGGTTGACGGAGTAAGTGCCCGACCTGAATCGGGCACATTGGCGATAAGTCGGATGATCGGCCGGATAGCCAATGCTGCGGCTATCCGGCCGAACGCCGATGGTCAGTTGGCGTGGCCGCATCGAAGGCACACGTTCGAGTTTCTCGGCAGCTTCTCACCGCAGTTCTTGCAGTACTTGGCGCCGTTCCTGACCTGGCACGTGATCCACCTCACGGTAATCACCTCCTATCGCAGGCTTTATTATACCATCAGCACCTTAAGCGATGTTTAAGCGCTCCAGTTCAAGTCTTCAGGCGTATCAATCTCAGCATCAGGCGTATCTTCCCGATGCCTCGCCGGGCCAAACTCACTTTCACCGATACCAAAGCCAACAACTGGCTTTGTTGCAATGGATGCAAGCTCGAGCGCGCGCGGATTGATGAACCTTGGTGTAGTCATCATCTCTTCATCGGGGGCTGCTCCAAGCGGATTAAGCCGGGCATCGATACGGGGTGCTCGTTTTGGTTTGTCGGCTGACCATGTCATAAGAGTTCTCCCTTTGATTTATTCGTCTGACATCGTCCGCGAAAGCTTCACGGAAAATGGGAGACGGACAGGAATAGCGATTTTGCCCAAGTCCCCAGGGGGCGGCCGAATTGCCGCCCCCTTCTCGTGGCTGTTCAGCCGCGAGCGCTCTGCTGCCGCCGAGCTTCGTGGTCGGCGTTCTTCACCGACTGCATGTTGGCGCGAATGCCCTTGTCGACGAGTGCCTGCTCGGCAGCCGTTCGATTCTTGGGCAGCTTGTTGGCGGCGTCGCGGTACTGCTGTTCCGTAGCCAATACCTTCACCTCCTCTCGAGGTGTTGTAGTCGAGATGGAAGTTTTTCACCGCCGAGCGGCGCCACGTCGGAATGTAGTATGAGTACACTCCGCGGACGCCGCCCGACGGCTTGACCGGTTGAGACCAACCACGGGGAGAGCTGTCCCCAACCGGTGTCTTGGGCGGCCGGACGGGTGCAGCGAAGGTGAGAGTTGTCACCTTGTGCACCTGCCCAGCCTGGGATGTGAACGGCGGCACTCCCCCGGAGGAGTTTCGGTACTCCTTGCCTGCCATTCACGTGTGGCATGGGAGCACCCTGGGCTGCCTCGTGGGGCGAGCGAGCCCAGGGTGCTTTTTGAAGCGGCATCTACAGGGGGTCTGATGCCTGCTCCTCACTCGCGGGAACAAAGAGCCCGCAAGTCTAAATCACTATTCCTGTCTTGTTAAACTGCGTTCAAGTAGGAGCAGCGGACACAGTAGCACGACCTTTTTTGTCATGATGCCATGTCCACTGCTCTACCACCCGAAGCAATTATTTACTGTATCGTAAAAGTATGACTATGTCAATGGCTCGTCCAGAAGCATGGCTTCAAAGTCCAAGATTCCCTTGTAGTCAGGTGAAAATTGTCCGGCATCAGGCAGATCAAGAGACGTTATGTGCCGGTAGACAACGCGCACGAGTCGCTTGAACTGTTCATACTCTTCGGTATCGAACGACGTGTCGAGCTGTATAACTGCCCCGCTTACGGTCGGTTCAACGAATTGTATAGTCCCGGACGGTACCGAGTAGCGGCCAAAATCACGTGATTGCTCAATCAAAAGCTTATAAAACAGTAATTGCTGTTTGTATTTATGGAGTTTTATCTTTTCCCAATCGCTTGTGCCGCGCCACTGTGCCGCCGGTTTGCCGGTTTTGTAATCGGTTACGTTGATTGTTTCTGCATCTTCATCCACATCAATGACATCAAGCGCGCCCGTCAGTAGCGCCTCTCCCACCGTGCTTTGTTGATGAACAAAATTAACCTCTGCCTGCTGGCTAGCAGTGAAGCTTTCGTAGCAAGCTGCCAGGAATGCTTCCAGGCTGGCCTGACCTTTTTGTAGGTATGCCTGAAAATCCTCGTCAGCCAAGTAACACGCCGCCAGGTTTTTCTCAAAGTCTTGTAAAACATCTTCGACCGGCTTTCGCTTTCCGGTACTTGCCAGATGAGCATGTGCCCTGTGTAGTGTCCGGTGAACCGCTGACCCATAGGCGGCCGATGGGCTCATACTGCTCGGGAAATGAAGCAGCTGGCTAATCAGGAAATTCTGCGGCCCGCCGCGTGAAACGTCCAGAAACGTCAGTAGGTGTGTTGCGCTTAACTTGTAATTCTGAAGAACCGGCTTCAGCAAGCTTTTCATATCGGCCTGCTCGACCTGAAGTAGTGGCTGATACCACTCATGCTGGAGCTGCTTCGTAATGAGTGGTACGTCACTCTCGGATGCAATAATATCGGTGTCCCACTCAACGGCCGTCAAAAAACTAGCTGGCAGAAGCGGCTTGCCGGCTTCATCGGAACGGGCGTAGCTAATGCTCAGGGTGCTGCGTGCACGGGTCATGGCAACAAAGAATAGACGCAGGCGCTCGTCGATGGTATCACCGGTCGGGCGGAGCGGGAGGTTCTCCGGGTAGCCAATTAGCCGGGACCGTACGCGGACACGTTCGCCCCAGCTACTGTCGACAGCGCCTGCTATGTGTACGTGGGCGAATTCGAGGCCTTTGGAACGATGGACGGTCATTAGGTTTACCGCACCCTCCAGGTTTTCGCTTCGCACCCGAATGCTACTAATGCCGCTGCCTATTTGTTGGTGGAGTTCTACAAACTCAATAAAATCACTCAGTCTCAGCGCCTGGTTTGGCCGGTATTCGCGCAGTTTGGCCCGTATTGTGCGGAGCGCCTCTAGGTATACTAAATATTCCGCCGGACTGTTTGCCTGTTTGTCAGGCGCGAAGAAGTAATGATAGAGCGGCGAAGTGAATTCAGTCGTGTCGTCGGCTAGGTTTGGTGAACCAACCAGCTGGTCAATAACCAGTTCGGCCGGTTGGACCATCGCTTCGCGCGAAAGGCTGACGAGCCAGTCAAAAAGCGCCGTAAATCTCGGCTGGGTTTCCATTTCCTGCAGCCACCCGCTATGGTTGGTATGAGCAGACAGGCTGAGCTTCCAAATTTCATTAGCGCTTAGTCCCCATGCCGGGTGCGCGAGCAACTGCGGCATAAGTTCGTCGGCCAAGGTAATCTGGCCATCTGCAATGTGACAAACGACTTTTGCGAGAAGAACTAGCTGTACCACAATATCGGCGTCGAGCACATTGTCATGCCGCTCATAATTGACCGGTATATTTTCGGCATAGAAATACGGCAGCAAGCTGACCAGCTCGTGGTGGCGCCGTGCTAAGACGGCAATATCGTGACCATTGATTCCGGCGTCTATCTGAGCCTTAATACGCTCGGCAATCCCACGGCGCTCATCTTCAATCCGTGCGTATTCGACCAGCTTTACTTGCGCAACTTTGGGTGAATGATGCGAGGCCAGTGTTTTATCAATTTCCTCCAAGTACCGCTCTAGCCGATCGGTACCCTGCGTAATAACGGAACGGGCCTTTTCGAGAATTGGTTCGGCAGACCGGTAGTTATCGGTCAGCGTGACAATTCTGACGGATTCGTAACGGTCTTTGAACGACAAGATGTTGCCGACCTCGGCGCCCTGAAAGCTGTAAATGGCCTGATCGTCATCACCAACTACCATGATATTCGGCTCATCGCCCGATTCGATTGACGTCAGGTTATGCAAAATGCGAGCCTGCGCCAAATTCGTGTCTTGGAACTCATCAACCATTATGTATAAATACTTTTCCTGTAGGTTGTAGCGCAAATCTGGAAATACCTCCAGCGCATGGACGACACGCAGCACCATGTCATCAAAATCATATAATTCCGATTCCTGCATTCTAAGCAGGTACTGGTAATACAGGTAGCTGAGTGCCCGTAACTTTACGTTGCGCTTTCTATCTTTGAAAACGAGCTGGCCCTCCTCGTTTTTTTCTAAGTGGGCGTTTTTCCAGGCAGTGATAGGCTTCGTGCTGCCCTCGGCTTCCGAACTGTCAATCGCATGTGCCAAGCTGAGCGCCAACACGTTCGCAAGTGGCGAGATGCCTGGGGGCAGTTCGGGAACTTCAAAATCTGCCAGCTTTTTGGCGGTAGGCGCGAGTGCGGCAGCAGTACCCTTCGAAATCCGGTTCGCAAAAACCTTACGGAGCTCCGACTCAACGTTATCTATTACTGCCTCATTGGCATCAAGAACCTGTAGCAGCTCGTCACTTGTCAGACCGCTCTTTTTTAAGTCGGAAATAGCCGCAAGCGAGTCAGCGAGGTGTGTGTATTCACCATTCATTTTGCTGCTTAGCGGATTTGATAGGTCGAGCGAGTCAAAAATTGCCCGTAACACTTCGTATGAATTCAACTCTGATGCCGGCCGGAAGTTAGCCCCATGATAAAAGTACTCGCCGTAGCGGCTGATAATGTCGCTGCCGAAACTGTGGAAGGTATGAATAGCAACCTTATATGCATCGGGGCCGATAATCTGACTTAACCGTTCGCGCATTGCCGCCGCACCGCTTTCAGTGAACGTCAGACATAAGATATTTTCTGCCAATGTGTCTGTGGTGCGCAGAATATTGGCAGCACGCATGCTCAATAGTTCCGTCTTGCCGGTGCCGGGGCCGGCAACGACCATCAGCGGTCCTTCGGTCGTGTCGACCGCCTCTTTCTGGCGGGCATTCAGCTTCTTGTAGCGCTCGGTAAAATCCACTGATTCCATTGTAGCAGTTCACTCTTACTCGCTGCCTGGTACAATAAGTTCATGAACCCGGATGTCTACGACGACATGGCACTTGAACAGATTGCCAAAAGCCGCTTTGGCATGAGTATTGATATCGACCATGTCGTTGTACGCGCCGTTCCCGTTAGCCGGGTAGCGCGGGCAACGCTTTTTTTGACAACTAAAAAGCAATTGTTGCTTTATGTCACCGGCACGTCGCGGCTGCTGTTGTCTGACATCAAAAAAATCGTCAGTCGTATGGGGTTGACTGCAGAACTTTATATTCCTCCGAAAGCACAGCCAAACTACTTTGACGATATTGGTACACAAAAATTTAAAGATGTTTTCCCGGGCCGGAGCCATCCGTCAAAGGCGGATTTGCAATATTACCGGACACTTGCCCCGTATAACCCGGCACTTGTCCAGATATCTGAAGTGAGAACGGGCGAAATTAAACAATTTGACACCGATGCCGCCAACCAGTGGCGTGTAGTTGCCAAGTTTGCTTACCGTCGCATCAAAGCGATCTGAACGGGCACCAAATTCCGTCCGAAGTCGTACTGGTGCCAAAATTACTCTTTGTTACGAACCACCATCCGTTTTGCCGGGAGAAGTACGCAATCAGGTATGACGCGCCGGCGTGACCTTGGACACTGTCGGTGAGAGTGTATGTGCAGCCTGAGATGGTATAGGCGCGGGTCGCGTTGGCATCCGTCGTCGTCTTTGTCAGATAATAAACTTTATTTTGGTCCCATGTGCAATTCGCCCCGGCATGGGTTATCAATTGGACCTGCGAACCGTTGAGCGTATTGGATGCGACACCGGTTTTCGAGTAAATATTGTTATAGTCCGGAGCTACGGTGCAGCTCGGTGCTGTTGCTCCGCCTGAGGTAAATAATGTTTGCGCCGACGGGTATTCATTGTTCGAACTGTAGTACCGCTCGGCGCCAGACTTAATAGCATTCGCAATTGAACGGGCCTGTCCGTCGACGGCACGTTGCCGGTATTGGTTGAATCCAAATACGCCTACCGTCGTCAAAATCAAAATAACCGTAACGACAACAGTTACTTCAATTAACGTGAAACCGCGCTTCATGTACATTAACTGTAATGAAGCAAGACGGTTCCGTCAATCGGGCTTATGCTTTTCGTTCGAGTACCACAAGGTGCTCTATGTGCGGCGTACATGGGAAGAAGTTATAGCCGCGGTGAGCTTTAATGCCATAAATTCCAGCCAGGTGTGCTACATCACGGGCTTGGGTAACGGGATTGCAGCTAAGATAAATGATTTTGGATGGAGCTGTTTCTAGCAGTCTCTCTATGACTTCGGGGTGAAGCCCGGCTCGCGGCGGATCGACAATAATAAGCTTGTCGGCCGTGATTTCACTGAGCGCACTTTCAGAAGTCGCTAAAACAGCTTTCGCGTCGCTGTCTAGCGCCGTAATGTTGCGCTGCATTTCATTAACGGCGTATTCATCTGACTCAACCATCGTTATACCGGCTCCCCCGATAGTCAGCCCGATTGTGCCGACACCGGAATATAAATCGACAGCTGGCTGCTTCGACGCAGTGACGTGTGTCTGCATTTCTTTCAAAGCAGCCTCATAAATTGGGATATTAACCTGGAAAAAGCTTTCTGCGGCATAATTGAATGGGATGCCCAGGATTGAATCGTGAAGCGTTACTTCCCCAAATCGCGCTAACCGCTTGGTAATTTTGCTGGCGGGGCTTTTTGGGTCGGAGTAGATAATTTCACCACCCTGCGCCGGCAACTTACCGGCTTCATCGGCTGTTATATAATCGGCAGATTCGTTCTTGACATACAGCTGCCATACGCAGTTACCGGATTGGTCGCAGCGGATAAGTAATGTCTTTAAGTCACGAGCTTCATACTGCTTTTTGCGCAGGATGTCTCGGATTGCTCGGGCGAGGACATTAATTTCTTCGCGGGCGAGAGACGTACCTTCAACCGGTACTTTGCCTTTTGAGCCACGGACAAAAAATGCCAGTTCGAGCCGGTTGTTTTCTGTATCCCAGTACCAACTAAATTCGGTTTTGTTCCGGTAGCCAAAGCGACGGTCGTCCATATGCACTTCGATTGGGTGCGGTAGTACGATGTCATGAAGCTCGAAAGCCTCCTCAATTAACGCGGCTTTATAGTGCCGCTCAGCCTCGGGTGACATAATCTGCCACGGACTGGTTGAAAGATAACTTTTGGGGTCGAGGGGCTCAATGCGCTCACTACTCGCCTGCAGCACATCAATAACACGGCCTTCGATGAGTTTAGAGCGCTTCTTAGTCACCTGCAGACGGACGGTTTCACCCGGCAATCCGCCCCACGCAAACAGCTTGCGGCCATCAGAATACAAGCCGAGCGCTTGGCCACCGCCAACAATTTTTTCAAGTGTCGTTTCAACGACTGGGAACTTACTCACTCTTACTATGCTACCAAATGGGTGGGCCTAGCGCTTGTCGACAAAGGTTAGCGCCTTACCATGCTTCCCGCCTCGGCCGGTCCGACCAATTCGGTGAATATAGTCATCGTAGGTTGCGGGCTGGTCGAAGTTAATAACATGGCTGACGTTGGGAATGTCCAGGCCTCGGGCAGCCACATCCGTCGCGACTAGAACCTTCACGGCGTTCTCCTTGAAGGATCTTAAGGCCCGCTGGCGTTGTGACTGTGATTTGTTTCCATGGATTGCGGCCGACGGAATGCCTTGGTTGGTCAGGCTGTCAGCCAGACGCTGCACGCCGTATTTTGTTTCACCAAACACAAGTACTTTGTCGAACTCCTCCTTGCTCAAAAGGTCGTGAAGTAAGTCGTGCTTGTGCTGTTTGTCGGTTGCCTCAATAATGTCCTGCAAAACGTGGTCGCTGGTTTCGCCCGTTCGGACCGAAACGGTCTCTGGACTATGCGTAAACTCTTGAATGAGTGTCTGGATAGCCGGCGTAATCGTCGCGCTAAAGCATAACGTCTGACGGTGAGACGGCAACAGGCGGGCTACCTTTTTAATGTCGTTAATAAAGCCCATGTCGAGCATACGGTCGGCTTCATCTAGTACGAAGTATTGAACACCATCAAGGCGCAGTGCACCGCGCTGCAGCAAGTCGTTCAAGCGGCCGGGCGTGCCGATAATAATGTGTGGTCCACGCTTCAAATCACGCATTTGGCGGTCAATATTCGTACCTCCAACTAGGACAGTTGAGAAAATACGCATGTCGCGCGAGAACCGTTTGGCCTCAGCTTCGATTTGCTGGGCAAGCTCGCGGGTCGGAGCCATAATAAGGACGCTGCTGCGTTCGGGTTTGCGGGCTAGTTTCGTCAAAATCGGAAGCAGAAATGCTGCCGTCTTGCCGGTACCGGTGTTGGCGAGTCCAATAACGTCTTTGCCGTCGAGCACTAATGGAATTGCCTGGTCCTGGATAGCACTCGGTGCAGTAAACTTCAGCGCTGCAAGATTTTTTTGCAGAGTTGGGTCTAGAGCAAAGTCGGTAAAGAGGTGCGTGGGTTCGTACACCTCAGGGGTTTGGTCAACCGCGGTGCGGTTAATAAACTTGCTCGGGTGAATGAACTGTTTACGCGCGCCCTTCTGGCGCGGCTGTGACGAGCGGCCACGGCCGCCAAAGCGGTTATTATTACTATTTGATTTTTTAGGACCACGGTTTGCGCGGCCACCAAAATAAGATTGAGACATGAATACCTTTCTAAGCGTTCATTTAATATTTGATGAACGGCCAGAAACGGTATATTTCGGTATAAAGTTTAGGTATTCATCCCAGTGTTATTTAGGTAAATAACACCTTATAATTTCATTATAGCACAAGTACTATATTTTGTCTAGTAGTTATACTGATGTTATGGACAAAGCCGCCCTTCGTCAAGAATTCATGGCTCTTCGGAAAAACCTGCCAAATGGGGATGTTGCCGGAAAAAGCCGCCTGATTGCCCGGGCCGTTCAAAACCTAGTCGATTGGGCAGCTGTGCACACGGTACATGCGTACCGGTCTAACGCTGAGTGGAGTGAGGCTGAAACAAGTTGGATCGAAACATTTATCGCACGTGAGTGGCCGCAAATCGCCATCTCATACCCGCCTATTACGAATACAGCACCAATATCGAGCGGTGTATTTGACGTCATTATTGTTCCACTCGTTGCATTCGATGATTCGTGCCATCGGCTGGGCCATGGCGGCGGTTGGTACGACCGGTTTTTGGCTACCCAGCCGAATGCACTCAAAATTGGGTTGGCATTTGATATTCAGCAGGTTGACATTCTGCCGGTTGAGGAGCATGACATACCACTCGACTGTATTGTGACAGAAAGCCGGATTATCAAGAGATCGGCATTCCGCCCGTCACTGCAATAATCTCAGCGGTAACATAGGACGATTCATTACTCGCCAGAAAAACATAGGCTCCTGCCAGTTCGGCCGGCTGCCCCGCCCGGCCCATTGGTGATTGCCCGCCAAATTTGGTAAGTTTTTCCATCGGCTGGCCGTAGCTTGGTTGGAGCGGTGTCCAAATGGGGCCCGGCGCGACAGCATTTACTCTTATACCTTTTTTAACTAGCTGCGCCGCAAGGCCTTTCGTAAAGTTGGCAATCGCGGCCTTTGTAGCGGCGTAGTCTAAGAGCCCCTCTGACGGTTCGTAGGCTTGGATGGAGGTGGTGTTAATGATTGCACTGCCGGCTGGCAAATGCTTCATCGCTGCCTTCACGATTCTGAACATAGCAATGATATTTATTTGGAAGGTCTGTTCAACTTGCTCTAACTCCAGTTTTTCAATGTCGTCGACATAGACCTGCTTGCCGGCATTGTTTACTAGAATATCCAGACCGTTTAGCTTTACAGCAGCTTTATCGACCAAGTCAGTGCAAAACGCTGCATCCATCAAATCACCTTCGATTGGCACGGCTTTGCGGCCGGCCGCTTCAATCTGGCGTGTTGTTTCGTCGGCATCCTCCTTCTCGGCTGGCAAATATGTGAAGGCTACATCAGCGCCCTCTTTGGCATAGGCAATGGCTACTGCCCTGCCAATGCCAGAGTCGCCGCCGGTAACGAGCGCTTTGCGGCCTTGTAGCCGACCGTGGCCCTCGTAGGAGTCCTGACCGTGGTCGGCTGTGGGCTGAAGTTTGCTATCGAGACCTGGCTCGTCCTGACGCTGCTCAGGAATATCGAGCTTTGGATACATAGTCGTTGGGTCATAAAGTCCGTCGTATAATTTCAAGACTTAGTCTCCTTTCTGGTGCCACTTGCCGTCGTCACCTTTTTCGTACTTTTGCTTGACTGCCGCCCACGCAACGCGGTGAGCTGTCTCTTCTCGGTCAGCGTTATCTCGGCGTTCCTCTGGGGTGTCGTACTGATCCCAGGCGCTATTGAATGCTTCTTTATATATGTCTTGGGCATGCTCCGGTAGAACGTTCTTGACGCTGTCCGGCAGCTCGTTCAGGTTGCTATAAGGCATAGTTTACCTCCTTTAGACATTAACGGTACTCTGGGTTGTGAAATCCCCAGCGTTCTCCATTTTTCCATGCTTCTGGCAGGTTTCCTTCTGCCGGCACACCACCGTTATCTTTCAGCATTTTAGCCATGTGCATCAGGTTGTAGCTCATAAACGTAATATTGCGGTTGGTGAAATTACTCTCTGGGCCACCCGACCCTTCGTCCAGGTAGCTCGGCCCGGGTCCGATTGCTCCAATCCAGCCAGCATCTGCGGCCGGCGGAATCGTAAAGCCGATGTGCTGCAGGCTATAAAGAATGTTCATGGAGCAATGTTTTACGCCGTCCTCGTTGCCGGTAATAATCGCGCCGCCGGCTTTGCCGTAGTAAACGAACTGGCCTTTGTCGTTTACGTCACCGGAATTCGAGTAGAGCCGCTCAATGAGCAATTTGGTCTGGCTGCTGTTATCACCTAGCCAAATCGGGCCGCAGACTACCACTATGTCTGCTTGCTTCACTTTTTCATAGAGTTCTGGCCAAGCATCTTCAGCCCAGCCGTGGCCGCGCATGTCGGGCTGCACCCCGCTGGCAATTGGGTGGTCGATAGTTCGGATAAGTTCGGTCGCAACACCGTTATTTTCCATCAGTTTCATGCTGGCGCGGAGCAACCCTTCGGTATTGCTGACTTCAGGGGATTTTTTCAGCGTACCGTTGAAAAATATCGCTTTTAATCCTGCAAATTTTTGATCGCCCACGTTGAGCTCCCTTGTTTAAGTAATTATGCTTTTAACTATAGCCATCTCAAACAAAAAACCTTGTAAGAATTCTTACAAGGTTCCCTGCTTGGCAGCTGGCCTAGGCGCTTATCGTAAGCAGCGTCCAGACACCACCGTGATTGTCACTCCGCAGCCTAAACTGCCGTGAGCCGTCGGTTAAGCTCAGAATCTGGCTTAGACGGCCGCCGTGTCGGATAACGCAGCTGAGTCCTTGGTCTATGAAATCGTAGGTTTTACCTTCAAATTCCATTGCCCGCGGGTAGGCTGCCAGGTTCTTCTTGAACCCAACGGCGGTGACGGTTACTTCTTTGTTAATGATTGTTTTGGTCATATTCACTCCTAACCTTGCAGGTAGCAAGGGCTAATGTTAGTAATTAGCGAACGGAATTTTGGAGTGGAGCGAAGAAAGAAAGGGCTAACGACCGTTCAGACTAGCCTGTTTACTGCCTTCACTGATGAATATGAAGCGTCGGTTGACGCTTGAAATTTGTTAAAGCCTGTAAGTGGAAAAAGCCGAGGCTCAGTACTTACATAGCCGTAACCATTATACGCTCATGGATTCAGTATGGCAAAGAGAGACCTTACTTGCCCACTACCCAGCTAGAACCGTCGTGGCCCTTTGCCTGATGCACTACCCAGCCAGAGCCGTCCCATACTTTGACCGGATGACTAGCCCAGGACGAGCCATTCCAGACTTTGGCGTTGCTGCTGCGGCCAGTGTAGGCTTGAGCTACCGAGGCATAGATTGACCCGGCGTTTAGGGAGCTGGGCGTCGTGAACAGGCTCGTATTCGTAACATAGCGCCACTGGGCAACCACAGCCCGGTCCCCTGTGCCGTTGGTAGAGGCGACTTTTGTGCCCCCATGGTAATTTGTACCTGGTGTAAATGTGCGGCCGGCCGAAACCAGCCCGACGACGTTAACAATCAGATTATTAGGATTGACCGTGGTGAAAGACCCACTCGTTAAATTAGAACTGGAGGCGCCGCCGTTGTCGTTGACTGAACCTGTGTCGTTACTCGCGACTATGTCGTTGAACTCTTGAACGGTAACGGCAAAGCGGTTCGGCGTATTGCCGGGGGCATTTACCGTGATGGTATCGCCGGCATTCAGCGTCGTTGTTACGAGGGTAGAACTTTGCAATACATAGGTCGTTTGGCCGGTTATTGGTGCAACCGTACGGTCAGCTACCCATGTATTGCCTTTGCTGTCACTCACAGCCATGGCCGGGTTCGTAGCCCCGCTGACTACACATATGACTCCTAAAACGAGTAGGTGACCTGCCGGAAAGCCTCCTGTCGGGACTGTGACGACGACAGATGCCGAGGGCCCGCTCGTTGATCCGGAAGCCTCTTTAATCCATGCCATGCTATGAACTCAAATCTATCCAAACATCCCCGGTAGCTGGGCTGGACGGTGCAGAAGAGGAGGCTGTGACCTTTGCACCGATGTTGCTGCCGGACACTGTACCGGTTGTGGAGATATCTTGCGTACTGTCTAATGGAACTGTCAGCGAAGCTGCTGTACTGCTGACGGCGAAGTATTCTGCACCGGATGCGTTAGGGGCAACTTCAAAAATATTGGCTGTACCCGAGCCAAAGTACATTGCCCTAAGGGCAACAGTACTGGCTTTGGCCGGCCGGGCCCGCAGCTCGCCATATTCATTGTGGTAGCCTGTGCGTGTGCCGTCAAAATAAAACGCCAGTCGGTCTGGCCACCCACTGGTTGGGCTGGTGTCGTCGGTAATATCAACACGTGCAAATTTGTCGTTTGTCGAGTCGGTGAGGGATGAAGTACCATTTTTGATTGGCAAGTAGGTACCTGTGTGTGCATGGTTGCCTAGAGCAACAGTTACATTGGTAGTACCTGTTGGAATTCGGGCAATGTCAAGCGTGCCGGAAGCGACGTCAGCTGCTGCATGGGTATGTGAGATGTTGGCTTTTGCATCAAGGGCCGTCTGCGTAGCTGCGCTGACCGGTTTATTGGCATCAGAAGTATTGTCAGCGTTCCCTAAGCCGACATCGCTTTTGGTTAAGACAACGTCTCCGGTTTGGGTATTAACGGATGTAACAGGCGCGACGGTATTCAGCTTTGTTTGGACGTCGGTGGAGAGTTTGGCCTCGGTGACCGTGGTGTCGGTGATAGCCGCGGCGTCAACCACACCCGGCTTTAAAGAACCGTCAGCAGCCAGTGCTTGGGTTAGAAATTCATTGAGGATCTCTCCCCACGTCCCCTCATCTTGTCCTGGTATTGGTAGGCGCGCCACTTTTTACATCCTGCTTATGCAGTATATAGTAGCACATCTTACCCTTTGTCCACTACCTTTAGCATTAGGACATGAACATGGCTAGGACGGAGGGATTCGAGTCACGTTCCGCGACCCCGCAAGTTCACGATTGACGATTAATCGTCATCGGAACATTGCTCTCAAACTGCCACTGGCAGTTTTCGCCCCGAATACTCACTCGGCGACCAAATCACTTTGGCACTGACATGTTAAAACCCGACCAGAAGGTCGGGCCATAACATGGCTGGGACGGAGGGATTCGAACCCCCGAATGCCTGGACCAAAACCAGGTGCCTTACCACTTGGCGACGTCCCATCAATGTATGTAAGATACGCTTAGTTTTCCGACATTTGCGGTCGTTTTGGTCCATGGACCATTATATATTTATATTTACTCGTGCTCCGCACTCAAACAGCAGGTGCCGTTACAATTTGGCATGTCCCACCAAACTTTACGTATTGTAACAGATGTGGCGATGCCTGAAAACTAAAAGTAGCGCAAGCGGTGGGCAGCCTGCGCTACGGAGCCGGATTTCAACAGGTTACGAAATTCGGACGAGGGTCAACTGGTTCTTGCTAAACTTGCTTCCCCATTCAACCGTATCTTGGATGGTGCGGCCAATCAGAGTCTGACCAAGCGGACTATTGGCTGAAATACGGCCATCACTTGGGTCGGCTTCGATGCTATCAACCAGCTGGTAGCGCACCATACGGCCGCTGGCATCGATGAGTTCAACTACCGATCCGATAGCTACCATGAGGGCGTCACGTTTTCGCGGGAATAGCTTGGCATGAGACAGGTAAAGTTCCTTGTCGCGCAGCTGGTTCTCGACAATTTCAAGTTCGGCCAATTTTTCAATGCGGGCCAGGCGCTGGTCGTGATTGTCGGTCTTGTCGAGTTCACGCAGTTCTTTGATAATCTGCTGCTGCTTGCGCTCTAACTTACTAACTTCCTTCCGAAGCTCTTTCATACCCTTCTTACTAAGTAGAATAGTTTTCTTGGAACTTTGCATGTTTCCTCCGTTTTCTTGTTAGTACAGCGCTCTCATGTGCTGTATGGTTATGACTATACCTCCCAATTCTGAAGATTAACTGAAAAAGCTTCCGTTTTTTAAAAGAAAAACAGCGAATCTAGCGTAACAGATATAAAATGCTAACGTTTTTTTCGAATTTGAGGCAGGGACACCGTAAATAACGTTAGCTCACGAGGCGTGCTGGTGACGCTAATTTTGCCTTCGTGAAGTTCGACAATCTTTTTTGCGAGCGACAGCCCAATCCCATAACTGCGCTGGCCGCCTTCTGACGTACGTGCCGAATCAGCCCGATAGAAACGGTCGAAAATATGTTCGGCATCTTGCGGATCAATGCCTTCTCCTTGGTTGGTGACAAACAATTTGCATGTCCGGCCATTAGTACCAAACGACAGCGTCACTTCGGAATCGGGCGGACTGTATTTAAGAGCGTTATCAATCAGTATCTGTACAAGGTCGCTCAGCATCGTCTCGTTCCCCTCTACGAAAACGGGCGACTTAGGAAGTGTTACGGATATCCGATGCTTCTGGTCGCTCCGTGCTTCAACCTGCTTGGTAACAATTTTAGCGATATCAACATATTGGCCCCTCGACAGATTGGGATTGTCAAGCCGTGCCAGTTCAAGCAGGGTCGTAGAAAGCGCCGTCAGCTTGTCGACTTCCTCTAGGTTGCTTTGAAGTAGCTCTTTGTAGTCCTGCTTCGAAGCTTTCGGGTCGCGAAGCGCCACCTGAATTTCCGATTTCATGACAGCGAGTGGCGTACGGAGCTCGTGACTGGCGTCGCTGGTAAAGCGAGATTGGGCTTCATGCGAAGCGCGGATAGGCTGGAGCGTGCGCCGTGCAAGTAAGTATGACCCCACCCCTCCCAGGCCTATGACTGCCAAGTTCATGTAAACAAGACCGACAAAAATACTTGCCTGGGCTTCGCGTGTCTGGTTCATTCGTACGTCTGTCAAAGTCAGGGGCCCAGGTAGAGTCAATGTTTCGGAACTGCCTTCGATTCGGATTTGTAAACGCTCCAGCCGGCTGCTTATTTCGGTGGTCGACAGCTCATAAATGATAAAACTAAAAAGAAGACTGATGCTAACTAAGATAACGAGGTACCAGGCCGTTAGCTTTAGGGTTGCGGATTCAAACATCCGTCTCATTTCTTTTCACCGTCCTCTAGTTTGTAGCCAAAACCCCGTACTGTTTTGATGAGTGCCCGGCCAAATGGCTTGTCAATCTTGGCGCGCAGATATTTTATGTAGACCTCGACGGTATTCGGCAGAATATTGGCATCGTAGTCCCAGACATGCTGCATAATTGTGTCCTTAGAAACTGGACGGTTCTTGTTGCGTAATAAATATTCTAACAGTCCGTATTCTTTGGAAGTTAAGGGGATGTCTTTATTGCCACGGGTGACTCGCCGGTTGGCTGTGTCGAGAGCTAGGTCGTCGGAACGCAGTACTGTATTCTGTTGTTCTGCCGGCCGGCGGAGGAGCGCACGGACACGGGCCAGTAGCTCTTCCAGCGCGAAGGGCTTAGCCAGATAGTCATCGGCACCGCTATCAAGCCCTTCGGTCTTGTCTTCGACTTTACCAAGAGCGGTGAGTAAAAGAACCGGCGTGTGAATAGACTTTTCGCGTAGAGCACGAATAATAGCAAGGCCGTCATAAGAACCCGGCAACATGCGGTCGATTACCATTACATCATACGGTTCGGTCGTGGCCATTCCAAAGCCATCATCGCCGTCGTATGAGACGTCAACGGCGTAGTGTTCTTGCTCGAGAGCCTTCTTTAAAGCACGGGCAATCTTATGTTCATCTTCGATTACCAGTACTCGCATACTCTTACAGTATACTCGTTTCCTGAGAATAGTCTGAGAATTTAGGCGTACTTCTCTGACCAATCATGCATTTTGAGCAGGATTGGCATAAGGTCTTGGCCTTTTGGAGTTAGCTCGTACTCGCAGCGCGACCCTGACATTGGGCGTTTAACGATAATTCCGGCCTCTTCGAGCTTTACGAGTCTGGCAGAAAGTGTCCGGGGATTTATTTCGCCGGTTAGATCCTGGAGCTGGCAGAAACGCACGGTCGGCTCGGAAGCAAAAAAACGAAGAAGCCGGGGAGTCCATTTGTCTCCCAGTATATCTGTTGCTGCGTCGACTGCGCCAATTGTTCGTACCATGATAACTTAACTATACATTGTCTAGTAACCTTAGTCAAAGCAGTCATGCTCATATATACTTTAATTGTAATGAAAGAGTTCATTCGCCGGTTCGACAAAGTCGTGACAGAAAAGACAGCTACGGTGTTTGGTCCAGAGTCACATTGGTTCTTTCGGATAGCGACGCATTTCGGCGATCCTATAGTGGTTTGTATCGTTGCTCTCGTGGTTATTACACGTGGATTTATGAATGAGGACATAGCGCTGATGTACGCTGGCACAGCAATTCCGGTTACACTTTTGGTCGGACTACTGCTCAAGATGCTTTTTGAGCGGGCACGACCAATGACTGACTATGCCAGCGGAATGTGGCTAAAAACTTTTAGCTTTCCGAGCGGGCATTCGAGCGGTTCTACAATTACCTACGGTCTGCTGGGCTATATGGCGCTAATCGTACTGCCCGGCCCTTTGGGCGCAGCGGTTCTCGGCAGTTGCTTCGTTGTTGCATCCGTAATCGGTATATCACGCGTTTACTTGGGTGCACATTTCCCAAGCGATGTTATTGCAGGCTGGCTGCTGGGGCTGGTAAGTTTACTCGCTGTTATATTGGTCGTGCGGCCACTCGGGTAGTAAGCAAATATGCGTACAAGCACGCTCTACTCTCGCTTCCTCGTGCTATAATTACGGCATGAAAGTCGTTGTCGATTCCTCTACCAAAACCTTTGTCCGTTTTTGGCTCGTTCCGCTCGGCCTGCTCGTTGCAGGGTTCGCACTTTATAGTGCACGGTCAGCGCTTATCATTCTGGGAACTGCCCTGTTTTTGGCATTGGCGCTCAGCGCTCCTGTCAGTAGACTTGCGAAGCACTTGCCCGGCAATAGCCGCGCTGGCAGTACGGCCATTGCATTTATCGTCGTGATTGCACTGCTTGGTTCGTTTATCTTCTTGGCCGTTCCGCCTATTGTCCAGCAAACGGCGAAGTTTATTCAAACGGTGCCGGCATTAGTGGAAGGTGCGCGTGAACAGTGGCAGGGGTTAAACCACGTTATTGTAGAGTACAACCTGCAGTCCCAAGTCGAACAAGCAACCAATTCTATACAGGCTAGCGCGTCGGGCTGGGCGTCGAGCGTCGGTTCGAACCTCGTTGGGGGTATCGGCTCTGTATTCTCGTTTATTACAGCAACTATCTTGGTGCTTGTGCTGACGTTCCTAATGCTGATAGAAGGTCCGAGTTGGATGAAAAAGCTATGGGGATTGTATGACGACCAAGAACGGCTCGAGCATCACCGCTCACTGTTCCAGCGCATGCATGCGGTTGTGTCCGGCTATGTGACCGGACAGCTGACCGTGTCCGGTCTTGGCGGGCTGTCGGCTGGCTTGTTTGTGTTTATTCTTAGCTTCTTCTTTAACGTACCGAGTAACCTTGCTATACCGGCTGCCGCTATTACCTTCATTTTGTCACTTATTCCGATGTTTGGTGCAACTATTGCCGGCCTTCTCATTGCGAGCTTGCTGGCTTTCAACGATGTTGGGGCTGCTATCGTTTATATCATTTTCTTTATCATCTACCAGCAAATTGAGAACAATTACATTTCACCAACTATTCAGTCAAAGCGGCTTGAATTGTCGGCGCTTACTATTCTCGCCTCGGTTACTGTCGGTCTGTATTTGTTCGGCATTGCCGGAGGTATTATTTCAATCCCGATTGCCGGATGTATTAAAGTCCTTATGAATGCCCAACTTGACCGCATGCAGGCGCACCGCAAAAAACTTGCATCCACTAACACTAAACAGCTAGCCGAAGAAAACGCCTAAACCTTAAGCGTAGGACCAAACGGTTCCACTGGCGGTATCTCGCACGTCGATACCGCTTTTTCGTAGCTCGTCGCGCAGTTCGTCAGAACGCTGCCAATTTTTTTCATCGCGTGCCCGCTGGCGCTCGATGATTCGCTGCTTTATCTCGTCGCTAATGTCTGGGGTGTCAGTCAGCAGATCTATCCCAAGCAAATCCCGGATAGTCTCAAGCAGCTGCACGAGGCTATGCCGATGAATTTTATGTAGAGAGACCGACTCCAAACGCGAGAAGGCTTCGTCAATAATGGCGAGTGCACCGGGAGTATCAAGGTCATTTGCAAGTGCTTCAGAGACTGCTTGTGGCGTGGCCAGCAGTGAAACGCCATTTTCGTCCTTAGCATCATCGTCATCAAGTGTGTCGTGTGTTTGGTGGCGCAAAGCGGCAACATCTCGCCAGTTACGTAGGCGGTTAGCGGCGGATTCCAAAATTGCCCAACTAAAGTTGCCTTCAGTGCGGTAGTGTTTGCTTAGTGCCAATAGCTTGAAGGCCGTTACGGAGAAGCCGCGGTCGATAACATCTTGCAATGTAATTGTGTTGCCAATGGATTTCGCAATTTTCGTACCGTCAATTTTGATGTGATTATTGTGTAGCCACATAGCCGAAAACTGTTTGCCGGTAACGGCTTCCGTTTGAGCTATTTCGTTAGTATGATGGACCGGAATATGGTCGATACCGCCAGTGTGGATATCAATCTGGTCGCCGAGGGTTTCGCGGGCAATGACCGAGCACTCCAGATGCCAGCCAGGAAAACCCTTACCCCACGGACTATCCCATTCCATGTCGCGTTTTTCGTCCGGGTTTGAAAACTTCCAAATTGCAAAATCTGTCGGGTTCTTTTTGCCGGTGTCGGCTACCCGGGCACCAAAACGGAGTCCCTGAATATCGAGCCGGGCCAGTTTTCCATAGTCAGCCAGTTTGCTGGTGTCGAAATATAGCCCGTCTGAAATAACATAGGTGTAGCCTTTTTGCTCGAGGACTTTGGCAAATTCAATCTGCTGCGGCACAAAATCGGTCGCGCGTACCAAGTGGGTTGGCCGGCGTAGGCCTAATAATTCATACGCTTCCTTATCGGCAACCTGGCTATAAAATTCAGCGACTTCCCAAGCGGTCTTACCTTCCTTTAGGGCGGCCTTTAACATTTTGTCTTCGCCAGCATCGGCATCATCGGTCAAGTGACCAACATCGGTAATATTTTGTGTCCGTTCGACGGAATATTCATACGATTCAAGCAGCCGCACCAGTACATCCCAGTAAATATAGCCAAGCCAATTGCCGACATGTGGCTGTGAATAAACGGTAAGGCCGCAGGTATAGAGCTTGACGGTACCGTCACTATGCGGTTTCAGCTCGTCGATCGTACCGGTCAGGGTATTATGAAGCTTGATACTCATTGAGTGCTTTCTCTGTCGCAGTGACGAGTTCCTGCATAATTTTGTCATAACTTTCATAGACACGGAAGCCGGCAGCGTACGGGTGGCCTCCACCACCAAAGAACCCGGCAATCGTTTCGGATATCGGAATGTTAGAACGCAGCTTTCCTGTCAGCTTACCGTCTGGGTATGTCTTTATGGCGACACCGACTTCCACGCCTTCTACCAGACGCATTTCGTCGAGTACCAATACGCTCGGGTTGTACTGGTCGCTATAAGCCTGAATATCTTCCCAGGGTATGTGAACCACCGCTAATTTGCCATCCGAAAGGTATTCAATCCGCTGGATTAGCTCGCCCTTGTACTGCAGAATTTCGGGTGACTTCTTCATATATTCGCGGCGGCGGTCTTCTATTGTGGCCACATGCGCACCCAGGTCGGTTAGTGCGGCGGCAATTCGGTAGCTTTCGGCGGTAACGGTTTGAGTCGACAGTCCCAAGCTGTCTGACAGCTGTGCTCCAAGTAAATGCTCGGCAGCTTGTTGGTTGATTGTCCAGCCTGCCTCTTTTGCCATTTTATAAATAATTTCGCTGGTCGAAATAGCGTCTTCGTGCAAAAAATCGTGCGGAAAAGACAGCGTACTTTCCGTGACATGGTGGTCGATTACGAGTACTTCGTGCGATTCAAGAAACGACCGTATGCCAGGAGTTTCGAGGACTTTCGTTAACAGCACATCGGCACTGGTGTCTACCACGATGGCCAGGTCGGCACTAGCGTCAAATTCCATCGAAACCCTGTCCCAGCCTGGGAAGTAGCGCAGGTATTTAGGGATTTCTAACGGGCAGTACATCGAAATATCCTTGCCGGTGTCCCCTAGAATTTCTTCGAGTGCCAGCGAACTGCCCAAGCTGTCTCCGTCGGGGTTTTCGGCCTGAATAATGGTAATTTTATTTGCAGATTCAATCAGCTTTTTGGCGGCATCGTACATCTGTTATATTGTAGCAGATAAGCAAACTGCCCGCCCCGAAGGAGCGGGAGTCCGCTTCTACTTCGGTGACGGGCACTAGGGTTCGATGACCCAGCCGCATTCAGTACAGACGAGAAACGTGCCGGCCGCTCGCAGGATGCCCCCGCATTCACCACAGGGATCGACGTTGTCGAGTTTCACGACTGGACCGGTGAGAGTCATCTCTTGCCAGCCATGAACGCCGTCGATACGCAGATGCAGCTTCACCCGTGGGTCGCCCACGCCAGGAAGTGATTGGACTTCGACAATCACCGAGTCCCTCCCCTTCGCGTGAACGGGTAGGCGCCCACGAGATTGGGCAGCCTTCACCATCTTGTTGGCCTTGATCACAAGTGATCGACTCCATGAGTCTGCGTCGAGCACGGCCGACCAGTTCTTCAGCGTCAAGTTGCTGGCCGTGCAGACCAGCAATGTGCGGTCTGCCAGCTTGACGAAGAACCTGTCATTGGGATCCGCCGGGCCGAAACGTTCAATGGTCGTTCTGATTCTGAAGGGCATCGCCCTTCTCCCTTCTGTCGGTCGACTGACGATAAAATTATAGTGCTCTTTTCGTGCGGCTTGTGCAAGCAAAAGCACTTAAACCAAAAAGGCTTCGCGTGAAGCCTTTTTGTATGTACATCGTTACTTAGCTTAGTTCGACGGAGTGTTTTTACCTTTGGTGGCTACGAAGCTCACGCAGTCACCTTGGTTTTTGAAGGTTGAACCGTATGACTTCCAGCCATCTTTTTTACATTGGTCTTTGCTAGTTGGCATGGCGGTCGAAGCCGTTATCTTGAAGGCTACTGTTCCGTTTGGCGTCCAGCCCGTGTCTAGTTTGAATCCAGCTGTGTAGCCAGGATATGTCGTGTCCCAGAATACCGCGTCGGTGTCATCGTCAGTGCCTACGCTCGCAGTCTGTGCGTTTGGGACACCAACGTTAAGTGAATTATAAGGACCAGACTGACCGATAGGATTGGCGCCATAGTTGGCCGTGTTGTAAGCTACACCGACAATAACATCGTCAGGCAAATCTACTGCCAAACTGCTCATGTCGAATACGGCGTTAAAAGCTATGCCGTTGTAGCACAGGTTGTCACTCGCCCTCCATGCCGTGCCTCCTGGGCAGGTTGGGTCGGCAGCTGGTCGCCATGGTATTAGAACAGACTGTGTCTTGGTAGCTAGCAGCGTGTCGGGTTCGCCGTTTACATCTAGGCTGTCCGCGTAGATATTAACAGTTATCGGGTGAGTCCAAGCGACGGGATCTGCACTGTAAGGAGTGCCGATTGAATAGTCAGAATACAGTGCCCAGTTACTCATCGTCACGGTTACTGTGTCGAGTGTTCGGTCAGTGCCCGCAAGGTGCACGTAGTCACCGAACTCAGATGTCGAAGTGGCTTGATAGCCTAGACTCGCTACGTTCGGCGGCAATACCGCCGGCGTTGCGTCGTACACAGTGCTCGTCGCTGCAAATGCCGAAACTGGCATGGCCAGAACGAGCAAGGCACCGATGGCCATCGCTTTTAGGCTATTCACGTTAGCTTTAATAAATTGAAGCTTCATAGTACTACCCCCGCATTAGTTGGTAGTACTATTATACTCCTTTGCCTCACTGCATACGGTCTATGTGAAGTTAGGTATTGTAAAATTCAAGAAATATTCTATAGTTTATCATACGGTCTTTAACAACGCATTTCCCTACCACTAGGAGTTCCCGTGCCGGTCTTGGAAGGATTGTGGCAGTGCAAACAGTGCAACACCGGGATTGAAATCCCCGGGTTGATACTAAACTGCCCCGTGTGCGGCGACGCACGCAACACTCTCCTCGACCCCGAGGAGCGTCCATACCTACCCGAAAACGCTCGTGTCATCACAGATGCAGACGAGCTGCAGCTGGCTGACGCAGGTCCGAATTGGAACTGCGGCAAGTGTGGTCAGTCAAACTTGGCCACGACAGATTCATGTTCCAACTGCGGCGAAGCCCGCGGCGCCAACGACGACGTCAACGCGACGCACAAGTACGTGTCGGGCGTAGCGGCAGAAGGTGTTGAGCTCAGCGATCCGTCGGTTCTCGAAACCGACTGGACAGACGCCGTACTTCAGCAAGCTGACAAGCTTCAAGAGCTGGCGGACGGTCCGGTCGTTATGCCGAGCCGTACGTTCCATCTCTCGGATCTGCCACGACGTGGAGCTGAACTGGTGCACCGCACCGTCGAAGTTTCGCAGACTGGCGTGTCCAAGCTGCTACCGCTCGTCAAGCGCGCCGGAGTTCTCGGCGTCGGAGTGGTGGTCAGCATCGTCGCGCTCACGCTCATCTACCTGGGGTTTCTCAAAACCTACGAGGTCGAGCTGACGGTCAAGAGCTTGTCGTGGGAGCGGCAGGTCGAAGTGGAAGAGTTCCGTACCCTCACCCAAGAAGGTTGGACTTACCCTTCCGACGCGCGAATCATCGACTCGTACGAGAAGCTTCACCACACCGACCGTGTCATCGATCATTACGTGACGAAGTCGCGTGAGGTCACAAAGCAAGTTCAGGTCGGTACTACGACGGAAACGTACGTGTGCGGAACCGTAACTGTCGACAACGGGAACGGTACGTTCGACCAAGTCGACGTGGAGTGCCAACGTCAGGTCCCTGTCTACGAAACAGTCACCACGACCGAGTACTACGAAGAACCCGTCTACCGCGATGTGGAGGTATACCAAACCTGGTACGTCTACCAAATCGATCGTTGGGTGACGGACTATTTCGAGAAGTCTTCGGGCGGAGATACTGACCCGTATTGGCCAGAGCCTAAGGGCCTGGACGATGATCAACGGATCGGTGACGAACGGAGGCAGGACTACGAGGTCGCACTCGTCGACGACGAGGGTGGCAGCCACGACCGTTCAGTCCAGCTGAAGACGTGGACGTACCTCGACGAAGGCGAAACCCTCACCGGTCACAAGACTTTCTTCGGCTCGCTGCGGAAGGTCGACTGGCCTACGAGCTGAAACTAGCTCATTGGAATTGCGTTACAAGACTGCGGCCACGGTGTCTCGACGAGAGTCGAAATGCCGTGGCCGTTTCCATTGGCTGGGGATAGTGGATGTATTTAGAACTTTTAGCTTTGAGAGAATCGCTCAACTAACGTTTTAATCGCTTGAGTTTGATTATTAGGATCATTTCTCAATCTTTTAAGAATAGTTGTTTGTATTATCCTAATTACTTCTTTTTGAATTCGGTAAGCTCTAATTATCGATTCCCAGTAAGGCTTCGTATCAACATTTTCTAATTCAACATCATTAGGTATGTGAGAATCGAGATCACTGACCGCAATCGTTCGATCAAGTACCTCACTCATAACTTCTGATAGAAGTTGCTTATCCGCTGTATACAAATACTCAACATTACGGTAAGGGGTGTTCTTATCTACATCGTAATCCTGATCATCCCTGTCCGTAAGTTCCATCGTGATATCAGAAGACGATACCTTTAACTTATCTAGAAGTACATCCTGAAAAGCTCTTCTACTTCTGGCTTGAGTTTTTGATCCCGATGACACAAAAAAATACATTTCTTTTGCAGGATCTATAAGTTCTTGGTATGCCTCAGCATCATTCAAGCCACCGTTACTTCCCGTTGCTTCAGATTCTACGAATACGATTTTTTGAGCAACATAATCCAGATGAAAATGAACACCGAGTTCATCAATAATGCTGGCTCTTTCTTCAAGTCCAGAAATCTTTACTAACGTTGATGTGCCTGCATTAGTAACTATCCTGAAAGTGTTAGCGGCATTAGCCGCTACTACTTCCGGTGAATGCGTTGCTATAACAAAAGAAGGTTCGATATCAGATTGCGCTAGCTCGTTTAAACTTTTAAAGACACGAGATGTTAAGCCTGGATGCATACTGTTTTCTGGCTCATCCAATAATACAATTGGTTTGAATTTAGCCTGATTCCACACCTTTTTTAAAGTAGCTAGAGCAATGGCTTTCTTTTGACCCGAGCTCGCCGAGTCAACGGTATACTTATTTCCATTTCCTCGATCCAGTACGAGATTTGTCAATCCATTAATTGACGCCCCTTTTGAAATAACGATAGGATCAAGAATTTCGTTATAATCTTCAATTAATTCATCCAACTTCTCTTCATTCGATAAACCGTATTCAATCAGAGAGTCGAGGAGTGGCGATGCAGATACAGTCGTGCGAGAGATGCGCTGACCTGGGTTTTCTCCAGTTGGCTGGAAAATATTCTGAATTGAGAATCCAGCAGATCGTGAAAGAGAATAAGATAAGTTTAAGTTTTCAAGCTGATCAAATCTTAAGACAATCTCTCGAGCAAGAACATGGAACGCGTTGGGAGAAATCAGGCTTGATACAGATGCATTAGCTAAGCTGTATTCCGTACCGTTTATATATTCCTGTATATATCTATTACTTTGCTGATTCCAACCAAGTGTAGGTTTTCGTATTACTAGCTTTCTAGAGTACTTACCGCCTGGGAATATATTTTGATTTAGCTCCGATAGGTACGTGTCGATAGATGCCTGATTTGGCTGCGATTCATGCAGCCGCTGGGCTAAAAATTCAACCTCACCTTCTTCGGCAATAGCTTCGATCTCCAAACTAGCCGTTTCACCCGTTACTTGCTGTGCCACCTGCTCATTAATCTGTGTTGCTTGCTGGGTTAGTAAGATTGATAGCGTATCAATAACTGTAGATTTTCCACTACCATTGACCCCAGTTAATACAATAAAACTGTTCTCTGAGAAATCATGCTCAAAATTTAGACCTCTAAAGTTTTCGATCTTTAATTTTTGAAGCTTCATGATACTTATTATATACAGTTTTAATAATGCCGCAGGATGGAACGATCTAATCAAACTAATTTGGTAAACCTGATAGTCAGCCCTGACGCATTGCTTGGGGATAAGGGATTCGAACCTTCGCGTATATGTTTTATTCGGTTTGATGTATATGTGTGGTGTTATGCTATCTGCAGTGATGACAGACGATTAGAGTGCTCGCCTGCCCTCAAGTGCATGACTAAGAGTAATCTGATCCGCATACTCAAGGTCAACACCTACCGGAATTCCGCGTGCGAGGCGTGACATTTCTATCGTGATGCCAGCGTCTGTAATGTACTTTTGCAGAAATAGTGCAGTAGACTCGCCCTCTACTGACGCATTGGTAGCGATAATAAGCTCTTTCACGTCGTCAGACTTAATTCGTTCGACAAGCTGCGGTATATGAAGCTGCTCAGGCCCGACACCGTCTATTGGCGAAATAGCACCACCAAGCACATGGTATGTGCCTTTGAATTGCCCTGTTCGTTCTAACGCTACAATGTCGAGCGGTTCTTCGACAACGGCCACAAGCTGTCTGTCTCGGTCGGAATCAGAGTACAGCGGCGAGACGTCTTGGTCGGCGTCGATGAGTGCAAACGTGACAGGACATTGCTTCACGCCGTCGTGAACGTGTGATACGGCTTTTGCAAGCGAGTTGGCATTAGCCGTTGAAGTTCGCAGCAAAAAATAGGCATAGCGTTCGGCTGTCCGTGCCCCGACGCCGGGGAGGCGCCCGAGTTCTTCAATGAGGTCCAGGAGTGCGGACGGGAGAATCTGCTTAGCCACTGCGCTACCTACATTCCAGGTAGGTTCAGGCCGCCCATAAGGGGCTTCATGGTTTCGGCTGCGATTTCTTGTGCTTTAGCTAAGCCGTCACGGACAGCTATTTCGATCCAGTGTTCGAGCTCTTCAATGTCTTCAAGGTCGACCATCTCTGGGTCGATTTTGATGCTGTCGATTTTGAGCTCACCGGTTACGCGCACCACCACGGCACCGTCGCCGGCCTCTACTTCCACAATTTGTTTCTTTAGATCCTTCTGAGCTTTTCGAAGGTCGTTCAGCATCTTCATCTGGTCAAACGCCATAGTATTTCCTCTCTTTACTTCACCTTATTGTACGCTAATTTGTAGCTTTTTTGTAGAGGTAGAAGCGGTCGGCATCGTGCGATGCGCGTGACACGATTATTTTGCTCGGAATCCGATTAACCTGGCTGTGAAGTGAGCGCTCCACGATAAGCGTAGACTCCGGCGATAAACCTTTGGAGGTTGAAACAACCTGAAGCGAGCTAACATAATTTTGGTGCTTGGAAAAGTTGGCGTAGAATGCCGCGTTTTCCGGGCTAACGACCAAATACACCGTTTCGTTTTTGTCGATGTTTTTAAGTTCGTTTGTAAGTACCCCTAAGTCAAAGTTGTATGCCGCGTACACCTCTTTGTCATAGTGGAACCCGTATACATACCGGTCGACATTGGAGATAGCCAGGCCTGCAATGAGTACCGCAAGGGGCAATAACCCGAAAACGCGGGCATAGGGGTTACGCGGGAATAGCCGATACCAAGACCAGATTAAGTAGTCGATACCGAGTGCAAGCAGCAGCACAACCGGCACAAAGGTAATGCTAATAAAGCTAGGGTTCAGAATAACCAGTGGGATGAGAAGCACCAGCCAGAAGCTGATAATGTAGCTTTTTGTCGTATATTTCGTTGTAACCAGGCGGTATAACCCAAGAAGAATAAGCAGCACGATGCCAAGGCCGTAGATTGGTACAAGGACGGCGCCGCTGCGGGGTTCATAAAAGCGAGCATACTGGTTGAACAGCTCTTGCAGGTTCGGCCAAATTGCCGACCAATCCGTAGGAATGCCCAGTAGTGTTGGCACTAATGAAATGTCGTGCACAAGTCCTAAAACAAGTGGTGATATAAGCGCCAAGAAGATTACCGACCCCAGCAGTACAATTGGCTTGGAAGATTTTCGCAGCAGCAAGTGACGGGCGTGGGGGTGAATAAACGCCGTGATAAGCAGAGCCAGCAACATATAAAGGTTGAGAGGCATATATAGGCTAATGGCGGCCAGAATAAAGCCGACTATCACCCATATACGTGCATAGGCGCTGCGGCGGGCAATCATCGAAGCCGCAATAAGTATATAAGTCGTCAGGAAAATATATGTAATGCCAGCATGGCCCGCCTGTGATGTGAGCAGGAACTGGTTTGTCGTGACGGCCACTATGGCGCCAACAATAGCGACGTTGCGGCGATACCATAGGTTGAGTAGGTACAGGATACCAAGCGCCGAAGCGATACCTAAGATGATAGAGGGCAGCTTGATGCTAATCGATGAAAAATCAAATACGGCGATACTGGCGGCTTGCAGGAGCCGGTATGGCAGATAAAGCAGTTCTTCTGGAAGAAGGCTAAACAAACGGGTTGGATTAAGGTTGTCGCTGATGAGCGCGGACTCTATTTCGCCATCAGTCAAGCCGCCAGGAAGATAAAATCCAGCGACAATCAACAGGGTTGCAAGAGCCACGCTGAACAGTAGGTATGCCAAAACAAAGCGCAGTCGGTAAAGCAAGAATTTATCAAGTTTTTGGCTAACCATTAGTGCTTAAATTATAGCACGAGGAAGTGACGATTAATCAGAGTGTTTACGGTCGAGTGACATGAAGCGCAGTCGCTCTGGGTGGAAGTACAGTCCGACTTCACCGGTTGGACCGTTACGGTGCTTGGCGATGATAAGTTTGGTAATGTTCTCGACTTCGGGATTGTCCGGTTCGTAGTAGCCTGGCCGGTAGATGAAGCTGACTATGTCGGCGTCTTGCTCGATAGATCCTGACTCACGCAGGTCACTTAGCTGAGGAATTTGCGGGCTTCGGCTTTCGACACTTCGGCTCAACTGGCTTAGCGCAATCAGTGGCACGTTCAATTCGCGGGCAATCAGCTTTAATCCGCGTGAAATTTCCGAAACTTCTTGTACTCGGTTGCCGTCAGATCGTCCTGTCGCCTGCATTAGCTGCAAGTAGTCAACAATAATAAGTCCGAGTGGGTGGTCGTGCGAAACACGACGGGCTTTGGTGCGCATTTCGAGGACGCTGAGTCCCGGCGTATCGTCAATAAAAATCGGTGCTTCGGCAAGCTCGCCCATAGCTTCGGATAATTTTGAAAAGTCGTCGTCCGAAAGGTTTCCGGTACGAATATTCCAGGCGTCTACTCCGCTGGCGTCGGCAAGCATACGGTCGACCAGCTGCTCTTTGCTCATCTCGAGGCTAAAGAACAATACGGGCTGCTTTGCAATCGTCGCAACGTTATAGGCAAGGTTTGTCACCAGAGTCGTCTTACCCATTGCCGGGCGGGCAGCAAGGATAACAAGGTCGCTGCGCTGCAAGCCGGCCGTCATGTTGTCGAGGTCGCGGTAGCCGGTGCGAATACCTCGAAGCTGGCCTTTGTTGCGATGCAGCTCTTCCATACGGTCAAAGCTGTCTGTGAGGATGTGCTCTAAGCTAACGACGTCCTGCTTTAACGATTGGTCCGATACGCTAAATAGCTCGGCTTCGGCTTTTTCGAGTAACTCTTGGGTAGTCGTGTCTTCGTCGTAGCCAAGCTCCGAAATATCACCGCTGGCTTTAATGAGACGCCGACGGACGGCTTTTTGGGCAACCAAGTCGGCGTAGGCAGCAGCATGGGCTGACGTTGGTACATAAGTTGTGAGTTCGCTCAAATAGGCCGATCCGCCAATGGTATCGAGCTCTTTTTTACGCTTCAGCTCATCGGTTAAGGTCAAAAGGTCGACCGGCTTATGCCGTTCGTACAGGCGCATCATGGCGTCGAATATAACTGCATGCCCTTTTTCGTAAAAATCTTTCGGTGTGACGAACTCGGAAACGTCGGCCAGCACCTCATCATCAATTAAAACGGCACCTAAAAGGCTCTTCTCGGCATCGATGCTTTGGGGTGGAATTTTACCGGCAGGAACGTCTTTTTTCATAAGACAAACCTCCGGTTTTTCTCATCGCGCAGTGTCGCGGAATAAATCCGCCAACTCTGGCTGCTCTTTTCCTCTAGCTTCATATCATTTTAGGCGTCTTCGACGCTTACCTCTTCTCCACCCCCCATGATAGCAGCAACGCGAGCTGCCTGACTATCTTTCATTGGCGGCGCACCCGGTTTCGTTTCGACTTCCAACCCGGACATACCCAGCTCGTCGAGTGAACCATTCAGAAGCGCCCGGTACTTACTATCGTCTAACTTTTTCTTATAAAAGGCACTTTTGGTATAAATTGTAAGAGTTTGGCCATCAAGGAGCGGTTCGCACTTGGATAGCACGCTATGCAGTGCCACGTAATGCGTTCGGACGTGTTCGAGCAGTGTCTTCCAGTCAAAAGGAGTGCTGCCTTTTGGCGTAGCTGTCTTTTTCTTTGGCGCCGGGGCGGACACAGCAGGAGTAGGTTCTGGCTTTTCTTCTTTTGCGGGGGTTGGAATTACTGCTTTTACGGCTGGCTCGGCGGCCCGTGCGTTCGATCCGTTAAATAAGCTAAGTGTCGTTAATAGTTTTAGCTCGGGTGCGGATGACTTACTGACGTCTAGCAGGCTGTTGATAAGGCTGACATAGCGGGGGTTCTTCATCATATTCATGCGCAAATAGTTAATAAGCTGCAATGTAAGTGTCTTTACCGGAGTCCCGCCGGCTTCGAGTTCGTTCAGAGCCTGGTTGATGCCGTGCAGGTTTCCGGCATCAATTGCTGAGACGAGCGCTGCCATCTGGTCATCATGAGCCAAACCAAGCATTTTTTGCGTATGCTCGGCGGTCAGCGTTTCGTCGGGGCCTAAGCTGCTTGCAAGTTGGTCGAACAGGCTAACGCTGTCGCGGAAGCTGCCATCGGAGTGGCTGGCTATAAGCTTCAACGCTGCTTCGTCAACGGCAATTTTTTCTTTTTTGGCAATGCGCTTCAAATTGGTGACCATATCCTTCTCGGTCGCCCTGCGAAAACTGTGGCGCTGGGTGCGGCTAAGGATAGTCTCGGGAACTTTTTCAACATCTGTTGTGGCAAGAATGAATACAACGTGTTCAGGCGGTTCCTCCAGCGTTTTCAGAAGCGCATTAAACGCCGGCTTTGACAGCATATGGACCTCGTCGATAATATAAACTTTTTTGCTCGCACTTACCGGAGCAATTTGCACGCGTTCCCGGAGGTCGCGTATGTCATCGACCCCGTTATTGCTAGCAGCGTCGATTTCGATAATATCCAAGTGAGTCGAATCGTCTTTGTACGGCAAATCATTAATTTCGTGCGCCAAAATCCGAGCAATACTTGTTTTGCCTACCCCGCGGGGTCCCGTAAACAAATACGCATGAGCCACCCTGCCCTGCTTGATTGCACGGCTAAGAAGATCGGTAACATGGCTCTGTCCGACGATTTCGTCTAATGACCGGCTGCGGTACTTGCGGTACAGTGCCAGGCTCATGCAGTATCCCCTCGCATAACTGTTCCTATTTTACAGCAGTTATATAAAAGGACGCGTTGTGCTTTTATATAGTGCCGCCTTCGCGGACGTAGCAACGGCCGCAGAGTGAGTCGTAGGTAACTTTCGCGTTGTCTTCTATGGCTACCTGTTCACCCGTAAATACGTATTTGCCGTTAATCTTGCGGGTATTGAACTCGGCCTGCGAGCCACAAAAACACATTGTCGGAAGTTTTTCGATATTGTCGGCAACCTCAAATAGGCGCTCGCTGCCCGGAAACAAATTAGTTTGAAAATCCGCTCGCAAGCCGTAACAAATGACTGAAATATCGTGCTGCTTTGCCAAACGGAACAGTTGGCTAATCTGTTTCTGTGATAAAAATTGTGCTTCATCGACAAGGACGGCTGCAACGTCAGTGTAAGCCAGAACAGCCTTTTCTAAGTCGGTGTCGGCGGCTAGGATGTCAGCTTTTCGAATATGCCCGCCACGTGCTATCACACTGTCATCGTGTTTTGTGTCGACGTCGGGCTTGATTACGACGACCTTTAGACCGCGCTCCTCATAATTGTAAGCAGTTTTTATAAGTGTGTCGCTTTTGCCGCTGTTCATAGCGCCGTATTTGAAGTGTAGCTTGGCCATTGAAATCATTATAAACGAAAAGAGCCACCGAAAGCGGCTCAAGCTGAATCAGATTAAACCGATTCGGCGAACTCTTTTCGGTGGCCTCACCTGCGGCCGTACAGCCTACGCCTGATATTGCTCAGGCGAACCACGACGGCGAGCATGAGAAGCGCTATGACGCACTCGTACACAGCCTGCCAGTCCCTCACGACAATGTTCCATGTGATCGCGAGAGCTCCCAGCAACCACACCAGCTTGACCAACATTTCCCACCTCCGATGAAGATAGAACAGCTTGAAGGTATTTAACTACTGAAATTAAAAAAAGTCAATGTCCTAAGTAACTGAACGTGCAATGGCGTAGTTAAGCTGCGGTAGGTAGTAGTACAGCCCATAAATAACAAGTATGTATATAAATGGCGCGTAGAGGAACCGTTTGTCGCGTTTCTGATTGAGGAAAGCGTCGATTATCGAAAATATCAGCACCGAAACGCATACTACCGCTGTCACGAACATACCAATCACTACAAAAAAGTAGCCGATTGGATGGCCTGGTTGCGATGATCCTGCAACACCATCAAGCATTCCAGCGCCAAAAAAACTACCAATCAAAACCAATGCTGGTCCAACTGACAGGTACTTAAGCAGAACTATTACCCGAGCTTTAAAGTCTGGATTGTCTTGCATTCGTTGCATGGATAAGTCTACAGCGCCGCTTCAACAGCTGCCCAGGTTGCGTCCTGGTTGTCGGTTGGAACGATAATCGTGACTTGGTCACCGACATTGATACGGAAATACGTCACGCTTGCAAGGAGAATACGATATTCTTTGCCGTTTGCCTCGACGTAGTACGCGCCATCGTGTTGGGTTAACGTACCAATTACCTGCGTGCGGTCGACTGGACCGATTTGCTTGTAGATAAAGCTGCCGTCATCGGCAATGGTTAATTTCAGAATATCACCCTCAACAAGCTTTGACTTTGAAGCGTAGTTAGCTGGCACTGGGTATTCTTTGCCGTCTGGACCGGCCATTTTTTGACCGTCAAAGACACCTTCGACTACCTTCCCGCTGACTTCGTCACGGCTGTTGGTCGGTGTAACGACGTGGCCATCGTCACCGATGATACTAATTAATAACTCTTTAGCGGCAGCGATATTCGTTTCGGCATCCTGAATAAGGGACCGAAGTCGCTTTACCTGTTTTTCTGGTAATTCAGACATATGCTCGCAGTAATCCTTGTCTGTGTTTTATGCAGTATTATTACGTCCCATTATATATCATTTTGGGTTTTTATAGTCAACGATTTTCTTATCCACATAAATTTAAGAGGTGCATTTTAGTTCGTTGTATTTTTATCGAAATACAAAATCACCCCTATTAAATTAGGGGTGATTGAAGGCTCCTGCAATGTGGTCGGACGACGAACTATGAAAGTTCGACAGTTGCGCCAGCTTCTTCCAAAGCTTTCTTTGCGCTTTCGGCTTCGTCTTTTGAAACCTTTTCTTTGACTGGAGCCGGAGCACCGTCAACGATAGCTTTACTTTCACCAAGACCAAGACCGGTGATTTCCTTAACTGCCTTGATAACTGCTACTTTTTGAGCACCAGCGTCTTTTAGGGTGACGGTGAATTCAGTTTTTTCGTCTGCGGCATCTGCAGTGCCAGCGTCACCGCCAGCAGCCGGACCGGCAACTGCAACAGCAGCGGCAGCTGGTTCGATACCGTATTCATCTTTTAGTACATTTTTTAGTTCGTTAACTTCTAGGACAGTAAGTCCTGTCAGCTCTTTAGCGAGTTTTGCAACATCAGCCATAGTTATTCTCCTTAGTATTCAATTAATTTGCAGCTTTAGCTTCTACGCCGTCAAGCAGCGCGTGAAGATTGCCAGATAGTGCGTTCGTAACGTCGTGAACCGGCGAGAGTAGTTGTGCAACTACTTCGGCGATTAACTGGTTCTTGCTTGGAAGTCCGGCAAGAGCCTTGACTTCGCTCGCGTCAAGGTTAAGACCTTCGGATGAGAATCCCCCGACAAACATCAGTTCGGGGTGCTTTTTCGCGAATTTGTCTAATACTTGAGCGGATGCGACTTCGTCGTCGGTGCTGATTGCATACAGCAACTGTCCTTCAAGTGCCGACGTATCGGTGTTCTTGTAGGTTTCGACCTGGCTCATAGCTACACGTACTAATCGGTTCTTGATAACCGTAATAGTAACGCCAGCTTCGCGGGCCATCGCTCGCAGTTCTTGCATGTCGGCTACACTCAAGTCTTTGTACTGAGCGTAGACCGTCAGTTTAGAGTCCTTGAGAGCGCCAGCCATCTGGGCAACTAAAGCTTGTTTTTTATCGCGTGTGATAGCCACTTGATAAACTCCTAGCTTTACATGTTAATAATCGACCACATTGTTAATGAGCGGTTCGACACTACAGGTAACTTAAGATAAATTGCCTTGGTAGCAGATTAAGCTTTGCAGCGGCTACTGTCTTCGGTAATGTCTTGAGCTATATTACCAGATTGACAGGCACCTTACAAGGGGTAACGTTGCATATCGTACGACAAAGTGATATAATAAGTCTTTGTGAGTAAAAATGAAGAATCTCTTTCAGTCGTGACGACTGCTGAGCTGCAATCCATGATAGGAAGCCGTGAGCAGTTAGCGCTCGCGCAGCATAAAATAACAACCGAATTAGCGTTGTCGCAAAGCTGGCTAAAACTTCATTTCGAAGAAGAAGATTTACGGTATTCAAGGGCGGCTGCGAAAGTGGAGACACTAGAGGAGCGCCTTGCCTTTCTTCAAAACGAAGCGGTTAAATCGGCATTACTCGGCTATTGGTTGCATGAATCAGAGTTTGAAGATGCTAAACGGTTTAGGGATGAACGTGTGATCCCGATGCTTTCCGAACGCCTGGAGCCTGAATGGAATGTCAAAATGAGGCTAGACTATACCAACGGTTCGAAATTACGGTTTTTCATTGCAAAGTCTGCGCTCGGACTTATGCACCCGGAACACGGCATCGATACTGCTGTCGTCGAACGACGGACATTCGCGGCATATGCATCTGACGGGTCATTGCCGCGGCCGAGTGACATGAACCATGCCCTCGGCATATCGGAACGCCATCCCAACGACGGTCGAGTCGTTGCTATCGCACCGACAAGTACTTCCTTTTATGCGTTCAAGCCAGATCTAAAAGACGACAAAGTTCACCTATGACAAGACGGCGCTGCGTATCTCAGCCTGTATCTGATCAATTGGCCGCATTGAACCAGCATTATCAGTACAGCTGATTGCGGTAAATTCTGAACTATACATTGCGCATAACTCTTCAAAATTGGCCTTGGCTTTATCCAGGTGCCCCGCATCGGCTTCGTGGATGTCCCGCTTTAAGCTCGTATAGCCACGGGCTTCTTTTTTGTCGACGTTTGCCTGGGCGTGCTCACTCGGCATGATGAGAACAATGTTCAGGTCCGGCTTGGGGATGCCAAGAATGTCATATTCCGTCGTTTTAGTACGCTCGTAAAAAACTTTTCGGAGCCCTTGTTCGCCTATCTTTGCTCCTTGGTGGGCCAAATTCGATGCCACGTACCGATTTGAAATAACGATACCTTTTTCTTTTTTTAAATGCTCTATAATTTCGTCTTTGGCGGCAAATCGGTCAATGGCATACGGAAGAGACCCTAGCTCGGCCGGAACATCATCCGGTCCGCCATAATCACCATTTAAATAGCGTTCCACATAATAGGCCGAGGGTTCGCCGTAACGAGGAAAGTCAGATTCATGGACCTGGTAGCCTTGTTCACGCAAATAATCAGCAAGTAACTTCGCATGCGTAGCCTTGCCCGACCCGTCACCGCCCTCGATGGCGATAAAAAGGCCCATGCTACTTGATGCCCTTTTTCAGACCTTCGATTTTAGGGGCGGCCATTCGGGCGTCTTTGTAGGCACGCGGCAGCATTTGTTCCGGAGACCAATTTTTTATAATATCTTCGAGATTATCACTGGCTGCACTTTGGTACTTGCCGCTTAGCTTTTTGTATTCAAGCTCTACAGGTCCGGTCTCGTAAAAAACTAATTGTGCAACTCGCTCCCCCACCGGCAGTACAACGCTCTCGTGCTGGTTCATATTGTAGATTTCCATCGTCCAACGGTTGATGTAACCCGGATCACCCCAGCCGGCGTCGAGACAGACGGCAACACCGTTCCGGCCCCAAGTACTGCGAGCCTGCATGGTACTGGTGCCTGGTGCTTTAATTCCAATGAACTCGTGGGTATGGCCGAGTATTCGTTCGCCGGGCTGTAGGACGATGATCGGATGGTCCTCGGGGATGTTCGCAAATAATTTAATCCCATTTTTGTCGCACCATTCAGCGTGCGGCATAGCTTCTAAGGGCCCTTTGAAATAACGCGCAACGTCGGCTTCATCAAACGGGTTATATACACCCGCGGCTTCCGGCTGAAATTCCTGCTTGTAGAAATAGTAGCCTAGCGTCACATCGACACTGCTACCTGCTATGTGCTCTTCGCGGTACGGATGAAAAATAATGTGACCGCTTTTGACGGCCGCCTTTATCTGGCTGTTGCTGTATACTCCCATAAATCTAAGGCTTATTGTACCATGCTAAAATTGACCTATGAAAGCGATAGTGGTGGCTGTAGACAAAAACAATGGCATCGGCGCCAATAACGACATGATGTGGATGGGTGATTTGCCGGCTGATTTGGCGCATTTCAAGAAGCTCACCACCGGTGGCAGCGTCATTATGGGTCGAAAGACGTTCGAAAGTATCGGACGGCCATTACCAAACCGCGAGAATATTGTCGTATCACGAACGCCGACCGGTGTGGATGGTGTGCTTACTGCTTCGTCTCTAGAATCAGCCTACGCACTTGCCCGCTACCCAATCTTTGTTATTGGTGGAGGGCAAATTTATGCACAGGCTCTAAACGATATGGATACGTTGTATGTTACGGAAGTTGACGCCGAGTTTCCCCAAGCTACTGTGTTTTTTCCGCAAATCAACTGTGAAGAATGGCGTGAAACCAGCCGTGACCACCATGAGGCCGACGAACACAACAAATACGCGTTCGATTTCGTTACCTACGAGAGAGAAAATACCTAAACGGCAATAGGCGCTTTAATGGCCGGCTGCGGATCGTAGCCCTCGAGGCGGATGTCGTCGAATGTAAAATCATCGATCGATGTGATATCAGGGTTGAGCCAGAGGGTCGGTAGTTTGCCTGGGGTGCGCGACAGCTGTTCTTTGACCTGTTCGAAGTGATTCGAATAAATATGCGTATCGGCGAGGGTGTGAACAAACTCGCCCGGCGTTTTGTTGGTAACTTGGGCAATCATTGCGAGAAGCAAGGAGTAGCTTGCGATATTGAATGGCACGCCAAGAAATGTATCGGCACTGCGTTGGTAAAGATGTAGGTCAAGCCGTCCATCTTCATGGACATAAAATTGAAAAAGGCTGTGGCACGGCGGAAGGCCGCCAATTCGTACTATATCGTCGATTTCGGCAACATTCCAGGCACTGATGATATGTCGGCGGCTTGTCGGGTTGTTTTTTATCCCATCAATTACACGGGCTATCTGGTCTATTACACCGCCACTGCCGTCGGGCCATTGGCGCCACTGGACGCCATAAACCGGACCCAGGTCACCCCACTTCATAGCAAAGTCGTGGTCGGACGCTATGCGGCTAATAAATTCTTTTATGCCCTGCTTCCATTCGTCGGAGTTGCTGGAAGGCACTGGCTGACCGTTCTTCTCTAAATAAGCCTTGTACGGCCATTCATCCCAAATGTGGACATTGTTCTGTGCCAAGTACTCAATATTGCCTGTTCCCTGCAAAAACCAGAGCAGTTCATGCACAACGCTGTTAAAAAACAGCTTCTTGGTCGTGACAGCCGGAAAACCGTCGCGGAGGTCATAGCGAACCTGGCGGCCAAAAACACTTTTTGTGCCTGTTCCGGTACGATCGCCACGATCTTCGCCGTTGTCTAAAATGTCTTGTAGCAGATCCAGATATTGTCGCATGTTCCCTCCGTTTCACTCTATTATTACACAGATTTGCTTGCACTTTTATAGCAACAGCAGTATATTCGCTATACCTGGCGGGGGCGAGCTACTCTAGGGGATGAGCCTTAGGGACCCCAGAGAATAAACTCTGGAAATACACGCCGCCCCCGTTAGGCCAAAACCCCGGCTCTAAAGCGAGCCGGGGTAAGAAACGGCCTAATCTAAAGCTAGCTAACTACGTTTTCAACCTGGTTAGCCTATCAGCTAACGACGTTTTCAACCTTGATGCCAGGACCCATAGTGGTGCTGATGCTCGTTGATTTTACGTAAGCAGACTTCAGAGAGCCTGGCTTTTGAGATTGTAGGCTGTCAAAGAATGCGCGAGCGTTCTGCTCTAGGCTCGTTGCGCCAAAACTGACTTTCCCGATGCTTAGGTGAACGATAGCCTGCTTGTCAACGCGGTACTCGACCTTGCCGGCCTTGGCTTCCTTGGTAGCTTTGGCAACATCCGTAGCAACCGTGCCGCTCTTTGGGTTAGGCATGAGGCCGCGTGGACCGAGAAGACGGGCGTACTTGCCGAGCTTCGGCATATACTGCGGCGTCGAAATAAGAACGTCGAAATTAAGTTCTTCTTTATCGAGCTGCTTCAAGAAGTCATCATCACCTACGACATCAGCACCGGCCTTGGTGGCTGCGGCGTGGTCGCCTTCGGGTGCGAAGACAGCGACACGGACGGTTTTGCCGCTTCCGTTTGGCAACACGACAGTTGCACGGATATTCTGGTCCGCTTGGCGTGGGTCGACTCCTAGGCGGACGTGAACTTCTACCGACGCATCGAATTTAACGGGGTTTGTCTTAACGGCAAGCTCTAAAGCTTCGGCAAGAGAATGTACCTTGCCTGCATCAACAAGTTCGGCAACCTTACGGTAGTTTTTGCCGCGGCGTTCGATGCGTGGACGGGTGACCGGTACTGGTCCCTTTTTTCGTGTCGGTTCAGTATCTTCAGATTTTGATGATGTGTCACCGGCGGCTTTGCGAGCTTCTTTCTCGGCTTTTTCTTCAGCTTCACGGAGCGACTTCTCGCTGCGCTTGCCAGCCTTGGCGGCGGCTTTCTCTTCTTTTACTACTTCAGCTTCCGCATCGACAGTGCTAGCGGTTGCGATGGCGGCCTCAATTTCAGCTATCGTATTTTTTTCGCTTACTTCAAGGTTTAGCTCTTTGGCTCGCTCGAGTAAATCGGCTTTCTTGGCCATGGTTAGTAATGAATCCTTTCTGTGGTGCAAGCGTCAAGCTTTTAACTTGACTCCCAACATTGATGTATTAGCAGTATTATACCGTAAAGCTAAGGGGTTGTACAGCACTATGCGAGCGGAAGATTTTTGCTCTGTTTCGAAGCGCGCAGCGAGCTGATAATCGATGCTCCCACAATCATAAGGCCAACTACTCCGGCGGCAATTTCCGGTACATCAAAGAATATGCCGGTAAGCATAACGGTCGCAAGGACACCGATGGTGTAATGCGCTCCATGTTCAAGGAAGCGGTAGGCATGAAGAACCCGGTGCTCAACCATAAAAATAGTCAGACTTCTAACCCACAAAGCGCCAATCCCAAGGCCGATGGCGATAAGAAGAACGTCCTTCGTAACCGCAAAGGCTTCTATGACGCCGTCAAAACTAAAACTTGCATCCAGTACTTCAAGGTACAAGAAAGCGGTAAATCCGGCAGCTCCCGTTTTAAGGGCTGCCCCTTTGTGAGTTGACTGGTGGCGTGAGAAAAAATGAGTCAAGCCGCGCATAGCGACATAGGTTACAAGCCCAAGTAGGCCGGCCATGAACGTCTCGTTCGGTGCAGGATTGCCTGGGAGCATGGATATGAAGACCAAAATCGCAAAACTGACCGCGCTATATAGCCACCATCGGCTCATATCTTGCATTGGTTTTTCAATGATATTAATCCAATGCACTTTACGATTCGAGTCGAAAAAGAAATGAAGACACAGCATAAGAAGGAACATACCTCCAAAGGCGGCAATCGGGACATGTGCTTCCTCAAGCTCATGGGCATACTTATCGGGATTATTAATGGTTAGACTGATGACTTGATCCATCGGCAGTCCTGCGGTGATAGCGACGATGACAATTGGGAACACCAGTCTCATTCCGACGACCGCTATTAAAATACCGACCGTTATAAAAATTTTCCGCCAGAATTCACTGACGGTACTAAGTACTTTGGCATTGATGATAGCGTTTTCGAAGCTGAAGGTAACCTCAACCAATATCAGGACCGTCGCAATAAATAGCGCCGATGGACCCAGATACCCACCGATTGCGGCGAGACTGAGTAGGGTTATTAAGCCGCTAATGAAGAAAATACGGAGGGGATGATCGCGCTTAAGTCGAGGCATTACCAAACAGTATAGCGGTTATGCTCCCGGCTTGGCTAGATTCTGGTACACTATGGCTATGCTTAAGCCGGCTTTACCTGCGAGATCAGAACGGTACCATAGCCGGCGGATACTGAAGGTGCCCTTAGGGGCACAACGGTTTTTGGCTGCATTCGAAGGCTTTGAAGGCGGGTTCGCTATTGGCGCAAGTATTGTGGTAGGACTAAGTCTCGCCGGTTATGGCAGAGAAACGCTTTTAGCGACAGCTTTCATTAGTCTGATTGTAAGCGGTTTCAATTCGGCCAGTGTGAAATATAGCAGCGAACATTATTTGGATGAACTTGACGGACGCGAAAAGAAGCACGGATTTCGTAATTATTTCGCGCCGGCTGTCATTGAGTTTGTTTCTTACACCGCCATAAGCCTGGTCTCTATTATTCCCCTGCTACTTATCGGCAATATCACTACGGCCGTGTGGGCGTGTGTCGGCGTTACTTTGGTCCTATTATTTCTGGCCGGGTTCTGGCGGGGCTACATGCTCCGAACGAGCAGTATTCGTGATGGGATTGAGACAGCACTTCTCGGAGGCGGAATAATTGTCGTAGGCCTGGTGTCCGGGCTCATAGTGAACTCGCTTTAACAGAGGCTGTGCGCTATACTAAAAAGCAAATGCCACGTTACAATCTTGTAATCGTCTCTAACAGGTTGCCCATTAATGTGAGCCGTAAAAACGGTAAGCTTATATTTGAAGAAAGTGCCGGAGGCTTGGCCCGTGCCATGTCGTCACTAGAGCAACAAGACCGAATATGGGTTGGCTGGCCCGGTATTGCGGCCGATGATCTGACCGAAGAAGAAAAGGTCGAAGTAGAAACGGAGCTTGCTGCGTTTGGCTGCTACCCCGTGCACTTGGCCAGTGAACAGGTCGAACAATTTTATGAAGGCTATTCGAATGACACATTGTGGCCGCTTTTCCATTATTTCCAGTCCCTCAGCCACCACAGGGACGAGTACTGGGCAGCCTACCAAGAAGTCAACCGGTTATTTGCCGATGCCGTTGAAAGTTGTTCTGAACAGAGCGGTTCAATATGGGTGCACGATTACCACCTCATGATGCTCCCAGGCATTTTACGAGAACGCCTCGCCCGGGCTACCATCGGCTTCTTTTTGCACATTCCCTTCCCGTCGTTTGAAATTTACCGACTGTTACCACAACGAAAAGAACTACTGCGTGGATTGCTCGGTGCAGATTTAATAGGCTTTCATATATACGACTACGCGCGGCACTTCCTTTCGAGCTGTTTGCGACTACTGGGGCTGAGCAGCTACCAAGGGTTATTGGAATACGATGGCCGAACGGTAAAAACGGACGCTTATCCAATTGGGATTGATTATGACAAATTCCGGAATGCGCTGAGTGAAGGGTCGGTTAAAAAGTCAATCAGCGCACTTAACGAATCCCACAAAGGCCAAAAGCTGATTATTTCAGTCGACCGGCTGGACTATAGCAAGGGTATTCCCGAACGCCTGGAAGCATTCCGAATTTTACTCGCGGATTATCCGCAATTCCGCGAGAAGGTCCGTCTTGTCATGGTAGCCGTACCTTCAAGAACCGAAGTTGAGACCTATCAAAACCTGCGTGACCAAATTGAACAAACTGTAAGCCGGATTAACGGCGAGTACGGTACGGTCGACTGGGCGCCAATCTCTTACCAGTTCCAAAACCTGCCATTTGAAGAAGTCGTGGCATTGTACGCGGCTGCCGATGTGGCGCTGGTTACTCCAATTCGGGATGGAATGAATCTGGTAGCCAAAGAATACGTAGCATCGAAACAAAATAAACCTGGGGTGTTGATATTAAGTGAAATGACGGGAGCAATCGATGAGCTTCCCGAAGCACTGAGTATTAACCCGAGTGACGCAAAGTCCGTTGCCGAAGCAATGCACCACGCACTGCGCATGAGTAAGCGCGAGCAGCTGCGCCGTTTGTCGGTTATGCAGCGGAGGCTCAAATCGTACACTGTCCAGGCTTGGGCGAACGACTTTCTGCAAGACCTTGAGGCGGCTGGAGGTAAACGTGAACAGCAACATAAGAAGCGGATGACAGCGTCTGAGCGGCAGGCACTTGTTGATGCCTACCGATCCGCAAGCTCCCGGCTTATCATTTTGGATTACGACGGTACATTAAAAGATTTCGTGCCATCACCAAGGGCGCTCATGGCTCAGCCTTCATTAAAGCTTCGCCGCATGTTAAAGCGGCTGGCGACCAATGACGCAAACCAATTGGCAATTGTCAGTGGGCGTCCCCGTAAGGCCCTTGAACGGTGGTTCCGCGGCATCGACGTTACGCTCATTGCCGAACATGGTGCCTGGACCCGATATGACGGTAAGTGGACCCATACGGATAATGACTTCAAGCATGTAAAAAAACAGCTGAAGCCTATTCTTGCTAAATATGTTTCACGGACAGCCGGCTCAGAAATAGAGGAAAAAGATTATTCTCTCGTGTGGCACTACCGCAACGTTGTGCCAGAGCTTGCATACGTCAGAGCTGCCGAAATTAAGCGCGAGCTGGTTGAAGTGATTTCGTCCGATGAAATAGGTGTTTTCAGCGGCGATAAGGTTATTGAAATAAAGCCGAACGACATCAATAAAGGGTATGCGGCGAGCGAGCTTGAAGCCGTCTACCAGTCAGAATTTATTTTGTGTGCGGGCGATGATTATACCGATGAAGATATGTTCCGTGACCTGCCGGCGGAAGCCTATACGATAAAAGTAGGTCCTGGCGATACACGCGCTCACGCCCAACTTGCCAGCGTTACCGAAATGACGACACTTTTGGAAGAACTGTCGTACTTGGAGTAACCAAAAACGGCTGCATACACAGCAGCCGCTTACTGGTGAACGACGGTATTAGTCGGTAACTTCAACACCCATTGAACGGGCTGTACCGGCAATAACTTTTACACGGCCTTCTTCGTCGATGGCATTGAGCTGGTCTTTTTTGATTTCAGCAATTTCTGCAAGCTGGGCACGTGAGATCTTACCTACTTTTTCGGAGTGAGGCTTGCCGCTACCTTTTTTAATGTTGGCGCGTTCGCGGATCATGTCATCGACTGGCTGGCCAAGGCTCTTCCAGTCAAACGTCCGGTCTTCGTAAACCTTAATGTGAACGATGACATCTTTGCCCATCAGATCTTTAGTCGCGTCGTTGAACGGATTGATAAAATCCATCATGTTTAGTCCCCATTGACCCAAAATAGAGCCGACAGGAGGACCTGCGGTCGCACGGCCAGCGGGCACGCGCAGCTTTAAATTACCGATTACTTTTTTTGCCATTTAATTTCCTTATAAGTTTACTGCTAGTTTTGTGAAGCATTTAGCAGTGCGTAACCACCCTATTATAACAGATAGCGAGTATTATTCCAAACCTTTATCGCTCACGATACGAAGTGCATCGTGGGCAATAAGTGTTTGATTTTGCAATCTTGTTGCTCTCGATTGTAATTGTACAATTTGGGCTTCCACGTCGAGTCGGGCGCTCTCGAGCGCAGCTATTCGGTTTCGAATATCAGCTTCGGTCATAGACCCTGCAAGATCAACTGCAGATTCGTAAATATCACCCAGAACGTCTGAGACATTAAGGTCGCTCAACTCTTCCCGATGCCCGCCTTCGTATGGACTCATGATGCGCTTACTTCCGCTGAGTAAATCTGCAGGCGCTTTAATGCTGCCTCCGAAAGCTCTGGCACCGTTTGGAGCTCAAGGTCCTCACGTGTTCGGTTCTGGGCGCGGATTTTCTCTAAGTTTTCATCGAATAAACGACGTCGTTCCTCGAGTTCCATCTTAAACCTTTTTTACCTGTAGCGCGTCTAGTTCGACCGGCGTGTCGCGGCCGAACATACTCACCATAACCTTAAGCTTGCCTTTAGCGGTGTCTATCTCAGAAACAGCACCATCGAAGCCCTTGAATGGCCCATCGGTGATAGAAACGACTTCACCCTCAGAAAAGTCGATGTGGTGTTTAGGATCTTCAACACCCATTCGCTTCTTGATTTTGGTGATTTCAGCATCGGAAACCGGCGTTGGTTCAGTTCCGCTGCCCACAAAACCTGTGACACCTGGGGTGTTCCGAACGATGTACCAAGTTTCATCGGTCAGTTTCATTTCGACGAGTACGTACCCTTGGAAAATTTTCTTTTCGACGACCTTACGCTTACCGTTCTTGATCTCAATCTGTTTCTCTTTTGGTACCATGACGTCGAAGATCTTGTCAGCCATGTCCACGGCATTGATACGCTGGCGAATGCTGTCGCCTACTTTTTCCTCATAACCGCTGTAGGTATGCACTGCGTACCATTGGCGAGTTGAGTCGTATCTGTTATGTGTCATTAATCCTCCTAATTACCTAGAATTTGTTCAAAAACGAATTTAAAGCCGGCATCGAGAGCGGTGATGAAGACTACAAAAAAGGCTGAAAACAACAACACAGCACCGGTTAAGCTCCAGGTTGCACTGCGTGTTGGCCAGTGAACTTGGCGAAGTTCAACCCACGCGCCTTTAAAGTAGCCGCCGATAGCGCCGAGTGGGCCGAGGGAACGCTTACGTTCGCTAAGAAGAGCCTTTCGAGGAGCCGACTTTGCCGCCGGTTGTTTTGCTTTTGATGCACTACCACGCGCATCGCTGGCGCTAATGCGTGTGACGGTTCGGCTGTCTTTCTTCGTTGCCACCATTCTTCTCCCAATTTAAAAGTCTGCTCGTAGGCAGACTGTCAAGTATAACTATACGCGTGGAATAACGGTTAGTCAAGGGGTGGTACAATGAAATCATATGGGGTCGCTTGATATTGCCTTGGTATTTTTCTTTGTTGCAAGCTTAGCCGGCTGCGCGCGGCTCGGATATCTCCTAAATATGTACAAATACAATCCATCTTCCGTTCGTAGCGACAACCTGCCATCCGTATCCGTCTGTATCGCCGCTCGTAATGAACGGCATGCCTTGAGCCAGTGCCTTGAACATGTGCTGTCGAGTGATTATGACAAACTTGAAATCCTGGTACTAGACGATAGCAGCGACGATGACACATCGGCTATTATTAAGTCATTTGCGTCCGAGGGTGTTCGGTTTATCCCCGGAAAAACTTTGCCTGTCGGATGGTTGGGCAAAAACCATGCCTACTACACGCTTTCGCTAGAGGCCAGCAGCGATATTCTGCTATTTCTAGACGTCGATACGCTCATAGCGCCGCACACAGTTAGGCAGCTTGTAAATGAAATGGTATCAAGCAAATCCTCGATGCTCTCCGTTCTGCCTCGTAGAGAGGACAGCGCGCGCAGCAGTGCGATACTTGGGACAATGCGCTACTTATGGGAGTTGTTTCTTTCATCGAAGCAGACTCCACCGGCAGCAAGCGCCATCTGGCTGATAGACAGCAACCGGTTTAATACCATGAGTCAGAACATGCCATTTTACGCAGCTGACGTTCGTCTAGAAACCTCGATAGCAGGTCGATTGGCCGCCTCTGGGTCATACAAAGCTGCTCTGGGAACAAGAGCACTTGGCGTACGGTATGAGAAGCACTGGAAATCACAGGCCGAAACTGCCATCAGACTTTACTACCCGTTCCTAGAGTCAAATGGACTTTACCTAGTTATGAGCGTAATCTACCTGACCGGACTTCTCTTTACTATAGGATTAGCTGTCATGGCCGGTAGCAGCTACGCCATTGCCGCAGTCGTACTGTATTTGGTTATTTGCCTCGGTTTCGGCAGCTACACTACCAAATCAGCGGGCGGCCCTGCCGGGCTATTCAGGGTATTCCTATGGCCAGTACTGCTGGTGCAAGAAATCATATTACTTATCGTCAGTGCAGTACGTTACCGCTTAAAGACGGTGACGTGGAAAGGCCGCAACCTGGCTGAACAGCCAGTCAATCATAGTCATCTCAGGCTCGACGAGTAACATCAGCTTATTTTGCTACGGGGAGCGTAAAACTAAAGGTAGAACCGTGGTTTAAACGGCTTTTTACCTCAATCTTCGTACCGATTTTGTGTGCTAACTTTGCAGCGACGTACAATCCGAGCCCTGTTCCACCAGTCTCGCGTGTCCGATAATCCTCTGAACGGTAAAATTTATTAAAAATTTTGGCTTGGTCACTCCGGCTTATGCCAATACCCGTATCACTTACTTCAAATCGTATCGCTTCGCTGTCGCGATGGATTTTGAGCGTAACATGCCCCTTGCGAGTATATTTTATTCCGTTTGTAACAAAATTTTGTAAAAGCTCGTGTAAATACAGCCGGCTTGTAGAAACAGATCCAAGCTTGCTGCCGAGCTCAAGGTTCAAGTGAATCGATTGCTTGTCGGCCTCCGGAGAGTATTCATTATATAAATCGTGAGCAAGGTCGGCGACATCAATAAGCTCACTTTCGGCAGCTACTCCGCGCTCAGCTCGCGACAGCGTACTGAGGTCGTTAATCATTTTTGAGAGGTAGACGACCTGGTCGTGCGCTTCGCTTAGGCTTTCTGCCATGTCTTTCTTTGTGCCCTTTCCCCGCTCCATCATTAACTGGACATTACTAACGGTACCTTCGGCAACCGTAACAGGAGTGCGCAGCTCATGGCTAACAACACTTATGAACTCATCCCTCTCTTCCTCGAGGCTTTTAACGCGAGTGACATCACGGGCGATTATAATGAACCCCTGGTCGTCTCCGGCAGACGCATTTTCGGCCATATAACTACCCCGAATTGGTGCATACGTTAACTCGAGCCGTATCACGCCGTCGGAGGTTTCGAGGCGTAAAGTATCATCGACTGTAACGGAGCGGGATGATTTAATTCGCTCAAACATGTCGACAGGCTTGCCTTCTTCGTCATGCACCGGCAAGACGTCATTAAGCGATTGCCCCTCCAAGCTTGTATTGGTATCGAGCAAATTCAGTGTCGCCGCATTAAAGATAGTAACGTTCCCTGACTTATCAATACCGAAAATAGCATCAGCAAGGTTATTTATAAGCGTAAGGATACGCTCATGTTCAGCCTGTTCCCGTTCACGGCTTTTACTGAGCGCGGCGAAATTATTAACAGTACGAACCGGCTTGAGACTGATGATAACGAACCCGGTCAGCACCGCCATTACGAACGAGCTGAACGTCACAATAACTGCCTCGAGTGTATATGGCTTGATGAATGGGTCGAATGCCGTTAGAAACAGCATCATGCCAACACTCAGGCTATAACCTCGCAGCTGCGAACGGGCGTATGCCACTATACCAAGCAGCATCCATGCCAGTAACCCAACGGTCGTCACTCCTGCGAGTAGAATATACGCTGCCAAAAATAAATGGTGAAAATAGATAAGGATACGCTGTAGCTCGGGTGATACCTCTGACCGGCGAATGCTCCACACACTAAATAGCATCCACCCTAAAAGAACTGCCAACATGGTTGATGCGTGCAGCCCAGGATACATAGTGTCGGTGCTGCCCGCTAGCAGCCATGTGTTTATCAGTAGAATAACAGGGATGATGATTGCCGCGACGAATAGGACATGTGCCGGCTTCTCTCGACCTATCCCCCCCTTTTTCATATGAGCATCATTATACCCGGTTTCAGACCGATGGGCTATAACTTTTCATCATTTTACGATGGAGCTTAAAATCAGGGTCGGCTTGTTCGACCAGCTGCCAAAATGCCGGTGAATGGTCAAGGCGCACCGTATGCGCCAGCTCGTGTATGAGCACGTAATCAATCAACTCAAATGGCAGGTTCATGAGTGCAATATTCAGGCTAATCATTTTGGCATGGTTGCAGCTGCCCCACCGACCGCTTGCATGTGAAAAGCGGACATTTGAGTATTCAAACCCATGTTGGTCGGCTAAGAAGCGGAGTCGTTTGGGCAAATAATGCTTTGCTTCTTTGCGAAGCGCGGTAATTATATGCTTTCGGGCAAGGTCAACCACGGTGTCGTCAGCTAACGAATCGGCTTGGGCGAGATAAAGGATGATTCGCTGACCACTTTTCTTGATGGTTCGCGCCGGCGCCCCGGTGATTACCTGTAAACTATGGCTTTTCCCAATTGCCATGCCGTCAATAAGCTCTAATGTCGGATGACTTTGGCGCAGCTTGCGTAATTCGTCACGTGAACCGGCAATCATCCGCTTTACCATAAAAAGCGGTGCGTACGTTGGCGCTGATATTCTCAGTGTGCCGTTTGGGGCGACCGTGACTTTCATTGATGAACTCCGATTTGACCGCCGTACGGTAATTGAGCCGAATTCTTTATCGTTAATTATGGGCATTAGCGGACAATAATTTGACCACGCGGTGGTACGGGCGGCCTATCGGGCGCAGCTGCAGCACGCGGAGCTGTTAGCTTCTTTAACACAATCCGGGCTTGGGTAGCATAGGTATGCTTTCCGCTAATTACCAGTGCATGTTCGTTCGGCTGCGGAGGTGAAAAACGCTTTGTAATCCGTTCGTGATCTTCCGGGTTCAAGATTCCTTGCTTTACACTTCTCAGTTGGGCCGTTTCGGCATCGACCTGTACCCAGACGAAGAGGGGGGCGTAGCCGGCTTTCTTTAGATCCCGGGTAAGGTCTGTACGTGCCGCTCGAGTGTCGGTGTTTACTTCAATTACGATTGATTTCTTGGTCTTCAATACCTCGTGGAGCATAATACGCACGAGTTCGTGAGAGCTCTCACTATTTAGTGCATGGCGATCCAAAGCAGCCTGCTCTATGTATGGAGCATTAAACATCTCAGCGAACTTATGCGCAAAATAGGTCTTGCCGCTTCCTGGAATCCCCACCATGACAATAGCGTGCGGCTTGTCGAGCTGGAGTGACTTCATATAGGGCTAGTATAGCAAACTCGCCCCGTATTAGGTTAGTAGCCCGAATCTCTTCCTAGTTCAAGCAGTGTTTCAATCAATTCTTTTCGGTCTAAGTGAGATGTTTCAATCTGGTTGTGCTGAGCAATAACATACCCCTGTATAATCTGCTTCAAGTAAAGCGCATCTTTGCGCCAGAAGTAGTCAATTTCATAGTGGTCGGTAGAGTTCATTACTCGGCTCGAAATAGTAAGCGAGCCGAAAATCGGCCCGGTGCTACAGGTTACGTTCAAAACATCTTCAATACGGATGCTAATAACACTAGCGGTCCAAAAAAAGGTGCGCTTGGTTATCGTCACCTTCGTGCGGTCAACAATAACCGAGTCCGGAAAGAGGTTTACAGGTAATATAACCGTCTGTGCACCGGCGAGTATCTGGTGTGACTTTTGAACTATTTTATGAAGGTTCTCCTTCGGATCGAGAGTCATGGCACTGCTTTCCTCCCCCTCGCGGATTCCTTCTGAAGCTTTCGCTTTCTGGGAGCCCGGCCCACCGGTTGATTCATTTCCTTGGCTTTGCTGTTCGTTATCGTTCGTAGGTTGTGACGCCTCAGGCTGAATACGGTTAAACAGCAGTCTATCCGGGTGGAGAGCCGATACGTCTTGCTTCAAGAACTCTTTAGTTACATCATACGTCCGGGTAGCTAGTCCTCCCATTTTGCGGCTCTGGCGCAGTAACAGGTCGTAAGGACGTAGTTTCTTGGGTGCGAGGTCGTCGGAAATAACGTTTGGGTTCAGGGATTCTTCGTCGTCCACACGCTACCTCCGTTTAGGTATCTGTATTATATCACGAATATAGTGTCGAGCACAATCTGGCTGACGCTACATGTATGATACGACAGAAATCTGAAAAAATGCTGATAAACAGAGGATTTTAAATATCAAGAATCCTTAGCGATCTTTCGTGAGAAATATTTTTGTTATATATTTTCTTGGTCATAATTCTTTAGTGATTTCATCATAAATGCTTGGACTGATTTTCTTTAAGAAATTACCCCATGATTCAAGGTATTTTACTTCCTCAGCCCAGTTTTCTTTAGAAAGCCTGTGTCCTAATAGTCGCATATTGCGCTCGCTCACATCCTTAGTTAAAGTGGGGTGATTTTCCCAGTCAAGCATATCTTGCGTTAAAAATGCTTTAACTGCCGTTTCCGGATAGCCCAGAAGGTTTCCTGCGTTCGAATGACTTTCCTGAATGTTATCAAACGCTGCTTTTAGCTGCAAAGCTACTCTTTTACTTGGAGCGACGTAGACTCTCATAACTTCCTGTGCCATGCTGGACGAGTCATTGGTACGCGCTTCCATAATTTCAACGGTATTTACATGCGACAGCTTCAACTCAGAAAGTATAGAGGACAGCGTGTCTATCAGCGAGGTTTCGATATGGATAGTATCGTCTGTGGAGCCGAATGGTCTGCCTTGCATTACGACTTGCGCAGATGGCTTTAGCCCACCGTAAACCAATAGAAGACTCGCCTTGTCGTGCGCTAACATTCCTTTAAGAAGCTCTAAGTCCTTAATTGCTTTCATCAGTATATGATAACAAAAAGCCTTCAATGAGGAGGCTTATCATATCGTGCTAATACTGGCAGCCTCTCATGGACGCACTTCGCAATAATTAATCTAGCAGAGCAGATAACAAACTTTTTCCTGCTTCTTCGATCGTCCCATTCCTAGCATGATCAATCCAATATGTCTTAATAGCGTTAGCCCCATCTGTACTGGCCCTTGCTAATATTAGGCATGTTTGGAAAATGTGATTACGCGCCTCGTCATCGGTAGCTTGCTCATACAGCAATCGTAACGTAAGAAACGTACTATCACCTTTCATAGACAAAGACTCTTTCCCATTAGGTATTGCTGCATATGCTCGAATAGATATAGCGCCTAGTATTACTGAAGTCACGACTCGATGAATGCCGTCTATCATTTCGATACGTCCATCTCTTTCAGCCGTGAGTACTGGAGCCGAAAGAATCTGATCAAGGTCTGATTTAGGTCTAAATTCATTTAACCCAGCTGGATCTTCAGAAGGGTCTGGGTATTTATTAAAGTAGTCCACTAGATACTTAGCGAAGGCTGTCGGGCTGTTACGGATCTCGTCACTATACACAATGTCATTGATATGCGGTTTTGTACCTGTGAGCGTCAAAGAACCTATCGGAAGCTTAATATCAAGCCACTCGTATGATGTATCAGTTACTGCATGAAACACACCATTCATGCGGTACGTATATGAAAGTGATTCCAGGAGTCTATCTATTTGATTATCGCTTAGTAAGCTAAGTGCTTCATGTAATGTCCCATTCTCTGACGAAATCGAATCACCTAGAATATTTGGAAATTCTGCTTCTATATATGCACGTGCAACATCACGATATGAGACATCTTCATCATAGATTTCTAAAGCTTGCGATTTCGTGACTGAGGTTTCGGGTACATTCGACATGCATATATAATAAAACAAATATACTATATAGTCAATATCCTGGCAGGGGCAGCAGGACTCGAACCTACGACACCTGGTTTTGGAGACCAGTGCTCTACCAACTGAGCTATGCCCCTTTATTTGCCATATAAATTGTACCAGATACCAGAGCTACGACACTACTTAGACTGCTGTACTCGCACTGCACGGCGGAAGCGCCGCTCCGTATCTGGGTCGGCATAACGGACAATCGGGTCTGATGCGAGCGCCCTGTTTTTCTTTTGTACCCGGGCATTTTCTTTTTGCAGTTCCGATACAAAGTAATTTTCAATCAGCCATTCGCGCCCTGGTACGGTTTTGCCTTGCACTGTCATCATCCATAGTTCATCACTCCACTTGGCTGTTTCGACAATTCGAAGGCGCTCGGCTATCATCATTGGGCCTGTCGGTAGCTTAGCGATAGTGTTCTTTACCAGCTTTTCCCCTAGTTCTTTGTCGTTCACCAATACATCAACAGCGAGTGTCCGTACCCCGTTTGGCGTGACATGCACGGCATCAATCTTTTGGTTATGAATCCAGATGACTTCTCCACTCAGGCTTCTTAACTTCGTCGACCGTAGTGTCAGGCGTTCAACAACACCAGTGACATTCCAAAATGATTCTACTTTGATGTAGTCTCCCACCGTAAACCAACGTTCAATAATGATCACGGCACCGGCCGTAATGTCCCGTAGCAATGGCCCGGCAGTTTGGCTCGCCACAACTATAAAGACAGCACTGGCACCGATGGCAGCTGCACCACTTCCGCCTAGCTGGCGGCTGCCCTCGGGGCTAAGCATCCGCCACACTAAATACGCAACCACCGCCACAATCACAACTCGCACTACCGCTACCGTAACACCAAGATACGTCTCGACTTGCCGCAGCCGCAGAGCCTTTAGGGCATTTGATTCATTGTCTGAGCGGACGGCAACCTTTTGGGCGATAAAAATAATCAACTGCGCCACGAATCGGCTTAACCAGTAGCTAACGAGTACTGAGCCGATTAAAATTAAAATCGACCGGTAGGCGTTCGGTTCTGACAAAAAGCTGCCGACTTCTTGCATTGTCCTATCTATAAAATCCTGCTCAAACATAACCTTACCCATTGTAGCGAAGCATACTGAGGATTCAAGGTGTAAAAAGTACTTACTACCACTTGCCAAAAGCATAAGCACCTCTATATAATAACGAGCAGAATCAACACGTGAAGGAGGCGGGACCCTAGTTTTGTAGGTGTTCGACAGAGGTGGAATGAACATACTAATGCTAGGGTGGGAATTACCTCCGCACAATAGCGGTGGACTCGGGGTCGCCTGCTACTACATGAGCAAAGCCCTTGCTCTGAAGGGTGCTTCCATTGACTTTGTAGTTCCCTACAAGGCTGATCACCCCAATGCCGGTTTTATGACTATTCACAGTGCCACCTCTCTAAACCCACTTCATCGGAATGGCATGGGTGCTTACGACAATCCAGCAATTGCCGATGCCCTGCACCGAAAGCCGGGAGAAGGTCTGAACAATATCCGGGATGTCCAGGCAGAGTATGTTTCGTATGTCGAGAGTATGGTTAAGGACAAGTCTCCCGATGCTATCCACGCACACGACTGGCTCACCATCGAAGCTGGCATGAGAGCAAAGGAATTAACAGGTGCTCCCCTAATCGTTCATGTTCATGCAACAGAATTCGACCGATCCGGACAGGGCTACGGCAACCCGCTGGTCCATGAAATTGAACAGCAAGGTCTTTTGATGGCTGACCGTATTTTTGCAGTATCTAATATTACCAAGGGGCTCATCGTCAGCCGCTATAATATTCCGGCTGATAAGATTGAGGTTCTTCACAATGCGTTTGACCCAATTGAGCTGACTAATTACACATACGACCTAAGGACATATAAATACTTGGAACACCTCCGATCCGAGGGATTTACGGTTGTATCAACGGTTACGCGCTTCACGGTTCAAAAAGGCCTCATTCATTTTTTAAAGGCAGCTGCGCGAGCCAGCGAGCGATACGATAAATTAGTTTTTCTTATGGCCGGCGACGGCGAGCAACGCGACGAATTGGTTCGCCTGAGTGCAGATCTTGGGATAGCCGACAAAGTATTCTTTACAGGTTTCGTCCGCGGCCGACAATGGCGGGATGCGTACAGCGTATCAGATGTGTTTGTGATGAGTTCGGTATCGGAGCCGTTCGGTCTGACCGCCCTCGAGGCCGCTCACCACGACAATGCCTTAATTATTAGCAAGCAGTCTGGCGTAGGTGAAGTACTCGACAGTATTTTCCGGTTCGATTTCTGGGATATAGATCGGTTAGCCGACCAGATGGTCGCCGTCGCAGCATCAGGAGCTTTGAAACACGAGCTTAAGGCCAACGTTAAGCGGGAGTACGCTCGGTTGTCGTGGGACGATGTCGCTGCCCGCTGCCTTGCGATATACCAGCATGTCAGGGTTGGGGTCGCCTCATGAACAAGCGCGGCATTGTCTTATACCTACATGTCCACCAACCGTGGCGTGTTCGAGAATACTCCGTGTTTGATACCTCGCATACCCACGATTACTTTAGTGCAGCCGACGAAACGGACCGCAATAACAAGCGGGTTCTCGAGAAAGTTGCCGACAAATCCTACCGGCCGATGAACGCACTTCTTATGAAACTGCTAGGCACTCATCCTGACTTCAAGCTTTCGCTGAGCATCACTGGAACCTTTATCGAGCAGTGTGAGGCCTGGGCACCCGACGTACTGGAAGATTTTAAACGGTTAGTCGCGACCGGACGCGTTGAGATTGTTGCGGAAACGTATTATCATTCGCTCGCTTTCTTCTATAGCCGTGAAGAATTTGAGCGTCAAGTCGAGCTCCACCGCCAAAAAATTCAAGAGGTGTTTGGTGTTACGCCGACCGCCCTTCGTAACACCGAGCTGGCATATAACGACGAGCTTGCAAATTGGGCCGACAGCAAGGGCTATAAAGCAATCCTGGCTGAAGGCTGGGATCCAATTTTGGGAGACCGCAGCCCGAACCATGTCTACCGGCCTTCAAACACCGAATCGCTTCGTTTACTCTTAAAGAATTACCGGCTGAGCGATGACATTGCTTTCCGTTTCGGTAACCGTGACTGGCAAGACTGGCCGCTTTCGGCCGAGACATATGCGCACTGGCTTGATAGCTCAAACGAGCAAGGTCCGCTCATTAACTTATTCATGGACTATGAAACTTTTGGCGAACACCAGTGGGCAGATACGGGTATCTTCGATTTCTTTGAATCTCTTGTAAGCAAGTGGCTTGAACGTCAAAACTCAACCTTCTATACGGTTACTGAAGCCTCCGTCTCATTTGAGCCGGGTGATGAAATTTCGATGCCTGACACCGTTACCTGGGCCGATACCGAACGTGATCTGACTGCGTGGCTGGGCAATGGCATGCAGCACGAAGCTATGCGGTATCTGTACCATATGGAAGATGATGTTATGCGCAGCGGCGACATAGGGCTAATTAGTGATTGGCGACGATTGCAGACATCCGACCATGCGTACTATATGTGCACCAAATGGTTCCGCGACGGTGATGTGCACGCCTATTTTAGTCCATACGATTCGCCATACGACGCTTTTTTGTATTACATGAATGCCATCCGTGATATGCGTTACCGCCTGATGGCGTACCACAATATCGGAGGCGGTCATCATGGCTAGGCCAGTCGTACTGTCAAATGGCGAACTTCATGTAGGTATCAATACAAATGGACTCGTCCATGACCTTTATTTCCCATACGTTGGCCTTGAAAATCACTGTGCACAGAATAACCTCCGCCATAAGGTAGGCATCTGGGTCGACGGCGCAATCAGTTGGCTTGATGATGGGGCTTGGGACGTCAAGGTATGGACAGCCGAAGGCGCGCTAATTGGTCATGTACGGGCAATCCACGAGGCACTTGGTGTCATATTGGAATTTGACGATGCGGTCGACAGTGACGTCAGCTTGTTCATGCGAAACATTCATGTCATAAACGACAGAAACGAAGCACGCGATATTCGCTTATTCATGCATCAAGCATTCGCTATTGGGGATACCCGAAGTAATACCGACACTGCACAATATCTGCCGGACAGTGATGCGATTCTACACTACCGCGGTCGCAGAGCATTTGTCATATCGGGCGTGGACTCATCCGGCCAGGCGTTTGACCAGCATTCTATCGGCCTTTTTGGAATTGAAGGCCGCGAGGGAACGTATCGTGATGCCGATGACGGAGAACTATCCGGCGCAGCTGTTGAGCATGGCCGAGTAGACTCTACTATTCGTTTTCAGATGGAAATTGCAGCACATGATTCCGCCAGGATTCACTATTGGCTTGCAGCTGGCACCTCAACGCGCGAAGCCCTTCACATTCACAAAAACGTGAGCGAGACCGGGCTCGAAGCTTGCCTTCAGAGCACAGCGTTGTGGTGGCATGAATGGCTTAAGCCAGTCCATGCCGTAAGCCAACGGTTACCAAAGCAGTACCGGTCTTTATTCACTCACAGCGCTCTCGTTGTAAAAGCGCATATCGATAAGCGCGGCGCCGTGATTGCTAGCACCGACACGACAATGCTTAATTACTCGCGTGATGCCTATGCCTACTGTTGGCCGCGTGATGCTGCCTATGCATTATGGCCGCTTATCCGGTTGGGATACGTGAGTGAGCCGCGCCGCTTCTTTGAATTTGCCCGTAGAGGCTTGCACCAAACCGGCTATCTGATGCATAAGTACCAAGCGGACGGGGCCCTAGGTTCCAGCTGGCATCCATATATCCACGGGTCAATCAACGCTCCCCCTATCCAAGAGGATGAAACGGCATTAACACTGTTTATGTTTGCTCAGTTTTATCACGCACAAAACGACCCTACATTATTAACTGAGTTTTACGGAAACTTCGTCACACCGATGGCGGACTTCCTTGCAGGATACATCGATGAAACAACCGGCTTGCCACGGCCAAGTTATGATTTGTGGGAAGAAAATTTCATTACGTCAACCTATACGACCGCGGTTGTCCACGCCAGCTTAATAGCTGCAGCAGATTTGGCTGAGGCAGCGAATGACTCTGATTCAGCTGTTCGGTGGCGTTCCGTCGCAGACGACATACAACGCTGTGCTCACAAAAAACTGTTTAGCACCGAAACCGGCCATTTCCTGAAAGGTCTCCGCCCCCTCGATGACGGAGCATATGAGCCGGATACGACAATTGATATGGCGGCGTTCTACGGTTCATTTATGTTCGGTCTGTTCGACCTTTCGAGTGACGAAATCATGCGCTCGTTTGAGACGCTAAAGTCCACCTTTTCGTTTACCCCGGATCTGCCGGGGCTGCCCCGTTATCAAGATGACAGTTATCACCGCACCGAACGGTCGGGGTATGGTAATTGGTGGTTTATCTCTTCGCTTTGGGTTGCTCAGTATGCTGCAGAAGCCAATAAAAAACAGCTGGCCAACAGCATCATTTCTTGGGTTGAGTCGCAGGCAGGTTCTGCCAACATGCTGGCAGAACAATTGGAGCCAGGCAGTTTAAAGACCTTGTCTGTATCCCCACTTGTTTGGAGTCATGCCGAGTTCATGGCGACGTTACTCGATACCGTTGAGGAGCCGTCATGAGCGGGATAGCGAAAAAACTAGGGTCTGCACTCCCCAGGCACCTTTTACCGACAACGCAGGCTGTTAAGCGGATGATAACACGGTTTGCCGACGAGTATGGCCTAGTGTACTTCGGGTATGTCAGCCAGCGCAGTGACGATCATCACATAGTGCGCGGCTTAACGGTTTCAACTAAACACATTGACGACCACTACTGTATTGGTACCTACGACAACTATGATGTGGTGTTCGTGGAAAGGCGCGATTCGATACAGGGCAAGGAGCATGTTTGGCACATCATGGAGTTCGACCTGAAGACCGACAAAGATATTCCACATACTTTTATCGGGTCCGGCACACACGGGAAAGGCTTTCATGAGCTGCTTTCGACAAAATATGGCAACTTGGTCCCTACGCAGCTGGGATTGACTCGGGACTATCTCGAGCGTTTCAAGGATAATTTCAAGCTTTATGTATCAGCCGAACACGCCGTCACCATTGAAACCGTTATTACTCCGGAAGCCGCCGAGATCATCGCAACGCACTTTAAAGGCCTTGTGGTCGAAATTACGGACCAGGCACTGTACCTATACTCAGAGAAGTCTCACCTGACTCCGGAATTACTTGAAGCTATGCTCAAAAACGGTACGTGGCTCGCTCGCACTATAGATATAAATAGCCGGTCATTGTAGTAACCGGCTAGTATGCATTTCGGAAATGAATTAGCTCTTGCGGGCCTTAACTTCGTTACGGCCCAAGTTTTTCTTGGTCTCGGTGTAAACAGCGTGCTTACGTGCGATTGGGTCGTATTTCTTGATCTCAATCTTGTCCGGGCTGTTCTGCGTGTTTTTGGTGGTGTAGTAAGTACGGTGACCGCTTAAACTGCTCACTAAACCGACTAATTTACGCTTCGTGTTCTTCTTTGCCATTACTTCTCACTTTAAATTTGTTGTGCTAATTAAGGCTTATTTTAACAGATTTTCAGATTGAATACTAGTGTTAGCGAGCCAGAAGCGTTTCGTCGGTTTGTTGTCCGGCTGGGTGCGTGTGTCTTCGAACTTGCCGCCTGCTTTACATATAACACCTTCTGAAGCTGCATTGTCATCATCACATGTGATAAGAATTCGTTTTATGCCTAGCTCAGCGGCCTTTTGCTTACATGCTTTTAGCATTGCGCTCGCGTATCCCTTGCGACGCTCATTCGGATGTACGCAGTAGCCTATGTGACCTCCGAAATTTTCGAGATATTCATTCAAGGAATGTCTGAGCTGAATCATGCCCACCAAAGTGTCTCCATCGTATGGCAGGTACTGTGTCGCTCTGACGCGACCCGGCTCTAGTGAACCATGAAGATCCTTGTGTACCTTCTCTAGCCATACATCATACTCGGTAAAGTCTTCCAGGTGACCTGAGCCAGCAATATGCGTCTCTGTCATCAAAAAATCGTCTCGAAACTTCATGACGGCCGCTTTGTCGGTCAGAGAAGGGAGTTCGAGACGAAATGTATGCATAGGTAGTCCTGGAGCCATCGTCGGGGCTTGAACCCGAGACCTCATCCTTACCATGGATGCGCTCTACCAACTGAGCTACGACGGCGACCTTGACTATTTTAACAGATTAAAACCCTATCCAAAAGCTGCATCAGGATGCCTACACTATCTTGTATCGATTATACTTGATGTTCTCTATGCTAAGTTCATTCCTCGCTGTTACTTCTTCCCAAGGAAGAATATATCTCGCACCTTTTGCCGTGTAAACGAAAAGTAGTTCAAAAGAATCATCTAGATAGGTTTTTGAGTAATGAAGGGACTGATTTCCTCCAGTCGTACGAAGGGCTACTTTGCAAGTTGATCTATTTCGATATAAGCCGGCGTATTTAACCTGAACACGTGATAATTTACCCGCAATTTCGACAATAAGATCATATTCACGCTTATCCCCAATGGGCAAACATACCTCGTACCCGTTCTGCATGAAGTAACTGATTGCGTGTGATATGGCAAGGTCCCCTTTTTCTTTCGGCTTCATGGCTTGAGTATAGCAGAGTATATTACTGTAGCCATCTTGTTTTTTACCCTCCTATTCGATAGAATTATCAGGTATAGAAGTGCCGCTTTAGCTCAGCTGGTTAGAGCAACTGTTTTGTAAACAGTAGGTCCTCGGTTCGAGTCCGAGAAGCGGCTCCACGATTATTCGCTGGGGTAGTGAAGCGGTCAAACACAAGAGACTGTAAATCTCTCGGCATTCGCCTTCGCAGGTTCGAATCCTGCCCCCAGTACCAAATAGAATAACCGCTTTGATAGCGGATATTTTATTTCTAATACTTCTTTCTAGTTTGTATAAACAGTGATGATATAGTTACAAGCCACGAAGCCAATAACTACTCCGCACACGATTGCAAGGAGAATGAGAGCATTTTGAGAAGGTTGGGTAGGTTTATTCTTAGCCATAGATTTACATTACCACACGACGCGGTTGTTTGACCCGCTTTGCCTGCCCTTCCGGGATAATCATCTTGGCAGCCTGTTCGCGGAGGTCGGTCGCTAGCTCCGTTTGGTCCGTGCGTTCGTATGCGTCAGCCAGAATCGTGAGAGTCTGCGGATTTTTCTCGAGTTCGACAGCACGCTCCAATGCCGTCAACATCCGTTTGTCGTGCCCGAGCTTTTCTTGCACCTTAGCGTACGCTATGTGCCGTGCCGCCAAACCTTCTTCCATCCCAAGAGCTTGTTCAAATGCCAAAGCGGCTTTATCGTATTGCTCTGTCTCATAATAAATTAGTCCGACGTTATGTAGGCTAGACGCACTCGGTTCGAGACTTTGTGCAATTTCGAAACATTCAATTGCATCTTCATACGCTTGTTGCTTTGCGTACAAAATACCAAGGCGGTTATAGGCGGTAGCATTCCGTTCATCAACCCTTAGGATCGTCAAAAGCGCCTTCTCTGCCCGCAGATACTTTTTGTCTCGTAGCGATTCCTGGGCTATTTCCCACAGGCGATCGAGCTTATCTGTCAGTTTAGATGGCAAATCAAGCGTGACTTCCGTGATGGTCTGCCGCTGATAGAGTGCCCACGCTCCAAACAGAGCTAGTAAAACCAATCCGAACATATAGTTAGATTATAGCACGAGAAGAAGAGTGAAGATTGTCTGCAATGGTTTCCGAGGGGCAATTGACGAATATCGTTACAGCACCGCTGCTGTTAAATGAAGGCGGATATTGCCGTTAGCGCGGATAGCTTCTTGTGCGCCAAGAAGTGCATCAATCAGGTGCAGTAATCCTATGCTTGAATCGGCATTAAGCGAACGTTTAAGTATGAGTAACGTCGTCTCGATAAATACCAAGGCTGCCTGCCTATCATCCTTTAATGCCTGGATCGTCACTTGTTTCTGGTACTGCGAACCTTCGACGAACTGTCGGGCTAAGGATACCCGCTCAGCTAGTTGCTTAAAGTCATCGCCATTTGACGAGAGTCGGGTCAACTCGGCTGGCAGTCCGCTCGCAATGTAAAGTAGCTGGCGGCTTCTGGTAGCGTCCGGGGGCCCCAGCGACCGCACTAACCGGCTGCTGGCGGCACTATTAATTCTGGGCACGACATAGGGCTGCAGGCGTGAACGGATTGTAGGCAGTAAAGCATCTGGGCGATGGCTCGTAAGGATGAACTTAGTGCTGTCATTCGGCTCCTCGAGAAGCTTAAGCAGTGCATTCTGTGCCGCTGCATTCATGGTCTCCGCGTTGTCAATGACGATGAAGTGAGGGCGACCCATTTTGCTGCGCGCCGTTTCATACAATAACCGCACTCTCTCAACTGTGATGGCAGGCACTGCGGCCTTGGTTTTTGCGAGGGGCTCCACTATTTCAAGCAGTACTCCGTTGGTATTCGCCATATGAAGCGCCAACGTTTTTAACCCTATGCCTACCGGCCCGCTAAGCAAGATTGCTTGCGGTAAATTTTTAGCATAGGTGTCCAAGAACGTCTTGGTTTCGTCGGCGAGAGCTAATTTCATTTTTTTACAGCTTCCTGGAACTCCTCTGGAACAGGAGACTCAAATGTACGGCGCTCTCTGCTCGGAAGCGTTATTTCTAGTGATGCGGCATGAAGGAACATCCGGGATGCCTTTTCTGACCCATACACAATATCTCCGACAATGGGCGTACCTAAATATGCCATGTGAACGCGCAGCTGGTGAGTCCTGCCGGTTCGGGGCATAAGCTTAACTAATGTCCGGGTACCGTTTGACTTGATAATTTCATACGACGTCTCGGCCGGTTTGCCGGCAGCGTCAACTTTAAATGTACTCGGCGCAGAGGGGTTGCGGGCAATCGGCAGATCAATAATGGCTTTCTCTTGCTTTGGAACGCCGCTTACGACGGCCATGTAGGTTTTTTTGACCTTGCGGTCGCTAAATTGGCGCTGTAAGTAGCTGGCGCTAGCATCGTTCTTGGCGCATATGATAACGCCGGAAGTAGCCCGGTCTAAGCGATGGATAATACCCGGCCGGTTGGTCGCAGCATGGTAGGCTGTCTTCGGCCGAACAAACTCAGCGACGGTAAACTCGTCATTCATTGCGCCTTTGCTATGTGTCAGCACCCCGACAGGCTTATTGATGACAATAACGTCATCGTCTTCATAAATTATAGGCAGAGACTCATTTGAGAAGTCTGTTTGCTCGGGAACGTTCACTTCAACATGGTCATCTTCATCTAACGCATACTTGGTACTTGTAACGACCTCACTATTCACCAATACGTACCCAGCTTCAATATACTTTTGCCAAGTAGAACGTGAGTATTCCGGCCAAAACTGAGCGACGTATTGGTCTAGGCGCATATTATGCTTTCGGGCGCAGCCCAACGGCTTGCTGGACTCTATACAAAGTGGCGTTCGCCTGTTCATTCATGGCTTTTTCTGACGATTCCAACTTTGACATCACCGCTGCCTCGTCGACCTGCTTGAGTTGTTCCTGGAAGTGTACAAGGAAGCTTTTGACCTGCTCGGCAACTTCCTTTTTGAAGTCACCATAGCGTTCTTGTCCGGCATGTTTTTCAATTACAGCCTCTAGTTCCTTGCCGCTAAGGAGTGCCGAGATTTGCAATAAGTTGCTTATTCCGGGCTGTTCAAGCGGATCATACGCCACGAAAGCCTTGTCATCGGTTGTGGCGCCCATTATTTTTTTGGCGGCTTCATCGGGCGTATCACTCAGGAATATTACACCTTTATCACTTGTGGCTGACTTGCTCATCTTTCTTGTCGGATCTACCAGATCCATAATTCGGAGCCCTTGATCATTTCCGAAGAATTCATGCTGCTTTTTGACTGCTTCGGGTACTACAAACAGTTCACCGAACTTGCTGTTCATTCGTTCAGCAATGTCGCGCGTGAATTCAAGATGCTGTGTCTGATCATCACCGACAGGAACGTACTTTGCACCATAGAGAAGAATATCAGCAGCCATAAGGACGGGATAATTATAAAGACCTACAGAGGTGCTCAGGGTTAATAGTTTATTCTGTTCTTTCTTGAGAAGAAGTAACTTTGACTCGTCCAGATTACTCTTATCTTTAAACTGCGTCATTCTTGCGAGCTCACCGGTATAAGTAAAACAATCTAAAATCCAAGTCAGCTCACTATGCGCTGGAACATAACTTTGTCGGTAAAGGTAAATACTGTCATTATCGAGCGGCAATCCAGCAGCTGCAAACAGCTTTGCGGTTTGGATAATCTGGCTGTATAGCAGTTCATGCTTAATGGGTGTCGTAAAACTATGAAGATCCGGAATAAACATATTTATCTGGTATTCATCAGATTTTTGCTGCGCCATATCAATGATTGGCAACATGCCGCCGAAGTAGTTGCCGAGCGTCAAATCATTATTGGCACGCAGGCCGGTAAGAATTATTGGTTTTGTCATTACTTCCCATTATACATGCCAGACGTTGTAAAATAGAGGTATGAGAAAACAAGTTATCGTAGCAATCGGAGTCGTAGTGGCCGTCGGGCTTGTCGTATTGACGTTCGCTTACATCCGTAATAGCCAAGAAGCTAGCCAGCAGAACGAGCAGGCTGCCAAAATGACACCTGAAACCGACATACCTGAGGGCGCTCAGTCTTCCCCGTCCGGTCCGTCGGAAGGCCGCTACACCAACTATTCTGAGCCAGCAATAGATTCTACAAGCGGGCGAAAAGTCTTGTTCTTTCACGCCCCTTGGTGTCCACAATGCCGCATGATCGAGAATGATATCGAAAAGTCGGCAATACCATCAGGCGTTACGATATTTAAAGTAGACTACGACTCAAACCAAAGCTTGCGTCAGGAGTATGGTGTTACGCTTCAAACTACTTTTGTCGAAATTGGTAACGACCGAAAGCTTATCAACAAATACGTTGCATATAACGAGCCAACTTTCGACAGCGTTAAAACGAATTTGCTGAATAAATGAGCCTGTTACTCATTTCGTTTATCGCCGGACTCTTAACCGTCCTCGCCCCTTGTATTTTGCCTGTCATACCGGTAATTGTAGGCAGTAGTTTAGCTGATAGTACAAAGAGCAGCCGCCGAATTTTCGTTATTATCGCAAGCCTGGCCGTCGCAATAGTGACGTTTACGCTGCTACTGAAGGCCACAACAGCTCTGCTCGGTGTGCCTCAGTTTGTCTGGCAGCTCATTTCGGGCGTGGTTATTGTCGTGTTAGGGCTTTCGTTCCTGTTTCCGCGCTTATGGGAAACCGTTATGCTCAAAACCGGCACAGGATTGGGTTCGCAGCGGCTTCTCGCGCAGACAAACCGTAGTAAGGGGATGTGGAGTGCCGTAGCGACCGGCGCAGCGCTCGGTCCGGTATTCGCAAGCTGCAGTCCGACGTACTTATTTATCGTAGCGGCCGTGCTTCCAATCGATTTTTGGATTGGATTCTTCTACCTTCTTGCCTATACCGCCGGCTTAGTCATTATTCTTCTTGCCGTATCACTCGCCGGCAAAAGATTAATTGGCAACCTGGGTTGGGCGTTAAACCCCGATGGGTGGTTTCGTCGCAGCATCGGCGCCTTAATGGTAATCGTGGGTCTAATGGTGATTCTCGGAGGCGACAAAGCAATCCAAGCATTTATCATTGATCAAGGCTGGTATGCCCCACTGGAATCGTTTGAAAATAGTCTTCGCTAACAAAAACTACCGATGATTTACCGGTAGTTTTTGCACTCATTCGAGGACTTTAACGCTTCGAGTATTGTTCGCGTTTTCGTGCGGAGCGGAGTCCGTACTTCTTGCGTTCCTTTTCTCGTGGGTCACGCTTCAGGAACTCAGCCTTCTTAAGCGTTGATCGTAGGTCGCTGTGGTCAACGGTCAACGCTTTGGCAATTGCCAATTTAATTGCGTCGACCTGACCCGAGAGCCCACCACCCGACACGCGGACAGTGACGTCAAAGTCTTTCTGCTTGTTCACGAGTGCGAGTGGATCGGTAATCTCGGCAAGCATGGTCGTATTGCCATCTAGATAGTCCGCTGCCGGCTTGTCGTTGATTGTGACGTTACCTTTGCCTTTATATAGACGGGCACGGGCCGTAGCGGCTTTGCGGCGGCCTAAGCCATAGGCGTATTTTGCTTCAGCCATATTACTTTACCTCACCTTTGATTGTTATCTTTTCCGGAGTCTGTGCTGTGTGAGCGTGTTCGCTACCAGGAAATACTTTCAGACGCTGCATCCGGTCGGGCGACAGCTTGTTCTTCGGTAGCATCCCCTTAACAGCCGATTCGATAATCCGTTCTGGGAACTTTTCACGAACCTCTCTTAGGCTAGCGTCCTTGATACCACCCGGGAAACCGCTGTGGCGGTAGTAAATTTTGCCCTCTTCCTTGTTACCGGTTACGACTGTTTCTTTTGCGTTAATGACCACGACGTAGTCACCACCATCAATGTGCGGCGTGTAGCTCGGTTTGTACTTACCAACCAAATACTTAGATATTTCGGTGGCAAGTCGTCCCAGTGGGGCATCTTTCGCGTCAATCAGTACCCAACGGCGAGTCACTTCGGTCGGCTTTTGTGAATAGGTCTTCATTACTTGGCTCCCTTCGCGGCAGGCTTAAGCTCGTCAACGAATGAGATCGTAGCCATTTCTGCGCCGTCGCCGAGGCGGATTCTAGTACGTTCAACGCGCACGTGGCCGCTCGTTCGGTTTTTTAACTGTGGGGCAACTTCGTCGACAAGCTTGAAGGCAGCCGACTGCGTGCTGAGGCCGGCAATAACCATACGCCGGTTAGCCAGGTCGCCCTTCTTTGCCTTGGTAATTAGTTTTTCTATATAGCGGACAAGCTCTTTGGCTTTGGGTAGTGTGGTTTCAATCTTGCCATGCTCGACCAGACTCGTCGCAAGGCCCTTCAGGAGAGCGCGGCGCTGATCGCGTTCGCGGCCAAATTTTCGTCCTTTGTATCCGTGTCGATGCATAGACTATAACTCCAGCTCAGCCAGCTTATCCTTAACCTCATCAAGGGCTTTGCTGCCGAAACCTTTTAATTCGCGGAGGTCTTGTTCGCTCAGTGTTACCAAGTCGTGAACGGTCCGGATGTCGTTGTTGACAAGGGCATTCGCAGTGCGGGCGCTCAGATTCAGTTCTTCAATCGGAGTGTTGAGCTCGCTTGAGTCTTCCTGGCTGCTTTGGCCAAGGGCCGGGGCAGCTTCGACTGTGGTACTGCCGGCGAGAGCAGTGTACTGATTGACGAGGATAGCTGCTGCTTCCTCGAAGGCTTCGCGTGGTGACATACTGCCGTCGGTATCAATCGTCAGGCGTAGTTTATCAAGATTTGTCTCTTGGCCGACACGAGTCGGGTCAACCTTGTAGCGAACACGGAGAACCGGACTAAAGACAGCATCGAGTGCAATCATATCGCTGTGCAGGCGAGCTGCACTTGATTCTTCAATTGTGCGGTAGCCGCGGCCTGATTCAACTACCAGGTCCATGACAATCGACTTCTTTGGGTCGTCAATTGTAGCAATAACTTGGGTCGGATTGATTACTTCGACATCAGCCGACGTTTTAATGTCGGCAGCCGTGATAGGACCAGCTCCCTTTTTCTCGAGACGAAGTTCAATTGGCTCATCGGTGTGGACTTTTACGCGGACATTTTTCAGGTTTAGCATAATGTCGACGACATCTTCCTTTACACCGGCTACAGTAGTGAATTCGTGCGTGGCACCTTCGATTCGAAAAGCGACGATTGCACCGCCACGAATGCTCGAAAGCAGAACGCGGCGCAAGCTGTTACCGAGCGTATTACCGTACCCAGCGTGCAGCGGTTCGATGTCGAACGTAGCGCTCACGCTAGAGTGCTCGTCGATGCCAGCCAGTGCAGGGTTTGAAATAGCTTTTGACATTGTTATATCTCCTTAGATTAGCGTGAGTAGTACTCAACAATTAGTTGCTCATTAATATCAGTTTCAGCTTCCTCGCGTTTCGGCACACCCGTAACCTCGATTTTCAGCTTCTTCTGATCGGTCTTCAGCCAACTGAGTGGCCCCTGGATTGAATTTGCTACAACGTCGTCAATTTGGCTGAAATAGCCGCTTTTAACACTCTTCGGTCGTACGGTAATGACGTCACCGGCCTTTACGCGGATTGACGGGATGTCAACACGGCGGTCATTCAGCATAAAATGCCCATGGCCTACAAGCTGACGAGCAGCACGGCGTGATGTTGCAAGACCGGAGCGGTACACAACGTTGTCAAGCCGAAGCTCAAGAAGCTGCAGAAGGTTTTCACCGCTAAGACCTGGCCGACGGGTCGCTTCGTTCATTAGTTTTGCGAATTGCTTTTCGAGCAGACCGTATAAACGGCGTACTTTTTGCTTTTCACGAAGCTGAATTTGGTACAAGCTTGGTTTTGACTGGCGACCACCGGAATGTTGGCCAGGGATACCGGGTTTCTTAATGAGAATCTTATGAGCCTTCGGATGCAGTGCGTAGCCTTCACGGCGAGACTGCTTGACGATAGGTGATGTATCACGTGCCATAAACTAGACCCTCCGTGCTTTCCGTGCCCGGGTACCACCGTGTGGAACGCCTGTCACATCTTTAATGCTGTCAACTTGGATATCAAAGTTCGATAGTGCTCGAACAGCTGCATCGCGGCCAAGTCCAACGCCTTTGATGAAAACATCGACACTCTTCATGCCATGCAAATTCTGAACCATTTCGGCTGCTTTTTCAGCGGCAACCTGGCTGGCATAAGCCGTACCTTTTTTACTGCCACGGAACCCGCAGGCACCGGCGCTCGATGCGCAAAGGACGGCGCCCTTCTTGTCGGTAAAGGTAATAATCGTGTTGTTAAATGATGCTTGAACGTGCATCTGACCAGCCGGAACTGATCGTCGCTGCTTTTTGCGGCTAGAGGCCGGCTTGGTTGCAGCTGGTGCAGCCGCCGAAGTAGTAGGCTCAGCTGCGGTAGTTGTTGTTTCATCTGCCATATATCAACCAGTTCCTTTCTACGTCTTTGACGCGGCTTTCTTTTGTGTACCACCGACCGCAATAGCTTTACCCTTACGAGTCCGTGCATTCGTACGAGTACGCTGTCCGTTTACCGGTAGTCCTGCCTTGTGACGCAGCCCGCGGTAGGCGTTGACGTCTTTTAGGCGCTTAATATTATTTGTTACGAGACGTTGGAGATCGCCCTCGGTCGTATAATCACGGTCGATTATTTCACGAAGTCGTTGTTCTTCAGCCTCGGTGAGATCTTTCACCCGAGTGGTCGGCTCTACGTTTGCCGCCGCAAGGATGTCTCGAGAGTGCTTGCGCCCAATACCATATATATAGGTAAGAGCGATATGCACTTGCTTTTCACTTGGGATGGTTACCCCAGCAATTCGAGCCATGCTTAACCCTGCCTTTGCTTATTCTTAGGTTTCTTCTTGTTGATGACACGCAAGCGGCCTTTGCGGCGGACAAGCTGGTCATCTGGACTGATTTTCTTTACGCTCGCACGAACTTTCATGAGCTATCAAAAAATCCTTTCCTAAGTTAGATTTAATATGGTTTGAACTACGCAGCGCTTGGCGCAGGTCGTTCGTCTCGCAGGCGGAAGCTAATTCGTCCCTTCGTGAGATCGTAAGGGGTCATCTCAACTTCTACCTTATCGCCCGGCACCAAGCGGATATAATGCTTGCGCATTTTGCCGCTAATGTGGGCGATAATACTATGTCCGTTCTCCAGTTCTACCTTGAATTGGGTATTAGGCAGTGCTTCCACTACCGTACCTTGCATCTTGATAACTTCCTTTTGTCCGGCCATAAATACTGATTATGAATTATACAGCAAACAGCCGTGGTCGTAAAGCATTTTGTAAGAGTATTTCACGGGCCGACGGCCGGTGAAACGTGATTAGGTTAGTTCTATTGTAGCGTACGTAGGTTTTTCGTCAAGATTTGTCTGGGTGGGACGCCGGGTTACGACGTCCCACCCTCTGGTTTGTTAGTGTCCCTCAAAGGGATGTGGCGTGTGAAGCATGTGGGTACCCAACCAGTAAAGTTATCCCATCGTCACATTGCATCGCCGAACAGGCTTGGCGCTCACAAGCGTCGCCTGTAAATTGCCGGGAATCTAATCCGGCAACAACGCGGCATATACCGGCCACGAACGGTTTTTCTGAGGTACGCATGCGGCTTTCACCGCACACGAGGCCTGTAGTCCACAAACGACCACAGGATGCCGGACATGTGCTCACTTTTCAAACCAGCGTTGCTAATCTGGCAATCGTGAGGCTCACATTTGCGTGTCCGGTAGGATTATAATACCAGATTATTTGGCTATAGCGGCTTGGACCAAGATCCTGCGGTCGAAAACCTTTTGCTTGGGTATCCAATTACCTGCCGAGGTGATAATGCTTAGACCTTCTTGCTCGGGATCGAGCGACTGCATCATATCTTTCATGAGACCCGCGTTGAATTGCTCTAAAGTTACGTTGCGTACTTTTCGCACCAAATATACAAATTGTTTACCATCCCCTCGCTCAATTGCTATCTCGTCTCCAGCCTCAAGGTCATGCAACTTAGCCAGCGCGCCAACGCGGCTGATGCCACCATTGTGGCCAGTCAGCACGACAGCTGCGCTTCCGCTGCCAGGGGTAGCGCTTTTTTCGAACCAGCCAACGTCGTTGAGATTGCTTGGTAGTGCGAGCATTTTGTTTTCGGTGACGCCTACTTTCATGACCCGGGCATTGGTCAGCCCGGTCTTAAGTATCGATACATACCGCGGCTGAAACTCGGGAACTGTGTGAGCTTCCACCTGGGCTTCTGTTACCGGTTGCTCGTTTACCGATGCGTCAGCCGCAGCAACTGGGATAGGAAACGGCGAAGGAACCCCTGTGCTGTACCAGCGAAAGCCAAAATACGCATAGGCAGCTATAAATCCCATGATAATAAGTACGAGCAGCCATCTGACTACATGAAAGTTACGCCTATGTTTTATAACCAATCCAGACATATTTGTTTTCCCTCGATTTAATTCAAGGTTACCATAAGCGAATTATTGAATCAAGCAGCGGTAGTCAGCTTGTAGCCATACCGGTCTTCACGCGCTCGTGTGATTATACGCTTTACTTATAATCATACTGGCCTTTGCGCACTGGTATGACTAACGTATAGTCTAGCGACTACTTATAGTCATCATACGTGACCATGAGTGCACGTGAGTTAATTTGACGCAGTGCTTCAAGCGCCACAGACACGACAATAAGGATTCCTGTGCCGCCGACGGCGAGATTACTGTTCTGCACACCAGCAAGCTGGTAGAGCAGGTATTCTGCGATGAACGGCAGGACGGCAATCAGTCCCAGTACGAGTGATCCGAACAGAATAAGACGATTCATGGTACTCGAAAGGAATTTCTCGGTCTGTTCGCCAGGCCGGACACCCTCGATGAAACCGCCCTGCTTTTGCAAGTTTTCGGCAATTTCATTGCTGTTAAACACGATTCCAGTATAGAAATACGTAAAGGCGATTACCAGCAGGAAGTACATTGACGGGTAGATGAACGCCTGCCACGTCTCCCCGGTAAATTCCCCTGGGTTCGGTGTTTGGAACCATGTAACGAGGTTATTGCCAATTTCGACATAGTCCCCATTTCCGGTCGCTTTCAGCACCTGGCCGATGAAAGCCGGCAAGCTTAGGAATGCGACGGCAAAGATAACAGGGATAACTCCGGCTGCAATCAACTTCATTGGTAATATACTCTTGACGCCGCCGTAGCTCGAATTGCCTTGTACGCGTTTTGCGTAGTTGATCGTTACAACACGCTGGGCTTCGTTTATCTTAACCAGCACGTACAGCACAATGAGCGAGACGAGCGTTACCGCCAGAACCACCCCAAACGCCAGCGGATTAATAGGAAGGGTAAACCAATTAAAGACTGCGAGACTTCCATTTGACGTATCGAAAAGTGATGTACCGATTGTCTGGAGCGTCGCTGGTAACTGGCTGACAATACCTGCGAAAATCAACAGGCTCAGTCCGTTTCCTACGCCCTGCTCGGTCATAATTTCACCAAGCCACATCAGGAGCATTGAGCCGGCTGTCATGGCGCCGACGGCGACCACCCACTCGAGAAGGCTCGTGTCACCTAGTCCAGAGGTAGTATTGCCGGCAAGGACAGACTGACGCAAAATGTAAATAAATGCTATGGACTGCACGATAGCAAGTGGAAGCGAAATAATACGCGTCCACTGCTGAATCTTCCGACGACCTGATTCACCGTCTTTATGAAGTTCCTCAAGTTTTGGAATCGCCTTGGTAAGCAGCTGCGTGATAATACTTGCAGTAATAAATGGGCTAAGGCCTACGAGTACAATCGAGAAGCTCGCCAACGCCCCACCACTGAGCAGGTTCAAGAATCCACCGAAGTCGCTGCCGCCGATTACGCTGTTAATTACTTCTTTCAGTTCGGCCGGGTCGGCGAGAGGGACCGGAATTTGAGCAAGTAACCGATAAACGACAACAATTCCAAGCACCACCAAAAGGCGCTTTCGCATATCACCGTTTTTAACTGATCTGAATATTGTCTTCCAATTCACGTCGTTCTAACCCTCTCTAGCCAATTCTTGCATCGATTCGCAGCATACTATACCAAGTATACTACGAGGCGAACAAGAATCAGCGACTATTTGTCGGCCGATTCCGCTTCTTTTTTGCTCTTTGGTAGTGGAGCCGCTGTTTGGTTAAACGCTCCGCCGGCTTTTACAAGTGCATCCTGGACGCTTTTTGATGCGCCTTGGACATTAAGTGTCAGCTTTTTTGAAAGCTCACCGCGAGCAATTACTTTTACCGTGTGAAACGGCGTAGCAATCAATCCTGCTTCAAACAATTTGAAGTTATCTACCGTTCCGCTCAGGCCGTTAAGGTTATCAAGATAGACGACCTGGGCTGGAGTTCGTAGGCTTTTGAATCCACGATTCTTCGGGATTGCTTGCACCAGCGCTCGCTGGCCGCCCTGAAACGAAGCAGAAAGCTTTTTACCGGTGCGCGCGCCCTGGCCCTTGGTGCCACGTCCGGCCGTTTTACCCTGGCCGGCTGAGATACCGCGCCCGACACGTTTCTTATTCTTGTTGGCAGAAACATTGAGTTCGTTGTACTTCATGGTTATGCCTCCTCTTTTTTAGCCTTCTTAGAAGGAGCCTTAGGCGCATTAAGCCACTGGTCTTTTGGTACTAAACTGGTAAGCGCCTGAACCGTTGCATACGCAATGTTAACTTTATTCGTTGAGCCAAGGCTCTTAGATAGCAAGTTGGTAATGCCCGTAACGCCGATGATTTGACGAACCACGCCTCCGGCAATAACTCCCGTACCCGGCGCTGCCGGCTTAATCAGGACTCGTGCGCCGCTGAGCTTGACTTCGGCATCATGCGGAATAGTGCTATTAACGACCGGAATTGTGACCATACCTTTTTTGGCGACGTCGGTTGCCTTAGAAATTGCAGCCTGAACGTCCGCACCCTTGGCAACACCGACACCAACTTTGGATTTACGATCGCCTACGACGACCAGTGCTTTGAATCGAAAACGGCGTCCGCCTTTAACGACGCGAGCGACGCGGTCAATGTTTATAACAACTTCTTCAAATTGCTTTGGTTCCTCAGAGCGAGGGTTTCGCCGGTCATCCCGACGGCCACCACGCGGTCGCTGGCCACCTTGCGGCGTGCCGGCGCGTGGGGTAGTAGGTGCAGGTGCGGGTGTAGCAGTTTCTGCCATACTAGAACTCCAATCCTTCTTTACGAGCTGCCTCGGCGAGCGCTTTTAGGCGTCCGGCATATTGGCGGCCATTTCTATCAAATACAACTGATTTTACTTTAACTTTAGCTCCCTTTTTGGCGATATCAGCACCGACAACAGCTGCCTTTTCAGTCATCGTGCCGGTGACTTTTTTGCCAACAGTCGTTGCGGCAGCAAGCGTTTTGCCAGATACGTCGTCAATAAGCTGCGCACTGACGTGAGCATTACTGATGGTCACGCTCAAACGAGGGCGTTCAGCCGTACCAGAAACTTTAGAGCGAACCCGGTTCTTACGGAGCCCGCGGTTCTGTAATTTCTTTGCAAGATTATTCATGATTATTTACCTGTCTTTCCAGCTTTGCGCAGAATCTGCTCGTCAGCATACTTAATTCCCTTACCCTTGTACGGCTCAGGCTTCTTAAGTGAGCGAATTTCCGCTGCGACTTGTCCGACTTGCTGTTTATCAATGCCGCTCACGGCAATTTCCATCTTGTTGACGGTTAGCTGTACGCCAGCCGGAGCTTTGTACTTAACGGGGTGGCTGAAACCGAGTTGCATTTCGATTTCCTGGCCACCGCCAGATACGCGGAAACCAACGCCGTTGACTTCAAGTTTCTTTTCGAAACCTGAGGTTACGCCATTGACTGCGTTGTTGAGCAGCGAACGCTGTAGGCCGTGTTGGGCTTTAGCAATTTTCTGATCGTCCTTACGTGTGACGATAGCCTGGTCACCTTCGAGGGTAACGGTCACGTCACTCAGATGAGGTACGGTCAGTTCGCCTTTAGCGCCCTTGACTGAAATAACATCCGAATCGACCGTGATTGTCACGCCTGATGGAACCTGAATTGGTAGTTTTCCGATTCGACTCATGATTATCCTTTCTTAATACACCTTCAGCAGTACTTCACCGCCGAGCCGCTGCTTAACAGCTTCTCCTCCGGTAATTACGCCTTTAGATGTTGAAACCAGCACGATGCCTCGGCCGCTTTTAACGCGTGGGATGTCGTCAGCACTGACGTACATACGTCGGCCAGGCTTGCTCATGCGGGTTAGTTCTGTAAATGTGGCGTTTTCGCCAGCCTTGTTGATAGTAATAACCAACGTGTCGCGTGGCTTGCCCGGTTCGACTTTAACGTCGCTCAGGTAGCCGTTTTTCTTTAATTGGTCTGCGACCACTTTCTTTAGCTTCGCGTTTGGTGCACGGACCTCGGTTTTCCCGACAGCGGCAGCGTTCCTGATTCGGGTCAGGAGGTCAGCGATTGGGTCTGTAGATTGTAAACTCATATTCTTACTCCTTTCCTTTACCAGCTTGATTTCGTTACACCAGGGATTTCACCCTTGCTTGCTTTTTCGCGGAAGTTAATACGGTTCAGACCGAACTTACGCATATAGGCGTGTGGGCGTCCGCTGAGCACGTCTCGGTTCTTCCAGCGGGTCGGCGATGAATTCTTTGGAAGTTTTTGTAAACCATCTTGGTCGCCGAGTTCTTTCAGTTCGGCGCGTTTTGCAGCATATTTCAGAATCATCTTCTTACGCTTCTCGTCTCGAGCGATGCTTGATTTCTTCGCCATTACCGGCCTCCTTCTTTCTCAAACGGAATACCAAACTTCTCTAGTAGCGCACGGCTGTGTGCTTTGTCTTCGTTCTTTACAACGAATGTAATCTGAAGACCGTGGAGTACTTGGGTTTCTTCAAATGTGAGTTCAGGGAAAATCGATTGTTCAATTATGCCAAGGCTGTAGTTGCCCCCGCGGTCAAATGCTTTCGCCTTCACGCCGTGGAAGTCACGAACACGCGGAAGCGCTACATTGACGAGACGGTCGAGGAATTCATACATCCTAGCACCGCGCAGCGTAACCATGATACCGACTGGCGCGCCCATACCGGCACGGATCTTAAAGCCGGCGATTGATTTTTTAGCGAGGCGTTCAACCGGTGCTTGACCGGTAATCTTCGTGAGCGTGTTCTTGACAGTCTCAAGCGTTCGCTTGTCTTCTTTTGATTTGCCGGTTCCTACGCTTACCGTTATCTTTTCAAGCTTTGGCACTTGGTGCACATTAGCAAGTTCAAGTTCGGCCTGTAGTTCCTTGACGTACTGGGTAGCGTACAAGGCTTTCAAGCGAGGAGCGGCGTTAGCTGTTGCTGTAGCCATTACTTAATCTCCTTATTTTTCATACTTCTTGCGACGCGAGTTTTCCCGCCGTCAGCATTCTTTACCAATCCAACACGTGAAGTCTTTCCGGTCTTTTCATCAACGACCAAGGCGACCTTCGAAATATCCATTGGTACGTGAATATCTTTTTTGCCACCACGTGGGTTCAGTTGGCTTGGCTTTACGTGACGGTGGCTAACACCGACGCCTTCAATTAAGACAGTGCGGTTTTTGGTATTAACTGCCAAAACCTTTCCGGTTGTACCTTTTTTGCTTCCAGTGATGATTTTGACTAAATCGTCTTTTTTAATCCGTGGCATATTAGAGTACCTCCGGCGCTAGGCTAATAATCTTTGCATACCCTTGGTCGCGTAGCTCACGTGGAACCGGACCGAATACACGGGTAGCTTTTGGCGTTTTGTCGTCATTGATAATAACGACTGCATTGTCGTCAAAGGCAATCGTTGATCCGTCTTTTCGCCTGATTTGGTTTCGGGTCCGGACAACAACGGCCTTTTGAACGCTCTTTTTCTTGACGTTACCGGTCGGGTTGGCATCTTTCACCGAACAAACAATGATATCACCGACATGGGCATACCGGCGCCGAGTACCACCAAGCACGCGGATACACAGGACTTCTTTGGCACCCGAGTTATCGGTAACTTTTAGTCTGCTTTCTTGCTGAATCATGCGCTTGCCTCGTTTGCTTTCGTAGCTTCGTCCAGAGCTTCGCCAAGGACTTCGTCTTTGAGCTCAACCCGGCCTTGGGACCGCGTCTCAATATTAGCCAGCTTGAATGACTTGGTTTTAGAAACCGGGCGAATTTCAGAAATCTGAACCTTATCACCAATGTGGGCTTCATTATTCTCGTCATGAGCCTGATATTTGCGGTTGACCGTATATTGCTTCTTGTAAATCGGGTGCGTTTCACGGCTTGTAACCGTCACGGTAATCGATTTGTCGCGTGAGTCGCTGGTAACGATGCCTGTTAATGTTTTAGCCATGTTACGCCTCCTTTCCTTGATTAATGCTTGTTAGCAACCGGGCGATGTCTTTTTTTGCAGCCGTAATAGCGCGAGGATTCACCAGTTCGCCGGCAGCATGAGATTTCCGTAAGTCCATCAATTCAGCGCGCTTGGCTGCTAACTGGTCCTCAAGGGATAGTTCTTTCTTCACGGGTGTCTTCTTGGTTGATTTCTCAGCCATTACGCTTCCTCCCGTTTGATAAACTTCGTCTTCACCGGCAGCTTATGGCTCGCTAGGCGCATGGCCTCACGGGCAACTTCTTCTGATACACCCTTCATCTCAAACATAACAGTACCTGCTTTTACCTTGGCGGCAAAATACTCTGGATTACCTTTACCGGAACCCATCTTTACGTCTTGCGGTTTTTTGGTTACGGGCGTATGCGGGAAGATCCGAATCCAGATCTTACCACCACGCTTAATGTAACGAGTCATTGCCTGACGGGCCGATTCAATCTGACGCGATGTTACACGTTCATTGCTTTGGGACTGTAGTCCGTAGTCGCCGAATGCGACATAGTTGCCTCGCGTAGCGTTGCCGTCATTTTTGCCAATCCGGACTTTGCGGTACTTGGTTTTCTTTGGTAACAACATGGCTAGCCGTCCCTCTCACCCTTGTTAATCCATACCTTGACTCCGATAATACCGACGCCAGGCGCGTTTGCCCGTGCCGTGTGGAAGTCTACGTCGGCCCGAAGCGTGTGTAGCGGCACCGAACCTTCAGAAACTTTCTCTCGGCGGGCCATTTCGGCATTGTTCAACCGGCCCGATACCTGAATTCGGATGCCTTTGGCACCGGCATTCATGGTATTCTGAGCAGCCATCTTGATAGCCCGGCGGAAATTAATACGGCGCTCCAATTGGCGAGCAATGTTTTCGGCAACAAGCTTAGCAGCCAGTTCCGGTCGTTTCACTTCTTCAATGTTAATACGAACTGGTAAGCTCGCGATTTTTTCAATCTGTGCTTTTAGTTCGGCAACTCCCGCACCGCCACGGCCAATAACGACACCGGCTTTTGCGGTATGAATCGTGACCGTAATCAAGTTAGCAGAACGCTCGATCTCAATTCGGTTGATGGTTGGCCGCGAGTTGAAGCGCTTTTCGATCAAATCGCGGATCTTGATGTCTTCCGCCAGCCAGTTCGCAAAATCTTTCTTGCCCGCGAACCAACGCGAGTCCCAGTTCTTATGAACCTGAAGGCGGAAACTGATTGGGTTTACTTTCTGACCCATTACTTCGTCTCCTCTTCTACTTTAGGCTTCTTAGCAGCAGCTGGTTTAGCGGCTGGTTTCTTAGGCTTCTCTGTCCCGGTAACTTCAACCAGGATATTGCTGGAAATCTTCTGAAATGGCAGTGCCATACCGCGCATATGCGGCTTGAAACGCTTGAGACGCTTACCAACCGTTACGCTTAATGTCGTAATCTGCAGGCTTTTGGCGTCAAGGCCGTGGTTGTTAACGGCATTTGCCTGGGCGCTGGCAACAGCTTTTTTGATAGGCAAGCCGGCGCGGCGCGGAACATGGTCAAGGATAACAAGCGCATCGGCAACCGAGCGGTTACGCACCAGACTGGCAACGACGCTTACCTTGCGGGGAGCAATGTCTACGCCTTTTGCGTAAGATTTGACAGTATATTGATCGGCCATTACTTCTTACCACCATGTTTACGGAACTTACGGGTTGGGCTGAATTCGCCCAGCTTGTGGCCTACCATGTTTTCCGAAACGTACACGGGGACATGGACCTTGCCGTTGTGCACGGCGAAGTTCTTACCGACCATTTCTGGAGTAATGGTGCTGGCGCGGGCCCATGTTTTAATAACTGCACGGTCATCCGGACCAAGCGCCGCGACTTTCTTGGCAAGCTTGGCGTCAACGAATGGACCTTTTTTAAGTGATCGACTCATAGTTTACCTCTTCCTCTTCGCGTCATGGCGCGTACGTGCGATTAAACGGTCTGTGCTCTTACGACGGCGGGTACGATACCCGAGTGTTAATTGACCCCACGGGGTACGCGGCGCTTTACCTGTACCGTGCCGTCCACCGTCACCACCACCATGCGGGTGGTCGGCTGCATTCATAACCACACCACGGACAGTTGGGCGGATGCCTTTGCGGCGGTTCCGGCCGGCAGAACCTGTCTTGATGTTCTGGTGTTGAACATTACCGACAATACCAAGCGCCGCTGTCGCTTCAACTCGGAAGCGACGGACTTCACCAGAAGGCATACGCACTTGTGCATAGTCACCTTCTTTAGCCATCAACTGGGCTTTTGTACCAGCGGCGCGAACCATCTGTGAACCTTTGCCAGGGTTGATTTCAATTGCGTAAATTTGTGAGCCGACAGGTATCTTCGAGAGCGGCAGGCGGTTTGATGCCTCTACGACAGCAGCTGCGCCGCTTGCAAAGGTTTTACCGACCGTCATGCTGGTATCGGCAATGACATAGTGATATAGACCATGCTGATCCTTAACCCGGGCAATCCGAGCGGAACGGTTCGGGTCGTATTCAATTGCCTCTACCGTTAGTTTCAAGCCGTCGGCTAGATTATGGTTCAGCAAGCGGTAGTGCCGTTTGACACCGCCACCGCGGTGACGGACAGTGATACGCCCCGTGTTATTGCGGCCAGCGTTCTGCTTCTTGCTTTTTACCAAGCTCTTCAGCGGCTTGCGTGTGGTTATCTGACTGTAATCTTCCGACGTCATACCACGGCGGCCGGGAGTAGTGGGGTTATATGCTTTAATCGCCATTATTTCTTCTCCTCTTTCGCCGCTTCAGGCTGCTCAAACATTTGGATTGAGCTACCCTCAGCCAATGTGACGTAGGCCTTCTTAGTATCCTTACGGGTAGTACTGCCTGGGTACCGGTTCTTGCCTCGGCTAAAGCGGACGGCTTTACCGCTTTGAACCGCAACTGTCACGTTCTTTACCGCAACATCAAACTGTTCAGTAACGGCTTTAGCAATCTGCTGCTTATTGGCCGCGAGTGGAACATTGAATACGTACACGTTCTGTCCGCTCAGGCCGTAAGCCTTTTCTGTTGCTCGTGGGGTTACAAGAATACTCATTACTTGTCTCCTCCTAGCCATGCCTCGATTGTCTTGATGCTTGCGGGCGACAGGACAATATGGTCGGCATTCAAAATGTGATAGACGCTCAGGTACGTGCTCCGTACCAGCAGTACATTCTGGAGATTCTTTGTGGCCCTCAGTAGTTCGGGCGTCTTTTCGTCGACAACAATAAGCGTGCGGCGTGCAAACTTGTTGTCAGCCAAGAATTTAGCAATCTCGCTGGTCTTGCCAGTTGTTTTGACGCCTTTGACGACAATTTTCTTGGCCTTATTGGCCAATGAAAGCGCCTGTTTAACAGCAACACGCTTGCTACCCGTTGAGATCTTTTTAGTGTAGTTTTCGTTACCGCTCGGGCCAAAAACGACACCACCGCCGCGCCAGATTGGGTTACGAGTCGAACCAAACCGGGCTCGGCCGGTACCTTTTTGGCGCCATGGTTTCTTACCACCACCACGAACCTCGCCGCGTTTCAGGGTAGTTGCGCTGGCTTGGCGTGAGTTTGCTAGGTAGCTGTCGTAGGCTAACTTCAACAGTTCGTGGTTTTCAACTGTTATGCCAAAGATGGCCGAAGGCAACGTTACTTTAGTAGCAGCTTTAGGAGTATCAATAGCCATTATGCTGTCCCTCCTATGATAATCAGGCTCTTACGCGGGCCCGGTACTGCGCCCTTCAACCCAATCAGGTTATTCGCGGCGTCGAGGTAGGCCACCTCGAGGTTCTTTACGGTCACGCGTTCTCCGCCCATACGGCCGGCCATGCGCTTACCCTTAAAGACCTTCTGTGGATACATCGACCCAATAGAACCCGGTTTACGAACGTTTCCGTTTCCACCGTGTGTCTTTTTACTAGTATTGAAGTTGTGACGCTTCACCGTTCCGGCAAAACCTTTACCTTTTGAGGTGCCAGTGGCATCTACCACGTCACCGAGTGCGAATGCACTTACGTCGATGATACTGCCGACCGTTAGGTCTTCTGGCAGGTCTTCAACGCGAAATTCCCGAATATACTTCGGCGAAGTTTTGCTGGACTTAACGTGTCCAGCGACGGCCTTGCTCAGGTTCTTACCCGATCCGAATGCAACCTGTACCGCGCTGTAGCCATCTTTTTCAAGAGACTTCACCTGAGTGACGGTAACAGGGCCGGCTTGTATGAGGGTGACGGGTGTAGCCGTACCATCTTCAGCCAGAATCTGGGTCATACCAATCTTGGTGCCGAGAAGTGCTTTCATGCCTTCTTACTCCCATTTTAAAACCTCGGTGGCGAGTGGTTTCCAGGCCTATTTTTGGCTCCGGACCTACTCATTCACCAAGGAATAAGTTGTTATTACGTAATAAGTTACCATATAAATGTATCATGTTTTATGGTAGTGAGTCAAGAGGTGGACTAGATAACAATACCGGCAGCTTGGAAATTACTAATCACGCCAATAACAACCAGTAATGCATACCAAATTTTCCTATCAGCTTGATGTTTTTCAAATAAACGGACGAGTAGAAATCCAACAAAAACACCTACCGGTACGGCATTCAACTGAAAATCGCCAATAAGAAGAGGCTCGCCAAACTTTATCCAAAACGTCCCAAGTAAAAATACTGCAACGAGTTTCAAAAAATAAAGGCCATCGCTCTCGAATACCCGCTCGTGAAGGCGCTTAGGTGGGGTTGCTGCATGTGATTGTCTTTTTGTTTTTGCCATAGTGCTAGAATTCATTGTAATTTATGCCGGTCGTAAGCACAACCGTTGTATACTACCTATATGGCTACTAGAAAATCCCCCAAGAAAGCAACAACAAAGAAATCAGCATCTAAACCGGTTTTGTTCGGGCTTCAACCAGAGCAAGAGAAGTTTATGACGTTCCGGGTCAACCTACAAACCCTTTATTGGCTCATTCTAGGAGGAGTCGTCCTTCTATTCAGCATGTGGATATTGCAGCTCCAAAGCGACGTTCAGAAAATTTATGATCAGATAGATATTAATACGGCCGAGGGAAATACCGTCATGCCCGAAGAGAAAGACGCTAAAAACTAACTGACAAATTAAAAAATCCGGCATAACTCAGCCGGATTTTTTAATTGGAAGCAATGTTACATCCGGATTTCGGCGTCGACACCTGCAGGCAGGCTTAGGTTCTGCAGGCTGTCAATCGTTTTCGGTGTTGCATTGGTAATGTCAATCAGGCGCTTATGAACGCGCATTTCAAAGCTTTCACCGCCCATTTTGTATACGTGGGGACTTTTGACGACCGTAAACGTGCTTTTACGCGTAGGCAGAGGCACGGGGCCGGCAATTGACGCACCGGTGCGAACAGCGGTGTCAATGATTTGTTTGGCTGACTGGTCGATCACTTTGTGATCATATGCTTTTAGACGGATGCGAATCCGCAGGCCTTCTTCTTTGACCATTATTTCTCCTTACGTTTATGTACCGTAACCTCTGCTCGCTTCATATCTTCTCATGGCTGGCCGAGTTGTCAGTACGATGGTTTGTTTAGTTATCGTACCATAGCCGCCCACATCTGTAAACTTGCATTTTTATAATGTTTGTGCTATAATTAGGATATATGGGCATTGAAGAACTGCGCCGATTATCGACCATCGATAAAAGTGATGGTTATAGAGCAAGAAAGCGTGAGCAGCAAGCGATTGTTCGCAAGCTTGCCGATGCTGCGTCAATGATCGCTCCAGGCGAGACGGCTTCGTATTGGCCCGAAATGCTAGTCCAGGGCAACCGTCGTTGGCTGGAAGATGAAGCTACCTCTTCACGTATTGAATCTGTGCTTTACCGGTTGGGTGCCAATGTTACCTGCTCAGTAGTTTCCCTCAGCAGCGAGAACGGGGACGAAGCCAAGCCGGGCAAAACTAAAACCAGACCGGTTCTTCTCATTACCGCCGCAGACCAAGAGTTCTCCGATAGGGCTATTAACGGCTCTGCTGATAAAGCTTCGTAGCTTCGGCAAGTGCCCGGGCAATTTTTAGCTCTACATCGCCGGATCGAGGGCCGCGGTCAAAAAACACCTCGAGTGGCTGTCCATTGGCAAGCCTTTTTGTTGCAACGTCTATTGAAGGGCGCACCACCTGACCAATACTGTCATCATACAGTGAGTCGACGATGGTACTAACAGGCGGCATGGCTGTCTCGGCAGGCAGTCCTTCGGGCTCGGATACCAGGCTAAGCACCGGTGAATCGTCGTCAGATACGCCGTCGTACCGGTCTTGAACTGCATACTGATGTTCTAGCGCGAGTGCTTCACTCATTTTTGTTTATCCCCTTTTATTTGATGAAGTCCACTATACTCCTTCCGGTAGGTGGAGTAAATACAATTTCCTGCAATAATAAAATACCCCCGATTAACAGGGGTATTTTATTATGTGGTTGTCGCTCGATTACTTAGTAATCTTTGTTACGACGCCAGCACCAACGGTGCGGCCACCTTCACGGATAGCGAAGTTTAGACCTTGCTCCATAGCGATTGGGGCGAGCAGCTTAACGTTGAAGGTAACGGTGTCGCCCGGCATAACCATTTCTTTGTCAGCTGGAAGCTCGACTTCACCGGTAACGTCCGTAGTACGGAAGTAGAACTGCGGCTTGTAACCCTTTGAGAATGGAGTGTGGCGTCCGCCTTCTTCTTTCTTCAGGATGTATACTTCAGCTTCAAATTCGGTGTGTGGAGTCAGTGAACCGGGCTTCACAATAACCTGGCCGCGTTCAACTTGTTCGCGTTCGATACCACGAAGGAGTAGACCGGCGTTGTCACCAGCTTGGCCTTGGTCAAGGTTTTTCTTGAAGGCTTCGATACCGGTAACGACCGACTTCTGAGTTGGGCGAATACCTACGATTTCGACTTCTTCGTTGAGCTTGATAACACCTTGCTCAATACGGCCAGTTGCGACGGTACCGCGTCCTTTAATTGAGAAGACGTCTTCAATAGGCATAAGGAACGGCTTGTCCATGTCACGAACCGGTTCTTCGACGTATTCGTCGAGGGCTTTCACTAGTTCCATGATAGCTTCTTCGCTCTCAGCATCACCTTCGAGGGCTTTTGTAGCAGAACCCTTAATGATAGGAGCGTTGTCGCCGTCGTAACCGTTCTTGGTAAGAAGTTCACGGACATCCATTTCAACCAGCTCAACCAGTTCAGGGTCGGCAAGGTCCATCTTGTTGAGAAAAACGACGATTTTCGGAACGTTAACCTGGTGAGCGAGCAGAACGTGTTCGCGGGTTTGCGGCAGCGGTCCGTCGTTCGCAGCAACTACCAAGATAGCGCCATCGATTTGAGCGGCACCGGTAATCATGTTCTTGACGTAGTCGGCGTGTCCCGGCATGTCGACGTGTGCGTAGTGACGCTTTTCAGACTCGTATTCCTGGTGAGAAGAAGCGATGGTAATACCACGGGCTTTTTCTTCAGGAGCGTTGTCGATATCTTCGTAATTGCGAGGCTTGTTGGTGTCAGAAGGCAGCTTCTTAGCCAGTACGTGCGTAATCGCAGCAGTTAAAGTTGTTTTACCGTGGTCAACGTGACCCATGGTACCAACGTTGACGTGCGGCTTGCTTCGATCGAAATCAGCCATTGTAGCGTATTTCTCCTACTTAAAATTAGTTATTTTTAGCACGCAGTTTAAAAAACCTCGCAGAGCTATTAGCCTCATTATACAGAGCGCAGCCTGTTTAGTAAAGAGAACTCATCCCTCCTCTAAAATAGCCGGCTCATCTGGAATACGGAGCTCCTGCTTGTCCTGGGAGCGCCAAGCTTTGACAGCCCATCCAATTGGCAGCACATCGTGATACCCAATGAGATCGGCTGACATACGCATAAATCCGCCGAGCCAGCCTGCGAACCGCAGCCTTCCCCATTCGAATACGGCCCAATGGTGTCCGATTGGGATGACACTGGCGGGCTGAACGGGCCGGTAGGTTTTCTTGCTTCCATTCAAATGCCTGACGACAAACTGTGCATCGTGCAAGGCAGTCTGGGCAAGGCCAGCGTACGGTGTCGCCGCATTATCACCGATGACGTAAATGCCTGTACGGGCCCTCATGAATTCATCAACGACTACTTTTCCCCGCTCGTTGATTGTAAAGTGTTCGCTATTGTTATTAAAAAATGGGGCGTTTGTTACTCCGGACGTCCATATGACAGTCTGCGTACTGAGCGGGCGTCCGCTAACCATGAGTGACTCGGCCGTTTGCCGTTCTACTTTCTTATCGGTCTCAACATGGACTCCAAGCCTCTTTAGGCGGGCTGCAGCCTTTCGGCTGGTTGATTCGGACAGGCGCGGCAATAAGCGCGGTGCCGCTTCAACAAGTGTAATACGCAGGCGTTTTTTTCGAATTCCGAAGTGCCTGCGTAGTACCAAAAGATATTCTCCCAGGGCTCCGGCCAGCTCGACCCCAGTGGCACCACCACCAATAATGACATAGTTTTTCTCGTCGTCAGAGCCGTCTCGCATTTCTTCGAACAAGTGATTCTGCAGCCGGCGTATTTCGTCTTGTGACTTTATTCCGTACGAAAACGTATCGAGGCCCTCGATCCCGAAGTATGTCGTGACGCTGCCGAGCGCTAAGATAAGGGTTTTGTAATCGTAGGTTCCCTGCTTCCCCACTAACTGGCGGGTGTCCGGGTGAAGTTTTACTATTTCATCGGTAATCAGTTCGACGTTCGGCCAGTCGTCAAAAATTGTTTCAAGCGGTATCCAGGATTGACGATGGCTATGTCCGGTCGCCGTCGCAAATAGTGCCGGGTAATATTGGAAGTCCGGCTTATCGGAAATAAGCGTTACGTGGTTGTTTGGATGTTCGGCAAGCTCGAGCGCCGCCTTTACTCCACCAAAGCCGCCGCCAACAATCGTTACTTTCACTCCCTCACCTTATCTGTTTTGATCATAGTTATGGCTATTATTGTAGCGTATGGTTCTCGATGAGCACAACGTTAAGTGCCGCCGCAATCAAAAAGATAATCGGCAGGACAAGCGATATCTTGAATACTTGCCGGGCCCAAACCTTTGTGCCGGCTGATTGGCTAAAAATGAGCGCCCATCCTCCGGCCCCTGCAACCATGAGCAGCGTCGGGAAGAAACTGAGGGTACCAATCGCATTCAGCGCGGCGATTGCGACCCCGTACGACACCATAAACACGGCCATGTTCGCTTTTACGATCTTTTCACCGGCGATAACTCCCAGCACCGGAAGGTTGGCGGCGGCATATTCTTCACGACGAAACAGCGAAATAGCGTAAAAATGCGGCATTTGCCAACATACGATAAGAAAGAAGATGAGCCATGCCGTGGCATCAATTTGGCCGCTGACCGCTACATACCCCGCCATGGCGGGCAGCGCACCCGGAATACTGCCGATCAAGGTACTATGAACTGTCCGGCGCTTGGCGAAGCCATATATTGCGACATAAAAAACATATGCAAGAATGCCAAGAGCTACAACAATGAGATTAGTGAAAACAAGCAGGCAGACAAGGCCAAGCATGTATAAAACAGCCGCGAATATGCCTGCGCGGCCGGGTGCAATTTGGCGGGTGACAAGAGCACGCTTTTGGGTACGCGCCATTTTTGCGTCAATGTTTCGATCTATCAAGTTATTGACGACGCAGCCAGAGGCAATGACAAGGGAGGAGCCGACCAGCACACCCAGAATGGCGGTTAACTCCAGCCCGTATTGATAAGCAAGCAATGATGCCGCTAGTGTATGAATAGCATTCCCGTAAACAATGCCTGGCTTAGTCAAATAGTAATAAAGACGCAGCTGCTCCATCTTATTTAGAATCCTTTTTTATTTTGTTCATACATGTAATCGTTCATCTCATCGGGAGACATGCCCATCCGGTAATCGAGGTTCTGCATAATCCAGAGCGACCCGACAACGATAATGAGCAGCATCGAGAGCGTAAAAATGAAGGTGTGCGTTTTAAACACAGAGCGCGGATTTGTTCCAAGATGCAAGAAGCACACCGATTGGACGGCCAATTGTGCCGTTGCCAAAACCAAAAGCATAAGTGCGGCGAGTGCTGACGCATCGCCGAACCAGCCTTGGGTAACGCATAGGTAACTAGCGACGCTCAGTACCAGCGACGTACCAAAGCCGAAGACATACAGGCTTACCCAGCTTTTGAATGAACGCTCGGATTTCATGAAAGTTCTCCCAATAAGTAGACGATCGTAAAGAGGAAGATCCAGACAACATCGAGAAAATGCCAGAAGAGCGAGAAGAGAGTGAACTTACGGACGGCATTCCGGGTCAGGCCATTTGACATAATGTACCCCCCTGTAACAGCTGCCCAAATTAACCCAATGAGAATGTGGAATCCATGGGTTCCCACTAATGTGAAGAATGCCGATAAGAACGCGCTCGCCTGCCAAGAGTGTCCCTCGCGAACAAGCGTGCCGAATTCGAGCAACTCAAGGGTTAGGAAGGCTGTGCCGAGCACAATCGTTGCCATGAGCAGTCCGAGCCCTAATTGCTTTTTCCCAAATTTAAAGGCAATTGCAGCTATACCGCAGGTGAAGCTGCTGGTGAGCAGAATCAAGGTTTCGACGAAAGCGTAGCGTGGCTCAAACAAGTCCGCCGCTGATGGCCCGCCGGCAGTATTGTTCCGTAGAACAAGGTAGGTCGCAAACAGACTGGCAAATATGATGACATCTGTCATAAGGTAAAGCCAAAAGCCTAATTCAGCTTTGTCAGCTTTGCGATTAAGGGTATCTACAGTTTCATGCCTCATACTGCCATCCCTTTCGCCCGTCGGTCTTCCTTCAAAAGTTCTTCGGCAGTCAGCAGATACTCCGTATCGTCCTTTGTGGTTCTAATAATAATAATGACGATAATTCCGAGAGCGAGCAGACCAACAAGCCACCATAAGTGCCAGATTATTCCAAAACCTGCTCCACATGCCATCAGCCCGATTAGAAGCCCGACGGCAGAATTTTTGGGAAGCCAGACGTCACGATACTCGGACTTATGTGGCGCTTGGTAATGTGTCTTTTTGCGGTGCCACCACTCGTCGCGATGCGTTACGACAGGCTGAACGGCAAAATTATAGTGCGGCGCCGGCGAGGGCACCGACCATTCCAATGTGCGGCCGTCCCATGGGTCGCCGGTGGTGTCGCGTAGCTCTTTGCGCTTCCAGACACTATAAATAATTTGAAGCATGAACAAACCTATGCCCAGCGCTATAATCAAGACGCCGATACCACTGGTTATAAAGAAGGGTTGCCATGTCGGATCGCTATAACTGTCAATCCTTCGAACAGCCCCCATAAGGCCGAGAGCGTAAAGAGGCATGAACGCAACGATGAAACCGATTTGCCACGCAATGGCCGAGTACCTGCCCAGACGATCATTCAATCGGAATCCAAAAATTTTCGGGAACCAATATGTCATTGCGGCAAAGAAACCGAATACTACCCCGCCAATAATGGTGTTATGGAAGTGCGCAACTAAGAACATAGAGTTATGCACCTGGAAGTCTAAGGCCGGAACTGCCATCATAACCCCTGTTACGCCGCCAATCGTGAACGTGACGACAAACGCGAGAAACCATACCATTGGCGCCCTGAACCGAATGCGTCCACGATACATCGTGAAGAGCCAGTTGAATATTTTGACACCAGTAGGGATGGCAATCACCATAGTCATAATTCCGAAGAATGCATTGACATTCGCGCCTGCACCCATAGTGAAGAAATGATGCTGCCAGACAACGAACGACAAGAACATGATAGCAATGAGCGCATACACCATGGTTTTATATCCAAAGAGCGCTTTTTTTGCGAAGGTCGCCACCACCTCGCTATAGATGCCGAAGGCCGGTAGCACTAGTATATAGACTTCCGGATGGCCCCACGCCCAGATAAGGTTGATGTACATCATCGCATTCCCGCCCAGGTCCGACGTAAAGAAATGCATTCCCATCGTACGGTCGAGGCTCAGCAGCGCCAGTGTTACGGTAAGGATTGGAAATGCCAGCATAATCAGCACGCTGGTGACAAGTACGCTCCATGGGAAGATAGGCATCTTAAACCACGTCATACCGGGAGCACGGTGTTTAATAATTGTGACTGCGAAGTTAATACCGGAAAGGAGGCTTCCAATACCGGCAATCTGGAGCGACCATATCCAATAGTCAACTCCTGGCCCGGGGTTATACTGGAGTTCGGTCAGCGGCGGGTAGCCAAGCCAGCCCCCATTGCTAAACCCACCGAATACCAGTGAAGTGTTAACGAGAATCATACCCGCGACGAAGAGCCACAAGCTAATCGAATTGAGGAATGGGAAGGCCATGTCACGGGCCCCAATCATTAACGGCATAACGACATTGATTAACCCAAACATCAGTCCCATTGCGACAAAGAAAATCATAATCGTACCGTGGGCCGTAAACACTTGTTGGAAGGTATCGGTGCTAAAGGGTCCTGTAGCGTCACCTGCGGCCAGTGCCGTTTGCAGCCGCAGCATGCCGGCATCGGCGACGCCGCGGACCAGCATTATGATGGCGACGATGACATACATGACACCAATCTTTTTTGCATCTAGCGAAGTCAGCCAATTATTCCACAGCCATTTCCAACGTTTTAGATAGGTAATCAGAGCCACCAGACCAACGACAGTCAAAGGCATGCCGACGGCGGCGCCGATGGTCACCGGATCGCTCGGGAAATATTCTGTCGACAACCGGCCAAGCAAAAAATCAATCATCTGGCTTGACCTTCCGGCGTTCCGCTATGTGAGCCGTGCCCCATGTATTTCTGGGTGATGGTCTGGAAAAGATTCGTGTCAACAAGGCGATACGTTATTTCGTCTCGTACGATTTCCGGCTCCTCAAGTGACCGGTACATGCTACGGTCCATTAGGTTGCGAGAGACGGCCGCCTGACGTACCGCATCGGTATATTCTGACTTCGGCATAACAGTTGTTTTAAAGGTCATGTTCGAGTAGCCACGACCGTTAATATTCGTATTGTAGCCCGTGAACGTACCGAGCTTCGTGGCGCGGAGGTTTAATTCCGACGACATGCCATTCATGGTGTAAATCTGTGACCCAAGGGCAGGTATCCAGAACGAGCTCATGGGTGCGTCGGCCGTAAGCGTAAAATGAACCGGCCGGTCCACCGGAATCGGTAAATGGTTGAGTGTCGCCATCCCCTGCTCGGGGTAAAGAAACAGCCACTTCCAGCGCAGGGCGACGACTTGCACCTCAACCGGGTCTTCGTTGCTTAGCGGTTTATAGGGATCAAGGCTATGGCTCGTTTGGTAGGTAACGACTCCGAGTACGGCAATTAAAACAATCGGAATCCCCCACCAGAGACGTTCCAGCCAACGGTTTTCTGCCCAGTTGGGCTTGTACTTGGCCTTTTTGTTGGACTCACGGTACTTTACGGCGAAAAATACCAATAGAACATAAACCGGTACTACCACGATAAGGCTAAGGAGGGCTGTAAAGACAAATAGGTCCCGCTGCGCTTGCGAGACTTCCCCGCTTGGGTTGAGAACCGGAATAGTTGCGTCTTTTAGGAGCAGCCAGCCGCCGAAAATAAGGCCTAACAAAACCAGAATCGGCACCAGAATGCGCAAAAATTTCACCATGTGCCCCTATGATACCGTTTACGCTTACCTACTTGCAAGTTATAAATTTACAAACTTGCTTGTGATTCGGCCTGAGAAGCGTCCTCGTCTTCAAAGTCTAGTTCGTCAAGCGCCTTTTCCGCAGCCTCCAGATCGGCCTTGGTCGTAATCACTTCGGCAGATTTACTGGTCGAAACCGCTGGGCTGCCGGTAGCAGTTGTCTCGGCAGATTTAGAGAATGACTTCCAGGCGACGAAACCAAGCCCGCCGGCCAGGACGAGTACACCAATGATTACCAGTACCTCAACGAGAGAAAATCCCATTCGCTGTTTCATGGCTTACTCCGTTCCCGCTTTCTTAAGCGTAAATGCTTCGCGGACCACCGCAATGAGTTCCTTAACGGACTGGCGGTAGGCTTTCAGGGCATCACGTCGTTGCTTATGGAGATCGCGGACAGTATGAGCCGGCTTTTCTTCATCTACGCTAGAGCAGTCAAAATTAACATCTGCAACCGTATCAATCGCCGCAATTGCATCTGCCTCTTTGGCCTCAACATTAGCTACGGCGCTGTCATAGCCTTCGTGGCTGAGCTCCTGATTAGCATAGAATTTCTTAACGCCTTCTTCGACACGCTGGATTGCCGCCAGGCGTTTTTTCGAGGTCTCAACGCCTTTGTCAATCAACGCATTTATCCGTTCCTCACGATTTTCACAGACGGCAAGGCGGCGACCTTCGAGCCTTTGCTTGATTGTTTCCCGCCTGTTTTCGAGCTCTGCTTTCAACTCGGCCCGACGCGCTTCTATCCGCTCTTTCTGCGTCGAGAAATCCTCTTGTTCTTCTTTAAGCGTTTCAGTTGTCTCAGTGACAGTCCGGGCAAGAGTTTTTGTGGCACCATCAACGATAGCCTCTACGTCAGAGGTGAGCGGCAAATAATCGCTTCGCAAATCAAGGGCGAAGGCCGGAGTAGCTACTCCCAGCACGAGCAGACTGCTCAAACCGCCCAGTACAATCGATCGCTTTATCATGTTGCTTTTTCCTCCACAAATATAATGTAAATAGTATACCACTTATGATTATTATGGCAAACAAAATACCGCCGTTTATCGTCAGGCGGTATTTTGTTCTTTAAGAGGTTTACTTACTCGAGCGCTTCTCAATTATTTCTTGAGCAACGTTCGGTGGGACTTCTTCGTACTGGGCAAGTTCCATCGTACTTGCGGCCCGGCCCTGACTCATCGATCGTATGTCGTTTGTGTAGCCGAACATTTGAGCTAACGGAACAAACGCCTTAATAAGTTTGGCGCCGCCGGCTAAATCTTCCATAGCCTCAATGCGGCCTCGTCGCGAGTTCAAGTCTCCAATCACATCACCCATGAATTCTTCCGGGGTCGTTACTTCAACACGCATAACAGGTTCGAGCAGAACCGGGTTGGCCTGCTTGATACCTGCACGTGCTGCCAGACTTCCGGCCAGACTGAAGGCCAGTTCACTGGAGTCCACGTCGTGGTACGAACCGTCATAAAGCGTTGCCTTGACGTCTACCACCGGGTAGCCGGCAATAACACCACCGTCAAGCGTTTCCTTAATACCTTTTTGGACAGGCATGCGGTATTCCTGTGGAACGACACCGCCCTTAATCTCATCGAAGAACTCGAAGCCCTTGCCGGGTTCATTCGGCTCAAACCGTACCCAGACATCACCGTACTGACCGCGACCACCAGATTGCTTGGCATGCTTTCCTTGTACTTCAGCTGTCCCCTTAATGGTTTCGCGGAACGCCACTTGCGGCTCACCCACGTTGGCCTCTACCTTAAATTCGCGTTTCATACGGTCAATCAAAATATCGAGGTGAAGCTCGCCCATACCACTCATGATGGTCTGGCCCGTTTCTTCATCGGTATGAACACGGAAGGTCGGGTCTTCCTCGGCTAAGCGGCCCAGCGCTATACCCATTTTTTCTTGGTCGGCCTTGCTCTTTGGCTCAACAGCAATAGCAACAGGCGGCTCAGGGAACGTAATGCTCTCAAGCGCAATCGGATTGTTGGCATCACACAAGGTATGTCCGGTAAAGGTACTCTTCAACCCAACCACAGCGGCAATGTCACCGGCATTAATCTCATCGATGTCTTCACGCTTATCGGCATGCATCCGGACAATACGGCCAACGCGCTCTTTCTCACCGGTGGTCGTGTTAAGTACGTAGCTACCGGCCTTCAGGTTGCCCGAGTACACACGGACGAAAATCAGTTTTCCAACAAACGGGTCAGTCGCAATTTTAAATGCAATACCTGCCATCGGTTCTGATGCATCTGGTTTACGGCTGACTTTTTCGCCGTTCTTCGGGTTAATTCCCCAGGTCTCACCGACGTCCAGCGGACTTGGCAAGTAATCATTAACAAGGTCGAGAACTTTTTCAACAATAACGCCGCGACCGTCACCGCCTGTAACAAGGTAAAAGTCGCCAGCCAGTGTACGCTTCCGAAGCGCAGCCTTTAGCTCGTCGGTTGTAATAGCTGCTTCGCCTTCGTCTAGGAATCGCATCATCAGGTCGTCATCGGCTTCAACCGCCGCTTCAACCAGCAGGCTGCGGGCATTTTTCGCCTTCTCAGCCATGTCGGCCGGAATTTCACCTTCGACCAGCTGCTTGTCGGTGTAGTCAGAGTAGGTATAGGCTTTCATTTCGACAAGGTCAACCAGGCCATTAATGTCTTTTTCGAAGCCAATCGGCAAGTGGACGGGAAGCGCAGCCTTGGTTAGCCGAGTATGAATTGTTTCGAGCGACTTGTAGAAATCACCGCCGGTTTGGTTAATCTTGTTGATAAAACAAATGCGCGGTACGCCGTACTTGTTCGCCTGGCGCCAAACGGTCTCTGTTTGGGCTTCGACACCCATCTTGCCGTCGAATACGACGACTGCGCCGTCAAGGACACGGAGCGAGCGTTCGACTTCAGCCGTAAAGTCAATGTGACCCGGTGTGTCGATGATATTAATTTTGCAGCCCTTCCAAAAGCAAGTTACGGCAGCTGAGGTAATCGTGATACCACGTTCTTTTTCCTGTGCCATCCAGTCGGTTGTAGCACCATCACCGTCACCACGGACTTCCCCAATTTTGTGGTTGATGCCGGTTCGGTACAAAATACCTTCTGTAGTAGTCGTTTTGCCGGCGTCAATATGAGCAATAATACCGATATTGCGGTAGTCTTTCAGCGGCACGGTCTGTTGGGCCATTAGTGTAGTGGTTTCCTCTCGTTAGTTAGAAATTTTTGCCATAAAAAATAGCGCTCTTGTTTGATTGTAGCAAAATTCATAGAGAAATTCCAGTCAATTAGTACTTAAAGGCCGTGATTGACGACAGGGGTATGTAGTGTACCGGCTCATTCTTGTCGTGAGTAACGTGCAGCACGAAGGCAGCCCCGGTTTGCGGCAAGTCCGGCACGTTTGGCACGATGCCTTCGATTGTGGCGTAAAGCTCATGCCCTTCGGTAAGACGCCCTTCCTTGTAAACATCGCCGGTCACCTTTGCGTCAGATAGCATGAATATCCTTTCGGCGGCATGAAGAATTTCCCAAGATTCTTCACCAGCAGAGGCAACTTGGTATGAAAACTTTCTAAAAATAGCAATGTTATTCAGAGGCGTTAGCTCTGCTCGGGTACCAGCAAGCGTGCTCTCAATCCTCTTCAGCCCGTCAAGGACCTTAGTTGCAGGATGCCTCGGGTACTTTTTCTTAAATGCCGCGAGTGCCGAGTGGGCCGTTTCTACCATTTGAAGTTGGGCGGGGTTGATTATAGTCGTACCATCCAGCCGGCCAAGAGCCATTTTACTAATGTCGCCCGTGATGAGGCTGACAGGAGCGTGAGCCATTCTAATGGGGTGCTGATTTAATTTAAAAATCATTTGCGGCAAGGGTCGGTAGTATGTCTCGTCATCCTCGCCGGTTACTTCTTCGACGCCGCTATAGAGGCCGTTGTAATACCCGAATATTTCCAGTGAAGCATCAGGGGCTTGGTACGGCATTTCACCGCTCAGTTGAATCTGCATCTGGGTGTCCTGAATCATGATGCCGGCATTTGGCATACACAGCCCGCCGCCCTCAAGCCGCAGCACTACCGTGTGGGCTTGCAGTTCTTCAAGTTTTTGATTCAAAGCGGCAGCCAGCGACTCGGAGGCAAGTTCGGCCGCTTCGGCATCATTAAACCGATTGCGCCGAGCTTTTCTTATTTCCTTTATAGCAGTATTTATTTCATATCGTATTATTTGTTGCCGTTTGACTGGGGGCAAAGCTTCACCTGGCGTATATGAAATTTCACTTTCCTCGGGAATTGGCACGGCCTCGAATGACTCAACCGAGTCGTCGGGAATGAATCGCTTCGCCAAGGCTATTTCAACAAGCGAAAGCGTCCGTCTGGTGCTGCGAAGCGTATGGATGGACGTGACGGGCATAATGACAGTGTCCGTATAGTCTTCGTCCATAGGATGAGAAAATTCAGCAACCATCGCGGCATGCACGGCTGTCGTACCGTCGTCGTGGGTTTTTTTGACAAAAGCGATAGCCGGCTCAAAACAATATTCGGTATGTGGCTGCTCGATGTCGATGTGCAGATGGTCTTCATCTTCGTCTACAAATGTAACCGGGCCCTTCAGCGTAATCGCCAGCGGCCAATTTTTATCAAATGCCAGCCGGGCATCAATGTACTCTCCCAGCCAGAGTCGAAAATCGTCAGATGCCTCGAGCTCGGCCTGAAGGCGTCTCGTCAATACCAAGAGGCGCTTTGGCAGTCGAAACACCTCCCGCTCACGGTCTAAAATGAGGTGGTCGACAAGCTTCATAGCCTCTGGCCAATCACGGTGAAGCCGCAAATCAATTGCCTCAATCGACGGCGTACTGTACACGTGCTGGAATGCCTCCCCCGGATATACGACATACTGATAATCGGGAAGGTCATCTCGCGGTTCAGAAAAGCCGTATCCCAGTTTGATAGAGTGGGGACTAGCTGACTCATCCGTGCCAGATGGCTGCGGCGCACTGACAATGCCTCTCGATCGCAGTTCTACGGCGTCGAGAATATAAAACAGATTCCCATTAGGATCGACTCCGGGATCGGGCCAGCTGTCGGGTACGGCTTCGCGAATGTCTGCATCCGCTAGATATACGCGTCCCGTGACCGTAGCAACGTCGTCATGGTATCTCCACTCATCATTGAGCCCATCGAGCGCACTATGAAAGCCCGGTGCATACATACCACCCTTTTCGTTGATAAACGATTCCGTCTCAGACATACGGGCGTCAAATAGCCGAATGCCCGGGTCGAGCGTATCTTCTGTTTCGCGGTCGATGAGGTTTAAGAAGGCCGTTTCGGTTTCTGCCGGATTGTTCGTACTCATAATTTCTTTATCCTACCCCTTACCTATCGAGGGTTCAACCATAATCATCATGCAGCTTGCTTCTCGTTCTTAGCCCGGAAACGGTGGGCTGCCACGGCTTTGGAAAGATAATTTAGAAAGTCTTTCTCATAACCTTCGAGCCTTGAGCCGGTTGTCTCGGCAACTATAAGGGAAATTAGGTAGTTAATCTGGTCGGTAAGGTCCTCGGGGTTATCCAGACGAATTTTTCGAAAGCCTTTTTCGACGAGGGGCTGCAATGTCAACACCGTAATCCATTCGTCATACGAGCGGGAGGTCTTAATCAACTTTTGCTGAATCGGGATTTTACTGTCATTATCGAAAAAATAACTGTCATGATTCAATGAAGCCTCGGCTGACATTTCTTCTCGGGGTGAGGTCGGATAAAGAAGCAAGTCCGGATTTGACGTCCTGGCGGCAAGCGCTAACACCGCCGTTTCTGCCATACGCCACTGCGGAGGTACATCTACATCAAGGGGCTGCAAGTAGGCCATTGCCCCGCCAAGGCTGCGGTACACGTCACGGCAGTCTTCAGAAGTTACCGTTTCATCAAGACCCCGCTTCTGGAAGACAGGCAGATAAGTAGAGAGGACCAAAGCTCCTAGCAATGTATCCTGGTGGGTACGGTCGCGGTGCATCAGCATGCCGATAAGGCTTTGAGCATACTGGAAATAATAGGCTCGGCGGTCACTTTCTTCGTCTGTTAACTGATTGAGACCCTGTTCGGTATAATTCCAAGCCGAACGAAAAAGACCCTCCGGGTTTCGGCGGGTCTCGTATCGGGCTACGGCAGCCTTGAGTTCCTCCGGTGGAAGAAACTCTGCAAGCGGTCGCGGGCTACGATTAATATCGATGGATGTTTGTGTTTCGCCTCTCATTTGCCTTAGAGTTTAACAGAAGCATAAAAAGAATGTAAAGAAAAATCCGCTCAAAACACATTGAGCGGATTTTCTAAGCCTTGGCGGATTTATCCGCGGGCAAAGTGAGCGAAGGCGCGGTTAGCTTCGGCCATCTTATGAGTGTCTTCCTTCTTTTTGAAGGCAGCACCGGCTTCGTTGTAAGCATCGACGATTTCGGCAGCCAGGCGCCTTTCGTATGGCATACCCGAACGGGCGCGAGCCGATTGTACCATCCAGCTGAACGCATAGTGCAACTGGCGGTGACCCTGAACCGGGAACGGTATTTGGTAGTTTGCACCACCAACTCGCCGGCTCTTCACTTCAAAGTTAGGGCTGACGTTTTTGAGTGCTTTTTCGAATACCTCAAGCGGGTCTTCAGAGTTCAATTTCTTGGCAGCCTGCTCTAGCGCGCTATAAACGGCGCGTTCAGCAACGAGCTTCTTGCCGTCAAGCATACTTTTGTTAATGAGCCGCTGCACCATAACACTTTGGTATTTGCGGTCAGGTTTCAGGTCGCGCTGGAGTTTTTTAGTAACTTTACGTGGCATTACTTCTTCTCCTTCTTGCTGCCGTACTTAGATCGGCCTTGGGCACGTTTCTGAACACCCTGAAGGTCAAGAGCGCCGCGCACAATGTGGTAACGGACACCCGGAAGGTCCGGTACACGTCCGCCACGAACAAGCACGACGGCGTGTTCCTGTAGGTTATGGCCTTCTCCGCCAATGTAGGCCCAGACTTCCTGTTTGTTGGTCAGACGGACACGGGCTACCTTGCGGAGCGCAGAGTTCGGCTTCTTTGGTGTCTTGGTCGTTACTTTAATACAGACACCACGCATCAGCGGAGCATTCTGCTCGTAGTAACGGGTTTTTAGTGCGTTATGTATGGTGCCAAGCGCCGGGCTCTTCGATTTTTTCGAAGCAGTCTTGCGCGGTTTTCGCACTAATTGATTAATCGTTGGCATAGGTAATGCAAACTCCCACTTTAGTAATTACTGGTTGATACGATGTTCGCGCTTCAGCGTACGCTACTAATCGTCTTTGTCTCGTGCCGAAGTTCTTGCTAAAGGAAATTTGGCATGAGATGAAACTCTTAGGACGATTATAGCCTGATTCCTTTAGTTTGTCTACCTCGGCTGCTCATTTTGCGCCACTCGGCGCACAGCTTTTGTCAAAGCACTCAGAGCGGTTCTTGAAGAAGAGTACGACGGAGCGTACCCCTCAACGGTGACAGCGTGGTTATCTCTCAGGTATTCGACATTGAACTGGCCATACATAAGGTCCCGTTCGCGGGCAAGAGCTCGCCCAATCATGACTGCGACCGTTGAGTCGGCCTTAAGGAAGGATACGCCATAGTACCGGTGATCTTGAATATCGAACAATGCTTCATGATCAGCCATATATCACTATAATACCATATATATTGCCATCTTGTCAATAGCAAACACCTCTCCGACATTGGGAGAGGTGTTTAGAGCGCAGTTCGCCTAGGCTGCGAGATCGGCGTCTTCCGCAACGCCCTGGTAGTCTTCTTCTTCGACCAGTTCTTTGGCGCCGGTTCCGACCGGAATCTTGCGGCCGATAATGACGTTTTCTTTGAGTCCGTTCAATCGGTCGGCACGTCCACTGGTTGCAGCATTAATCAGCACACGGGTCGTGTCCTGGAAGCTTGCCGCGCTGAGCCAGCTGTCGCTCCAAATACTTACCTTGGTGATGCCAAGGAGCAGCTGGGTGTACTGGATAAGGCTCTTGCCTTCACTGGCAAGGCGTTCGTTGGCGTCGACCACAGCCGCTTTGGAAGCTATGTCGCCCGTTACGAAGGCACTGTCGCCCGGATCTTCGACTTGCACTCGGCTAAACATCTGGCGAACGATAATCTCCAGGTGCTTGTCGGCAACATCCTGTCCCTGAGCTGCGTAAATACGCAGCACTTCGTTAATGATGTAGCGCTGGGTCTCTTCGGTACCTTTTAGCATCATCAGTTGGTGCAGGTTCAATGAACCGATCGTTAGGCGGTCGCCGGCTTCAACATTGTCACCGGCTTTAACCACCAACTGGGTTGTACCTGGAATTTCGTAACGAACAGGTGCTCCGGCATTAGCCGCGATAACAATCGTGTCTTCAGCTATTTCGACCACGCCGTCAAATGGCGCAACGAGCGGCTTGGCTTCGCCTTCGGTGGTCGCAAGGACATCACCAACTTTTACGTTGCTGCCCGATTTGACATTAACCGTGCGGCCTTCCAGCGGTAAGCGCTCAACATGGCCGGCCTCTGGAGTAACCTGAACCACATAGTTACGACCGTCTTCCCAAACGTCTACCAGACCGGTGACTTCAGTCACATACGCCTGGCCTTTCGGTGAACGAGCCTCAAACAACTCTTCAACACGCGGCAGACCCTGGGTAATGTCACCACCAGCCACACCTGAGGCGTGGAAGGTTCGGAGCGTCAGCTGGGTACCCGGTTCACCGACAGACTGGGCGGCAATCACGCCGACCGGCTGACTCTTGGCGACCAAGCTTCCCGTTGCCATGTCGATACCGTAGCTTCGCTGTGGGATACCATGGAGGTTCTTGGTTGAGAGTACACTCTGGATTTTTACCTCAGAGATTGAGCTGTCAGCTTCGATAGCGTCGGCAATCTCGCGGGTAATCAGCTCGTCTTTACCGACGTAACCCGGTACCTCTTCGGCTGTATAACGGCCAAACAAACGGTTTCCAAATTCAATCATCGTCAAGTCAGACTCGGCGCGGAAAATCGTGAACCCGTCGTCACCGGCTTCATCTTCAACCGTAAAGACGTCTTGTGACACGTCGACCAAACGGCGGGTTAGGTAACCCGAGTCGGCGGTTTTGAGGGCCGTGTCAATCAGACCCTTACGGGCACCACGGGTGGCGATGAAGGCTTCCAGGCTCGAAAGACCTTCGCGGAAAGAGCTTCGGATTGGGAGCTCAATTTCGCGGTTAGTCGCGTCTACCTGGATACCAATCATGGCACTGGCCAGCTTAACGTTTGAAATGTCACCACGGGCACCACTGTTAACCATGACTGAGATGCTGGTGTCCATCTTAGCTAATTCGTCTTTCAGGAAGTCGGTAACTTGGCCGTCGACGGAGCGCCAGGCATTAACCGTTAGGTTGTAGCGCTCTTCTTCGGTAATCAACCCTTGGTCGAATTGGTCTGAAATGAGAGCGGTCTTGGCGTCACCTTCGGCAACGAAGTTCGAAATTTCTTCGAAGTGAACATAATCGTCCTTACCGGTAGAGACGGCGGCGATCGTCGCGAAACGGAATGCAAGGCCCTTCATGCGGTCAGCCGTTTTGGCAGTCTCTTCGGCGCCATAACGGTCAAAGATGGCCGCCAAAACTTTTTTAAGCTGCTTTTTGCTCTGGACATTGTTGTTGTATGGGAAGTCCTTTGGAAGGATTTCGTTAAAGAAAACGCGTCCAAGTGTCGTTTCACGGATTTCACCCTTGGCAAAGATCCGAATTGGGCTTTGGAGCTGCAGCTTCTTGTCGTCATATGCCATTTCGGCTTCGTAGACAGAACTGTAGACTTTAACATCTTTGGTCTGGGCGCTTGGTTTGTTATACGTCAGGTAGTAGTTCCCTAGGACGACGTCCTGACCTATGTTTAAGACCGGCGCACCGTCGGCTGGCTTTAGCAAGTTGTTAGTTGCGCTCATCAGCTCACGGGCTTCACGCTGAGCTTCATCTGACAGAGGCAAGTGGACAGCCATTTGGTCGCCGTCGTAGTCAGCGTTGAATCCGTTCGCGACTAGCGGGTGCAGCTGAATAGCTTTACCTTCAACCAGCTTTGGCATGAAGGCCTGGATACTAAGCCGGTGAAGGCTCGGTGCACGGTTGAGGAGCACGTACTTGCCTTTAATGACTTCGTCCAGGGCGTCCCACACGAGAGTGTCACCAGCTTCGATTAATCGGGTTGCGGAGCGGATGTTATGAGCATGCTCACCTCTGATAAGCCAGCTGATAACAAACGGCTTGAACAGTTCAAGCGCCATTTGCTTTGGCAGACCACACTGGTCAATCTTTAGCTTTGGACCCACCACAATAACCGAACGGCCAGAGTAGTCAACACGCTTTCCTAGAAGGTTCTGGCGGAAACGGCCTTGCTTACCCTTTAGCATGTCGCTGATGGACTTCAGGCGTCGGCGGCCACCGGTAGCGTTGACAGCTCGGCCACCGCGGGCAGCAGAGTTGTCAATCAGGGCATCAACGGCTTCCTGGAGCATTCGCATTTCGTTACGGCGGATGACTTCGGGTGCGTTCAAGTCAACTAATTTTTTCAAACGGTTGTTGCGGTTAATGACACGGCGGTAAAGGTCGTTTAAGTCAGAGGTTGCGAATCGGCCACCTGTCAGTTGCACCATTGGGCGGAGGTCCGGTGGAATAACTGGCAGTACGGTCAGACAGAGGCTGCTTGGTTTAATGCCAGCGGCTTGCATGCCTTCAAGAACCTTCAAACGCTTTAGAAGCTTCTTTTCGCGCTGGCCTTTGGCTCCAGCTACTTCCTCTGAGAGCTCCTTAATAAGGGTTGGCAGATCAATGGCGTCGAGCATTGCCTTCAAGGCAACGCCACCCATGCCTACTTCTGCCAGCTCTTCGTACTCTTCCGGCAGGTTGCGGTAATCGGTTTCAGAAATCAGCGCACCTTTACTCAGGCTTTCCAGCTGGGCTTTTTTAGCAAGGTAGCGCTCATCAAGCTCTTCCGTTTCCTTGGTCTGGGCTTCGGCAAGTGCCTTAACGTCAGCACCTTCGGCTTCGGCTTCCTTTTCATAACGCATCTTAATTGCGGCCCGGCCGGCTTCTGTTTCGGCTTCAAGGTCGGCTAGCATCTGGTCGCGCTTGGCATCGTCACTCTTCAAAATGACGTAAGTTGCGAAGTAGGCAATCCGTTCGAGGTTTCGCACGGTTAGCCCGAGCAGCAAGCTCATGGCACTCGGGGTGCCGCGCATAAACCAAATGTGTGCAACGGGAGCGGCCAGGTTGATATGACCCATACGCTCACGGCGGACAATACTCTTGGTAACGAGTTCGCCATTTTTGTCGACGGCTGCTTCACGGGAGCGAACACCCTTTAGTTTATTGTCGTGCGGGTTAATGTCCTTAACCGGACCGAAAATACGCTCACAGAACAAGCCGTCGCGTTCCGGTTTTTGGGTACGATAATTAATCGTTTCCGGCTTGGTAACTTCACCATGGCTCCATTTCAGAATATCTTCCGGGCTGGCTACGGCCAAGCGGACGGCGTCAAAGTCGGCGATGCCGCTAGTTGCGATTACACGTGTCATTACCGTGCCTCCTCTTCGTCGTTAGGTTTATCTTCAAATTCCTCGGCTGTCTCGATGTTCAGGCCGTCTTCTTCTAGGTCAATATCATCGGCTTCGTCAAAGACCGTTTCGTCAGAATCGTCGCCGTCAGAAGGCAAAATTGGGTCAGCTGGTACGGACTTATCGTCTGGCCCAGCCTCTGCAATCACCTCTTCGGCATCGATAATATCGGTACCTTCATCGCTTTCGTCTAACAGATCGACGCGCAGTCCAAGGCCTTGTAGTTCTTTGACAAGCACGTTGAAGCTTTCTGGCAGCTTTGGTCCAACGATTTGTTCGTCCTTGATGATGGCTTCGTACGCTTTAGCACGTCCGTAGACATCGTCGGATTTAATGGTTAGCATCTCCTGGAGCGTCGTAGCGGCGCCATACGCTTCAAGTGCCCACACCTCCATTTCACCAAAGCGCTGTCCACCGTTCTGCGCCTTACCACCGAGCGGCTGCTGGGTGACCATGGTGTATGGCCCGATTGAGCGGGCGTGGATCTTGTCGGAGACCATGTGGTGCAGCTTAATGATATGCATCACACCAACGGTGGTTCGTTCTTCAAACGCTTCACCAGTACGGCCATCGTACAGTTGGCTCTTCCCGTCGGGGGCATAACCGGCTTTTTCGAGCTCGCTCGAAATTACATCGTTTGGCACACCGTTGAACGGTGGCGTTGCGACCTTGTAACCAAGTGCGCGCGCTGCCATGCCCAGGTGGGTCTCAAACAGCTGACCAATGTTCATACGGCTCGGCACACCGAGTGGGTTCAAGACAACGTCAACTGGGGTTCCGTCTTCCATAAACGGCATATCTTCGACTGGTAGAATGCGGGCAACGACACCCTTGTTACCGTGCCGTCCAGCCAGCTTGTCACCGACAGAGATCTTGCGCAACTGGGCTACGAAAATCTGTATCTGCATCAGAACGCCAGCCTTTAGCTCATGACCATTTTCGCGTGAGAAAATCTTGACTCCGACGACCTTACCGCCACCGGCGTTGTTCATGCGCTGCGAGGTGTCTCGGACATCTTTGGCTTTTTCACCGAAGATGGCACGCAGAAGACGCTCTTCGGAACTAAGTTCTTGCTCACCCTTTGGCGTAATCTTACCGACCAGAACATCACCGGCTTTCACTTCTGAACCAACCTGTACGATACCGTTTTCATCGAGGTGACGCAGACTTTCTTCTGAGACGTTTGGAATGTCTCGTGTCACAATTTCCGGTCCAAGTTTGGTTTCACGGACTTCAACGTTGTAGTCCTTGATGTTAATGCTAGTCAAGCTGTCGTCCTGGACAAGTTTGTCGGATAGAACGATAGCATCGTCCATGTTATATCCGCCCCATGGCATAAAGGCGACCGTCAGGTCACGGCCAAGAGCAAGCTCACCATCGGCGATTGATGCCCCTTCGACCAGAATGTCGCCGGTTTTTACCTTTTGGCCGCGTGTAACACGGACTTTTTGGTTAATTGAACGGTCATCGTTGCTTTTAGCAAAGTGGATTAGCTCATAAACTTTGACGCCGTCTTTGTACTTGACATGGACTTCGTCACCGTCTGCCCGAACAACTTCACCGGCACCTTCAGCGGTAACCAGCTGGCTTGTGTTCTTGGCAATATCGGCTTCGATGCCGGTACCAACAACTGGCGCCTGCGGGCTTAGGAGCGGTACGGCTTGTTTCTGCATGTTTGTACCGGTAAGACTACGGTCGATACGGTTCTTCTCGATGAAAGGAACAAGTGCGGCCGGTGCACCGAGCAGCTGTTTGTTAGCGGCATCCATGTAGGTGACTTCGCTGACATCTACCTGTTCAGGCAAAAGACCGTTTCGAGCGCTAACGCGTTCGGCAACGAATTTTCCGTTTTTGTCGAGTTCTGCTCCGGCGTCGGCAATAACTTCGGTAACCTCTTGAGCCGCATCAAGATAGACAACTTCATCGGTGACTTTGCCATTTTTTACCTTGAGATACGGGGTTTCAATAAAGCCGTATTCGTTGACGCGGGCATAGCTGGCGAGGTTAAGTACCAATCCAATGTTGGCTCCTTCCGGCGTTTCGACAGAACATAGTCGGCCGTAGTGGGTTGGGTGAGCGTCACGGACATCAAAGCCAGCGCGTTCACGGCTCAAACCACCAGGGCCCATCGAGCTTAGGCGGCGTTTGTGAGATAGCTCAGACAATGGGTTAACCTCGTCCATTAGCTGCGATAGCTGCGAACTGGCGAAGAATTCACGGACAGCAGCAACAACCGGACGGGCATTGATGAGCTGACTTGGGGTAACCGTTTCCAAATCACTCATACTCATGCGGTCCATAGCATTTCGCTGCATGCGCAGCATACCTACACGGAACTGGCGGGCAACCAGTTCGCCGACCAGTTTGACCCGGCGGTTAGAAAGTGCATCGATGTCATCTGGCAGTTCCTGGCTATTGTTCATGCGGATAATCTCGGCAATGATGGCGACCAAGTCTGTCATCTGGAAAACACGGTTTTCGGTAGTATTCGCAACATCAAGCCCCAGGCGCTGGTTCAACTTGTAGCGGCCAACACGCGAGTAGTCAAAGCGCTTAAAGTCAAAGAACATTCGCTCAATCATTTGACGAGCGTTGTCGACAGTCGCGAGATCGCCCGGACGAAGACGGCGGTAAACTTCGATCAAGGCTTCGTTGCTTCCACGGGCTGGGTCTTTTTCCAGTGTCGCGTCGATGTATTTTACGTCTCCTGTATCTATACTTGCGAACAAGCTCTTGATTTCAGATGTTTTGCTGTGGCCGAGGGCACGCAGCAACGTTGTAACCGGAAGTTTACGGCGGCGGTCAATTTTTACATAAATACAGCCATTGGTAGCTGTTTCAAATTCCAGCCATGCACCTCGGCCCGGAATTAGTTTCGCGCCGTAGTAGTTACGCCCGCTTGTGGAGTCGGCCGTAAAGAAAACGCCGGCTGAACGAATGAGCTGCGATACGACAACACGCTCGGTGCCATTGATAATAAATGTCCCTCGGTCCGTCATCCAAGGATAATCACCCAGGTAAATTTCCTGTTCTTTAACCTCACCGGTCACCTTATTGGTCAATTCTACGGTCGCATGGAGCGGAGCATCAAACGTGACATTATTTTCTTTCGCGAACTGCTCCGAGTTCTTGGCTTCATGAAACGCATATTTACCAAACCGCAGTTCCAGCTTTTGGCCGGTGTAGTCTTCGATTGGATTAAGCTCCGCGAAAATTTCTGATAGGCCGGTCTCGATGAATTCTTGCCAAGAACTCTTTTGGTGAGCCATCAGGTTCGGGAGCGGGAGTGCGGTGTCGTCCTTGGTAAAGAACACACGCGCCTTGTTGGTTACGGCAGGCTTGGGTGTTGCCACGTGTTATATGTCTCCTCGCATGAGATTAGGTTGTTGTATTGTGGTGGGCTCCTGAGTATCTACACTGTGCCAATACGCAAAAAGACGCCCGCCCAGGCGTGCGTATCAAAAAACACTGTCTATGCAACCTTCATTGAATCTTATTATGGACAAGTTATCCGACTATGTCAACAATATTTGGCAATGAAGTTTTACATCGGTGGGAGCCAGGCTAAAGCGCCTGGCTCCCACCATGGACGATCAGATTGCTTCGTGGAGGTGGCTGAAGTCCCAGGCCGATGGCCGACGCGAATTCTGGTCCGTATCGGCCGAGATGTCCTCGGAGATGACCCTCGTCGTTCTGGGGCGGAATGAGGCCGCCAAGCAGCCTCGGCGCAGTGAATCGCGTACAGCGTCAGTATTCAGTGCCTTGATCTCCAGTGGCTTGTGCCACGCAAACAGATTAGTCATCGCTTCTCCCTCGGAGCGTGAGTGGGCTAACAGACAATCGTCCGTACGAAATTGTACTCCAGGTGAAGCAAGTGTCAATACTATGCCTTAGAGACAACTTTGTCTACAAGGCCGTATTTGACCGATTCTTCAGCGCTCATCCAGAAGTCGCGGTCAACGTCTTTCTCGATTTTACTCAGCTTTTGTCCAGTATTCCGGGCGAGAATTTCGTTCAAGCGCTTTTTCAAGTAGATGCCTTCCCGCAGCGTAATTTCTTGATCGGATATCTTTCCCTGAGTGCCGCTGGACGGCTGGTGAATCATAGTACGGGCATTCGGCAAAATGAACCGCTTGCCCTTCGTACCGCTCGATAGCAGGAAGGCGCCCATACTCGCCTGTAGGCCGATACCAAAGGTTGCGACATCTGGCTTGATGAATTGCATCGTATCATAAATCGCAAGACCGTCGTACACACTACCGCCCGGACTATTTATATATAGTTGAATGTCTTTTTGCGGATCTTCATATGCCAGGTGTAGCAGCTGGGCGACGACAAGGTTAGCCGTATGCTCGTTGACTTCCTCACCAAGGAAGATAATCCGTTCCTTTAAAAGTCGTGAATAGATGTCGAAGGCCCGCTCACCATCACGAGAGCTTTCAACCACTGTAGGGACTAGGTAGCTGCTTGGTTTCATATAATCAAGTATATATAAAAATTAGCACTCGTGCAATGTGAGTGCTAAATATCTTTTAGGCGACCGAACCATTCGCCCAGCTCGTAGTTTGGTCGTCTCTTTGGCTCAGACGAATTGGGATTGGGATCTAATGGGTAGGCGGCAACATCGACGAAATAGTTGAACCCATTTTGAACCGCGACCATAAGCCCATGGAGGAGCTTGGGGTTACGCATTGCTTCCCGCTCTTTTGGCGTTGGTTCCAGGCTAGGCATAATGTCATCACTTTAGGCTGGATAGCCTGTATTTTCAAGCATATCCTTTTATTGACGCTGCTCGCCGGGTCAGGTATGGTATATGCAATGTTGACAAAAGGCCCAGAGTTTACCCGAAGTAGAGCCGCTCATCATTTCGATAACTTATTTCGGCAGCCGGCCAGGGCTGTCCGGCGCATGGTAGAGTTCACGTTGCCGAAACTGGTCAGTATTGCGCCAGATGAACTTATAATTGAGGAACCACGTCGTGGGGTCGACGGCTCGATTACGACAATTCGGAAATATCGTACAAAGGACGCTAAAGGCGACTACATATCAACGGCTACGCGGTTGCTAGAAAAGCTGACTCTTGACGAACTCGCCCAGCTCGACGACCCATCGCACGCCGTATTTGGCCACCGAAGGCTCAATGATGAAGACCACGCTCGTATTTACGGCTCGGCTATGGACTTTGAAGGCGGAGCCGAACTTTTAGTCGTGCACGAACGGATTGTCGGTCAAGCTGATGCCGGCCACTTCTCTTCCTTTGGCTTCAGGTTCCATGCGTATGGTGACAACAATGTGATGACGCGCATGGAAGATAATATCCGAGATGTGCGCCAAGATAGCATTCCCTACCGGGTAAACATGTTAGCTACCGGCACACTCCAAGTGCTTGCACACGAACTAAGATCTATCAAAAATTAGCTATTTACTTCAGCTAAACGGTCGACGGTTTTCTCGGTCAGCAGCCGATTGGCAATATCACGCTGAGCTTCAGGTTCGTCGAACCGTTTGACCATATCCGGGTTACTGGCATATTGCTGCTTATAGAGGTTAATGTGGTCTGCAAGCTCATCAGCCGATGCTTCAATCTTTTCGACCTTGCTTAGTTCGGACAAGACCAAGCCGGCTTGGACGCGCTTGGTTGCCGCAGGAATAACTTCCTTCTCGCGCCAGTCGTCTTTGTCGCTAAATTTCTTGTTGGTAATATATTGCTCTATGGTCAGGCCCTGGTACATAAGGTTCTGGGTCATGTCTTGCTCGATAGAACGAACCTGGTCGTCCAGGAGGACTGCAGGGACAGGAACGGTGCTAACGTCAATAAGTTTTGAAACAAGTTCGTCTTTGAAGGTATCGAGTGATTGGCGCTCTTTCTGATCGCTCACTTCCCGTTCGATATCCGCTTTTAATTCCTTAAGGGTTTTGAACCGTTTATCGGCTTTTTTGGCGAAATCGTCATTCAGCTCCGGTAATTTTGCTTCCTTCACTTCCTTCAAAGTAGTCGTAAAGACGACATCTGCGCCAGCCAAATCAGCAACGTGATAATCTTTTGGGAAAGCTAGTTTAAGATCAAATGTTTCGCCGGTTTTGTGCCCGACTATGCCAGATTCAAAGCCGGGAATAAACGAGTTCGAGCCAAGTTTTAAGGTGTAATCTTTGGCGGTTCCACCGTCAAATGCAATATCATCCTTTTTGCCGACAAAATCTATGACGACTTCGTCGCCATCTTTGGCCGCACGATCAACCGAAGCCTTTTCGGCCATCCCTTCGCGCATGCGGTCGAGAATTTCGCCGACATCTTTGTCGGTTGCTTTTTCTAACTTACGCTTCACGCCAAGTTTCTTGTAGTTACCCAGCTTGATTTGCGGAAGTACTTCCGCTTCTGCGGTAAATTCCATTTCCTGGCCCGGTACGTACTTTTTAAGCTCGACTGCTGGCCGTTCCAGCGCCTGAATATCTTCGGCTAAAAACGCCTCAGCAACGGCCTTCGATAGCGCGTCATCCGCTGTCTGCTGTGCCAGTAGAGCTGGATCGACATGCTTAGCGGCAACGCTCGCCGGTACGCGGCCCTTACGAAAGCCCGGTACTTTTACGTCGCGAGCAAGTTTAGTAAGTGCAACTTGTTCGGCTGCTCCTAGTTCTTCTTTTCCAAGTGTAATTGTCAGAAGCACTTTCGTGTCCGACACGTGTTTTACGGTCCTCTTCATACAAAGAACCACTATAACAGAGATTGGGCCCCGTGAGTAGGCTCTCTAGCAGGAGCTTACTCGAACAAATCGTCTGAGTTGTCACCTGCCTTGCGCCGGCGATCCTTTACCCGTGTGACAAGACGCTCAAAACTCAACGTTTCTTCCTCGCTGGTGGCGGTATCTTTTAGGTTGTATTTCTCTTTTTTCAGCTCCTCTTCGCCCACGAACATCAGGTACGGAATTTGCTTTTTAACTGCAGTTTTAATTTGTTTGTCAAGTTTTCGGCCACTTATGTCGAGCTCTGCATTAACGCCTTCAGCCCGCAGTTTCGTGACGAGTTCTTGAGCTCCTTCCAGTTGGTCAGCCCCCAGGACGGCAACATACACTTCGGTCGTAGAGGAAAGCTCTGGCAGAAGGTTATGCGAAGTCAAAAATAGTTCAACCGTCGATAGACCAGGTGCAATACCAACAGCGCTAATTGGTTCTGCCCCAAATAGCCCAACCAGCCCGTCATAGCGGCCGCCGCCAAACATTGCTCTGTTATTCTCAGGGTCTTCATCGAAAAATTCGAAAACAGTACCTGTGTAGTAGTCAAATCCCCGCATCAGTGTGATATCAAAGGCCGCATTAGTAATGTGGCGCTTTTTCAATATCGAAAATAGGTGTTTTAATTCATCGACCGCTGGATTGTCGGCAATTTCTTTTGGCAGTTCATCAATCTGCCGAGCCACCAGAAGGCCGGCAATTTTCTTCAGCCCATCCGCGGCTTTGTCGGGGCCAAAGATGTCGATGGCTTGGTCGCGGAATTCTTCGTTGGAAATCTTATTCTTGCGATCAAACAGCTTTACCATAAGTTCAGACTGGATAGGGTCAAGCAGCAGATAATCGTGCATCATAGCGTCGATTACACGCCTATCATTAACTTTAATGGTATACATGGGCTTCTTCGCGCCGAATGCCTTCAGTATTTCGTAGCCTAGCTCGATAATTTCGGCATCGGCAAGTGGTCCTGTCGCTCCGAATATGTCAGCGTTCAGTTGCCAGAATTCTCGTTCGCGGCCACGCTGCGGGCGCTCGTAGCGCATAAAGTTTGCAATGCTAAAAAGTCGGGCAGGATATGCTAATTCTTGGCGGCGGGCAGCCACCATACGCGAGATGCTGGGCGTCATTTCAGGACGGATAACGACTTCACGGTCCCCCCGGTCGGTAAACCGATACGTTTGCTCGCTTACGATTTCTTGTCCAGTTTTGGCGGTGTAGACTTCGAGTGGTTCTAAGAGCGGTGCTCCGTACTCCTCGTAACCAAATCGACGGGCAGTTCGTGCCCAGACACCAAAAATATAATTCTGAACCCGTTTATCTACCGGATAGTAATCACGCGTGCCCTTGTATGGGCTACTTGAAAGCGTACTCATCTCTGAAATTGTGTCATTTTTTCATTAATTCTGCAAGGATAAGCACGACTGAATACCGCTTATTTCTTGCGCGTATTCTGAACAAGCTCGATTGATTCAACACGTAAACGAGGCGCCTCATCGTTAAGTAAGGCTTCATACAGGTGTTTGCAAGCTTTTAGATACTCGTCGCGGCTTGTGACTTTGTCCCGAGCGACATGGTGGTGAGCTCCAATTGAGTAGTCTGGTCGGACAACCATGAGACCCCTAACGGCAGCGGCCGTTAATTCGTCCAAAATTACGTCCATTTTAAGGTGTATACCCGGGTCGGGCTGGCCAGCGCGTTCAATTTGAAGACGCTTTGCTAGCACACGAGGCTTATTAGAACGTTGCTGGAGTTCACGCTCCATACGGGCCATCTGCTGGGGGATACTCGAGGTGGCTCCTCGCATCAGGCTGGCTGGCCCCGGTGCGTTATCAATCGACTCGTCAGAATATAAAAAAAGTCTCTGTAGGCCGGGTTGTTCGTCGGGCCTATAGAATGCTTCTAAGTACTTGGTCAGTCTGCTATCTGGAACGAACTTAAGCTGAGCAACGCTGGGTAGAGCGTTCGGAACCCGGTCAGATGCTTGCCGTGCTTCGCTCATACTAAAATTATGCGGACTTTTTAAGGTTTCGTCAACCGATGTCGCCGTAGCCATTCGTACATTGCAATGCCGGCAGCAACTCCTACATTTAGAGAGCGTGTACTACCGAGCTGTTCGATAGCCACAACATACGATGCTTCAGCGAGCAGTTCCGGTGATAAACCAGGACCTTCTTGGCCGAAAATCATTACGGCATTTAGGGGAAGTTCTGCCTGGCTTAACGGCTGGCTATCCTTTGTATTGTCAATGGCAAGCAGTACTTTCTGCTTTCGTGTCATCTCATCTATAAACTCGGCAATGGTTTGATAGTAGTGAATGTAAAGATATTTGTCTGTCATCATAGCCCCTCGTTTGTTCCACTGCCGTCGGCCGATCACATGAAGATGCCGAACGCCAACCGCATTGGCCGAACGAACAATCGTACCCATATTGAAGTCGCGAAGCGTATTTTCAATAGCTATTTCGAGTTCGATACCCCGGTTATCCAACAGCTTCACAATATCTTCGTGCGCCTTGCCTTTTAAGTCGTCTGTAACGTTACGAGAATCATTCATCCGTACTTACTGTACCAAATAAAAAAGACCGTTCGGCCTTCTTAATTTGGTACACCTCACGAAACGTTATTCCAACTTTGTCAACAACATGTCATTGCTTGATCGGTGCCTCGCGATCCACCAGGCCAAGCCCGTCATCCGACCGCCGCGCCCAGCGCCTCGCCTCCTGAAGGTTCGCCTGAGTGATGAGGATCGGGTGACCATCGTCGAAGAGTTCCGGGCTGGTGTAGCAACTACCCGGAAGCTCGCTCAACGCTACGAAGTCAGTGACTATGCCATCCGGATGCTGCTACGACGAGCCGGCATCGCCTCACGGCAGCCTGGAACCTCAGCTAAGCAGCGACGGCAGGTCCGCAAGCTCTGGCTCGAAGGAGCGTCAGTTGCTGTCATCGCCAAGACCGTTGGGGTTGGTCAGACGACGGTGCGGCTGGTGGTGGCGGATTTGGTGCGGTCTGGGATCTAGCTAGTTGATAGTTCCTCACTAAGAGCAAATGATGAATATCGTATAATGCAATCATGAAGATGCCCGACGAACTCCCGAAAACCCACGAGGCACTAGGTCATGAGATTGATCGCCTGCACGAAAGTGCCAAGTGGAGTTCTCAAGGTCAATTCGAGCAAATGAAAATCTGGAGACTCGCCAATCTTTTGTTTGGTTTACCAGCTGCCGTCCTTGCTGCCATATCTGGTGGAACTGGCCTCGCGAACGTTCATAGCGCAGATCCCTCGAGTACGCCTGCCATACTTGCTCTTCTTTCTGCTGGGTTTGGAGCAGCCTTGACGACCTTGAACCCTTCTCGTCGTGTAACTCAGGCACAGGCCGCGGGCAATGCCTACCTAGAGGTACAAACCGCCGCCCGACAACTTCTGAACGTCGACCTCGTTGAAATGTCATTCGCTGATGCACGGGCAAAGCTCGAAGAACTAACCGTCCGACGTGACGAAATTAACAAAACGGCTGATCCACCAAGCAGGCTCGCATACTGGCGAGCGAAACGAAATTTGACCAAAGACGGCGGCCAAGATTACGAAATCGACAACGGTAAGGGTGGAGGCCAGTAGTGGCCTTGACTACGCCCGCCGCTTTTAACGAGTTCAAGGATCTTCTGCTGTTGACAGAAGCCCAAAAGGAAACAGTCTCTTCACGTCGATCCACTGCTCACGGTTATCTAAAGGAATCTTTCGGGACGAGCTCGAACATGCCGCTGACTCGTACGCGCCTAATCGGATCAGCAGGCCGCAGCACTATCATTCGACCACTCGATGATATAGACGTCATGGCTGTCTTTGAGAACAAGGACGATATATTTGAAACCTACAGGTATGATTCTCATGCATTCTTGTACCGAATTCGAGATGCGCTTTCTGCCTATAGCGTAAGAATTGTGGGCGCGCGAGGTCAGGCGGTACGATTGTTTTACCAGTCTGCTCCCCATGTCGACATTGCACCGGTGTTCAAGTGGAGGAGTGGTGGCTATGCATTGCCGAACGGTACTGGGGGTTGGCTAACTACAGATCCAGACACGCATGCTGCGTATATGGTCCAGCGGAACGAAGAGCTGGGGTCCAATCTGAAGCCCATGATAAGAATGCTGAAACGCTGGAACAACGTTCACAGTAAGCGCCTGAAGTCGTTCCACCTGGAGATGCTAGTCGCGAACTCCTTTACAAGTCTTGGTTCCGACTCTCGTAAGGCTGCGGAGGTCTTTTTCGGCTATGCGAAGGATCACCTCTCAGTGAACGACCCGGCAGGTCATAGTGGAGACCTGTCGAGTTACCTGACATGGACAGCACGCGTAGAAGTACAGACCAGCATGGAGAGTGCTCGTGAACGTGCTAGTCGTGCCAATGCCGCTGAAATTCGTGGAGATCATGCCGAGGCAATCCGCTTGTGGCGGATCATTTTCGGTGACGAGTTTCCCACTTATGGCTGAGGTACTTGGGGAACCCAGGCTCCTGCTTGACCTCTACAAAAGGAAATAGGCCTCCACCTGTCTAAAGAGATGGAAGCCTATAAACATAACCAATTTGGTACAGATGAGAGGACTTGAACCTCCACGTCCCGAAGGACACTAGCACCTGAAGCTAGCGCGTCTACCAATTCCGCCACATCTGCATACATCGATTGTAAAAGTAAGCTACTGCGTGCATGTAAGTTCGGTCACGCGAGCGCGTCTACGGATATTTGCGTTTCACGCAGCCGCCACATCTGCGCAGTCAGCTTAATTATACATCAAAACTTGGTCAGATGATGGGTTGCGGCTGGACCGCTGAATGAACCGCGTAGCTGTTTGGCTAAGTCACGGACATGATTATGCTGCTTTACCCCTGGATTGAGAGATCCGTACGGGTCGAAGATTGCTTTTATTTTTCGATAAAGCTCCGCTTGTGCCCCTGTTTCTGACCGAATACCGGCTCCAAAACGCCCTTCGCCACTGGCACCGAAGGGGGTCCCGCTATGTTTTTCGACGAGTTCTGCCAGCTCGGCAGCCAGCTTGAATAATTTCTGCTTGTCGCCAACCGATGCTAAACGGAGAACCGGCCGGATATACCAGAGTTCGTCAAGCGGGCGGCCATAAAGCGAAAGTGTTACGTGGTGGCGTTCGCCAAGGGCTTCGAGGTTACGGCTAAATTCATCAAATCGTTCAATCGGAACATATACCCCATCAAGCAGCGGCGGCATCGAAAATTCCGTATTGTCAGGATTTAGTGCCCAGTAGGTGACTGAAAGAAGGGCGCGCAGGTCGTCGTTTATCAGGTCATCTGTCGAGACGACTTCGGCATCCATCGGCTTGAGAAGCGACCGGATTTTTTTAACTTTACGCGACCGGTGACGTTCGTTGAAGTCGTTGACCGTCACGACAATAACGGCGGCAACTTTCCCTAGCTGTTCTGACGCTTGTTCGTAGAATGGGAAGACCTTTCCGGCTTTCATAGCCGCTTCGAAGTAGGTATTGTCGATGTACTCAATAGCCGAGGGCTGTGCCTCCTCCAGCTTATCGACCGCATCGCGGGCGTGAGCGGCTTCGGCAAACGACGCAACGATAAGGGACGGGCTTTGATTGACGAAATCAGCCTTCAATATCATCTCGGATATAATGCCGAGCGTGCCTTGGCTCCCTACGAATAGAGGCGTCAAGTCAAACGAGCCGTCCTTGTGCTTCACCTCTTCAATGCCGGCATATCCTTCATGATCCACGCGGTCGTCGTTATACACCAGCTCATCGAGTAGCTCGGTATTATCTTCGATTAACGCATCAATGGCTCGGTAGATATCTCCCTCAAAGCCGGTCAGGCCTTTCTTTTTCCCAAGTTCGCGCTTATTCAGGCGCTTGGTTTGAAGTACGTCCCCGCTTGCAAGCACTATTTCAAGCTGGTCAATGCAATCAGCCATTGCCCGGGAGCTTGCGATAGCTCCTCCAATTGTTGCCTGAGGCTGCTCCCAGCGCAGTTCCGGAATTGCCGTACCGTGAAGGCCCAGGGCATTATCAAGCGCGTTTATCGTTACCCCCGGTTGCAACCTTACAAGTTTTTGGCCGGGATCATATTCAAAAATACGGTTCATATGCGCTGTCATTCCAACCACCATGCCTGTTCCGATGGCTGCACCTGTCGTATCAGTGCCAGCTCCCCGGACCGTTAGCGGCAGTGTGTGCCCTTTTTCGGCCAGCTGCCACGAGAAACGAGCAATTTTTCGTATGTCGCTCGTAGCCCGCGGGAATGCCACCATATCAGGCGTATGAGTAAGAACGCTGCCATCATGCGAATAGGCAGCCCGTACCTCTGGGTTGGTGACGACTTCACCCAGCATGTGTGTATTTAAGTATTGGGCAATTTTATTCATCAAATCCCCTGCATGTCATTGCTTTAATAATACCACAAGCGATTTGGACTATGTTTGTGTCAATGAACCTGAACGCTCGCTTTGCTCGCTAAAGGTTCAAATCTATTCATGGGCAAAATAAATATACCGACCAGATAGTCGGTATATTTATTTGGTGCGGATGAAAGGACTTGAACCTTCACGCCCGAAGGCACATGCTCCTAAGGCATGCGTGTCTACCAATTCCACCACATCCGCGTCACAAGCAATTATACCAGATGGAGACACAAAAACGCCCTTTCAGGCGTCTCGGCGGTAAAAGGTGAGATTCATGTTTCCGTAACTACGATTGTCCACCACAACAACTCCGGTTTTGGAAGGAACCTCACCCTTACCTGGATGAGATAATACCATAAGCGCACCGGGTTTGAGAAGCCTGAAGGCCTGGGCAATTGTGGAAAACTGGGTGTCGTGATAGGGGGGATCAGCAAAAATTATATCGAATGGCCCGGCTTCTGTCGTTTGCAGCCAATTAAACACGGTCGCCTTAATAACTTTGGCTTTCTCTTCAACTCCAAGCATCACTATATTTTTTTGTATAATCTTGGCAGCGATCCGGTCTTTTTCGATCAATGTCGCGCTGTCGGCTCCTCGGCTGAGTGCTTCAAGCGCCAAGCTGCCGGAACCTGCGAACAGGTCCAGCACGGTCGCTCCTTCGACTTCACTTCCGATGCTATTGAATATTGCATTGCGTGCTCGCTCACTCATGGCATGAGTGCTTGATCGACCTGGCGCATCAATTATGCGGCCGCCGTGTTCTCCTGCAATTATCCGCACGTTCATTTACTTCCCTCCGCCCGCCTGTAGGCCTCTAGCCAGGCAAGTTCAACTGCATGAATAACCGTTGGGATAAGCTGGCGGGTAGTTTGACGGGCGAGGATTCGAGTCCAGCCACTACGCTTAAAACGATCGTACATTCCCAGGCTGTCAATTGCATGAATCATATCTATATAAATAGCCTGAAACCCACGTGTGGCAAGTTCGGCCACATCTTCGGCATTGGCAGCCGCGTCTTTAAACTGCAGTGGCTTTGCTGTCGTCGCAACGCCGGCTTCAAACAGGGTATGAGTCGTCATAACTCCTTTGGCACCCCAATATTTCCAGTTATTACGGACGAACTGCCGCCCGGACCCGTGCCCACTCATCATCACTTTGCCCCGAAAGTTCTGGCGCTCCTCTTCCTCACGCTTAAGCTCTTTCACCTGAGTATCGAACGGCTCATGATGTGCTGGCGTTAAGCCATCGGTGACAGCATGGGCTAGCCAAGCTGCCTCAAAAGAAGCACGAACTGTGTCTCTCTTCTTTAAGGCACTTGATAGATTACTGCTATGTTGCTCAATAGTCATGAGGAGCGGATCGCCGGGCTCAATATTGTCTGGGTCGATAAAGTGCCGTGGCTGTTCATTTTCGCGAGTCTTTAGCTTAATTGCATCTGGCCCCCGTGCGCCTTCAAAATGAAGAATGTCAGTAATTGACGGGAATGGCAATTGTTCACTCAGGTGTTTCGACAAGTGCCGCCTGGCAACGCGATCAATCTTCTGGTGGGTCCCTATTACTCTTCCAGTCCGTTTTTGACGCGGAATCGGTCCAAAAGCGTACATAACGGCTACGCCTCATGAAGGAAACCAAGGTTTCCTTCATCGCGCGGTGGGACGGAGTAAATCCGTCCGGACCGGCTGTTTCCTTCCTTAAACACTCTTAATATCATAATCAGTTCAGTGTTGTTAAACGCTGATATTTTTCAACGTGGGCTGCTAACTGTTTGTATTGTAGCAAACTGGCACCACTCGATACGAAAGCCTGGGCGGCCTTTTGTGCCCGCGCTATCAACTTCGTGTCACCAAGCGTCGCTACCTGTAGGTTGAGTGCACCATGTTGAGCCCGGCCATAAATTTCGCCTGGACCACGGAGTTTCAGGTCGACTTCCGCAAGATAGAACCCATCGTTTGACTTTTCGATTTCGCGAAGGCGCTGAGACGGCTTTGCCGTGTCGCTTGTCAACAAGTAACAAAAGCTCTGTAACTCGGAACGCCCTACCCGTCCTCGTAACTGGTGTAGCTGGCTCAGGCCGTACTGCTCGGCATCTTCAATTAGCATGACAGTGGCATTTGGTACGTCGACGCCAACTTCAACCACCGTAGTACTAACGAGTATGTCGTACTGACTGTCTTTGAATTTCTGCATTACTTCGTCTTTTTCGGATGGCTTCATACGGCCATGGAGCAGACCGATACGTCTATGGCCGAAGACTGAATTTTGTAGTTTTTTGTATTCAGCCTGAACGCTTTTTGCCTCATTCTGCGGATTGTCATCAATCAGTCGGCAAATGACATACGCCTGTCTGCCTTTTCCAATTTCGACATCTATAGTTGAATAGAGCTGCTTTCGGCTTACCGGCGATACGATTTTTGTAATAATCGGTTTGCGGTTCTTTGGCTTAGTAGTAATGATGGAGACATCGAGCTCACCATAGAGCGTCAATGCAAGACTGCGCGGAATCGGCGTTGCTGTCATGGCAAGCAGGTGTGGCATCCGTTTCCCTTTCTGCAAAAGCGCTTGACGCTGGGCAACACCAAAACGGTGCTGCTCGTCTATCACTACCAATCCCAGTTGACGGAACTGCACCGGCGCCTCCAGCAAGGCATGGGTACCGACAAGAACATCAACCTTTCCGTCCTTTAGCTCAGCCAAGAGTGGCTGGCGAGCTTTCGCCTTGACACTACCCGACAGCAAGGCAACAGAGACACCAAGCGGCTCAAGCAAGTCAGCCAGGGTTCGGGCGTGTTGAGCAGCTAAAATTTCGGTTGGAGCAAGAATTGCCGTTTGAAAACTATGCGATGCTGCTTGGCGGGCGGCAATACCGGCCACAACTGTTTTTCCAGCTCCTACGTCGCCTTGCAGTAAACGATTCATCGGCATGTCTCTTCCTAGGTCCTGCAGGATATCCCACGCCGCCTGCCGCTGTCCCGGAGTTAAATCAAATGGCAATCGTGAAACAAACGCTTTGACGGTTGGCTGTTCGAATGGAATTGGCTCAGCGGTAAGCCCTGCGTTAGCTCGTTTATTAAGCTGGGCAGCCAGCAAAAGTTCAAATAACTCTTCGAACGCCAGACGCTCGCGGGCCTTCTCGATATCGATAGTATTTTTCGGAAAATGTATTGCGAGGAGCGCATCCGATAACGGCAACAGTTTTTCGCTTTTCACTATGCTCTCCGGCAAAGTGTCTGGCAGCATCGACATGAGCGGCCGCAGTTCAGCCAAAATTTTCCGTACCAGCTGGCTCTTTAATCCTTTTACCGCGCGGTAAACGGGTAGCAGCCGGTCGGTTTGGACGGGCATGTCACTTACTTTTTCTGCACTCGGGTTTGTCAGTTGGTACTTGTTATAGTTAAATTCAAATTCACCTGAAAAGAAAAATTCCTGGGACGAGTCTTTTAATTGAACTGTCCGGTAGGCCTGATTGAACCAGACAGCCTGCAATTTACCCGTACCGTCGACCAACGTTGCCGTTGTCAGCCTCATGCCACGCCGAACATTTTTAGTCGTGATCGATTCGCACCTCGCCCGAATTGTCCGCTTGCCGGGAGAAATATCTGCAATCGGTGTGATACTTGAGAAGTCTTCGTGTTTTCGTGGCAAAAAGTAGATTAAATCACCCACCGTGTGCAGACCGCTTAAGCGGAATTGTTCTGCCGTTTTATCGCCAACGCCCTTGACCGCACTCAGTCGGGTAGTAAGGTTCATATCACGCCATTATGAGACGCCAAGAATACCGCGGATAACAAGAGCAGTGTCCTCCCAGCCTTCTACTTCTATACAATCAACGCCCATAGCTTTGACCGGATAATCATTGCCTCCCTCCATCAGCTTATCGCCAACGAAAAGAATTTCATCCTTATCTATGTCAATCGCCTCGATTAACTTATGCATTCCGTACGCTTTGTCGATTCCAATCCGCGTAATGTCAATGCTAGTACTGCCTCCGAGACGCACTTCCAAATCAGGCAGGAGCTCAGCCACCTTCTGGCGGAGCATCTTTTTTGCCTCATCGTTTTTTTCAGCCCAAGCATATTTCTTCTCAGGGGAAGCTTTTTGGCCGAGTGCAGAATAGGTTACCTGACTGCCACGATCTTCAATAATATCGCCATCCGGCTTCTCTTCCCAAAGACCAACTTCTTTTGCACACTTCTCAAGTGTTGAGATTATTTTTTTCTTCTGTTCTTCGGTTAGGTCTTCGGCGTATTGGAGCGCCCACTTTTCGCCAAGTTCGTCGTACCGGTAATAGCGGGTGCCGCAGGTTGGCATGAGATGAAGCTTATTCAGGCTATGGGCCGGTGCCTCCAAACGGTCAACAACCTGTTTTTTAAACTGTTCAAACTTCCCTCCCGAAATAATGCATACGTCGTAATGAGTAAGCAAATCGGTAAGCAGCTCACTCATTTCATCGGTTATAGGTGATTTGGTAATGGCAAGCGTGTCGTCTAGGTCAAAAGCAATTATTTTCTTCATATTACCTATTGTAACAAGCCTATCGAACTAGAACGAAGCTGTTCTTGCCTTTTTTTACGAGACTTGGAGCCGTTACGTCACGGGATTCAAATACTTTTTCACCATTAATACTCACGGCTCCGCTCTCGAGTAAGCGCCGGGCTTCGCCAAGACTGCTCGCTCCACCGGAATTTACTAAAATATCAACAAGAGACCCGGCCTGCGCGGTGGGAATTTCAGCTGCCAGCATAGTTCGCTCATTCTCGCTCAGACTACTAACGGGGTTTCCTCCAAAGAGTGTAGCCGTTACTTTTTGAGCCGCCTCTGCTCTTTCGGCACCATGGACAAGTCTTGTAACTTCATATGCCAGAATTCGCTGCGCCTCTCGGCTTTGCGGCTGGGAGGCTGTTTTCTCCGCAAGACCCTGGATTTGCTCTTGGGAAAGCAGGGTGTAAACTTTTAGATAATCGACCGCACTTTCGTCGTCGACATTCAGCCAAAACTGGTAGAACTGGTACACCGACGTTTTATTTTCGTCGAGCCAAACGGCGCCGGCTTCGGATTTGCCAAACTTCACACCGGTTTGCTTGTTAACAATTAGGGGCGTAGTCCAAACATGGGCTTCCTTGCCTTCAAGACGGCGGATTAACTGTACTCCGGTAATAGAATTACCCCACTGGTCGGCGCCGGCGACTTGCAGAGTGGCGCCTTTTTCGCGGAATAGATGCAAAAAGTCATAGCCCTGGATGAGAGAGTAGCTAAATTCAGCATAGCTAATGCCTCCGCCGCCTTCACCGATGCGGTTCTTAATGAAGTCCCTGTCAAGCATTTGGGTCATCGATGCATGCTTGCCGATCTCACGTAGAAAATCAAGGTAGCTGATGTTTTTGAACCAATCGTAATTGTCTACAATTTCAAACGGCTGTCCATCGAATATTCTTTTGTACTGCTCGGCAAGCGCTGCTTTGTTATGTGCCACTTCATCTATTGTTTTAAGCTCGCGTTCCTGCTTTTTCCCATCAGGGTCGCCAATCATACCGGTAGCTCCGCCAACAAGCAGAATTGCCGTGTGCCCATGCTCAATAAAGTGGCGAATCATCATAGCCGGAGCAAGATGCCCGACGGTCATACTGTCAGCAGAAGGATCGACTCCCCAATAAAACGTTCGTGGTTCATTAATATCGTCGGTTTGGGGCAATGTCGTCTGATTAACGAAGCCTCGCCACTGCAGTTCTTCAGAGAGTGTCATATAGGTATAAGTATAGCAAAATAATAACCATAACTATTGCGCCGCAGTGTTATAATGGAACCTACTAGTAGAGCATGAGGGACAAACAGTAGTGACAAAACGACCAAATCGCCGCATGAATGTATATTCTAACCTGTCGCGTGCCCGTAAAACCAAGAAGGACCGCTTGGCGCGTCGAAAAGCCGAATACCTGGCAAGCTTGCCGAAGCACCCGATCAAACGTGCCCTGTACCGGTTGCACCCTAAACGCATGGCCGGCTTTTGGTTTAGCCGTAAAGGAGCAATGTTAACACTTAAGGTGTTAGGTGTCGGCGTTCTACTCTCTGTCCTACTCGTTGGCGGCCTATTCGCCTACTACCGAAAAGATATCGATCAAATTCGGCCAAGTGAACTGGCTAAGCGTGTTCAGACCACCGTTACTCGCTATTATGACCGCAATGACAAGTTGCTCTGGGAAGATAAAGGCGATGGTAATTACAAACTTGTTGTGAATGGCAATGAGATTGCGAAGAAAATGAAGCAAGCCACCATTGCGATTGAAGACAAAGACTTTTATAGCCATCAGGGCGTCAGCCCAACCGGTTTACTCCGGGCAGCTATTAACAACACCCAGGGAGATTCGACCCAAGGCGGCTCAACTTTAACCCAGCAACTCGTCAAGCAGGTATTCTTTGCCGACGAGGCGAGCAACCGAGGCCTGAGCGGCATCCCGCGAAAAATCAAGGAAGTTATTTTGGCTATCGAAGTTGAGCGAATGTATAACAAAGAACAAATCCTTGACCTTTATCTGAATGAATCCCCTTATGGAGGCCGCCGTAATGGCGTTGAGTCAGCGGCACAAACCTATTTTGGCGTTCATGCGAAAGACCTGACCCTTGCCCAGTCGGCCCTCCTTGCTGCCATACCAAACCAGCCCGGTCTTTATGATCCATACAACGAAGCCGGTAACGGTGCGCTCATTGCTCGCCAGCATAGGGTACTCGACAATATGGCAGACCAGCGGTTTATTACGCAGGCTCAGGCCGATGAAGCTAAGAAGGTACCAATACTCGACACCATTAAGCGCGAAGGCAATCAATACACCGGCATAAAGGCACCTCACTTTGTCCAAATGGTACGCAGTGAACTCGAACAGAAACTTGGAAAAGCGACCGTAGGTCGGGGTGGTCTGGTGGTCAAGACGACACTTGATATCCGAATTCAGAAAAAACTCGAGAGCAAAATGAGCGATATGTTTACCGGCGCAAATGGCATGACATGTTTTGGCCTGGTTTGCTCTAGCTATGCCGGGTTTAGTAATGGAGCCGGCACTATTGAGGATGTAAAGACTGGTCAGATTATTGCCATGATAGGAAGCCGTAGCTTTACTTATCCAGGATATGGACAAGATAACGCTGCGACAGCATTTATCCAGCCCGGGTCATCGATAAAGCCCCTGGTGTACGCTGAACTGTTCCAGAATAAAGGCGCCGAGAATATCAATTTTGGCAGCGGATCCGTTTTGTCGGATACTCGTATTACTTTCCCGGGGTCACCGCCTTACACACCTCGCAATGCCGACGGAGGCTTCAGGGGCAATATAACCATTCGAAAGAGCCTTGCCTTGTCTCGTAACATACCTGCCATCAAGGCAATGCAAATCAATGGGGTTGAACCTACGCTTAAGACAATCCGCGCTATGGGAAATAAGTTCTACTGCACCCAGGGTAATGAAAAGCAGGCAGGCTTAGGATCGGCCATTGGTGGCTGCGGTACGCGCATGATTGATCACACCAATGCGATAGCAACATTAGCACGCGGTGGCACCTATATGCCTACGAGTACTGTGTTAAAGGTTACAAACAATAACGGCGAAACACTTGAAGAATATAAGGCCGAAAAGAAAAAGATCATCGATCCTCAATCGGCATACGTCGTAACCGACATTCTCGGCGACAGCCAGGCTCGCCTGGGGTTGTTCGGCCGCACAATTACTCCGACCCTTGATGCGGCAGGTATAAAAATGGCATTAAAGACGGGTACCTCTGACAAGAATCAACAGGCAAAGGATATTTGGACCGTTGGGTATACGCCTTCGATAGCCGGCACGATATGGCTTGGCAATCCTGACACGACCCCTCTAACCAACGGAAACTCCTCGATCCCGGCACAGGTTCTTGATCCTGTAATGGCCTACGCTACGGAAGTTTACCAGCAAGACAAAAAGGCGAAGACGACCGACTGGTTCAGCCAGCCAAGCGGTGTCCAGCGTATTGGTAAGGAAGTGTATCCGTCTTGGTACAACAAGTCGAAGTCGCAGACGGGTGTCAAGATGACATTTGACCGCGTCTCCAAGAAGAAGGCAACCAGCTGTACACCAAGTGGTGCCAAGATTGAATTAACTGTCTTAAAGACCGTTGACCCTATTACAAAAGCTCCTGCTTACATTGCCCCTGATGGGTATGATGCTACCGAGGAAGATTCCGTCCATAAATGTGGAGACAATACCCCCCAGATAGAAGGCATCACCGTCGTCGGTAATTCCATAACAGTGCTCGTGAAAAAGGGATCGTTCCCACTCAGCTCACTAGAGATTAAGGTCGGTGATGAATCGGTCGCAAGCATTAATGTCAGTTCAAATGGCACCTATTCAACAAACTACAACTTCAAGAAGAAGTCAGTTGTAACAGCTATCTTACAAGACGAAGCCTACTATACAGACAGCGCCACGACTACCGGCGGCGAAGATCCGGGCCCGTAACCTATTGATTGTTTACTAGTTCTATCAGGCTGTCTTCTTTCGTGCTCCGCGGCCGCCGTTTCGCCTGCCTTCCCTTTGGCGTTTGAGTCTTTTGTGTGGAGCGCTGGCCAGTACGGCTGCTTGTCGGTGTATCCTTTGAGCCCGCAGCCGGACGCTCCGGTTTAACCAGTTTCGCAAACAGCATACGGCCGGCAGCTGTTTGAAGGCTACGAATAAATTCGATTTCGACATTTTTTCCAACTGCCGATGCAGCTTGGTCGACTACTACCATTGTGCCGTCTGCCAAATACCCGACGCCCTGATGCGCGTCCTGGCCCTTTTGCGAGATCTGAATCGAAACCCTTTCACCAGGCAGAAAAGCCATTCGAAGGCTTTGGGCGAGTTCGTTAATATTCTGGACAAAAACGTTTTCAGCCCGTGCAACTTTATTGAGATTAAAATCAATCGTACAAATCGAACCGCCGTATTTTTTAGCAAGGTCAACCAGACGGCCATCGACTCCGCCTTCATCAAGCTTCCCGTCGTCCATAATTTCCACGCTTGTCGTTCCAAGTGCTTTTAGTTCGGCAACGACGTCCAACCCTCGTCGGGCTCTCGTCCGCTTATCACTGTCGGCGGTGTCCGCTAGATACTGCAACTCGGCCAGTACGCTCTTCGGTACGATAAGCCGGCTGCCAATAAACCCCGTTGCGGCGGCTGTTGCAATACGCCCATCCATTAATGCAGAAGTATCAACAAAGGTCGGTTTATGTTTTGTGAGCGGGCGATTATTCGAAATCCGCAGCGTTAAGTATTGGATTTGAATCGCAATAATTAGTAGTAATATGAGTAAAATATATTCCATAAATTCCATTCGTTTAGGTTATTTTAAGTAATCAATCAGGGCTTGGCGCAGCGTTGTAACCGGGGTTGATACTTCTTTCTTACTGCCAGCCGGTCCAATTGAGTGGCTAAATCCAAGTTTTTTAGCTTCTGCAACGCGGCGCGGTGCAGCGGTTACTGACCGTACTTCGCCGCCAAGGCCAACTTCACCAAACACGACCGTTTTATCATCCAGCCGACGTTCAGCGGCTGCGCTGGCAATAGCCATGCATACCGCAAGGTCTGCTGCAGGATCCGATAATCTTAGTCCGCCAACAACGTTTATGAAGATGTCCTTGTCCGATAAATTTAACTTCGTGCGACGCTCTAACACCGCAATGAGGAGGTTGAGGCGGTTTAAGTCAAAGCCACTGGCGGTTCGTTTAGGATATCCAAAATTCGTCGGATTCACAAGCGCCTGAATTTCGACCAAGAGCGGCCGCGTCCCCTCCATCGTGGCAAGTACGACCGAACCGTCGGCGTTCTGCCGCTCAGCTAAAAGTGCCGCCGACGGGTTATCAACTACTTTTAGCCCGTCTTCGCCCATTTCAAATATCGCCGTTTCCGTTGTCGATCCATACCGATTCTTTGCAGCCCTGACAATCTTGAACCCACCATAACGGTCACCTTCGAATTGCAACACGACATCAACAAGGTGTTCCAACACTTTAGGGCCAGCGATACTTCCCTCTTTAGTGACATGTCCCACAAGTATCACAGCCGCTCCTGCCGTCTTGGCTGCTCGTATAATGACGTTGCTGCTATTGGTTATTTGGCTGACGGTACCAGGCGCACTAGTAATCTCGTTCAAGCTAAGCGTTTGGATTGAATCGATTATAATGACCCGGTATGCCCCGGCCCTAATTGTAGCCGCAATATCATCGGCACTTGTACTGGCAATAAAATCAAGCTGTTCGTTCGTATCCGCCCCCAAGCGGACAGCACGTAATTTTACCTGGTGGGCGCTTTCTTCGCCGCTGATATATAACACAGGCTGCGATAATGCGACGTGCGACGCCACCTGAAGCAATAGAGTACTTTTTCCGATGCCAGGCTGGCCGGCTAGCAGCATTACTCCGCCTGGCAAGATGCCTCCTCCCAAAACATCGTCTAATTCATTAAGGCCGGTTGTTAATCGGACTGATAGCTTTTCGTCTGTGATTGTTCCGATCGACTGCGGCTTAAGAACCGATCCGCTCCGAGCACTTTTTGCGACAGCCGAATTGCCGCCTTCGACGACTTCTTCGGTTAGCGTATTCCACTCACCGCAGTTGTCGCAACGTCCCGTCCACTTCGGGTAAACGCTTCCACAGTTATTACAGACGAATCTTGTTTTGGCTTTCGGCATATCTCCCCAATTATATCGTAGGTACGTCTGACAGCGTACTGTCGAGGCTTTGGTTGAGAGAGCTTGATTCGGTATTTATAGCATCCAGCTTTGCCAGGAGCGATTTATATGTTGCAACGTCGCTTTCAATATCCTGTCGAACGGCATTTAACCGGTCGCTCTCTTGGACAAGTTCGGCGCGGGCGGCTTCAAATTCGGATTGCGTGGTAAACCCGCCCGTGCGTTGTGCCCGCTGGTTGAATGCCCTAACTTCAGCACTTAACCGATTAATATCGGCATTGTAGTCCCGGGTTGCGCTATTAATACGAGAAGCCAGCAGTTCAATTTGATCGACTAAATTATCAGCTTCCTCCGATAAGTTATCAAATACTCTCTCCACCTTGGTATGGAGCGAGACAATGGCCGTACGGTCTTTGAAGAATTGTCCGTAATATTCCTCAAGCTCCGGGCTCAGCGAACCGTACTCCGTACCGATAATCGAATGAAGCTCGTTTATTGACTCACCAGGTTCGGTTTTCTCGTAGTATTTCATCCTTACCTGCAAGTCGCTATCAGAAATCTTCTTGTACTCGGCTTCGAGTAGCGGCTTTAGCCGGTTTTTTTCAGAATCCGGCAGTCGCTCATATACGGCATGCAGCAATTCATGGGCTGCCGTAACTACCTTTATTCCTTCAAGACGCTCGTCTGTAACGTCAAAAATGTAAATACGCCCTGCGCTATAACACCCGAGAATCGGGCTATCGGCTTCTTTTCGCTGGCAATGTTGATTGAACTGTTTGCTCAGCTCAATCTTCGGGTGGGAAGCGTAAAAAGTAAACATGGCCGGATCCGTCAGTTCGGCATCTTTAGCTATTTCCTCAACCGCCGGCGTTGGCGAGTACTGGTAGTAACTGACGCTATCAAGTATCTGCTGGCGCTGTATCCAGCCAATGGACATTACGGCGGTTAGGGATAGTAGGATCGTCCAGCTGATCCAGCCTCGTTTTCTAGTCCTCGTGGGTGACATTGAGGTTGATAGCGCCTTTCGCCGCTCGGGCAGTCAACACCATACCCTTTTGGTACTCACCCGATAGTATCCCGTCAGCAATCGGCTGTTCGAGTTCTGTCGCCAGTGCTCGCCTGAGCGGGCGGGCGCCAAACTTCTCGTCATAGCCTTTTGAGATAACATGCCGCCGTGCACTCGGCGTGATTACCAAATGAATGCCTTGGTGAATCAGCCGCTCATTCAATTCATCGGCCAGCAAGTTGAAAATCTTGGTTATTTCACGGTTGGTCAGGGCCCTGAACGTAACGATTGCATCAAACCGGTTAATAAGCTCCGGACGCATAAGCTTATTCAGTTCTTTCATGGCAAGCTGCTGGTTCGATGCGTGTTCCTCGTCGAGGGCTTTGGTATCCGACTTAGTTTCGGCGCGGAATCCGAGCGAGGATTCCTTTTGCATAGCGTCGGCTCCAACATTACTCGTCAAAATAACAATCGTGTTACTAAAGTCAACTTGCCGCCCCTTCCCATCTGTCAGCGTACCATCTTCAAGAAGCTGCAGCAGCAGCTGGAAGACGTCTGGGTGAGCCTTCTCGATTTCGTCAAACAATACAACACTGTATGGCTGACGCCGAATTCTGTCAGTCAGCTGGTTACCGTCGTCATACCCGACATACCCGGCGGGTGCGCCCAGCAGCCGGGCCGTAGTATGCCGCTCACCAAACTCACTCATATCAATTTTTATCAGTGAATTCTCGCTCCCAAAGACTTCACGGGCAAGAATTCGGGCAAGTTCGGTTTTCCCGACCCCGGTCGGTCCCATAAAGACAAATGATCCTATCGGACGTTTTCGTGAAGAAACCCCGCTTCGCGATCGCCGGACGGCCCGGGCCACCTTTTCGACGGCCTCCTGCTGGCCGACAATATACTTCGCAAGATGCTTTTCCAATGAACCCAGTAATTTGGCTTCTGATTTCTGTACGCGCTTGACCGGAATACCGGTCATAACTGAAATAGCGTGCGCAACATCATCTTCTTTTAGCGTAACAGGCGTCTTACGCTCACTTTTTTCTTTCAGTTCTTCAAGTTTTTGGCTTATCTGGCTGCTTCGCGTTTTGTAGAGCGCCGCTCTCTCATAATCTTCACCGGCAACGGCTTCGTCCATTTTCTCGTTCAGATTTTTGAGCTGCCTTGTATAATCCCGCAGCTTGCTTGGCCGGGCGGTCTGCCTTACCCGAGTCAAAGCGGCTGCCTCGTCAATCACATCAATTGCTTTGTCGGGCATATATCGCTCGCTCACGTAGCGGTCGGCGAGGTATACGGCCGTATCAATTACCTCGTCACTAATTTTTACCCCGTGGTGTTTCTCGTAATAGGTCTTAAGGCCTCTAATGATTGAAACCGTGTCCTTGTACGACGGCTCTGGTACGACTATCGTTTGGAATCGCCGCTCTAACGCGCTGTCTTTTTCGATGTGCTTGCGGTATTCATCCATTGTAGTTGCCCCTATCATGTGGAGCTCTCCGCGCGCCAAAGCTGGTTTTAGCATGTTGGCTGCGTCAAGTGCGCCTTCTGCTGCTCCGGCACCAACAAGAAGGTGTAGCTCATCAATGAATACGATTGTATTTTTCGAATCGGTTAGCTCGCCGACAACTTTCTTGAGCCGTTCTTCGAATTCGCCGCGGTATTTCGTTCCGGCAATCATTGCCGCAAGATCCAGCTGCACTACCCGTTTGTCGAGTAAGTGGTCCGGCACATCTTCGCGCGCTATTCGCTGCGCTAGGCCTTCAACGATAGCCGTTTTACCGACACCGGGCTCCCCAATAAGTACCGGGTTATTCTTTGTCCGCCTTGATAATATCGTAATCAGCCGCTCTTGTTGCTGGTCACGCCCAATAACTGGGTCGAGCAGGCCGTCACGGGCGCGTGCGGTCAAATCTGTCCCGAATGTATCAATTGCACCGCCTCGCTTTTGCTTACGTGGCGTCGTGGTGGTTGAAGCTTCACTATCATGGTACGCATTGTGCTGGCGGTCAAAGAAATCTTCCAGCTCACCACGAAGCTCCGATAGATCGACGTTCAAATCACGTAAAAGCGTCGTCGCCCGGGCACTCTTTTGGCTAATAATACTGTAGAGAATGTGTTCGGTACCTAAATAATCCTGATGGAATTCTTGGGCGACATCCCATCCCATTTTTAGGGTTAATTTCGCAGTTTCACTAAGACCAAGTGCTCCAGTGCTGATGACGATATTGCGTGGAGCAAGGTTCAGGGCCATTTCAGCCCGCTCAAGCGTGACATGCGCGTCGGCAAGCAATTTCGCCCCGACTGACGACCCTTGGGCCAATACGCCTAAGAGCAAATGTTCGGTACCGATATAAGCGCTTCCATACCCGCGCGCGATGGCGTTGGCGTGCTGCAAGCTTGTCTTGGCGTTATCAGTTAGCCGTGAGACAAATTCTGCGAAATCGTCAGCCATAGTTCTATTATCATCCTCCTTAGTGCCAGGCGCAAGCGTTTTTCTTATGCCTTTTCATATATCAAGTATAGCGAAAAATTAGCACTCGCGTCAAGAGAGTGCTAATTTACTTGCTTTTACAGCGTGCGCTTTAGTCTTCCGACTGGTTCAGCGCGTCCAGCAGGCTGTCTTCGATGTTGCGTTTTGGAGCTTTTGGTTCTGCTTTTGGACTTCCAGCAGTCTCGATATCAAGCTCGTAGCCGGTCAGCCGACTCGCCAGGCGGACATTTTGACCAGCTCGGCCGATTGCGATTGACTGTTGGTCTTCGTTAACAAATACTTTAGCTCGCTTGGCAACTTCGTCAATTTCGACTTTCACGACTTCTGCAGGTCCCAATGCACTGCGAATGAATTCTTCAGGAGTTTCGCTAAATGGGATAATATCTATTTTCTCCGCATCGCCGACTTCATTCATGACGGCCTGGACACGTGTACCATGACCACCGACAAATGTCCCGACAGGGTCGACTCCAGGAACGCTTGAGAATACAGCCAGCTTTGTACGCCGGCCTGCTTCACGGGCAATCGCCTTAATTTCAACGGCTCCGGATTCCATTTCAGGTACTTCTTGGCGGAATAGAAACTCTACGAACGCTTCGTTGGCGCGGCTTAAAATCAGCTGCGGACCGCGGTTATCACGTTCGATGTCTTTGATGAATACTTTTATACGCGAACCGATGCTATAAAACTCGCCCTGAATTTGTTCGCTTTGCGGCAAAATACCGGTTGCTTTCCCAAGTTCCACCCGTACGACACGCGGTTCGACGCGCTGAACCGTACCTGTGACAATCGATCCTATCTTGTCTTCGTACTCCTCAAGCACAACTTCCCGCTCGGCCTCACGCAGGCGCTGCAGAACAACCTGCTTTGCCGTCTGAGCGGCTACACGGCCAAAGCTAGTGACATCGTGCGACTCTTCAACCACATCACCGAGCTTAGCGTTCTTATTCTGTTTCTTAGCTTCTTCCAGGCTGATCTCATGCAGTTCAGAACCTACCTCTTCAACGATTTCGCGCCGGACAAACACCTTGGCCGTACCGTCGTTAACATTTAGTTCAGCCCGGACGTCCTGGTCGCGCTCACCGTTGTCGCGGCGCCAAGCAGCAGCAATGGCTTGCTCGATAACATCCATTACGGTTTCTTCAGGCAAGTTTTTTTCCTCGGCAATCGTGCGGACAGCTAATGTCAGTTGCTTGATGTTCAGATCTTCCATTGTTTTCTTCTCCTTTTCTATGAAAAAATCCGACCTCTTTCGGCCGGAATGTACTACCTGTAATTATACGCCGGCCAGCCGATTATGTAAAGTGTGAGCTATTTCACATCATATTTTCGCCAGGATTGCTACGCTAGATATGAAGGAGATAGGGATACTTTATGTTAGCAATTAGGAACCAACCACTTTTCAAGAACAAACTATTTCTGGGCTTTATTGCCGTTTCTCTTGGATTTTTATCAACGACAGCAATACTTCGTGGATTCGCGCTTTCGAGCCAAGACCCGCAGACCGGTACATCATCCGGAGAAGTCCTCACCACTGGGGCAGCTGATACAGAAGTACAGGCAAAATCAACGAAAGCAGCCTCATCGTCACGTTCGTCTAACCAAACTCACGCGGATTACGATACCTCGACTGCAACCGGCTTGGCGTCCATGAGTGCGGCGGCATCGAATAGTCCGGGCGTTGGCTCAACTTCACAAAGCAGCGGTAGTTCGGCCAGTCAGACCACGCAACCGACGGCAAGCGCAGGTGGCACCGTCGGTGTTTCCGGATCAGCTTCGGGATCGGCATCTGGATCTTCTCATAGCACCACACCGGATGACGGTGGCAGTGGCTTGCTCGGCAACTTGTTGAAGGACCTCGGCAACCTGCAGCTGCTCAAATAGCGATAATTTTTAGCAGGCGGATAATATGCGTGACATCGCGTCGCGTTCCGGGCGCGTGACCCAAAGACCGTATTTTTTCTTAACCGCAATTTGCCGGCTGACATAGCTGCAGCGAAATGACTTGTTCGCAGGAAGCCACGATGCGGCATCCGAATCGGATTTCTGTTCGTTAGCCGGGCCGTCAACAGCCAGAAGATTTAGAGGATCGTTCGCCAGTGCCACACGTTCGCTATAGTCCAGTTGTTGCGCGCCAGTCTGCCAGGCATTGCTCAGAGCGACGACATGGTCAATCTGTACGTCGTCACTTGTCAATGCCCCGCGTTTAAATTGAATGGTTCTACCGGTATACGGATCGTTCAAAGTACCGGACACTACCTTACAGTCTTGATTGGTGACAACGTTTTTAAGGTCTCGGCGTAACACGTTGTTCCTAACGTCGCACCCCGTGGCCGTACTCCAACCATCTCCGAATTGCTCGCGGCCGTACCCGGTTTTTGGTGCTCGGCCTTTGGTCGGCAGTTCGGCCAGCTGCTGACTGGCTTTCACCGATAACTCGGATTGCGAGTCGTCGATAATTGGTGAGCCTGGGAGATCACTGCTGGCGATTGGTAACGCCGCAATGACGAGCAGAATAACGACTATGGCAAGACGACGCAGACGGTACGGGCTCATGCACCCATAGTATAATAGGTACATGCCTGCCGTCCGCCGACTTATTACTACGTTCAATCCTTCCCATTACGAACTATCCCTCGATATCGACCGCCCGAAGCGAATGTTTAAGGGCACGGTTAGCATTGACGGCGTATCGAGTTATGACCATATCCGCGTTCATGCGAAGGATCTTGTCATAACTAAAACTATCGTCGACGGGCACCTTGCCAGCTTTGCTCCTGATGAGAATGATGAAATTATCGTACGGTACGATGGATTAAAAGCCGGCCGGCACGTCGTCGTTATTGAGTTTAACGGCCGGATTACCGATCAAATGCATGGTATGTATCCCTGCTACTTCAGCCATGATGACAAGCCGAAAGAACTCATAGCCACACAATTTGAGAGCCACCATGCCCGTGAAGTGTTCCCGTGTGTTGATGAACCGGAAGCCAAGGCTACGTTTGACGTCACGCTCACAACCGAGCAAGATGTCACCGTTCTCGGTAATATGCCGGTGAAAACTCAGTCTAATGAGGGCGACAGGCTCGTCACAAAGTTTGAAAAAACGCCAAAAATGAGCAGTTACCTGCTGGCATGGGTTTACGGCGAACTTCAAAGCGTGTCGGCCCAAACCAAGGGCGATGTTACTGTAAATATCTGGGCTACCTCGGCGCAACCGGCCCGGAGTTTAAACTATGCGCTTGATCTTGCCGTTCGCGTAATCGACTTCTTTGATGAATACTTCGGCGTTAAATATCCACTCCCTAAGTCAGACCACGTGGCACTGCCCGACTTTTCATCAGGCGCCATGGAGAACTGGGGGCTTATTACTTACCGCGAGGTTGCACTATTGGCAGACCCTGAGACGACGAGCATTGCCGGCAAACGGCGGATTGCCGAAGTTATTGCCCACGAACTCTCCCATCAGTGGTTCGGCAACCTTGTCACAATGAAGTGGTGGAATAATTTATGGCTTAACGAGAGCTTCGCAACGATGATGGCGTACCTGGCAATAGACAAGCTGCACCCCGAATGGGATTTTTGGTCGGAGTTTAATGCGTACGATACCGTAATGGCACTACGCCGCGATGCTATCGACGGCGTTCAGCCGGTTCAGGTAGAAGTTAACCATCCCGATGAGATCTCAACCCTGTTTGATCCGGCCATTGTTTATGCCAAGGGCGCTCAGTTAATGCGAATGCTACAGCGTTATGTTGGCGACGAAGCGTTCCAAAAAGCCCTGGCTGGCTATTTTACCCGTTTTGCGTATCAAAATACCGAAGAAACGGACCTTTGGAATTCCATCGCCGAAGCCAGCGGCAAGGATATCCCGGGTCTTATGACAAGCTGGATATCCCGCCCCGGTTACCCGGTTGTTCATGTAGACGAGAGCGGGTTGCGACAGGAACAATTCTTTGTCGGTCATCACGCCCAATCGGACCGAGTCTGGCCCATTCCACTCGATAGTGAGCCAAGTAGCCTTCCAGACATTTTTGACACCCCGACACTAGCGCAACCGATTGCTAAAGCGCGGTTGAATAAGAGTGGCAGCGGCCATTTCATCACGCATTATGATCCGCCCTTACTAGCCGGGCTGCTCGATTCTATTAAGGATGGGTCTGTCGACGCTACAGGGCGGCTGCAGCTACTCAATGAGCAAATCCTGCTTGCCCGGGGAAATGTTATTGAAAGTGCTGCTCTCATTCCGCTGCTTGAGGCTTACAAAGACGAGACCGCCGAAAGCGTCTGGGACCTTATCGGTTCCACTGTCGGAGAGCTGAAGAAGTTTGTCGAAGGCGATGACGCCAGTGAAGCGGCACTCAAAAACCTGGCAGGTTCGTTAGCTCGTGCACAATATAACCGGCTCGGATGGGACGGCGTCCAGGACGAACCCGAAACAGACACCAAACTGCGCGCTACCATTATAGGGCTGATGGTCTATAGCGAAGATGCCGACATAATCCGAGAGGCCAAAGCACGTTTTGACGTAAAATCTCTCAGTAGCCTCAACCCCGAGCTACGACCATTAATTATTAGCGCAGTTGTACGTCACGCTGACAATTCAGATACCTTCAGCGCTCTCGTCGAACTTCATAAATCCACTTCATCTGCCGAACTAAAGCAAGACATCTGCGCCGGTCTAACGTCTGCCAAGCGGCCAGAAGAAATAGCCAAGCTGCTTGAAATAATGAAACAGCCGACCATTGTCCGAAGCCAAGACGTAGCCCGCTGGTTCGTCTACCTAATTCGCAACCGCTACGCCCGCGAATCCGCCTGGCAATGGATGAAAGACAACTGGAGCTGGATAGTTTCCGTATTTGGCGGCGACAAAAGCTTCGATGACTACCCCCGCTATTCAGCATCGGGCTTGGTTACGCGGCCTCAGTTGGAGGATTACAAAGCATTTTTCCTTCCGAAAAAAGATATTGTAGCCCTGGCGCGGGTCATATCGATGGGTATCAGCGAAATCGAAAGCCGGGTTGAGCTGATCGAGCGTGACGGCCCGAGCGTTCGCAGTGCGTTAGTCAACAAATAAGAAGTCTTCGAACTGGGGCGATTCACCAATTGTCGTGGCGGCTGCCAACCGGGCGTCCATGCCAATATGCCTCGTCAAATACAGCGAAGCGGCGAAGCGCATCTGCCGAAGTTTCCGAGGAGTAATTGCTGCAACGCCTCCGCCATGGTTGGCCGTTTTTCTGTGCTTTACCTCCACAAAATAAAGCGTACCGGACTTTTGTGCCACAATGTCGATTTCGCAGAACTTTGTTTTCCAGTTGCGTTCAACCACTCCGTAGCCATTCTCCGTCAAATAGTTTGCAACGACAGCCTCAGCCCCGTCACCCACTAACTTCGTTGTTATCGGTTTTGCGCCGTTCGGTTCTGTGGCCCCAATCAACGCAGCGATTGGAGCAAAACTGCGCCTATGGAGCGGGGTGACACCGTGGGCTACTAAAGCAGCTTTATGGGCAGCGGTGCCGTAACCGACATGCCCTGAAAATCCATATTCTGGGTATAACTCGCTCTGGTCGCTCATGTAATCGTCACGGGCTACTTTCGCCAAGATCGATGCAGCTGAGACGCTCGCAATCAGCAAGTCAGCTTTTTTCAGGGTTGTAACATACGGGCCTTTGCCGGTGTTTTTCAAAAAATTAACGGTCCCATCAATGATAATTTCAGAATAGGGCACTGTAATTTGTTCAAGTGCCAGCCTTGTCGCCTTTTCTAGTGCCTTCGACAGCCCAAGTTCATCAATCTCAGCTGCCTCTATCCACCCGAGCCCGTACGATATTGCTTTGGACTGGATTTCAGTGGCTAGGGCTTCTCGCCGCTTTTTCGATAACATCTTACTGTCGGTTAGCCCGTCGATTTTTACGTCGCCAAGCACTACCGCACCGACTACTAGCGGTCCGGCCCATGGACCGCGGCCAACTTCGTCAATTCCGACAATCATAGTCGCTATTATAAAGAAAATGCAGCCGACGTGGGCTGCATTTTCTCGTTAGACGGCAATTCTTTATGATTCGTTTTCTTTATGAGCGGCTTCAACTTCAGCCTGTTTTTTCTCTAGTTCTGCCTGCTCGGCCGCCTTTTCGGCAGCTTTTTCTTCGGCGGCTTTGGCTGCCTCTTCTTTCAAGCGGGCAGCTTCGGCTTCGGCGTGCGGGTCACGAACATCGTTTACGCCGGCACGGTCGAAATTAACAGCCGTCAGACGTGCTCCCTTACCCGAGCGGTTACGAAGATAGCTGAGGTAATTACGGCGTACCTTAGAGCGGCGAACCACTTCAACTTTTTCGACCAGTGGGCTGTGGAGAAGGAAACTTTTTTCTACGCCAATACCGCTGGCGACTTTTCGGACGGTGATACGGCTGGTGTGCTGGCCTTTGTTGTCAGTACGGATAACGACACCTTCGAAAACCTGAATACGCTCTTTGGCGCCTTCCTTAATCTTTTGGTGAACACGAACAGTGTCACCACTTCGGGCGTCTACGACGGCAGCCTTTTTCTGGGCATCATTTACCTTCTGAATCAATGCAAAACTCATTATTTTCGTTACCTTACAAGTTTATAGTGCTTATTAGTTACTAATTGTAGCATAGAATCTCATATTTTAAAAGAGGTATACTAGAGTAATGGACTACGACAAACACGCCCTCGCCCTGCACCGGCAATATAAAGGAAAAATCACCACAAAACTTCGCGACGACCAACTCGACAAAACAAAGCTATCCGCTTATTACACTCCCGGGGTAGCTGCTGTTAGTAAAGCAATTGCTGACGACCCTTCGAAACTGCCAGAATACACATGGACAAACAACCTCGTAGCCGTCATTTCGGATGGCTCGGCCGTATTAGGCCTCGGCAACATCGGTCCGCGCGCCAGTATGCCGGTCATGGAAGGTAAATCATTGCTTTTCAAGCATTTCGCCGATATTGACAGTGTCCCGATTATCCTCGACGTTCATACACCAGATGAAATTGTAGCCACAGTGAAGGCCATCGCACCTAGTTTTGGTGCTATAAACCTTGAAGATATTGCCGCCCCGCAGTGCTTTGAAATTGAAGAACGCTTAAAAGCCGAACTTGATATCCCAGTTTTTCACGACGACCAGCATGGTACTGCTGTCGTAACATTAGCCGGACTTATTAATGCCGCAAAAATCACTGGCCGAAATTTGGCGGACTCGAAATTTGTCGTTGTCGGCGCCGGTGCAGCAGGTACAGCAATCGCTAAATTACTCAAACTCTATGGAGTTGGCCAGATTCTGGCCGTCGATTCGAAAGGAATTATTTCGGCCAGCCGCGACGATATGAACGAAGCGAAAAGGCTACTACTCGAACACGTCGATGGCTCCATCGATGGCAGCCTGGCGGATGCCCTGCAGGATGCAGACGTATTTATTGGCGTGTCCCAGCCAAACCTTCTAAACGAAGGTTTGATTAAAACGATGTCGAAGGATCCGATTGTCTTCGCTATGGCCAATCCAACGCCTGAAATTATGCCAGAAATTGCCAAAGCAGCCGGTGTAGCCGTTATGGCGACTGGTCGTAGCGACTTTCCAAACCAGGTAAATAACGCTATCGCATTCCCCGGTATCTTCCGCGGTGCGCTAGACAATCACGTACGAGAAATCACCGATCAGCATAAAATTGCAGCCGCTGAAGCAATTGCCAGGTTAATCGAATTGCCAACGGCCGATGAAATTATCCCAAGCGTGTTTGATGAACGGCTCGTTCCAGCTATCGCCTCTGTGATATCCTAAAACCACAGGAGGTTGAAATGCTTAACCCACACATGTCAACTGAGCATATAGGCGTTGGTGTTCTTGGAGGTATTGATCACGATGGTAACGTCGACGATAGTCTGCGCGAATTGATAGACATTCCCTACGATAATATTCGGCTACATAAAACAGGAACTCTAACGGTCTCTGCAAAGCCAAGGCACGTTGCTGTTTTTGCAGCCGAACGATCCGTCTCCATATTTGCCTCACCATTTGGTGAAATGGCAATGCAAACGGGATCGTCCGAAAGGACATTCTTCCGCACGCGGACGAATGATAGTGAATCAGAGTTTGTTTATACAGGGATGCTTATAAACAATCCCGTCTTATTAACGAGTGAAGCCCGCTACTGGATTGAAGGGCTTACTCCAGAAGCTATAAGGGCGTTTTGTCTCGATGGATTAGTTGCCGCTGTTAAATCACGCGGTTGACTTCGTCAAGCGTTGTCTCGCCGCGGAGCGCAGCTAACACACCGACCTGAAGTAACGTCGTCATGCCGCTTTTTTTAGCAGCGGCCTCGATGAGTTCAGTGTGAAATTCTTTTTCATCGCCACGCAGGAACTTCTGGATAGCTTCGTTTACGACCAGCTGTTCCATGATAACAAAGCGGCCGCTATATCCGAACGGTGCGGCGTCACTTGGGATCGGTTTCCATAGTTTGAAGGTATCGAGGTTTGGCTTTTGAACCGTTTCCGGCAAGTCCTTTAGTGTGTCACGTACCCATTCTTTTGTGGCATCATCGGGTTCATACTCTTGTTTTGTTTCGTCATGCAGCCGCCGCACCAACCGCTGGGCTATAACAAGCCGAATCGCACTGCTAAATATCGGGTTCTGGCCAATCAGGTCAATCATCCGGCTGAAGGCGGCGCTTGTCGAGTTAGCATGAAAGCTTGATAGCACTAGATGTCCGGTTATCGATGCCTGAATAGCGGTCTTGGCGGTATCTTGGTCACGTATCTCCCCGACCATCACGACGTCTGGGTCGAGCCGAAGCACACTACGTAGTGCATCGGCAAAGCTTTTACCCCCAGTTGTATTAACCGGGATTTGCGAAATACCGGAAATCCCGTACTCAATCGGATCTTCAAGTGTCAGAATCTTACGATCACTCGTATTGAGCGCGTTGAGCATACTGTACAGCGTCGTCGACTTACCGCTTCCGGTAGGGCCGACCATCAGCACCATGCCACGCGGATGGGAAACAACTTCATCAATTTCTTTTCGTTGCTTGTCGGGAATATTCAGCCGGTCAAGCTGCAGCAGGCTTTCGTCAAAATTAAATAGCCGCAGCACGGCATCCTGTCCGTACATTGTTGGCACGGTTTCGACACGCAAATTCAAAAGGTGTGTACCGTGTTCATTCGTTACTTCTTTCTGCATATGCCCAGACTGCGGACCGTCGGCCGCCGAAGAAATGTTGGCCCTCGACCCGAGCGCACCCATAATAACCCGGTAGCGGTCTTTTTCGAGTTCTGCAACTGGATGCAGCGCACCGTCAATACGCATTCGTACCCGAATAACATTGCGCTGGTTTTCAATGTGGATATCACTGGCACCGAGCTTGTCTGCTTGGTCAATCAGGTAATCGAAAACTTGGTCGGTACCAACTGAATTAAGCGTCTGGCTCACTCCGCTAATCGTGTCACTATCGCCTTCGCGCGCTATTTCAATATCATCATAAATGACCTCTTTCGGTGGGTCGAACCGGTTCATAAGAGCCTTGAACCCACTACCGGAAATCATAACAAACTGAATATTCTGCCCGCGCGAGTTGAAGTCCTGCTGCATTGACTGGACCAAGGACTGCGGTGTCTGAGTCGTAATTCCGAACTGGAACGGCACTTCCTCATCACCAGCCCGTAACGGCACCAGCCGACCGCGGTACATGGCTTCATTATCAATAATATCCCGGGCTAATGGGATGTCTTTTTCAAAGTCACGCGTATCAACATATTGAACGCCAAGGATTGCCGCCCGCTGCTTGGTCGCGTTCTCGTCATGCTCGCGGCGCTCAGCCTGAATTTTTCCTTCGTCCATTGCCACTCACTATAGCAAAAAGCTTGTGGTTTTTATAGATGTACAATAGGGAGAGTATGCCCGAAATAACACTAATCCTCCATAATATCCGCTCAACCCACAACGTAGGCTCGATTTTCCGGACGGCCGAAGGTTTCGGAGTTAAAAAGATTATCTTGAGCGGCTATACTCCCTATCCAACACTCAAAAATGATTCACGATTACCTCATTTAACAGAGAAAGTCACTGCTCAAATTCGCAAAACTGCGCTCGGAGCCGAAACGATGGTCCCGTTTGAATACCATGACAACCTGTTGACATGGTTAGACCAAAGTACGCTACCGCTAGTGGCGCTCGAACAACACCACACTAGTACTAGCGTAGCCGACTTTCAGGCTCCAGAAGCTTTTGCGTTACTGCTTGGCGAGGAGGTGAACGGTATTTCGGACGATTTATTAAAACGAGTCGATCATATCATTGAGATTCCAATGAAAGGCCAAAAAGAATCGTTTAACGTCAGCGTAGCGACCGGAATCGCCCTGTTTGCGCTTTGTATGAGGTAACCGAAGCGGAGGGGCGAGCCCCCCCTTTTACTTAATCACGACACAGTCTTCGCCGAGCTGTTTAACCAGCTGATCGACCAAATCGTCACAATCCTCTACCCTGAATGGGAGCCGTATGGCCGATTTTTTGTCGGCACCAAGAACCAAGACGATGTCGGACGTTCCCGGAAACTTAGCACAAATTGCCTTTAGTGACACTAGCCTGTCGGAATCATCCGGATCTTTGATGTGAACAAACAGTTTTCGGAGCGCCGGAACATCCGGTTTGTATGACGGAGTAGATTTTGCCGCTTTAGTGACCTTTACGGCAGCGGCTTGGGCTTTCGGTTTCGGTGCCTTCATTGCACGGCCGGTTGATTCATATTCAGACAGCTCCTTATCTGAAATGATAATTAGCTCATCCGCTACGATCTTGACGTCAGTCGTTAAATTACCATCACGGTCGCGGGCGTTCACTTTGCCGGTCGCGCGCACCACTACATCGGGCTTTAACTTTGCTCCCACCTGGCTAAATAGGTCTGGAAATACGATAATTTCCGTTTCGGCTGTTTTATCTTCGATTGCCACGAATGCCATTTTTGCACCTGACTTTGTAATGATACTGCGCACGTTCGTTACAATGCCGCCGATAGTAGCCTTTTTATTATCAACTTCAGGACGCAAGCTGCTTAGCGGAATGGTTTGCTCGTTAAAGTACGCGTCGTAATCATCAAGCGGGTGGGCACTGATGTAGAGCCCTAGCAGCTCGCGCTCCCAGGTCAGCCTTTCACGTGCCGTATGCTTAGCCGGTGCGGGCGACAACGTGACGGTCTGCTTGATAGCATCGTTGCCGGCCAAGTTCCCAAACAGGTCGGTCTGCCCGCTCAGCGCATCTTTTTGGACCTTCGACGCAAAGCCCTGGATTGCCTCGAGGTTATAAAGCAAGTCGGATCGGTCACCGAATGAATCAAAGCCTCCCGATTTTATAAGCGATTCCCAGGCTTTTTTATTGAATTTACTAGTTCGGACTCGTTTAGCGAAGTCCTCAATACTTTCGAATGGTTTTTCTTCACGGGCACGTAAGATTTCTTCGACTGCCCCAACCCCGACGCCTTTGACAGCCGCCATGCCGAAGCGGATTGTATTTTCGTTTGGAACGACGGCAAACTCGACAAACGATTGGTTAACATCGGGCGCAAGAACAGTAATACCCATGTGCCGGCACTCGCTGATTTCGATTGCCAGCCGGTCAATGTCGTCTTGGTCGCTGGTCATTAGCGCCGCCATAAATGCATCTGGGTAGTGCGCTTTTAAGTACGCCGTCCAATACGCAATCAAACCGTAACAAGCAGCGTGCGATTTGTTGAAACAGTAATTGGCAAACTCCTCCAATTGAGCCCAAAATTTTTCCATATCCTTCCGGTTTGCGTTCGAGTGCTGGACGGCACCTTCTACGAATTCGGGCTTAACCTTCTTCATGAGGTCGATAATCTTCTTTCCCACCGCTTTACGCAGCGTGTCGGCCTGGCCGCCCGTAAAGCCAGCCAGATCTTTAGAAATCTGCATAAATTGTTCCTGGTAGACCAGCACACCATACGTGCTCGACAGCGCGTTCTCCATTTTGGGGTGCAAATAGTGAATTTCCTCTTCGCCATGTTTTCGGCGAATGAAACTGTCGATAAACTGCATTGGACCCGGCCGGTACAGGGCGACCATGGCAATAATGTCTTCGAAGACGGTTGGCTTAAGGTCCTTCAAATACCGCTTCATGCCAGCCGATTCGAGCTGGAAAACGCCTGTCGTGTCGCCTTTCTGAAACAATTCGTACGTTTTAGGGTCATCGAGCGGAATTTCTGATAGCGTAATGTCATTCCCATAAACTTTTTTAATAATACGCAGAGCATTATTGATAATTGTCAGATTGGAAAGCCCCAGGAAGTCCATCTTCAGAAGTCCCAGCTCTTCTACCGGACCCATCGGGTATTGGGTGGCCACGACGCCCTTCTGCGCCATCTCGAGCGGAGTGTATTTGACTATGTCATCTGGTGCAATAACGACGCCCGCCGCGTGGACACCGTGCGATCGGATTGTACCCTCGAGCCGGATGGCAAAGTCAAAGACCTCTTTTGCCGTCGGATTGTTCTCGTACTCTGCTTTTAGGTCTTGGTCGTTAACGATGCTGGTCGAAAGCGGAATGTGGCGTCCCTGAACTGGTGGAGGGATCATCTTGCTTAATCGGTCGGCTTCGGCATAGGGTACTTCAAGCACCCGGGCTACGTCCCGGACAGCGGCTCTGGCCGCCATTTTTCCAAAGGTAACTATATTTGCTACCCGCTCGTGGCCATATTTGTTGGCACAGTATTCAATCACTTCATTCCGGCGGGTATCTTGAATGTCGATGTCGATGTCCGGCATAGATATACGGTCGGGATTAAGGAACCGTTCAAAAAGCAGATCGTACTTTAGAGGATCAAGATCGGTAATATTAAGAGCGTATGCCACAATACTCCCGGCGGCAGAGCCGCGGCCAGGACCAAAAATAATACCCTGGCTTTTGCCCCAGTTAATAAAGTCTTGGACGATTAAAAAGTACCCGTTGTAGCCCATTTTTTCAAGTACGCCAAGTTCCATATCGAGCCGCTCCCGGATTTCATCACTAAGCAGGGGCCGAATATCACTTGGCGTAAGCGCTTCGACATCGTCCTTGGCTTTGTCCAAATAGCGGTGAGCAAGCCCTTGGTAAACTAATTTGTCGAGATAGGTTTTCTCAGTCTCGCCTTTTGGCACCGGAAATGTCGGAATGAGAATGCCACCTAGTTCGAGTTCCAAGCTGCATCGTTCTGCTATTCTGCGAGTGTTAGCAATCGCCTCTGGGTTGGTGGCCTGCCAGCGTTCAATAATCTCTGCGGGATCCGTAACATGCAGCTCAAAGTCCTTTAGGCTCATGCGTTTTTCGTCGGACAGAAATGACCCCGTCCCGACGCAGAGCAAAATCTCATGGGCATTCTGATCATCATGGTCGAGATAATGGCCGTCACTGGTCACCACGCATGGAATATTAAGTTCTTCCGACAGCTTTGCCAAATGCTGATTTATTTTCACCTGGACATCCCAGGCCGTCGGAGACTCCGGATGGCCATGGTCCTGAAGTTCCAAATAGTAGCGGTCACCGAAAACGGATTTGTACCACGCTGCTATCCGCTTTGCTTCCTCGTAATTGTCCGCCCGAAGGTTCTCACCGACCTCACCACTGGCACAGGCACTAAGGGCTATAATCCCTTCATTGTATTCTTCTAACAGCTCATGGTCGATACGAGGCTTGTAGTACATACCTTCCAGGCTGGCTTTGCTCGAAAGTACCATCAGGTTCTGGTAACCCTGCTCGTTCATGGCGAGAAGAATTAAGTGGTAGCGCGCCTTGTCTTTGGACGGGTCACGGTCGAAACGGGAACGGGCCGCAACGTATGTTTCGATGCCAATAATCGGTTTAACGTCGTTCTTCTTGGCTGCTTTGTAGAATTCAATTGCACCGCTCATAGTACCGTGGTCAGTAATAGCGCAAGCATTCATACCAAGCTGCTTTACCCTCCCAACAAGTTCGTCGACCTTTGTCAGGCCGTCAAGCAGGCTATGGTGGGTGTGATTATGCAAGTGAACATAATCAGATGGTTGTAGAGTGGCCCCCATTACCACTTAGTATAGCGAATAAACGCAGAAGCCGTTGTAGTCAAATTTTATTACGATTTGTCTTTTGAGGACTTTGCGTCCTTCGGCTTAACCGTATTCTTTGCTTTGGCTTTAACGTTCGCAATCACCTCTTCGGTTTTTTCTACGACTTCGTCCTTTTTCATCTCTGCCTGTAATTTCAAATCACCGGCCTTGTCTTTCAGCTCGGCCCTGGTCTCTTTGCCGCTTTTGGGTGCAGTTAATACGCCCGCAACAACGCCGACGGCTGCTCCGACAATTGCTCCAATAGCAAATCGTTTTCCCATAGTTTCTGCCTCCTACTTTTTACGGTACTTCTTGAACTGGTCCATCACCATTTTGGCAACAATAGCCGGTGATGTCACTTTACTGACGGTGTTGATGACGTTTTCTATACCAGAAGCCGTGCGTTCAGCCGAAGCCGTTACGCGCTTTATCTGTTGGGTAACGCGCACCAGTAAGACAACTAGAACGATAGCGACCAGCAGAAAGACCGCTAAGAAAATTGACAATATGATAACTAAGACTTCAAATGCACTCATAGCTATACGGTATCAGAAAATACCGCATATGTCAGCTACGCCGCAGTTTTTCGGCCTGTAAACAGTTTCACAATGAACAGTAATATGATGGCACCAATCAGCGCGACGACGAAGCTCCACAGCGTAAAGCCTTCGGTTCCGCTAATACCAAGCATCGGGAGTAATAAGTTACCAATAACAGCCCCAATAATACCCACGACGATGTTCATGAATATACCCATTGATTGGTCGGTTTTCATAATCATAGATGCTACCCAACCAGCCAGTCCGCCAATAATAATTGCTCCTAAAATTCCGCCTAATCCTACCATATTCCTCCTTTTATATAACTTGTACTTCTCAAGTATAAGTGCAACTCAAAATGAAGGTTGTGATAATTTTAACGTTTTAAGCGTTCTTCAAGGTATGCTCTAAGAGCCGGTCCAAGATCGTCGTGGTTGAGCCCAAAATCAACGGTAGTTTTTAGATATTCTAGTTTATCTCCTGTGTCGTAATACCGGGCGTCATTTATTTTACGAGCGTAAAAGTTATGTCCATCGTCTATCATATTCTGCACTATTGGCTGCAACATCAGCTCACCGTCATTTAGCGCATCTTTTGATTTTTCAATGTAGGGGAATATCTCGGGTGTAAACAGGTAACCGCTGACACTTGCAAGGTTTGATGGCGCACTGTCGACACCGGGTTTTTCAACAATGCCGGTCAATTTAATTGTCGACTGGTCGATAGCGTCACCGGCTACAATGCCGTACCTCTCAAATTCTGCATCATCTGTCACTTCTTTGCATGCAAAGACTCCACTGCCTCCTTGCGTGAGGTATGTCTCAATCATTTGCGTCGTCCGTCCAGATGCCGCGACAAAAAAGTCGTCCGCAAGCGTAAAAATAAATGGCTCATCACCAACCAAGTGTGCTGCGCTCAGTAGTGGCGTAGCCAGGCCATACGGTCCCTTTTGCCGTACATAGATAAAGTTGGCGAGTCCGCTGATTTTCTGAACTTCGTTCAGTAATGGTTCTTTCTTTTTACCGCCTGCCCGTAAGTTAGCCAACAAATCCTCATTAGGGGTGTCGAAATGATCCTCGATTGCCCGCTTGTTGCTGCTCCCGACGATGATAATGTCTTTGATACCGGCTTCGACCAGCTCCTCTACGACATATTGGATAATCGGCTTGTCGATAAGCGGCAGCATCTCTTTAGGCATCGCTTTGGTTTGCGGCAGAAACCGCGTGCCGAAGCCTGCCGCCGCAATAATGGCTTTCGTTGGTTTATTCATGTTTTATAGTCTCTCACGGATTAGTTTTTGCGCCAAGGCTGGGTTGGCCTGGCCTTTCGATTGCTTCATAACTTGACCGACTAGGTAACCGATAGCTTTGTCATTGCCAGCCCGGACGTCGGCGAGAGCTTTCTGACTAGCCGGATCCGCGAGCACTTCTTCTACTATGACAGCAATAGCGCTTTCGTCGCTTACCTGCATAAGTCCTCGTTGCTGCGCAATCGCTTCGGGGTCGGTTTCACCGGCGACAAGAGCGAGAAAAAGCTCCTTGGCGGCTGTACTCGACACTTTTGCTTCTGCCGTCATTTTTGACAGCGTGAGCAAGTCATCAACCGACGCCTGCTTTTCGTCCATTCCCCCCAAGTCGTCTTCTTCGGCACTGGCCTTAAAGACACTGGCGAACCAATTGGCGACCCGTACGGCGTGCTCATCGCCGTGCTTAAGTACACTCCAAACCGTTTCTGCATGCTTTTGATTGGCGAGCAGCGTATTGATTACCGATGAATCGAGTACCAAGCTACTAAACGCGCGGCGGTAATCGGTTGGTAGCATTGGGAGCGTCGATTGGATGTTTGCGATTTGTTCGTCAGTTAGTTCGATTGGCGGTAAGTCGGCATCCGGCATGTACCGGTAGTCCTGAGCATCTTCTTTGCTCCGCTGACTGGTCGTCTTCATCTTGGCATCATCCCAGCCACGTGTTTCTTGAATGATACGCTCACCTTTTTCGATAAGCTCCACCTGACGCTTGAATTCATACTCGGCTGCTTTCTCGACGCTGCGGAAAGAGTTTAGGTTTTTTACCTCAGCACGTTTGCCGAGTGTTTCCGAACCTTTTTCGGCCACCGAAATATTAACGTCAAAACGCATATTCCCGTGATACAAGTCGCCGTGTGTTACGCCCGCGTAGGTCATCAGGCGGTAAAGCTCTGTACAGTATGCCCTGGCTTCGGCCGGACTATGCATATCGGCTTCGGATACGATTTCGATGAGCGGCGTTCCGGCACGGTTGAGATCGACGAGGGTATGGTCACTGAAGTGGGTTAGTTTACCGGCATCGGCTTCAATATGGGCATGATGAATTCGGACATTTACTGTAGAGCCATCGGGTAGTGGTACTTCGACTTGCCCTGCTAATATGGTCGGCTGGTACATCTGTGTAATCTGGTAGCCGCTCGGCAAATCGGGGTAGAAATAATGTTTGCGGTCGAAGCGGCTTATTTTTGCAACGTCGGCGTTCAATGCCTTGGCAGCCTTGACCGCTAAGGTGACTGCCTCTTGGTTAAGCAAGGGCAGCATGCCGGGTAGGCCGTAGTCAATTGGGTGTACGACACTATTTGGCTCTCGTGTACGTGCATCGTTATCCGCCGGGCTGAATAGCTTCGATTTTGTTGCCAGCTGAACATGACATTCAATTCCAATAGTCATTTGCCACTTGTCCATCAGATAGCTCCCACGTCCTTTAGAGCTTGTTTGAAGGCGGCCAGGGCTCTGCGCGTATCGTCATACCGAACCACCACCTCATGTTCATGTGCAATTCGGTTACGAAGTTTATGGGCAGCCCACACGTTATTGGCACTTGACCAGATACTTCCGGCTGACTTCATCCGGTCACCCATAGTTTGGCCACGGAAATTGCGCTGCTTCAAAGCTTGGTCGAGTAGTTTATCAGCATTCAGGATAACCAGCTGGTAGCTTGATGGCTCTGATTTGACGAGTTGCTGTTCAATGGTCAGCCATGCCCGACGATACTTTTCGACATCGAGCTGCTTCCCTGCCTTGCGGCCATAACTAATCAAAAACAGAACGGCTGCGCCGACAACGACAATGATTATTAAAAATATTGCCATTAATCCGCTATCCATCATTTTCCTCCATTGATTTCGCTAGGTTGAGCATGAGAGCATCGTGTTTGTATGCCGCAATCAGCTGAACACCGACAGGTAGCCCTTCTTTGGTGGAACCCGCAGGCACGCTCACAGCCGGCAAGCCGGCCAAGCTGGCTCCAACCGTCATAGCATCCGACAGGTACATTTTAATTGGATCGGCGGTATTTTCGCCTAGGCCAAAAGCTGGGGTGGGCGTGACGGGAGACACCAGAACATCAAACTGCTTGAAGAGCTCTTCGAATTCATTAATGAGCAGCCGGCGAGCCTTTTGGGCTTTTTGGTAATATGCGTCAAAGTAACCGCTCGAGAGGACATAACTCCCAATCATAATCCGGCGTTTATTTTCAGGCATGAAACCTTCGTCCCGGCTTTTACCGTACAGCTCGGCAATCGTCGACACGTCCTGGGCACGCATGCCATACCGAACGCCGTCGTAACGGGCTAGGTTACTGGTGATTTCAGCTGGAACGACGATGTAATATATTGCGAGCGAATACTTTGCCATTGGGAGGCTGGCATCCCCGACCTCATGGCCTGCCTTTTTCATTTTTTCGACATACTCGTTAACCTTGGTAACGACTTCCGGGTCCGTTCCTTCGCCCATAAAATCGTTAATGACACCGATGCGTAGCCGCTCGGGTTCGCTTGAGGATGGTACGAAATAATCCGGCAATGAAGTCATGTCACGTTCATCTCGACCAGCCATAATACTCAGTACAAGTTCGGCATCTTCGGCAGAGTTTGTGAAACAGCCCATAACGTCGGTACTGCTTGCCATAGCTACCACGCCGTACCGGCTTGTCATGCCATATGTCGGCTTAACGCCGAACACACCATTAAAACTGGCTGGCTGGCGAATGGAACCACCAGTATCGCTTCCAAGCGCGAAGGGTACGATATCGAGAGCGACACTAACTGCCGAGCCGCCGCTACTGCCGCCGGCAACTTTGGAAGGATCGACGGCGTTTTTTGTCGGTCCGAAGGCAGAGTTTTCGGTGCTGCTACCATGAGCAAAAGCATCTAGATTTGCTTTGCCTATGCATATTGCGCCTTCGGCCTCTAGGCGCTCTATGACGGTAGCCTGCAGAGGCGCCTGAAAGTTCTTTAATATGTTGCTTGCAGCTGTCGTCGGGCCGCCGAACGTGAGGTAATTATCTTTAACAACAAACGGTACGCCGGCTAGTTTCCCTGTTAATTTGCCGCTGTCGACAAGATCTGCCCGTTCCAACGCCCGCTCCTGGCATAAGCTAATGAAGATGTTGTGTGAATCAAACTCCTTGGTTTTTTTAAGCGCGGTCTCAATATTTACACGAGCTGAATTTGAACGAGACTTACCAATCGTCAGCATGACTATAGGACTTTCGGAACCTTGATTTGATTATCGACCTGCTCGGGAGCTAACTTGAGCAAGGACTCGCGCTCAACGGAATGTTCAATCGTATCCGAACGGTATACATTACTCAGGCCGGTCACCTGGTAGGCCGGTTCAACGTTTTCGGTATCAAGCTCATCAAGCTGCTCAACATAGCTCAAAATATTCTGTATATCTTCGCGGAGCGGATCGATCTCGTCTTCTGCAAGCTGGATATTGCTCAAACTGGCCAGCTTTAAGACGGCATCACGAGAAATTTGGGTCATATATTCTATTGTAGCCTATCCATTATGAGAACGACTACTAATTATCTAGCGTTCAACGTCGTAGTAATAGTCGTACACGCTTGGTGTCGCGAGCCGAAGCTTAAAGCATCTGCTGCCCGCGTCGTGGCTGCGGAAGTCGACATAGGAGCTCGAGCTGTCCTTAGAAGCATAGTATTTGTTAGCGCGATTTGAATCCGTTTCGAATGACGTACACAGTTCATAGCGCGTATTGTCAGTCCGCTTATAGGTGTAGTCGCTCAGGCGGTCTTTTGTCTCCTTATCCAGTTCGTCAGCTACGGCTGCAAGATTTTTTGGAAGGATATTGTCGTCGCGCTGGCCGGCTTCATCTATTGCCAGCCGAAGTTCGTATAAGTCAGCTGCTCGGGCTTCGTCACTATTCAAACTTCGCAGCGAGATTATGCTCAGTACAATTGTAGGCACGATAACCAGTAACGATACGCCGAGGAAAACGAGTGCGAATGTCTTGCGACGTACGACGGGTCGTTTAAAGAACGCAACCAGCGCTCCACCAAATATCAACGCACTAACGGCAGAGGGCAGGGCACCGCCGAGCAGTAAGTTCGATGTATCATCAGCCTTCACGAGCGACATCAGAGTTGTGTAAACAGCCGACAGCGCGAATGAAATAATTACTAATATTACAAACACTTGGTAAATGATAACGAACGTCCGCTGGACTGGATTCGCAGCCACCTCCGGGTGGGCTGCCATATACGCCCGTGAACGCAGGTAAAAAAGAAGCGCCACCGGCACCCACACAATCGTACTCGCCGACATCCAAAGAGCAAAGTAGCCGGCTCCGATTGAGGGCAGCTCCCCCGCTAGATAATTACCAAGCGCATACGATGCAATCGATAGAACGCTGGCGCTAATAATCAGTGTTACCATCGCAACCGCCAGCTCTAATCCATAGACACTGACACGGTCCACAAACCTAGGCACATTTTGTTCTTCGTTCTTCGCCATAACTCCTCCTTATGCTTTCTAGTATACGCCTACTGCTTGGCTTTTATCTCAGCAATTAAGTCACGTAGTTCGGCAGCTTTCTCAAATTCCAGATTGGCACTGGCCAACTCCATTTGGGCAGATAAATCTTTCACCAATGACCCGTACTCATCTTTCGGTATCTTTTTAAGATCAATCTTCGGCTTACCATCTTCCTTCATTGGGATAATTGCGCGCAATCCTTCATCAATTGCCTTAGCAATGCTGGTAGGAGTGATGTTGTGTTCCGTGTTGTACGCCTCCTGAATTGACCGGCGGCGGTTTGTCTCGTCTATCGCCGCCTGCATCGACCGTGTGATCGTATCGGCATACATAATAACCGTCCCTTGCTCATGGCGTGCGGCCCGTCCAATCGTCTGGATGAGTGCGCTTTCCGAGCGAAGGAATCCTTCCTTATCGGCATCTATGATAGCCACGAGACTAACTTCCGGAAGATCGAGACCTTCCCGCAGCAAGTTAATACCTACGAGTACATCATATACGCCGCTCCGCAGATCGCGCAGTATATCGCCACGCTCCAATGTATCGACCTCTGAGTGGATATAGGCGGTCTTCATATCCAAATCCAGCAGATGCTGGCTCAGGTCTTCTGCCATGCGCTTTGTGAGCGTTGTTACAAGTACTCGCTGGCCTTTGTTTGTCCTATCACGAATTTCAGCAATTAAATCATCGACCTGGCCTTTTGATGGCCGAATTTCAATTTTTGGATCGAGCAGCCCGGTTGGACGAATGACTTGCTGGGCGGGTTCAGGACTATGAGCCAGCTCGTACTCGCTTGGCGTAGCGGACACATAGATAGCTTGGTTGATATGTTTATCAAATTCATCAAACCTAAGTGGCCGGTTATCAAGAGCGCTTGGTAAGCGGAAGCCATGTTCGACAAGTACTTCTTTACGTGCCCGGTCGCCGTTATACATACCGCGAACCTGCGGAAGACTCATGTGGCTTTCGTCGACTAAAAGCAGCCAATCATCAGGGTAATAATCCAGCAGGGTTGCCGGTTGTTCGCCCGGCTCGCGGTTCGTAAGGTACCGGCTATAATTTTCGATGCCTTTTACAAACCCGGTTTCCTCCAGCATTTCTATGTCATATTTGGTGCGTTGAGCGAGCCGCTGAGCCTCAAGCAGTTTATCGTGGCGTTCAAACCAGTCGAGACGTTCTTCAAATTCCTTTTTTATGCCTTCAATCGCTGTTTCGAGTTTGGCTTTCGGTGTGACATAGTGGGAGCTCGGAAAAATTTTAAGTTCGTTCGGTTCACCTAGTATCTCGCCCGTAAGTGGGTCAATCCGGGTAATTCGGTCAACTTCATCACCAAAAAAATCCACCCTATACGCAACATCGCTGCCGGCAGGAAACACATCGACGACGTCACCTTTCGAGCGGAATGTGCCGCGGTGAAAATCGACATCATTTCTTTGGTATTGTATGTCTGTCAGTAAACGGATGAACTTGTCCTGCTGCCGTCTTTCGCCCGTTTTAACGTGTATCGACATTTCTGCGTACGTATCAGGTGAACCTATACCGTAAATACAAGAAACACTGGCAACTATAATCGTATCTCGGCGCGTCAGAAGTGCCGTCGTGGCGGCATGACGTAACCGGTCAATTTCGTCATTTATCTTTGAGTCTTTTTCAATGTATGTGTCGCTCGAAGCAATGTAGGCTTCTGGCTGGTAATAATCAAAATAGCTCACAAAGTAATGGACTTCGTTGTCAGGAAAGAATGCCCGAAATTCGCTATATAACTGTGCCGCGAGCGTTTTGTTGTGTGCAAGTACTAAAGTAGGCACTTGGCGGTTTGCAATGATATTCGCCATGGTGAATGTCTTGCCGCTGCCGGTTACGCCCAGTAGTGTCTGCTCGCGTTCGCCATTTTCAAGCCCTTTAACCAACTGCGCAATGGCAGTCGGTTGGTCGCCCATCGGTTGATAGTCAGTCGCCAGTTTGAATTTACTCACTTCTCCTATTGTAGCAAGCTTGACCTTTCCTTTTGTATTCATTGCGCTTACGGTATAATACGACGCAAGAGCTAACATGAAACCAACACCCGATTCCAACGAAACCGTCTGCGTCCCGCGCGATATTGTCTTGCAAGCTGCCATGATTCGATTAGGTAGTGTTGACGAGGAGTTAGAGGCCGGCTACAACGTTATACGAAAGTATCACAAAACCGTCACCGTCTTCGGTTCAGCCCGCGTATCCGAAGGCAGCCGTTACTACGAAGCTGCCCGGCTGGTCGGCGAAAAACTCGCTGAACATAACTATGCGGTCATTACGGGCGGCGGTCATGGCATTATGGAAGCGGCAAACCGTGGTGCATTTGAGTCAAAGGGCGATTCGATTGGGTTTAATATTGCCTTGCCTCATGAGCAGACATTAAACAAGTACACTACCGCATCACTCTCATTCAGCCACTTTTCACCTCGTAAAATTGCCATGACTCTTTATGCCGATGCCTATGTTTATTTCCCCGGCGGCTTTGGTACCATGGACGAAATGATGGAAATCTTGACACTGATACAAACCGGCAAAACCAGTAAGGCACCGATTATTCTGTACGGTTCGGATTTCTGGCACCCGCTCGATCAGATGATTCGACAGACGTTACTCGAGGAAGAGCGCTTAATTTCGCCCGGCGACGAGCTTCTTTATACGATTACGGACGATGTCAATGAAGTTATCAAGCTAGTACGTGCTAACAAAACATACTGCGATCATTAGTCGCTGTAGTCTCTGACCTCATAATTTTCTGGCGCGTCTCTAAGGTATTCATCAATCTTCTCACGAGTTAACAGACCGGCCTGGGCCCCAAGTTCTTGGACAACACTCATGCTGTTAATGGGAGCCCACTTCAGAGCTGTTTCCATTTTTTCGCCAAGTGCTAAAGCAGCGACGATAGTTGACGCAAACGCATCGCCGGCACCGGTGCGATCGAACGGTGGTGCAGGGTCGGGATAATTAGGCATAGATACAAGCTTACCGTCGTATGATGCGTATGAGCCATGCGGGCCGTCTGTTATAACAACTGCTTTTGGCCCAAGCTCATGGAGTGCTGCGGCTAATACGGAAATTTTATCCGGCTTTTCTTCGGTTATGTCTGCTGCCTCTTCTCGGTTTAGAATAATCAGTTCGGCACGCCCGTACAGCCCTCTTAACTTGTCTTTCCCCCACTTAAAATGGAATGTGCCCGGCTGGAAAACAAACCTAATATTTTTATTCTCTTGAAGGTATGAAAGCAAGTCAACGTGAAGCTGCCAGGAGTCCTCGCTGGCACTGGCTAAATATATCCAATCCGGTGGCTGTTCAGGAACAATCCAAGAGTAGTCATATTGCTCATTCTTGGTAAGAATTGTCCGCTCCGCACCAACTCGCAGAACGTAGTAATAATTCGATTTGGTGCCGGATTTCTGACGCACTAGGGCAGTCTCTACCTTTTCGTTCTGCAAGTGAGCGAGCGAGTCATTACCTGGCTGGTCATCACCAAGCCAGGCCATCAAACTTGAATCTAGCCCTAAGCGTGCAAATGATACGGCCGAATTTGGTGCAGGCCCGACCGATTGGACAATCTCAACATCTTCATATGGCGGCCGGCCGCCAAAGGGTATTTTTAGCCAGCTATTACCCGCTTCGTCTTTCTCAACCTGCACTACGTCTTCTGAGAGCTTAATGAACGCATCGGTAAATATATCACCGATTGCAAGAAGTTTGGGCGCGCTTGATTTGGTGACTGCTCCTTGCTGCAGCATGAGTGTCGGGTGGCCTTCGTCTTCGGGTGGTTTCATGCCGGCTTGTTCAGCCAGCTCATGAATCATCTTATTATCGGTTTTATCATGTTCGGCATAGCGTTTAATAATCTCGGCCCTTAAATGCCGCTGCGCATGCCCAACTTTGCGCGCTTCATATGCAAGTTCGTGATGGGCGTTTTCAATCACGTCATATATACAAAACGATACCGGCCCATCATCAAATCGGAGCAATGTGTAGTGAAGCGCTGGGTCGCCGAGAACTTCTTCTACATTGCCGTTTCCAATCGTTGCATTCAGCGCGTGGTAGAGTTCTTTCCCGGAACTATCAGCAGTATCAATGTTGAGACGCCTCATTACCTCATGGGCAGCTTCAGTCATGTCCGCAATCAGGCGCGTGTCTGTTCCGCTCTGTGCGCTTGCGCGTTCAAAGTCTGCTATTGTTTTCGTAAATAACGGATGGTCAGTGGCGAGAACGTCGGCTAGAAAATTTGTCATAGTTGCCTCCTAAAATTTTGTTTCCGTTAGTGGCATGTCGTGTAGTTTCGTGTCGGCATGCAAAATCCCTGCCTTTGCCCCAATTTTGGTAACAACAGATGTCGAATTAGCACTCGCAAAAATAATTGATTCCTTCAGCGATTTCCCTAAAGCCCATTGGCTCAAAAAACCTGACCCGAACGCATCACCAGCGCCTGTCCGGTCGATAACCTTTACGTCTCTATACATACCGGCTTTAATTATTACTTGTCCGTCGGATGCTACGACACCATCCGGTCCGTCACTCACGATAGCAACGCCCACGTAGTGCAGTAAATGTCGAACCAATTCCTCACTCGTTTCACCATGGACAATTTGCTGAGCCTCTTCCTTATTAAGAGACAATACATCGACATCTTCGAGTAGGCCTTTTAGTAGCTGAGGCTGCTTTAACTCGCCTTTGCCTGGATTAAAAAATACTTTGATACCTTTTTGCCTTGCCTGGTGGAATATATGGTCCAGTACATTCATGTTGCCGGTCATCGTTGATACATATAGCCAATCAGCCTCAACATCATCGAGGTTAAAGTTTTTAATCAAGTACTTTGTACTAGCCCCCCGGTACGTCAGAATACTTCGTTCGCCATTGGGAGCCAGAAGTAAAACCGAATAACCGGTATTTAATTTGTCGGAATAACTGACGAATCGCGTATCCACGCCTTCTTTGTCGAGGTCGTCCAATACGGCTTTGCCAGCCGGATCATGGCCAATCGTGCCCATAAATATGGCGTGCAGGTTCTGGCGCGCGAAGGTCACTGCGGCATTCGTGGCCCCGCCACCTGTGCTGAAGTCAATTTTGTTAACATCGGCCTTGCCGCCCATCTCAAGTTCCATAACCTGTACATGCAAGGGTTTGTCGGGTTTTGGTTCGAATTCGTCGCTATGGCTCAAAAACACGTCTTGGACTGCTGCGCCAATAGCTAGTATGGTCGGTCTCTTTCCGCTCATCACGTTACTGCCTTGTTTGCGCTTCCAAACGCGTTGATTTTCTCTTCGACGACAGACTGCACGGCTTCAAAAACAGCTGGCATTAGTTTCACGACAGCATATTCTTTTGGGTTATCGGCTAAAACTTTCTCAAGCGTAGTTCGGAATACGTAGCGCATGTCGCTGTTGATGTTAATCTTTGAAACACCGATTCGCGCAGCATTCTCAAAGAAGTGCAGCGGCGTACCCGAGCCGCCGTGAAGGCTAATTTGACAGCCAATGGCTTCGCGAATTTTAGACAGTAGCTCCAGGTCAAGTTCTTTAGGCACAGGGTATTTACCGTGCAAATTGCCGACGGCCGCCGCAAACGTATCAATACCCGTAGCATCGACAAATCTCTTTGTACCATCGGGCGTGCTGAAAGTTTTTTTAATTTCTTCGTAATCTATTTTCTCTTCGTGGAGATTAGAGCTGCCGCCAAAATAATGCGGTTCGCTCTCGACGAGCGCACCCGTAAACTTGGCGTACTCAACAACTTCCTTTGTTTTAGCAATGATTTCTTCTTCAGTCGCATCGTGGTTTGCCTGCGAAATATCGATATGAATGAACTCATAACCGGCATCGATTGCTCGTTTGCAATTTTCGACCGTTGGGCTATGGTCGAGATTGATGTACATTTCAACGCCGTATTCGGTTTTATAATTATCTACCATGTCGCGGACGTTTTCGAGTCCAAGCGCTTCGACTTCGCCGTCACTAACTTCAACCAGCACGGGAGAGTTTAACTTTTGAGCTGCTCGAGCTACGGCAATCAGCGTCTCCTGGTTATCGACATTAAAGGCACCAACCGCAAATTTCTGCTGGCGGCTGCGCTGCATTAAATGCCGTGCCCGGGTGGTGTTGTCTCGAATCTGACGGATGCTGTGACTCATAACTAAAATCCTTTCTTGTACTGTGGCGCGCGGTCAACGAATGTCTTTATTTTCTTTGTTAAACTTTTGCCGTCTAAACCAAAATGTTCAATGACTTCACGCGGCGTCCCGCTTTCGCCGTAGCGGTCTTCAACACCAAGCCGTTTAATCGGAACCGGTAAATACTCAGCAAGTAGTTCAGTTACCGCGCCGCCGAGACCACCGGCTATTTGGGCTTCTTCAACCGTTACAGCACGACCGGTCTTCTCGACACTTTTTAGAATTGTTTCGTTGTCCAGTGGTTTGATTGTTGGTACATGTACGACTTCGGCATCTATTTTTTGCTTAGCTAGAATTTCAGCAGCCACAAGTAGTTCGTATGTCATGGTACCGGTTCCGAACAATGTTATGTCCTTGCCCGGACGCAGTACATAGGCTTTGCCTATTTCAAACGGTGATTTGTCTGTGCTAAAGATTGGTGTTTTATCACGTGCCAGACGCAAGTAACTTGGTTTTCCGTTTACTGCAAGCGCGATAGTAGCCTTTTCTGCTTCAATACTATCTCCAGGCACCACTACGACCATGTTCGGCATGACGCGCATCAGCGCAATGTCTTCCAGCATTTGATGGGTTGCGCCGTCCGGTCCGGTATAAAGCCCGGCATGTCCGCCAACAACTTTGACCGGCTGGTCGTTCAAGGCCGTTGTCGTCTTGATCTGTTCCCAATTACGTCCGGGGCTGAAGGCTGCATAACTTGCCGTAAATGGAATCTTTCCGGCTCGTGCAAGTCCGCTGGCAATTGTCACCAGGTTCTGCTCGGCCACACCGACTTCAATAAATCGTTCCGGAAATGCCTCACGGAACAAATGCATTTGTACGCTTTCGGTCAAATCAGCGCACAGCGCCACGACATTTGCATCCAACTCGCCTGCTTTCTTGAGCCCGCGGCCAAACCCGGCACGAATAGGTTCTATAGCGACTTCTTCAGTCAAAATATCATCGGCTAAGTCGTACTTGCTCATACGCCCTGCCCTTCGTGCCGAATTTTACCCTTGAGCGTACGTAGCTCTTGGAGTGCTTTTTTGGCCTGTTCGTGGTTTGGCGGCACACCGTGCCAGTGGTAGTCATATTCCATAAAGTCGACACCTTTGCCGGGAATAGTATGGGTGATAATAACGCTTGGCCGGTTTTCGATTGCCTTGGCCATACCAACAGCATCCTGGATACTCTCGATGTTATGCCCGTCGATTTCCTGCACGTGCCAGCCAAAGCTTCGCCATTTGCCGGCCAGGTCTTCGAGCGGCATGACATCTTCGGTATTACCATCGATTTGAATATTATTTCGGTCAACAAATACGACGAACTGGCGAAGTTTGTACTTGCCTGCGAACATAGCCGCTTCCCAAATATTGCCCTCGTCAAGTTCACCATCACCGGTAATACAGTAAACGAAGCGGTGCGGTTGCCCATCGAGGTATTGCAGTGAATACGCCACGCCTGCGGCTTGGCTGAGTCCGCTGCCAAGTGGTCCGCTGGTATTTTCGAGACCCGGAAGCCTGGTACGTTCAGGGTGGCCCTGCAGACGGCTGCCGAGTTTACGCAGCGTCAGCAGTTCATCTTTATCGAAGTAGCCGGCTTCGGCCATAACAGCATATTGCACTGGCACACAGTGGCCATTCGACAAAAAAAAGTAGTCACGCCCATCCCAATCGGGATCTCGTGGCTGGTGTTTCATCACGCTAAAATAAAGTGTCGTTACAAGGTCGGCCAGGCCCAGCGGGCCAGCCGAATGGCCGCTGCCGGCTTCTTCAAGCATACGGATAATATCACGGCGGACACTGGTCGCTTTGTCTTCCAGCTGCTTAATTGTTAGTTGCCCACTCATTGTAGTTTTATTGTAGCATGAGCGGGTTAGATTACCCCTTGCTTGTTGATCTCACTGACGAGTGATTTATAGGTTTCCGCTGGGTCAGCTGAACGGGCGATTGTACCACCGACATTCAGTACGTCGATTCCGCCCTGGGATAGGCTGTAGGCATTTTCCAATGTCACTCCGCCGTCCCAGCCGATTTCAACGTTCGGCTGTATATTGCGAATCAGGCGGACTTTTTCCAGCTGCATTAGGCTGGCCGTCCCACCATAATGGCCCAAGTCGCCACTAAATATCATGACGTGGTCGGCCTCTTCGATGAGCGGCTGTATCGTTGAAGGAACCGTCGGACGCTGCAGAGCAATCCCCGCCTTCAGGCCTGCTGCTTTAATTTTTTTTATAATCGGGAGTAAATCTTCAGCGACTTCGACATGAAAAATTATCAGGCTAGGTTTAAGCGCTATAAGCTGATTAACGTGTTCTGAAGGCCGTGCTACCATGGCGTGAATATCAGCATGCCAGCCGGCAGGCCACCATATCTCACTGGATCCGACTGTGAAGCTCGGCGCGAACTCGCCGTCGCAAATATCAATATGTACCCGCTCGGCAAACTGGTGAATGCGTTCCATCCCTGCCTTGTACTGTTCGGCATCTTCGGCTAATACCGATGGAGCAATAGTTACCGCCATCAGGCAAACTCGTCAATCTGCGCATTACGGCGTTTATACCGGGCGGCTCCGGCAAATGGCGTATTGAGCCAGGTTTCGATTATACCTTTCCAAGCCGCTTCGTCTTCCATTAGTCGCGCCGGCAGACATAGCACATTGCTATCGTTGTCGTTACGAGTCATCTTGGCTTCATACGCATCCCAAATTACTGCAGCCCGGATGCCACGGAACCGATTAGCTGCCATAGCCATCCCTTGTCCGCCGCCGCAAATCAAAATCGCCCGTGGATCTTTGTCGGTATCACCAATCACACGAGTTGCTGCCAGTTGGGCAAAATCAGGAAAGTCGTCATTCGGGTCAAGCTCCGTATCACCGACATCCTCGACGTCATAACCATGTTTTACCAAGTAAGCAAACACCTGCTCTTTCAGATAAAAGCCTTGATGGTCGGCACCGAGGTAGAGTTTCATGCTAGTTAAAGTATAAGCGGAATTATTAGAGGTGTAAAGACATAAGTATATTGACAAATTAAATATTATTTGCTATAATAATTAGTTAGACTTCTGTCACCGTACAATCAAGAGGTGCAGAAGTGCACCTCAGAAGGAGTTCTCATGTCCATTCCCGAGTCGAACGAAGTTCAACAGCACAGGGGTCGTGAGACCCATCGCGACAACGTGCTCAGCTACTGGCTCTTCCTGCCTGCTATGTTGGCAGCGGTCGCCATCATCGTGATGGCGATCACGCAGTCCGGTGGCCAGTTCATTCCCGTCGTGGTCGGTGCGCTGGTCATCTGCATGGTGATCGGTGCTTCGTACCGGAGGGGCTGGAAGGCCGGAGTTCTGATGCTCGTGTTCATCTTCGTCATGTTCGGCCTCGTGGTCGTGGCACATGAAGGGATGTTCGCGCTGCTCCGGCTGCTCGCTCAGTCTTGAGGTGAAGCCAGCCGGGAGATCCGTCTCCCGGCTGGCTAGCACAACTTATACCACCAAGCGGTGGTTTTTATTTGCTCAGATTTTTTGCGACATCCGCCACAAGTTCGATTAACCGGTTGCTGTAACCCCACTCATTGTCGTACCAGGCACAGACTTTGACTAAATTACCGCCAACAACACGTGTAAGCGCTAGGTCGACAGTGCCAGAATTACTATTACCGATGTAGTCTCGGCTGACCAGCGGTTCATCAGAGACTCCTAAGATTCCTTGGAAATACGGCTGCGTAGCGGCTTTTTTGAATGCTTCGTTAACTTCGTCAACTGTTACGTCCTTTGAAAGTAACGCAGTAACATCGCTAATGGAAACAACCGGTGTTGGGACACGCATTGAAATACCGTCAAATTTGCCAGCTAACCCCGGAAGGACTTTTGTTACGGCAATTGCGGCACCCGTACTTGTTGGTACGATGTTTTCCGCCGCATTGCGGCCTTCACGAAGATCTTTTTTTGGAGCATCCTGCAATGCTTGGCTAGCCGTATAACTATGTACCGTTGTTAGCATCGATTTTTCAATACCAAATTCGCTATCAAGTACTGCCATGACGGCTCCAAGCGAATTAGTCGTACAGCTGGCGTTTGAAATGACTTTTGTTGAGCCTGCAACTTTGTCGTCGTTGGCACCAAGAACGATTGTATCAACACCGTCGCTTTTGGTTGGGCCGGAAATTACGACACGCTTTGCACCTGCCTGGACATGCTTGGACGCGCCTTCTTCGTCTGTGAAAAAACCGGTTGATTCAATAACAAGGTCAACCCCCATATCCCCCCACGGCAGGGCGGCCGGGTCTTTTTCGGCAAGGACTTTTACAAGCTTCCCGTTAATTTCTATGCCGCTATCGACTGCTTTTACTTCATGTTCGTAGGTACCGTAGTTGCTGTCGTACTTCAGTAAATATGCTAACGTTGCGTTATCGGTCAGGTCATTAATGGCAACAATTTCAAGATCGCTGCGTTCAAACGCAATCTTAAAGGCATTCCGTCCAATCCGTCCGAAGCCATTGATAGCAATTTTTGTCTGTCCCACTTTATTCCCACTCCTATAGTTCGTAGCTTATTTCGTTTATGATTATACACTACCGCCATTTACGCGTGCTTGCAGAGATTGGAGACATAGTATATTTTCAGACTACCGACTATCGAAGGAGTACCTATGTTGGACGATCCGCTGTGAGCCGCCTCGTCGGCATCTACCGTATGACCAAGTTCATCGGCTGGTATCTGGGCAACAACCTGCTCGATACCGCCGACGATCTGATGTTCGGCGCGAGGTAATACTCGCATTCCTCTTCTGTCGGCGCCCCCATGACTCATCGAGTCATGGGGGCTCGTCATATCTTCTAAACGGCTATATAATACAAGCTACATGAAAAAGCGTGAACTGTTAGAGGCTGCCAAGCCCCATTACCCTGAAAACCAGGTTCTTGAGCTTGACCATGCCATTGACATCGCAACCAAAGCCCACGCCGGGCAAAAGCGGCGGAGCGGTGAACCGTACATAAGCCACCCACTCGCAGTTGCAAAGCTATTAATTGACTGGGAACTTGACATGGACTCGGTTATTGCAGGAGTGCTTCATGACACGGTTGAGGATACCGACCTAACGCTTGAAGACATCGAGACTCTGTTTGGTCATGATGTTGCTTTCTTGGTTGACGGCGTAACGAAAGTAGGCCAAGCCCGAAGCGGCATGCGCGACCTAGAAAGCTATTTGCCGCAAACAAAGGACAACTTATCGAAGCTGCTTATTGCCGTTGCCAGAGACGTACGTGTCGTCATTATCAAGATTGCCGATCGATTGCATAACTTGCAGACGTTGCAGCATATGCCCAAAGAAAAGCAAACCAAAATCGCCCGCGAAAGCCTCGAAGTTTTTGCACCAATGGCCGACCGCCTTGCCATGGGTGGCCCACGCATGCAAATAGAAGAGCTGGCATTTAAATACGTCGACCCTTCCGAATTCAATAAAACCCAGAATATGCTGAAAAAGCGGCTCGGCAAAAGCACCCGAAAACTCGGCAAGGTCCGCCAAGAAGTTGAGGCCAAACTAAAGGAAGAAGGCGTTGAGTTTGAAATAAACGGCCGGGTAAAGAGCGTCTATAGCCTGTACCGAAAACTCAAACGTGTTGAAGGCAATATTGATGACATCTACGACTTAATGGCTCTGCGGATTATTGTTAAAAATAAGGCCGAGTGCTACCGCACGCTCGGAATTTTGCATAGCATGTACCAACCGATGATTCAGCGCATCAAGGATTACATTGCCGTTCCAAAAACAAATGGGTACCAAAGCCTGCACACTACCGTTATCACGCCGACCGAACAAATTGTAGAATTTCAGGTGCGTTCGCGGGCCATGCACGAGTACGCAGAAAGCGGTCTGGCGGCGAGCTTCCATTACCACGAGCAAAAAGACAGTGATAAGTACGTTAAAACGAGTAAAATGGAAAAGCTGCCGAGCCAAATGCAGTGGATTACACAGCTGCAGGAAATTGCTGGGAAACTGCGTAACCAAGAAGAAGTCTCACGCGATCAGCTCGACATCGACCTGTTTGGTCGACGCATGTTCATTTATTCGCCAAAAGGAGATATTTTTAATCTGCCCTACGAAGCGTTGCCGCTCGATTTTGCCTATTCGGTTCACACCGACATTGGCAAGCACGCCAGCAGTTTTAAAGTAAATGGCAATATACACCCGTTCGACAAGCCCCTTCATAACGGTGATATCGTCGAGGTTATCACTAAAAAAAGCCCTCAAATTAAGCGAGACTGGCTTAACCTTGTTAAAACGTCACATGCAAAAAGCAAACTGCGGTCTCAGTTGAAACAGCATGGCCTCATTGAGACATTGTCGAGCGCAGCAGCCATAATTCGCGAAAAAACGAAACGCAAAGCTAGACGAGAATCTTCTCAGCGTTAAGTTTCTTAAAAAGCGCTGGGTATGGCTCCCTTATTTTCATTTTCAAGATTTCGTCTGCAGACATCCACCAAAATTTGTCGTGCTCCCAGCTTAGCTTTACGTCGGGATTATCTAGTTTGATGAAATAAATGAATCGACGAAAGTGTTTTTCACCGTGTGTCTCATACTCATCATAAACGAGATGTAAATCTTTGGGATCGACGTGGAGACCAGCTTCTTCCATAAGTTCGCGAGCAGCTCCGATTGGTGGTGTTTCGCCTTCTTCGACAACTCCTCCGGGAAGGTCTGGCTGCAAGGAACGCCGTGGATTTTCGGGCCACTCACTGCTGCGCAAGATTAAATACTTGCCATCATTGTTGCCTACAACAACCTTCGCAAGGGGTTTCGCAGCGGCCATAACTACTTGCTATTCCAGCGCTCGATACATTCCTTAACCACAGCCTTGGCTTCTCCAACATCACCCCAGCCTTTGACAATGGTAGAGCCTGGCTTCTTGAGGTCTTTGTAGTGTGTAAAATGGTGCTCGAGTTTTTTAACAAGCTGCGGAATGTCGGCCAGCGAATTAATCGCATCTCCGTCATCACGGTTGTCGGTTGGGACTACAACAATCTTGTCATCAACTTCACCGTCATCCTCAAATCTCATAACACCGATAATCTTTGCTTCTAACCACACGCCAGTTGGAAGCGGCTCAGGGCAAACAATCAAGGTATCGAGTTCGTCACCGTCTTCGTCGAGCGTCTGCGGAATGAATCCGTAATTGCAGGGTTTTGCAAAGATAGCCGGCTCTACCCGGTCCAACATAAAAGCAGCATGCTCTCGGTCCCATTCAACCTTCAACTGTGATCCTTCTGGAATTTCGACAACCGTATTAACGATGCCTTCGTCTACGTTACCTGGTGTAAGAACTTGGTTAAAATCAGCCACTTTCGCTCCTTAATTTAGCTATACTTCTCTTTACATTGTACCAAACGCATTCCAGTGGTGTGGCACTATCGTATAATGAGTCTATGTCTGCCCCAAAGCTGCTGCTGCCGAATGAATTCATAGATGCAGCCACTAAGAGTATCGATCGAGCTACTGAGTATATTTCTTTTGTCGCGATGGTCGTCATGGATGAAGAGGCCACTGACAGGTTGATAGATGCATTGATCGCCGCAGCCAAGCGGGGTGTTAAAGTCCAAGTTGCAGCTGATACCTTTACCTATGGTGAGCTCGAGGGTCATTTCACGCCATTTAAATACTACACAAGTGCGGCACGTGACAAGACAAGAATGGTAAAGGAGCTTAAAGAAGCCGGTGCTAAGTTCAACTGGCTTGGCCAGTTCAGTTTGCTGCCCTTCACAGGCCGAACGCACTCAAAATGTTTGGTCGTCGACGATACGGTATATTCATTCGGAGGAGTAAACCTTTCAGACCAACATCTGACATATACGGATTATATGTTTGAAATAAAGGACCAGCTGTTAGCACTTGAGTTAAGAGATGAAATAAACCGCATGATTACTGCTGATAGCAAGCACTTTTCGTACCGCAGCCATGCATTCAGCTACAAAGATAAAAGCAGCGTTCTGTTGGATGGCGGATTTCAGGCCGATTCGATTATATACCGTCGCGCCTACCGTTATGCGCGCGAAGCTAAAGAAGTACTGCTAGTATCTCAGTACTGTCCATCAGGAAAACTTAGTCGTGCACTTAAAAAAACGAATGCTAAATTGTACTTTAACAAACCGGCTAGTGCGGATTTTTGGAATGGGCTCATTATTCGAGCCGGCTTGTTCTTTAGTGGGCATAAAACTCTGTACGAACGGAAAAACTACCTTCACGCCAAGTTCGTTATCTTCACTATGCAGGACGGAACGAAGATAGCCATCACCGGTTCGCATAACTTCATGCCGGGCAGCGTAGTATTCGGCACGAAGGAGATCGCGCTTGAAAGTCGTGACAAAAAGGTTATTCGGCAGTTGGAAGCATTCTTTCGGGAACATGTTGCCTAAGGCCGTCCAGGTATTCCCGGATTGCTAACGCCGCGCTAGCACCTTCGCCAACCGCACTGGCAATCTGCATAGTTGCTCCAGACCGAACGTCTCCACTGGCGAATACGCCTTTCATAGAAGTTTGAAGGTTATTATCGGTTTTAATCAGCCGGTTTTCATCAAGTTCGATTGCGCTACTGGCGAGAAAGCCTGTATTTGGGTTCAAACCGACAAATACGAATACGCCGTCCGTATCGAATTCGACTGGCTGGCCGTCTTTGGTGGCTTTGACCTTGTTGACCTTACCGTCCTCTGCGACAATTTCGTCTGTTGTCGTGTTCAAATGCACAGTTACTCGGCCGGCATCGACATGAGCTTGCAGTTCACGCTGCAGTACGTCGCTTGCTTTTATCGTGCTACGAACCAAAAGGTCAATGTGCGTCGTAAAGCGTGTCAGAAAGATTGTTTCTTGCAAAGCGGAGTTTCCTCCGCCGACTACAACGAGTTTTTTGTCACGGTAAAACGCACCGTCACAGGTTGCGCAGTAATGAACTCCCCGGCCAAAATACTCGGCTTCGCCGGGAACATTAATTTTGTTATAGTCACTTCCGGTCGCAATCAAAACCGCTTTGGCTTCGACTGGCTTGCCGTCGACGGTGACTGTCTTGGTGTCACCGTTGTCTTTTATCTCTGACACTTCGCCAAATTCAATTTCAGCGCCAAAACGTTCGGCCTGGGCCTGCAGCTGGCTCGCCAGTCGCATGCCCTCGATTCCTTCCGGAAAGCCCGGATAATTGTCGACTTTATCAGTAATGGCTGCCATACCGCCAATTACGCCCTTTTCATAAAGCACGGTACTGATATTTTCACGCGTCGTATAAACAGCAGCTGCAAGAGCACTTGGCCCGGCTCCTATCATTACGACGTCCTTTACTATACTATCCGCCATAACTTTGTAATAACTCCGCCGGAACCTCCGGTTGTTTGATTGTTTCTACGACTCTAATTGGCATCAGTACGAACCTAAGCGGTGTATTGGCTGGAATATCGCCTTGGCCCGTTGCTCCGTAGCCTTGCTCGGATGGAATCGTGAGCATTCGCACACCGCCAATTTTCATGCCTTTGGCGCCTTCCGCCCAGCCTGAAATCGTTCCACTCGGCCGTGCGACGAATGGCGTCTTTAACTTTTTGCCATCGATTGATCCGTCAAAAATGGTACCGTTCGGCAGCCACCCGATGTAATAAACGGCATAGCTAGTATCGTCGGTAATCGTTTCACCGGTTCCGGCCTTCAAATCTTCCTTGACTAATTTTGTCTGCGCTTTGTCATGGTCGAACTTGCCGACATTTTTTTGATACGCGCTGAACTGTTTATAATATTTACTCGACAACGCCGAGGCTTCTTTTTCAAGCGCAGTGGTCTGGGCTGTCTGCTTCTCGGTCGCCGCGTTTAATTCTTTTTGATATTTTGCGTATTGCTCTTCCACACGTGCCGTATCGGCTGCTTCATTCTGCGGCGCTAAAATCATAGCGACAAATCCAGCAATAGTACCGACTGTCAGAACGATTGCAATAATCCAGATACCCGTACGTTGGGCGGTTGATGTGGCCATGTTCCCCCTTGGCTTTAGTCAAGTATTGCTTGCATTAGTATATCAAACCGAAGCACCGATTTCACGTTTGGCTAGCGCTGCTATGTCGCCAAGAATAGCCGTCACTTCATTTTCGGTAAGCGTCCGCTGACTATTAGAAACGGTAATCCTGAATGTTGTCGTCTTCTGGCTTGCGCCATCCGCCCGGTAAATACTTGTGGGCTCAAAGTGCGCATAGAAGTCTTCTTCTAGTTTATTCAGTATACTGACCACGATTGTCTCAACTGATCTGTAGTTAATACCCACGTCTGTTATGAGTGAAATATCTTGCGTAACGCTCGGAAACCGAGAAAGTGGCCGGTATGATTGAGTTGATTGTATGCTGGCGTCGCGAAGGCCTTCAAAGTCGAGCATTAAGCCCGCGCTGTAGGGCGGTAATTTGAATTTCTTCATGACTGAAGGAGCAAACTCACCAACAATACCGATAAACGCACCGCTCACTTTGTCATTCACGAACGCCGAGCGCGACGGTTCGAAAAGCCGGGTGCTGGCTGAAAACTTATTAGCAGCGTATACCAGTTCAAGCCCTAAGTCGTCCGCCAACTGGTCAAGCAGGCGCCTTACACGGTAAAACGCCGCGCCTTCCTGAGGCTTCTTCGCGGCATAGACCACATCAACGAACTGCGGTTCACGCGGCAGCCCTTCTTCGTTCAAGTCGAGTCCTTTATCGTGCCCCTTGCCAATCTCGAAGAGAGTAAATTCGTCATACCCGGATTTTATATTCATATGCACTTTGTCTAGCAGACTCGGCAGGATTCGCGGCCGATAATAATGCAGGTCGGGGCTAAGCGCATTGGACAATCTAAATGCTCCCTTGGTACCATATTCAGCATTTGTCAGCAGCTTTTCATGGACGAAACTGTAAGTCAGTACTTCGTTGGCACCGGCTTTGCTCAGGCTCTGGCGGATCTTCTGCTTGAGTTCATTCTCCGGGTTTTTTATTGCCGGCAAAATACTGCGCTTTGGCAGTTCGCGTGGTAGTTTATCAAAACCATAGAGCCGTCCGACCTCTTCCACGATATCTTCCGGCAGTTCTATGTCTGTCCGCCAAAATGGCGCTGTAACTTGAAGGCCCGGCTCGACGGTAAATTCGACATTTTGGAGTAATGCACTGATTTCCTTTTCGTCTAATTTTAATCCCAGCCGTTCATTAATAAATTCAGTAGTTACGTTTACTTTTCGGTTTTGGCTAATTTCGTTCTTTTCATCAAACACAATACTGCCGAGCGCTCCGCCAGCCGTATCGAATACCGACTGGATGAGTTGCATTAGTGCATACGGGTTCTGAAGCGGTGACTGTCCTTTGTTAAACCGTGTCAACGCATCGGTGAATATGCCGTGTCTCATTGATGAGCGGCGCACGGCATACATGTCAAAGTTAGCGCATTCCAGCACAATATGTTTCGTCGTTTCGCCGACTTCGCTGTCACCCCCACCCATAATTCCGCCAAGTCCAACCGGTCCTTCGTCATCTACGATGACAATGTCAGTTTCGTCAAGCACGTACGTTTTGTGGTTCAGAAGCGTAACTTTTTCGCCCGCTTTTGCCAAACGTGCACCTAATTTATGACCACGCAGCTTGTCATAGTCGTATGCATGGGTTGGCTGGCCGGTTAGCAGCATAATGTAGTTCGTTACGTCAACGATATTATTAATTGGCTTTCCGCCGAGCCGCACAAGCTCAGCCTGTAACCAGGTTGGGCTGGGCTTAATGGTAACATCACGCACAATAGCTGCCATAAATCGTGGTACAACATCTTTAGCATCGTTAAAAACCGCTAGATCTAGCGTGTCAGACGCTGGCTGTAACTCGTCCACACTAGCAGTAGCGTACCAATCGGGGCTTTTAAAGGCTTTGTGCTGAATTCCAGCAACTTCCCGTGCGACTCCCAATTGGCCGAATAAATCTGGCCGATGAGTGAACATTTTATTCTCGATTTCAATAATCGTGTCGTTCAGTCCATAGATTCGCGCAAAAGACGTACCGGGTTTTATTCCTACGCCGCTCGGTGTTTGTTCAGCCGGATTAATCTCTAAAATTCCTTCGTGGCTATCGCCGAGTCCAAGTTCCTTGGGGCTAGCAAGCATACCGTTGCTCACGACGCCTCGCAGCTCGCGCGCACCAAGTACGAATGGTTCGCTGTCGTGGTAGGTTGCAGGCACAATACTTTTTGGCGGCAACCAAACCGCTAACATGCCGGCGTGAACGTTTGGCGCACCGCAAACGACTTCAACCAGCCCGCCCTTGTCTCGGGTAGCATCTTTAGTCTTTCCGCCATCGTCAACTTTACAAACGCTCAGTTTATCTGCATTCGGGTGCTTTTCGCACTCAACGACTTTCACTATCACCGCGTCTTTATAAACGTCCGAAAGATCTATGACATTTTCTACACCGCCTAATTGCTGGTTGATTCGCGCAACTAATTCACCAACCGGTGGTAATTCAAAATTAATATATTGCTTAACTTGGTTCAGGCTTACGCGCATAACTGTTCAAATTATAGCGTATTTCATTACTGGCCGTTATAGTTCGTCCAGTCTGTCGCAAGGTCAAACCCATACGGGTGCCTGACAGCGAAACCACCTGTGTCATACACTTTCCCTGGACCAAGGCTGGTTTCAACGACCGTACAGCGAGGATACGAGTTAAGGTTTGCCGCAACCAACACATAGCCATTCTGATCAACCTTGGCTCCGTCAGATCGGATTTTGTATGTTCCACCCGGTCCGCAAGCACCAATTACTACATTCATTGGCAGATCATAATACGTTTCGCGGTGCGCCACACCCGCACTATCGACAAATACGTGTGCGCCTTTGGATGCCGTCAGCGCATCTGGCCGTGGTTTGAAAACAACCCGATGCGGCTTCAACTTAACCCGCTCTATCGTAAGGACGACGGAGCTTCCATTAGTCACTAAATCTCCCGAACTGAACGTCGCTTTATCTTTGCTTCCGAGTGGGTTCAGCTTGGCATCTTTCAGGATTGCGTTCGGCGACTGCGCAACAGTCACGACCGACTGACGTACTTTCCCGTCGACAACTGCGACTAACCTCGACCGATAAATAATCACGTCGACGTGTGTCGTGGTCAGTTTACTACTCTGTGAAGGTTCTACGATATCCTGTGGATTGATTTTTAAGGTCGCAGCGCCTAAAGCGCCCTGAACCGTATCGGCTCGTGTTAACACAACCTGCTGCTTTCCGCGGTCATAAAATGTTACCAGCCGTTTTGGCCCAGACTGCTCTATTGGATGCAAAAAGATGTATATCAACCCTGCAATGCCAAGGAGTACCATTGCTACGGCTACCATCACGGCGTACTTGTGTTGCTTCAGCTTTTTTTGTAGTTTCTTTTTGGTTTTACTTTTCACGTGGGCTTGTCCTAAAACTGCCTCAAAAAGTCCAACTTTGCGGAATGGAAATGCCGCACGTCTTCAATGCCGTATTTCATCATGACCAAGCGGTCAATGCCGCAGCCCCAGGCAAAACCGGTGTAAATGTTCGGGTCGATATCAGCAGCCTTCAGCACGTTCGGGTGAATCATACCGCAGCCAAGCAGCTCAATCCAACCTTCCTGGCTGCAAATATGACAACCGTTTCCGTCACAGAATGGACAACTGAGGGCGAATTCAAAGCTTGGCTCAGTAAACGGAAAGTAAAACGGATTCACTCGTACATTTAATTCTTTGCCGTAGTATTCTTCCAAGAATTTCTGAAGCGTTGCAACCAGCATGCCTGCGTGGACACCCTTTGCAACGTAGACCCCTTCGACTTGGTAAAACGTATGTTCGTGGCGAGCGTCTAAGTCTTCATTACGGAATACGCGGTCCGGGACAACGACTGCAATCGGTTCGTCTTTTTCTAAATTATTTCGATACTTTTTCAGCATGCGGTTTTGCATTGTGCTGGTGTGTGCCGGTGCAATAAAACGTTCACCGTCTTTGTCGGTTTCTTCGGTCATGAACGTGTCATAGTCGTCACGGGCCGGATGACCTTTCGGAAAGTTCAATGTTTCGAACATATGGTATTGGTCATCTATTTCGCGTGAGGTTTCGATCGCGAAGCCCATACGGCCAAACACGTCGCTGAGGCGCTCGATTTCTTGGGTTAATGGATGAATCGAACCGTCCTCTGCTGGTAGAAGTGACGGTAATGCGGCATTTGTATCGAATGGCGCCGTAACGTCGATTGGCTGTAAGTCTGTGGCATCATCGCTCTCACCGGCGGCCATTAGTTTGAGTTCGTTTGATAGTTTGTTAACCGCCTGACCAAAGCTTGAACGCTCATTTGGTGACAAGGTCGGTATGCGAGCAAACAAATCTTTTAGTTCGCGGGCTTTTAATATATCTGCTTTGTTTTCAAGCGCTGCGTAACGTTCTAATAGTATTTTTCGCGTCTCGGCAATTAAGCCTTCAGTATCCATTATCTTAACAGTATAGCCTTAGCTAGATATGACGACAAGCCAGATAACGACTGCAAGAGCCGCAATGGCAATAAGCGCCCATACCCAGGCAAGCGACGTGGTTTTTTTAGTGCCTTCTAAGTAAGCAGAGTCTGTGACGCCATCAGGATTTTTGCGGTCTGTGTCGAGCTGTTTTTTCTTCGCCTTTTCGGCCAGCTCGGCAGCAATACGCTTCTGCAATTCGGTGCGTTCGTTCTGTTGGTTTATGAATAATGCCATATGTCTATTGTAGCACCGCTGCCCCAAGCGGTTTCGGCTATGCTATACTTAAACCATATTTCTATGTTAAGGAGGGAAATATATCTATGGCGACCAAAAAGACTGCCACGACTACCAAGAGAAAAACGGTCAAAAAGTCGGCACCTGCCGCTAAGAAAACGTCAACAAGAGTTACAACAGTAAGGTCTGCTTCAGCAAGCGCTGGCGCAAGCCGCCGGTTCAGCTTTATGCGTGCACCGCTACTTGCTTCGTCGGTCGCTGAATTTATCGGGACCTTCCTATTAGCAGCAGTAGTACTCGCCGCATCAGGCCAGCCATTGTTTGTTATGTTCGGCCTGCTAGCAATCGTCCTGCTCGTTAGCGGACTGTCAGGAGCACACCTAAACCCAGCTCTTACAGTTGGTGCGTTAGTGACTCGCCGGATTACTGCAGTACGTGCATTAAGCTACGTCGTTGCCCAGGTACTTGGTGCTATCTTAGCGCTTGTTGTCCTGAACGCCTTCGTCAGTGCGGCACCTGCCGTCAGCGAACAAGCCCAAGCCTTTGGCCAGGCTGCACCGACTGTCTTTAATGCTCCAGCCGTTGCCAGTGGCAAAGAATGGGTTGTACTTGCCGCCGAATTACTCGGTAGTGTTATCCTTGCCTTCGCTGTTGCAGCTGGTTTGCGACGCGGCCGAAGCAAAGTTGAACACGCCCTGCTTTACTCTGGCGGCCTGTATGTAGCTATCCTCGTAGCCGGCACTGCCGCAAACTACGTTGGTGCAAGTGCCGTTATGAACCCAGCCGTTGCTGGTTCACTGCAAGCACTTGAATTCAGTGTTTGGCCTCTCGTTATCTACGTATTGACACCGCTTGTTGGTGCTGTGCTTGGCTTTGCCCTGCATGACGTAGTACAGACAGAAAACGACACTGTCGCTTCAGCTAAGTAGCTGTCATCCAAAAGTAAATCACCCCGCCTAAATAGCGGGGTGATTTTCTATTTATTATTCGCTCGACGGCCTATCGAGCAAAAGCGGATCAATCTTTTCTACACCACCTGTTATCTTCACGACGTCTTTATCGACTTTACCAAGTTCTTTCTGGGCACTATTGAAGTGCCCGACGGTAGCGCCAAGACTATTACCGACCTTCACCAAGTACTGCTGAAAAGCGTTCATGTGCTTGCCTAATTGTTCAACATTTTTACGAATAATTTCCGTGTCCTTCTGTATTTCCAGGCTGCTGAGTCCCTGTGAAATAATTTGCAGCATGGCCGAAAGCGTACTCGGGCCTACGATTGTAACGCGCTTTTCTACGGCTGCGTACTGCATGAGATCGCGGCCATTAACGCCGGCTGCCCCGACTCTATTTGCGAGTAAGTCATAGTAAATAGCTTCGCTTGGAATAAACATCAAGGCCTGGCCGAGTGTGCCTTTTTTGGCATTAATATACTTTGCCGTTTCATCAATTCTTTTTTTCAAATCTTCTTTAAAAGCCTTTTCAAACATGGCGCGCTCTTCCGGCTTAGCTTCAACCAGCCGGTTGTAGTTTTCTAGGCTAAACTTCGAATCAATCGGCAGAATCTTATCATCCAAACGAATAATAGCATCGACAACCATGCCTTCACCAAGCTTGTACTGCAGCTCGAATGCACCTGGCGGAAGCATGTTTTCAAGAATCTGTTTTAAGTAAAATTCGCCGAGCACACCCCGCTGTTTTGGATTCGCGAGGACATTCTGCAAAGACTTTAGCTCGTCTGCTACATCGACGACACGGCGGTTGGTTTCGTCGAGTTTCGTAAGGCGCTGCGTCACATCCGCCACCAGCTTGGCACTTTCGCCTAGCTGTTTCTGAACCGATTGCTGTATGCCGGCACTATTCCGGTCCAGCTTGTCTCCCATTGTCTGCTGCAGCTGCGCCATCGTTCGTGTCAGTTCCGTTACGTCGCTTTTCATAAGTTCGACGGCGCTGGATTGTTTAAGATCTTTAAGCCGCTGGTTCAGAATGTAGAGGGCAAATCCAAACACCACAGTAATTGTTACCAGAACGATAATCACGAGCAGCTCTGTTGTCATGCTAATGATTATACTACGTGCAGTCGGCACGTCCTCGGAATGACCTGAACAAGATTACTTATTCTCTCACGTCACCGACGAAAGCACTAAAGCGTAAGGCCAAGCCGCACAAGGGCCGCCGCCAGAATCACAAGAGCAATACAGAGCACTAAACTGGTTGGCTGAACCAACCACGAGAACAGCATGTAGGCCACCCCAAACGCGAGTACCGTCACGATAAGCGCTGCTATCCATGGCAGAGCAGCTACTACTGTAAAAATACTCCAAAGCCCAACGGCTACGCCAATCAAAGCCAGAATCGGACGGTAAACCCGCTCTCGAACGAGCAGGATAAGGCCCAGCATCGAACCGATAACAATTGCAACACCGCTAGCAAAATGCTCTTTCGTTTCACAGCGTGCTAAGGCAACGCTTTCCCGGCATAAAATAGGTTCAAACACAAAACGTTCAAGCAGTAGATAGGCAGCGTATGTGACTGCGCCGACGATTAATCCGCTGAGTAGGATGTTAACGAGTGAACGTCCATCCATTGTTGCCCACGCCGCGTGAGGGTCTGATGCCTCAATAACTTTCGCCACGGTATGTCTCCTTATTTAGCCAGTTTAGCAGTACCGGCGGGTTTTGACCATTGCCTGGGTCGCTGCACCTGCCTTAGACTTGTATTCTGCAAATACCATAGCGCACCGATTGCGGCAATAACGATACCCCCGGCAACGTCAAGCGGCGTATGTACCAACGCCAAAATTCTGCCAACCCCAACAAGGAGAGTCAAAGTACCCAGGAGTGCGGTGAGCCATTTGGAACGTGTTTCAAACCACACAGCCAGCGTAATTGCGGTGCAAAATAGCATATGGTCAGAGGGAAAACCCGGATTATTGAGGTAAGACGCCCCTGCCGAAAGCCCAAGCTGTTCAAACGGACGTTCGAGTTCAGGCTGGAAAATGCTCCCAGCAAGTTTCGCTAGCAAGTATGCCGTTAATCCGGCCATTAGTATGCGTGCATACGCTTCATACCTAGAGCCTCGAACTTTAAATAGTAATGCTACTGCGCCGATGAGAACTACTGGAATTACAGCGCCATCGGCCATTAGCCTAATAACTATGTCCATCTACGATAGTATACTCCAACGAGCCGCTCAAGGATGTGTTGTTTGTTACAATGGCCACATGACTATGAATGACCAACCCCAGGCAGAACAGCCGACTTCGAACGCAACTATGAATAAGCTTCGTGCCGCCGTCCTTGGTGCAAATGACGGTATTGTTTCAACGTCCAGCGTCGTAATGGGTGTCGTTGGTGCCGGTGTTAACAACCAGATAATCTTCACCACCGGACTGGCCGCACTCGTTGCCGGTGCCCTCTCCATGGCTGTCGGTGAGTACGTTTCAGTAAGCAGCCAGCGTGATGCCGAGAAAGCCAATGCCAAAAAAGGCATGCACCCCTTTCACCACGATGATTTTGAATTTACCAACCCCTACCAGGCCGCCGTGGCATCATTTATCGCCTTTACTGCCGGCGGACTCATCCCTTTTGTGGCAGCCATCCTTTCGCCTGAATCCGAAAGGATTATTATGATAGTCGCTGCCGTAATCATTGCGCTGCTCATTACTGGGTTTACCAGTGCGGCTATCGGAGGCGCTTCACGCCTACGCGCCATGAGCCGGGTTATGGTTGGCGGCCTCCTTGCTATGGCCATCACTTACTTCGTCGGTGCTTTGTTCGGGGCAACACTCAGCTAAGATTACAGAATAGTCTGCAGTTTTTGTTTTAGGCAGCGAATCGTTATGTCGGTATTTTGATCCAGTTGTTCCACCTCGCCGTCTAACTGGATAAGAGTCGGCCGAATCGTGCGGAGCTTATAGGTCGTTAGCCGCTTTGACTCAGTTAACCCTGCCAGGCTTGCCCTGAATAGCAATTTCAGCATGCCAAGCGGCGAGCGATACTCCGTTTCATAAATCTCCATCTTCCCGTCATACTGGCTTGCGTCGTCCGCCAGCTGAATGATTTTAGACATTTTTGAGATAGTAGCGAATACCAGGCTCGAATACCGGCGGGTTGCTCCGTCAACTTCCAGCCGAACATGTTTGAATGCGAGCAGATGGCGAAACACGTACCATTTTTCATTGAACGAATTTAATTTTTTTACTGTCAGTTCGCGGCCAATTTTTGGTGTGATTCCGAAACCTGCATACGAATGGGCGTAGCGCACCCATGGCTTACCATTGACAGCCGAAGTAACCTGTATGATATCGATTGTTTCGATATTAGCATTCTTAATGTTATCAATCGGATCTTCCGAACTCATAGCTGCGTGATGGTCATTCGCATTTCCCGAAGGCAGCACCGATGTCACCACCACGCCCTTCTTCTTGCCGCCAAGAACACCGTTCACAACTTCGTTATAACCTCCATCGCCACTCGAAGAAATAATCAGCCACTTACCTTTTTTGCCGGTATAGCTGGCAGCTATTTTTTCGGCGTGTCCACTATACTCGCTTTTGACGAGAGTAACCGCTTGGTTTGGCATTCGCTCGTTCAATGCTTTGGCAAATTGCTCGGCATTTACCTTACTATTCCCCGTGCTGATGGGATTGTAGATGATAATGATTTCATTAAATGCCGCTGACATAGTCATTTCCTTTTATATAGTACCGCCATTTCACATCTTTCGCCTTTGATATCCCGATTCTTGTGGTTGTAGCTACCGATTCATTAGCTAGCGGAGCCGTGAGGACTAACTCAAAGGGCGGTTGAGCCAAATCATGGCCGTTCATACGCATGTCAATGCCAAGTGCTTGGCATAGCTTGGCGGGTCCATTAGTCAGTTCGACACCGCCCCGTGGCCGTCGGCGGGCAATTATGTCAGTCCCGGATATTGGCTGGACGGCCCGAATAAGTACGGCAGCTCCATGGCCCTCTGATCCTACCACCACATTACAGCAATAGTGCATACCGTAGGTGAAGTAGACATACAAATAGCCCGCCTGTCCAAACATTACTTCCGTTCGCTGCGTGCGACCATTGTAGCTATGGCTCGCTGCATCGGTTTGGTCGTAGGCTTCGGTTTCAACGATGATGACGGCTACGGCCTGGCCATCAAGCTGCCGTACTAGCCGGCAGCCAAGCAGTCGTCTGGCCGCTTCGGATGCCGAAAGTTTTGCAAGTTCGGAGTGCATTGCCCTTAGCCTAACAACTGCCGATCGTACCCGCTGTGAAGGATGTTACAATTTTGTGTCGACCAGCCGATACGCGAAATTACTTTTGCTTCGTCATCAATCTCAGGTTCGAGATGTACTGGCGGTAATTCATATTAGGAAATTGGCTCATGTAATTCATGTGCTTTTGCACAAACGTCATTCCGTTCGTGTCTAATGTTGAATAAGTGGTTCGGGTATTGTAGTTCTGGTTCAAAGCCATGTCAGTAAGTTCTTGGCGCAGCTTTAGACCTTCGTCCGATTCGAAAAATGCTTTCGTACTAGTTTTTATAATCGCTTCTTTCGTTTATTGGTTGGTCTGGGCGCCAAATGGCTAAAAGTACAATCCTAATCTAACACCATTGTACCACATATTGTAAAAGTAACTACATATGTGATAAGCTAAGCAATTAACTATCATACGGGAGAGTAAAATGGCAAAGAAGAAAAATCGGCACAGTGCATCAAGAAAACGAGCCTTGAAGAAAAAACTTGGCGGCAACAACCAACGTAACGCCTAGCTAGGTTGGATTAGGGGTCGACTTGCCGTTTATGAATGCTTGAAGCCGGGCGCCTTCAAGCGGCGTCCCTAGCCCGCTCGGGCCGCTATTCCAAACAAGTGCCCATTTAAACAGCGTGTCAGCCTTAACAACATTCATGACATTTGTGATGGACGACGCAGTAAAACCATTGAACTCCCCGATTCCAAGCGCACTAACTCCGCCCGTTCGCCGCGCCCAGGCTGCCAGCCGGCTCGCTTTCACGCTGCCGTCTTCAACCAGCTGGTCATCCTGGTAGGTATCGGCACCAATAAAGTCGCAAACATTCTTTAGTGAACTCGGTATCCACTGCGCGATTTCCGAATCTGAATATCCCTGGTTCTGAGCTGACCACCACCACCCATTGGCAATAATTCCAACCGACGCCTGGCTTGCCGTACCGAGTATGGGTAGCGCGTGAAGCTGCATAGCCACAAAGTCACTGGCCGTTCCATCACCGGCAGGTTCGTGATGGATAACGAGATATTTTTTACCAGGAATTGCGTTGAGCCGTGACACCAGTGATTGCAGCTCTCCATCAGCTGCGCCAGCAGCCACCTGGGCCCAAGAATAACTGCCTGTTTTCCAGGAAATAACCGGTGTCATACCGGCATTAATCGTTTCGCTCACCTTTGTAAGGCTGTCGCCAAACTCCTGATAAAAAATCCGCCTAAAATTGATGTTCGAGGCGCCTACTTCAGACAACCGCTGGTTCCATAAATTTGTGGGCGCAGACATGCCAAACTTTTCATGTGCCGTCGAACTCGGTGTCGTGGGTGTCGCACTCCCTCCATTCGACTGCCCCGAAGACCCACCAGAACTGGTACCTCCAGAAGATGAGCTACTCGATGACGCCGGCTTTTTCCCAGTCGATGAGGTAGATTTCTTGCCTTCAGATGTGGTACCTTTTTTACCGCCTGAAGTGGCCGAATCTTCAGCAATTTGTGTGCTCTGCTCTGTTTTATCTGGAATATTGCCCCCACCAATCGCCGGCACTAATGACTTACTAATGAATTGGAAATTGTGCTCGAGGTATGCGCCTACACTACCGAATGATAAAACCGATACAAGAACGGCAATTTTTACCGCCTTGTTCGTTCGGTTATAAAGGCCTTGGAGCCAATGGAGAATTTTCAAGACTTTGATTCTTTTTGTTTTAGCTTTGTTGCTACTGTAATAGTAGTCGTTCGCTTTACGTTTGTCAAAGATAGTGTTATCGAATTTGTTTTTAGGACGGGGGGTTCGGATTCTAAATCCTAGTTACGAAAAAAGCCGAGCAGATGCTCAACTTTTTTCGTGGCTGGGGATGAGGGATTCGAACCCCCGATCATGGGACCAGAACCCACTGCCTTACCGCTTGGCTAATCCCCATTAGGAATGGAATGAACTAATGGGGATTACCACTGGCATATTTCTGTCAAATGTTTCATTAGTACAGAATCTAGCGAAATGTTGGAACAACTATGTTGGTCTAACATTGAGCATTTATCCCCAATATCTGGCTGCTACAGTGATAAATTGTAGCAAATCTTACGCTTTACCTCAAGAAGATGACACCGGTCGGCTATTGGAATACGTAATATACATTGTCAATACGGCAAGAACCATACTCCACAGTACGGCTAGCACACCGCCGGGTAAATCAAATGTCGTACTAAATAAGGCGCTGTTGGCAGCGTGAGCCGATGTAAGTGACGTAAACAGCCAGAACAGCGCAACAACTAGTCCAAACAATTGGCTGATTACCCGCATCAAACGGCTCAGCTTCATTTCCAAAAGATATGGCAGCGAAAAAAGCTCGACAATCACCAAAAGTGCCGCAGAAATGACTGAAAGCGGCTGGTCTGAAAATGGCAAAATCGTTGTGAGTACGGAAGCAAAATCTTCGTAGCTATACAATTGAGTAAGCAGCATCAGCAGCAGCATTCCCGCGCCGATAAGCGCGCAGACCCGTACTGACCTGGAGACGTGTGGTTGAATGGTGGACTCGACTGGCATAGTTTCATTATAGGGTGCAGTCCGGTTTATAAATGTTGTTATTTTCATCATTATGCTTGCGCTTTTTTCTTGTAACCGCTAAAGTGATGACCAGCGACTCATGCAAAAATAAAAACTCCAAAAAAAATGTGTGCGTGTTCGCTCTACGACATCCACCACAACAAGCACGAGAGGACTCATAACGAGTCCTCTTTGCTTTCTCGTGCTTGTTGTGACGAATTTAAACTGGAGGGGCTTACCCCTCCAAACCACCCCCGAACCTTTGGTTTGCTCGGCTTATGCCTCGTTTGACTTCGTAGAGTTTTCAGCGCGCCAAGTGGCTATTTCGCCATGGTGGCCGCTTAGCAGTACATTGGGAACTTTCATGCCACGGAATTCCTCGGGCCGGGTGTACTGCGGATATTCCAGCGTTTCGCCATCGGAGAAACTTTCTATTTCGGCACTCGACTCACCCCCAAGCACTCCTGGGATTAACCGGACAATGCTGTCAATAATCGTCATTGCCGGCAACTCTCCGCCAGTTAGTACGTAATCTCCCACGCTTAGCTCGGCGTCTACTAATGTCACGATTCGTTCATCGTACCCTTCGTAACGACCACATATAAATATGTAGCCCGCGTCACTATCTGCATAAGACTGCGCTAAAGCCTGCTTCCAGCGCTCCCCGCGTGGTGTCATCAATAGAACCTTTGCGGACGGGTCGATTGACTTCGCATGCTCCACAGCCGCGAACATCGGCTCGGGCTTTAGCAACATGCCATCGCCCCCGCCATACGGCGTGTCGTCGACTTGCTTGCGCGGGCCCAGCCCGAACTGCCGAAGATCGATGGTTGACAGTTCGACTAATTCACCATTCTGCGCCTTCCACATCATGGACGACCCAAACACGCCCGTGAACATGTCGGGGAAAAGGGTTATGACTTGAAACTTTCTCATCTCGACTAATTATAAACTAAAAACTGCCCTTCTTTGGGCAGTCGTTAGCACATATAAGGCTCTCAAACCTGTTGTTGGTTTGCTCGCAATTGAGCAGCGTATGTTTGTTTCTCGCAGTTCGATTGAACTAGTGGTTATTATAGCATGACGAAGTGAGCCTAAACAAGAAGTTATTTGATAACTTTTTGCTATTCTGAGCGAGGCTGTGCTTCAACTGTGGACAAGCAGTTATATATCAAGGTCATCGAGCTCGGCAAGCTCTTTTCGCGACTTTTTGGCGTAATCGGATGATTCGTCTTCGTCGTTATTTACCACATCATCAGCAGGGCTATCCACTGGCTGCTCTTCAGATGGTTCGGGCGCCACGGATTCCGACGTATAGTTTTCACGGTCTTCGTCATTATTAACAATTTTCAAGTTATAACGGGCGTCGTTCTTGGTGCCAAGTGCTCGCAGTAATGTACGCAGGCTTTGAGCGGTCATACCGCGCTTGCCGATGACACGGCCCAGGTCGTCCGGGTTTACGGTAAGAGTCAAAAGTACGCCCTTCTCGTCGATAATCCGTTCGATGACAACGTCATCCGGATGTCCTACAAGTGATTTTACGATGTACTCTACGAACTGCTGGTCGATTGTTGACATGGTCTCTCCCCCGGTCTGGCCTGAACGCTTCTGTATTTCTAGTATAGCATGAGCTATACGTTCGATAGCCACCCGCTAGCAGTTGAATGAACCCAAACGGTCGTGGCTGATGCCACCCCTACATCCGTGCAGTTATTTGCCGGTGTCGCATTCGGGAAGGTCCCGGCAGTATAGGTTTTTACGCGCTCGTCATTTAGCACATAGTATGTTGTTCCGCTGCTGCTCTTGCCGAGCAGCGCCATCGTTTGGCCGCCACTACTGGCAACACAGTACAGTACTGCATTTCCGCTCGTCATATAACTGGCCTTGGTAAACTTTACCGCCGTAAGTGTAGTCAGAGCTGCCGAGTTAGCAGGATAAACGGCGTTGTCTGAGTAATACACGTTAATTGCTTCTGCAAACTTCGTTAGGTCTGTCTGAACGTTCGTATTGTTCGCTCGCTGCTTGTACCCGTTGTATTGGGTAATTGCCACCGAGCTCAAAATAATAAGCACTGCAATTACGATAAGCAGCTCAACGATTGTAAATGCGGCTAAAAAACGCTCACGCATACAGGTATTGTAGCATGAGCGTTTTGGTGTAATGACGTACGGACTACTTGGATTCGTCGGCTTCGCCTGTCGCTTCAGCGGCTGGCTCTTCGACTGGCTCTTCAGCAGGAGCTTCCTCTGCGGTTTCAACTTCCGCAGCTTCGGTTGCCGGCTCTTCGGCTGGAACCTCAGGAGCTTCTTCGGCCGCTTCTTTAGGCTGATTCTTGCGCAGCTTATCAACGTTTTTGATTGACTTTTGCTTGTCAGATACAGGTTCGGCGACCCAACGCGGCAGCTTAACGCCGGCATCTTTAAGTAATTTTACGACACGTGGAGTTGGCTGTGCGCCATTGTCGAGATATTTTTGGGCCAGTTCAGCCTGGACACTTGCCTCTTTGGTGTGAGGATTGTAACTTCCGACATAAGCAACCACACGGCCACTCGATGGGTGGCGCTGGGCTTCTTGGACAGCCAGGCGATACACAGGGTAGCCTTTACGGCCGACTCGTTGCAACCTTATTGCGAGCATAAAAATAAAACTTCCTTTAAATCGTTATACGTTTGCTATTTCTACTTCGACCAATTTTACGCTATAACTGCGGTTTCGTCAATCTGTTGCGTCAGTATCGGCTTTGTATCGCAGCAGGGCAGCCCGGGCAGCATCTTGCTGGGCAATCTGCTTTGAGTGCCCGCTTCCTTTACCCATAAGCTTGCGCCCGACGTATACGCCAAGCGTAAATATCTTGTCGTGGTCGGGGCCAACTTCTTCAAGGACTTTGTACTGGGGCGTTGCGCCATCTATGCGCTGTGAAACCTCTTGTAGATGCGACTTCGGATCGCGCCAGCTGCCTTCTTCTAAGATTGCTTCAAGCTTGCTGGTAATATGCTTCTTTATAAATTTCTCGGCGTCAGCATAACCGCGCTCCAAGTAGATCGCTCCAATGACAGCTTCGAAGGCATTCGCTAAAATCTGCTGCCGGGCCCGGTCGCTGCCGTGCTTTTCGCCGCGGCTCATCCGCAGTAATGGTTCGTAACCGAGTTTGTCACCTGCGGCTCCAATACTTTCGGTCCGCACGAGCGCAGCCCGCCAACTGGTCAGCGTACCTTCTGGCTCGCGGTAATTGTTATATAAAAAGTCTGTTACGGCCAGTTCCAGCACAGCATCACCAAGAAATTCAAGCCGCTCGTTATGTTCAGATACACTTTTTTTGTGCTCGTTAACATAACTACGATGCGTCAGAGCAGTAATTAAAAGCTGGATGTCCTTGAACTCAAAACCAAGTTCGGTTCGAGCAAATTCCTGATATGGTGCTACCGCCATGCCAGTCATGTTCGCCTCCGTGCCGAAGGGAAAAGAGCAGCCCGACGAACGAATTCACTTCGTTCCCGGCGCGATGAGAAAAACCGGGGTCCCCGGAAAGTCGTAAGACTTTTTGGGGTGGAGTACCGTAGGTTTGTCTTATATCTCATAAATTCTCCTGTCGGATACGTTTCATGCCCATAAGCATTAGCTTTCCAATGTCTTCATATTCAATTGCATCCAGCGCATCATGGAATTTAAACCATTTGATGCCGTTCATCCACTCTTCTTTCTTAATTGCATTCGTGTCGCCCTTCGCCTTCACGAGATAAATTTGGGTCGTCATTAATACTAACTTGTCTACCCGGCGGTATCGAAAATGGATCTTCCCAAGCCAACCAAGCATCTCAACGTCTTGTAAGCCGGCCTCTTCACCTATCTCGCGTTTGGCCGTCGCCTGGGCTGTCTCTCCGGGTTCGATATGGCCTTTTGGAATTGTCCAGCGATCTTTGGCGTCTTGGATAAGCAAGATTTCAATCTCGCCGTTTTTGTCGCGACGAAATACAATTCCTCCGCTGGTTGGTTCGCGAACTATTTCTTGGATGGACGGTTTGCGACCGCGATTGAAATACTTCTTGAACTTATCAAGTTGTGGCGGCTGCATCTTTTTCATCCTCCGCTTGCACTAGGGTGCGGTAGGCAGTACCAAGTACGCCGTTGATAAATTTGCTTGAGTTATCAGCACCAAACGCCTTGGCAAGTTCGACTGCCTCGTTGATAACCACCTTTGGCGGTACGGTTTCTGCTCGGTGTAGTAGCTCATAAAGCCCCATCCGCAGAACATTGCGGTCAATCCGAGCAATCTGGTCAAGTGGCCAGCCCGGCGCCATCGGCTGCAGTTTGGCATCAAGGTCATTCATGTGCTCAATCACGCCCTTAACAAGCTCGGAAACGAATTCCTTGTCGTCAATTGCCTCTTGATAGCGCTCAATGTTACGGCCGAGAACTTCATTCAGATCGAGCTTCGTGTCTTCTGACTGGGTACGAAACTCGTACTCATAAAGCGTCTGCAGTGCGACGATTCGTCCAAGGTGTCGGTTCGATGCCATATGTTCGTTCTTTCTTGATGTATGTTAAGACGGCGCCAATGAAGGCGTCCAAGATCCGGCTTATTTTTTGCCGGTTTCCCGTTTGGTTGTTTTCACCTTGACTGGTGATTTGGCATTGACCGCACGTGCAAGCTTCAAACGTAAGTGACTACGCCTGAGACCAGTTTTACGCGGGCTCGACTGCTTTTTTGGCTGACCCATGGAAAGTTCTCCTTTTTCAGGTTGATTGTAAACTTGCTGGCTATTATAGCGAACACCGTCGGTTATCTCAAGTGATTATTGACAAATATTACAATACATGCTATTATGAAATAATGGACACGTTACGGATTAACCGAAACAAATTGGCACTTTCCCTCATTTCTACGGGGTTGGCTGCCTCTGCTTTAGCTGCGTGCAGCGATACGGAACCAGATGCCCGACCAACCACTAACCGAAATGTCGGCTGCGCGGTTGTATTTGACCAGCACGACTTGCAGGAATACGCGAGCGGCCAGAGCGACCTTGCTGAAGACTTGGCGGCCGATGCCGACATGACTGTTAGCGAAGCCGAGCAGGAACTTTCGCGCGAGAACTACGGTGCCGATCCTGATTTACTTCCAGGCAAAGACCGGCGTTTCGTCTTGATTGGCCAAAAAGCTTGTAACCTAATAAAAAACAATCCCGAGCGCCGGCTTGTGAGCATTACACAGCTGTTTGAATCAAATTAACTAAACGACAATATTTACGAGCCGGCCAGGCACATACACAACCTTGGCCGGTTTTTGATTTGCAGTAAATTTACGGACATTCTCGTCAGCAAGTGCAGTTTCGGTTGCAGTCTTTTCGTCGGTACCAGCCGGAAGTGATAGTTTGGCGCGGACCTTACCGTTCACCTGTACGACGATAGTCACTGTGTCATCCAGAACGAGCGTTTCGTCCCAGGCCGGCCATTCCGCCGAGTCAACTTCGTTCTCACCGCCATGCTGCTGCCACAATTCGCTTGCCAGGTGCGGCGCAACCGGACCGATTAATTGAGCCAGCGCCCGCAGGCTGTTTTGCCATTCGCTTGAAAACCCATTAACTTTCAATTTGTAAAGTTCGTTCACGAGCTCCATCATGGCTGCGATAGCGGTATTAAAGCTAAGGTTCCGGTAATCGCCCGTTACCTTTTTAATCGTTTTGTGAGTCAAGCGCCTTAACTGGTTGTCTGAGTCAAGTTCGTCGGCTTTCTCAGCAGATTGGTACTCCTGGCTTAAGGTCCAGACACGGTTTAAGAACCGATACACCCCGGCGACGCCTTTTGAGCTCCACGACGAATCGAGCTCTATTGGCCCCATGAACATTACATATGTGCGCAGCGTATCGGCGCCGTAGCCTTGGTCAACAATATCGAGCGGGTCAATCACATTACCCAGGCTTTTACTCATCTTACGGCCGTCTTCAGCGTTAATGTAGCCGTGATACACAAGTTTTTTAACAGGTTCTTTGTGACTTAAGAGCCCCATATCGTTAAAGACATGCGCCCAGAACCGCACATACAGCAAGTGGGCAACCGCATGGTCACCACCAACATAGTAATCGACTGGAGACCAGTAGTTAGCTTTCGCCGGATCCCAAGCTTGCTGGTCATTCTTTGGGTCAGCGTAGCGCAGCAAGTACCAACTGGAGCAGGCGTAGCCGTCCATCGTGTCGGTTTCTCGTTTGGCGGGGCCACCACATTCCGGGCAGGTTGTATTAACCCAGTCTTCCACTGTGGCTAAGACAGACTGGCCGTCACCTTTCGGGGCATAATCCTTAACCTCAGGCAGTACGACTGGTAGCTGGTCATCGGGAACTGCTACGGCTCCGTCTTTTTCACAGTGGATGATTGGGATCGGTGCACCCCAGTAGCGTTGCCGGCTAATCAGCCAGTCGCGCATTTTGTATTGCACAATCATATCACCGGCGTCTGTTTCCTTGATACTCTCCATGATTTTTTGCCGACCGGTTTCAAAATCCATGCCGTTAAACGTGTCAGAATTCGCCAACCTATAGCTCTTACGGTCTGCTTTGATGTGGCTATAGTCAACAAACTCTTGCTGCTCGGTTGTGAAAACGATAGGAATATCGTATTTCTGAGCGAATTCAAAGTCTCGCTCATCTTCGCCGGGAACGGCCATAATCGCTCCTGTACCATAGCTAAGCAGTACGTAGTCAGCTACCCAAACGGGAATCTTGTTACCGTTAATAGGGTTGATTGCGAAGAGGCCTTCAATTGGCACACCCGTCTTTTTCTTCTCGATTTCACGGTCCAGTTCGGATTTGCGAGCCGCTTTTTCAACATAAAGCTCAATGTCGGCTTGGTTGTCGGCGAACTGCCCGTAGCGCTCCACAATTGGATGCTCCGGTGCAACTACCATAAACGTTACGCCGTAAATAGTATCGTGGGCGGTTGTAAATACTTCGAGGTGTTCTTTATCGGCTCCGAGCCCGTTCAGCTGAAACTTAATTGCCATGCCTTCAGACCGTCCAATCCAGTTGGTCTGGGCGGTTTTGATTTTCTCAGGCCAATCAAGGTCTGGGATTTCGTTGAGCAGTGCATCGGCGTATTCGGTGATTTTGAAAAACCACTGCTTCATGGCTTTCTTTTCGACTTCATTGCCGCAGCGCCAACACTTACCGTTTTCGACTTGTTCGTTAGCTAGCACGGTCTTGTCGACGGGACACCACCACTGCTGGGCTTCTTTTTGGTAGGCCAGACCCCGCTTAAAAAATTGTGCGAATATCCACTGGGTCCAGCGGTAATACTCAGGGTCGGTTGTGTTAATTTCGCGGTCCCAGTCAATCGATATACCGAGCCGTTTGAACTGATTTTTGAAATTGGCAATGTTGTCCTTGGTAACTTCAGCCGGAGCTGTGCCGGTTTTGATAGCAAAGTTTTCGGCCGGCAAACCGAACGTATCCCAACCCATTGGGTTTAGTACATTGTGGCCGTGTGCTCGGTAAAACCGTGCAATAGCGTCGACAATAGTGTAGCTAAAAGCATGGCCAGAGTGCAGACCGCTGCCGCTGGGATACGGGAACATACCCGATACATAAAGTTTCGGTTTGTCAGCCGTTTCGATCACATGGTAGGAGTTGTGGGCATCCCAATACTGTTGCCACTTTGGCTCGATTTCGCCCGGATTATAGCGCTGCATACTGAAAGTAAGTATAGCACCAGAGATAGCTGCTCTTAAAGCCTAGATAGACGAACCGCTGCTGGCTGCGTCAGCGCCGACGCCTTCAAGCGCGGATTCGATGTCACGGCTAATTTCGTCAAAAGACTTGGCGCCTTTTGGAGCTTGTATGTCTACTGGCTGGTTAAAGGTTGGTGAAAAGGTCATCGAGAACGATCCCATGTTACTGCCAAGATCAGGGTTTGATACTTCAAGTTTTGTAAACTCATGACTCCACTGGCTGACCCAAACTTTCATGACCGTCTTGTCGGCTGTGCTATCTTCTGTTGCAGTATCGTCTTCGGTGCTGCTCGGTGTCGAGTCACAGCTTTCGATTTTTTTACCAAACTTGGTCGATTCAACTGCTTTAGAAAACGAGTTGGCTTTTGCTTCATTGAAGTCGAGTTGGTAACCTAGACTGCCGTCTTTTGTACCAAGACTTTCCTTGACGGTAACGAAGCGGTTTTTATCAAAGGCTTTCATTACTTCGTTGAGATTTTCATCTTTATCAAGCAAAGCATACGCCTCTGAGTAACATTTTTGCGATTTGCTCGTTTCCGACGAGCTGTTCGTATCGGCTTTGAGCCACTGGTTATCCAGCTTGTCTACCAGCACACCAAAGTAGGCGTCAAACTGTTTGCGAATCTCGGCTTTTTGGGCACTGTCGAGCGTTAATCCGGAAGCTTTGTAGCTTTTTTCGACGGTTTCCATATATGTGCCAACTACGGCATCGTACGTTTTTCGTAGGTTAGTCAGTTTAAAGTAAACATTGCCTGAACGCTCGATAACGCTATCGGCGGTCAGACTAAGGTTGTCGAGTGCTTTGTAGTCAGGGGTTTTTGCAGCGGTCTTTAGTGTAAAGTTAATTCTTGCAACTGACTCGTTGGATTCAAAAATTGGCGTTACGGTCAGTTTGACGTCTTTATTTTCGTAGACAATGTCGCCGTTCATTTTTACGGATTTTGCTTTGACTGCGTTTACAACGGCATCACTGATTACTTTGTCGGGGTTTTGATACCACAAGTTATAGGCAGCTACTCCGCTGCCTGACAATAGAGCAAGCCCGATGATGCTACCGATAATGATATATCGCCGTTTTTTCGACTTTTTCGCAGCCGGCTGCGAAAAAGCCAGAGCAGTCGGAGCTGGCTGAGATGAGTCTGCTGGGGTAGCAGTACCGTTATTAAAATTAGGCTGGCTTGGCTCGGGCAACGTGGATTCAGCATCCAGTTTTGATAGTTCCATGTTCACATCGGGTGAATCATAGGACGGTTGTGACGGGCTTTCCAGGTTTGGAGGCGATGCTACTGCAGGTTCTGGATTCTGGGGTTGGGTTGGTTCGTACGGCTCTGTCGTGGGAGTGCTTTTATCTTCTGGCACGATGGTTCCTCACATCGGTTATGGTTATCTCCCCTAGCCTACCATAGTATCTATAAATTCGAGAAAAATTCTTGCTTGATTTCCTGCCACTGCGGGGACTGGCGGACTAGTAGCTGGTCATCACTGGTTTTATGCAGTAGCACCTTTAACGCTTCCTCGGTATATATGTTACCTTGCGAGCCCTTTGCCAGTACAACCGCTTTTTCTTCCAAAACTCCGTTAACAAATCCGCCGGCATCGATAGCACTTTTAAATGATTTAACTTGGCAGCCTCGGGCTTTTGCAGCAGGCGCGAGGTGTTTTTCGGCTTCATCGCCTACCGTCACGACCCAAGCAAGCAGGTTCGGGTCACATAAGTTGCCAAGTGCTTCATGCTCGGTTTGGGATGTAGCACCAAGTTCATTCATACTGCCCAGAATGGCAATACGCTGGGGTGCTTGCAAGCTGTACAGGGTTTGCAGCGCGGCTCCGGCTGAGGCCGGACTGGAATTATACGTATCGTCAATAAGAATAGAGTGCTTAACGCCGCGGAGTACGTTCATACGGCCATGGACCGGCGTAATGTCCTCGACGGCTTCCGAGATTTCTTTCGGGCTCATGCCCAACTTGACCGCCACCGTCATGGCGGCACAGACCGGACGCAGACTATGCTCGCCGAGCACTCGGATGTTTGCCGGAACTTCACTGTCAGCTTCGAATTCAGGCGCGACCAGCGCGGCATTGTAACCATGCCGGATGTCAAAGTCCTTTATTTCGATTCGGTATTCGGCTGCAGCCGTCGATCCGTACGTATCGACGTTTTGGTTGGTCAGCAAGTCAGCAAACCGTCCGTCGATATCGTCGCGGTTGATAACTGCCAGCTCACTGAAGTTAGCCAGGGCAATCTCTTCTTGGGCAACAGTTTCAATCGTTTCAAAAAATTCCATGTGTTCCGGTGTAATAGCCGTAACAACACCGATTGCCGGACGCAGGTATGTTCCAAAGTGCGCCATCTCTCCAACCCGGTCACTGCCGAGTTCCTGAACGATGACCTCAACGTCGGCCGGTTCCGAGATACGTTTTTTTGCGGCCCGGAAGACCGTTAGCCATTGGCCGACACTGTGAACGTTATCCGGATAATCAATGCCGAGTATGCCCAGCGGGGCACTCATGTGCGTATTGTAATTGCCGTCCTGCATGCGGACACGAAATTTTTTACTAAGGACCGTGGCGATTGCCGTTTTGGTACTGGTTTTTCCTACGCTGCCGGCAACTGCCACCAGTTTAACTTCAGGATGCTTTTCGAAGTACGCCCGGACGTAATTTTCTAGTTTGTTTTGGATAAAAGTTTTAAACATAGTCACTTATCCATGATACGCGATTTGGGACAAAACGAAAGCAGGCAGACCGCTGGACGATTCCTATATAATAAGTGCATGAACGCCATTAGCTCTTTCTTCCGACAGATTAAACTGATTCTTACCGGTGAGCGCAAGCCCCATGCTGATAACCCTCGCGATTTTGCTTTCGAAGATTGGAAAATGGCGCTTGTTGCGGCTAAAGACGCCGTTGGCGACAAACGTCTCGGCCTTCTTGCCGCTGGGATTGCGTACTTTGCGACATTCGCATTCTTCCCGTTAGTGGCTGTGGGCGTGGCGGTCTCCAGCTTTATTATTTCTGAAGAAAGTCTCAGTACCGTCGTGACGTCACTCGAGATTTACTTGCCAAGTGACATTGCAAGTCTAGTGACAACCCAGCTCGAGAATGCCCTTAAAAGCCAATCGGCCTCCACCTTAATTGCCATTTTCGGTATTTTACTAGCGCTGTTTAGTGTCTCGGGTGCAACCCAAAACCTAATTAGCGCCGGCAACGTGGCCTATGAACGCAAAGAATCTCGCGGACTGGTTGAGCTTCGCTTAACAAGCCTCGGACTTCTGCTTTCCGGCTTGGTTGGCGGCACGTTCATCATCGGGCTTCTGCTTCTTGACCAAAGTCTGCTCGTTTCGTTTGGCATGACAGAAAGTATCGCCTGGGCAGTAAGCTTGCTTAGGTGGATTGTCATTGCGGGGCTTATCGGGGTTATGCTGGCTATTTTTTACCGCTACGGACCCGACAGGCCGCATGCCAAGTGGCAATGGGTGACCTGGGGTTCAGTGATTGCGTCGGTCATTTGGCTCATTGGAACAGTGCTGTTCTTTATATATGCACGGTTTTTCGCCAATTTCAGTGAATCATACAGCTTGTTCGCGGGCATTATCGTACTAATGACCTGGTTCAACCTGACGGCATTCATCGTACTGCTTGGTGCCGAAATTAATTATCGGCTCGAACAACAGACGGTTCGTAAAACGACCAAGTAACCGGGTTATGGCTCGTCGTAAAATGGGTGCCAAAGTTTTCGCGCCCGGGCTTCAAGCGACGGTATGCCGCTTTTCATAGCTTCACGAAGTAACTGCACGACATCTGCGTGCTTTTTCCGTTCGTGCGGGCACGTGTCTACCAGCGCCTGTAGTGAGAATACTTTGAGTATTTTGCTGTGTGACATGTGAAAGTCGTATTTCCATATCCTCCTAACAGCAGTCAGTTCACTTTCGGTAAGAGCAAGACGCGGCAGTATTTGTGCCATGTGCCAGCGGACTTCTTTTTGGTGGTAATCGTGGAGTATCTTAACCAGCTCGGGCACATACGATTCGAGAGCCCGGTGGTTTTCAGCTGAGATTTTTTCAAGTGCGTCGGCTATTCGCATATTGAGCCCTTCGTCTGTTGGGCTGAAGCTTTCGACAAGCTGATGCACTACCATCCGGTCAGTCCGAGCAAGTTTAACGACTTTATCAACGCCTCCTACCGTTCGCATGTCGCCGTGTGACAAAAGATGAATGATAGACTGAGTCATTTTAAAACCGTGTTCCTGTTCTCATCATAGCAAATGCCTTCTGCAAAGGGAGCCATGAGTCTAGTATCTTGATACTGAATTACTTCTTAAAAGTTAGCGAGTCGATTGAGCGTAGATCAATACCATGTGACTGGTAAACAGATTCTGTCGAATCGCTTGTCGTCGATTCGTATAACCCTTCGAATTTATCCAGGCACGCTTGAACTCGTTCTACTGAGTCGCCTTCAATCTCAACATACGGTGGGATGAGCGGCCAAAAATCAATTGTTATCATGCAATCATACACATGGTACACTTCACGCTTATTTTCTTGGTAATTGCGAGGCTTTAAGCCCGCGGCCGTAAGGATGCTTTTTGTCCGCTCGAAATCATCAGTCTTTACTTCTATTTCCTCGGTGCCGTCTATTGCGTTGGCGTAAGTTTTTTTATAGGTTAATGTCGTCATGTGCCCGTCTGTTCGTAAACGTATCCATGCATTTTCATCGGTGGGAACCGTGTCAAATACTACGCGGCGATAATTCAGAACCTCATCGACGGCAACACCGTTGTCACGTAAAAAATCCTGCACTTTCTTTACGTCAACACCCAGTAGCTTGATTTCGTTTTCAATACTCATGACTAAACTATAGCATCTCGGGTGGCTGTGAAGCCGAGGTTGTTCCTCATCCAACGCAAGCGTTGGTGCGGCAATGTCGTAACGCTGAAATCAATATCTCGAAGTTCGTCTGGCTTAACCACAAACGGCTGGTCTTGTGGAATTTGGCCTGTCGCAAAGGCGGTCAAGTATTCTTCAAGAAGTATGTGGAAGCGAAATAAGTCGTCTCGATGTTTATTCTTTGAAGACATGAGCTGCTGATGAGTATCGATAAAGAAACAGACAAAATCAGGTGAAAACGGATCAAGTTCGCCTACTAAGCGCTTTGACTTAGGATCAACTTGCTTGATTCGGCCAAACTTTCTGCGCTGTTCATCAAGCTCTGTTAAGTAGTTACTAAATGAGAATCCGAGGCTTTGCCAGTCCATTGAGCCTTTTCTCATCCCCTTTAGAGTCCTATATGCTTCCATGTGCCGCTCTTCCAAGTCACCATCTACGAACAAGTCATCAAGGTGTGCCTCAATCTGCGAAGACCGCATAAGCGGTCCGAATGCTGACGGCAACGTGTGGAAGTATCGTACCCCGAAGGCAACGCTCGCTACGATTTCCCCTTCTCTTTTATAAATGTCAGTAGACTGAGGGCTGCCTATCGAATCGAACATGTCTGCATAGCGATCAAGGATTCCCGCTTTTTCAATCATGTCAAATCCCCACAAGTGATCCATGAAGTCATGTACCGCGAGCGATACTTTTGAGCCCAAGAATCCATTTACTCCCAGAATTTTTCCGTTTTTAACGTACTCGGTTACCGGTAATATCCCGTCACCTGCTTGTTGGTGCGCCCGCAAAATCTCTTCGGCATTGGCAGGGTCGATAGAAATGACCATTCCATTTTCACGCATGTTCTCTAGGCTTCGGGTAACTCGGCCACTAAACTCCATACGATCTGCCCGTGCAATTTCAACAAGGTTTGCCTGTATGCTTTCTTCAATTTCTTCATCAACGGTTTCAAGATATTCGTGAAGACCCGCATGCAATTCGTCGAACTGCTCGTCATTTATCAAAACGACCATCTCTTCGTCGATTGTATTAGGAATTACTGCTCTGAATTGATCCAGCGCTTCATCACGATCGACAGTCGTAAGTGCAGGTGCTATTTTGACAAGGAACTGATTATTAATTCTCTCTACGATATGTCGATGTGAGTTTAGTGGGCCGAGAGCACTTTCAAGAGATGTCTGATCATAGGGTGAGTACCATTTCTGAATGAAACTCGCTACGTGCGTTGCTTTTTCTAGTTCTCTCAAGCTTTCAAGTGAATCAAGCGGTTCGGGTACTACTTCCGATGTTTCGCGTCCAATCATCGATCCGAGCAGCGGGTGCAACCCGGCCTCACTATGGTCTTCGCCCGGTTCGGGATTGGTCTGCGGAATATTTTCTGAGGATGTTGGCTGGGTCATTTCTATCCTTTCATGACTTCATCAATTACGGCTAGTGTCTGGCGTTCAAGCTCATCCAGGTCGGCTACGTTATAAATTACGAATCTTGCCATCGTCATCAACCTTGCGATATTTGTCTCATGGTCAAGTACGCCACTGTTTTCTCTCTCGTGAGCAACCATAAACTCTTCAAAATCCAATCTATCCCTATCTCCACTCGATCTGCTTTTGATTCTATCGAAACGAAGAGCGCTGTCATCCCCAGCTCCCGCTGCTACGCCTACGAGCGTGCCTGAATACTCATCCATAAGGTGCACCCCCTCACCGGGTGCATATAGCCCGGAAACAGCCACCCGAGCGGTCGGCTGTTCTATTTGGTCAAGTGCAAGATCAACCCAATAGCCGATTCCATGTTTTTCTCGTTGCTCGTTGGCTATCTTGGTTTGTAGTTCCCGGCTCGTGGTCAGCCCACGACGTGCAATTTCTTCCCTTACAAGATCGCTCGATGAAATATGAGTAAATCCATTTTGCTGAAATATATTCGCAACGGTATCTTTACCAGACCCCGCACCGCCGACTACACCCACTACCTTTTCAAAGCTTTGGCGAGAAGCAGGCATATAATGCTCCTAACTCTCGCTCTTACTTTCGTCTTTTTCTTCTGTTAGTGTTTGTATGTTGCTGAAATACTCTCGGACCGCCACCTGATTGAGGCGCACGATGGTTGCTTCAAAACGCCTTTCGCCATTTAAATAAGTAGCGGCTTCGCCTTGCACTTTTCCTAGTAGCGCTTCTCCGAGCGGAGAATCTGATGATACGGCTTCAACTTCTTCGCCCGACTCAGGGTCAACGACACCCATAGGATAGACTTGGCGAAAACCAACTATATCAACAGGAAATGAGAATCCGCCTTGGCTTATGAGAGCACGGCTTCCTAGGGTTGCCCGTACTTCATCCTCGTCAGGGTACGAAACAATAGTCGCATCGAGCAGTGGTGCTATTTTTTCCGATCTTGCGGCAATGACCTTGGCTTCGTTGTCTGTAGCCCGAAATGCCCCATCATGCCAATCGTCGCCACCCGATACGCTTACTTTTGCGTCCACAATTCGCTGATATGAACTCTGTAGTTCTTCGTAGGCAATATTAACGGCATCCATTTCATGCGGAAGCAGGACAAATTCAGGAAGGGTCTTGTCATTGGTTTGCACCAAATCAAGGTACTCTCTATTAGAGATGTCGTTATGACTCATGATTTATTTATATAACTAAAGATAGATGATGTCAATATGTGAACAGAAAACAAATTGAAGAGGGGGCGAGGATTGTAGTAATCCTCGCCCCCTTGGTTTCAACGACCACGGTTATGGTCGTCGGTGCCTCCCTAGTTCAGGAAGGCAATGAGCTGAATCGGCCCCGGCACCGTCGCCTCGTCGTTGCCGCCGTTCAGGACGACGAACTGGGCTCGTCCGTTGACATCGATTGCCTCGACGTCGTTGGCGTCACCGCCGGCAGACGGAACCACGTGTTGCTGGTAGCCGCCGCTGGCGTTCGCCATGAACAGGATGTCGTCCGGGTTGCCCGCCGTAGCGGTTGCCCCGGAAACCTGTCCGTAGACGTCGAGCTTGCCGTCGCCGTTGGCGTCACCCAGGGCGACTGTCCAGCCGTCAGCGTTGCTCCCCACAGTCCCGAGCGGTCTCACCGTGGTGCTGAGACCCGTGGCAGTACCCTCTCGGTACTTGAAGCCGGCGTTGTCGCCGTACACCAGGTCGTCGATGCCGTCCCCAGTCACGTCGCCGACCTTGGCGCCGTTCATGTAGGGCAGACTGAGCGAAGTGACGTTGACGAACCCGCTGCCGGTGTTGCGCAGCAGCGTCGGCTTCTTGTTGGGGAATGTCAGAGACAGCAGGTCGGGACGGCCGTCGTGGTTGTAGTCCCACTCCAGCGCCATCCGTACACCGGTGTTCTTCGCCGAAACGTTGAACTCCGGCGCCGTGCGGAAGCCGTTCCACGTGCCATCCTGCTCGGGGTCACCGAGGTTGATGTAGACGTGGGGCTGCTCGTTGTACGGGTGATCGGCGTAACCGTCGCATGCGTCGGTCACGGCGCGTTCGACCTGAGCACCGATGAACAGGTCCGGCCATCCGTCGCTGTTCCAGTCGGTCGCCAGGACGTGGCGCCCACGCTGGCAGGGCTCGCCCACGCCGTACTGCGTCGCGAAGTCCTGGAAGACCCCCGGCGCAGTCTGCAGGAAGAGCTCGTTGTTGATGTCCTCTCCCTTGACGCGGTTGCTGGCGTAGCGGCCGGCGGAGTTGTAGATGTCTCCCAGGTCGTTGCCGTCGAAATCGGCGATCACGCTGGCGTGTCTGTCGACGTACGACTTGGACGTGTACCCGGGCGTTGGCCTGGGTGACACGACCTGGAAGGCGGTGCGCGTGAATGTGCCGTCGTCGTTCTGGGAGTACAGCATCCCGGGGTTCTTCATGTGCAGGGAAACATGGAAGTCGACGTCACCGTCTCCGTCCACATCACCTGTGCCCACGTCCCAGGAGTCGGTGGTGCCCACCGTGATGCCGGCGACCACTGCGCGGTCTTCGACCTGCAGAGATGCAGCGATGGCAGGGGCCGCCACCGCTACGCAGGTGAAGATCGCCGCAGCAATCTTCAGTTTGCGTGGGATTCTCACGAGAGTGCCTCTCATTCTGATTGTTGGGGTACAAGCGTTTGCTCGTCGTATATAATACTACAAAATTAAGAAAAATGCAAGTCTTTTTGAGGGTAAATGATAATTACCTTGACTGTCATAGTAATATGATATACACTGTAGTTATGATAGGTAAAAAATTATCATCCGACCTACTACGTGGCCATACCGATACCATTATTCTCAATTTACTTTCAGATGGGGATAAATATGGATATGAGATTACGAAATTAATCCACGAAAAGTCGGACCAGTTATACCTGTTAAAAGAGGCAACTATGTATTCTAGCCTCAAACGTCTTGAACACGATGGTTGCATCACTTCTTATTGGGGAGACAAGACCCAAGGTGGGCGAAGAAAATACTATAGCATTACGCCTAAGGGTCAAGAGTTATATGCCACAAATATGTGGAACTGGACCTCAGCAAAAGAGATTTTAGACAAATTACTATAAAGGAGTAACTATGAACGACAAATTAAAACAATTTCTAGACAGCGCATTCAAACCCTACGGCAACTTCCCTGCCCGCAAAGATGTCGAGCAAGAACTGCTGGCAAATTTGACCGAAAAATATAGCGACTTAAAAGCCGGCGGCAAAAGCGACGAAGAAGCCTACCAAGCCACCATCGATTCGTTCGGCGACGTGTCCGAGATTATGGATCAAGTCAAACCCGCGACCGGCAACCAGGTGCAAGACGGACGCTCTGTCCACAAAATCCTCAAAGACTCGTTCAAGCAGGCCAAGCGCAGCAAATCCAAGTTTTCTATGGTGGAAATGAAACAAAGCGACCTAAGCGAAACGAATCTTGCGGGTGCAGACTTCAACTTTGCCGAGCTTCGAGAATCGAACTTTGACGGGTCCGACCTTACGGGAGCAAAGTTCAGAGCCGCCGATATGCGCGGATCGTCGTTTAAAGGTGCCTGTCTATCCGGTGCGAAGCTCGATGGGTGTGATGTGTCAGAAGTAAGTTTTACCGAAGCCAATTTGACGAATGCACAGTTCAAAGCCGCCGCACTAAAGGGCGCTACTTTCAACGGTGCGAAATTGGATGGTGCTACTTTTGGCTGGTCCGACCTTAGGGACGTATCGTTCGAAAACCAAACGCTTAACGGTACGTACTTCGAGGCTTCATCACTGAAAAATACTTCGTTCAAAAACGCCGTGCTAAGCGACGTAACATTCCACCACTGCGAAGCCAAGCACGCCAACTTCGACGGCGCCACGATGGACAAAGTAACCTATGCCCTGTTAAAAGGCGCAAAGGCAAAGTTAGATAATGTCGAAGTTCAGTAGCTAACTTGGCTTGGCTTAGTGGCCCATTCCTGGCCCGTTACTTGCGCTGATTGGATAACCCCAGTCAATTTGCCATTGTCTCATCTGACTAATTTCGGCCTCTTGTGCAGAGATTATGTTTCTTGAAAGTTCTTTAACCTCTTCGTGCTTAGCGTTGGTAGCAGCTAGTTTTGCCATATCAATCGCGCCCTGGTGATGAACGATCATTTCGGAAATGAAAGCCGCGTCAAAATCGTCGCCTGTCTTGTTTTCTAGGCTTCTAGCCGACATTTGCATACTTTCCATCATCGAACTGTCGTTATTTTTTTGCTCAGCTGGCTTATCAAATGTCGTAGCTGCAACCGAGACAAGAAGTCCCCCAATGAAAAATCCAATTAACCCGTAGAGTAGTGGTTTAGTTTGCATGTTATACCTCCTTATTTTGCTTATAGCATCCGACTGATAGCACCGACTAATTCGTCGGCCTTGTCGCTACCAGTGTGTGAGTGAACGTCGTCGTTAGTCAGGCAATGTTTCGCATGGTCGCGTAGCAGTTCCAGTGCAACTTTATCTAAAGCTGCTTTGGCTGCACTTACCTGAGTCAGAATATCGATACAGTATTTGTCGTCGCTTACCATTTTTGAGACGCCTCGTACCTGCCCTTCGATACGGTTTAGTCGTTTAAGTAAATCTGATTTGTTGTCTGCGTATCCGTAGTGTTGCATGCTAGCTCCTAGTGCGTATGGCTATGATCATTCTTACCCAACAAGTTCATTGTCAGGGCATGGCCTTTATTCTTTTTCAGTAGGTATATATTTACAGGAAGTGCCGCAAAAAATGCAGCAGCAAGAGCAATTGGCATGCTAATCCAAAAAAGTGGGCTGACTATACCGGCATGCAGAGCACCAGGGATAGCAAGCATTACGGCGTTGTCGACGATTTCCATCGTGGCAATAGATAGCGTGTCAGCAGCCGCAACCACTGACAGTGCCGCCATAAATCCAATACCAGCTTTTACTAGTGGTAACGTCGAAAGTGCAAAACCAAATACGAATGCCAGGGCTATTGCCAATAGTATCGTAGAACCGATGCTCAGCCCGAGAATTGTACCAATAATCAGACCTAGCACTTCCCCAATCGCACAACCTGTCAGACAGTGTAATGTGGCGCTAATAGCCATAGCATTAACGTTGCTGTGATGGTGATGTTCGTGTGAATTATGTTCGTGCATTTCTAATCTTCTATACCCCCCTAGGGTATAGGATTTTGTATAGGGCGTCAATATGATTTCAATTAATGCAATGAAAAGCCAGCTCCTGCAGACTGGTTTTTTGTCGGTTGCCTTAGCCTTCCACAACTACTTCAAACCCGCCGTATGCCACCTTCATCGTGTCGGCTGGCATTTTATCAGCCCGCTTTACATTGCAGAGCAGTACGTTATCGCTTATGATTACTGCATGAACAAGTCTACGCGCGGTTCTGCTCACGTAATCATTATTGTGTTGATAATCGTTGCGCTTGTCGGTGTGCTTGGCTACATGGCTTGGAATGCGTACAAAAAAGCACCCGTTACAAATAATGTCAAAAGTGACGGTACGAAAATCAGCTACATCGACTGGAGCTTTGACGGTTCGGTCTGGAAACCGGCAAGTACCCCACCGAACTGCGAGCAACCTTTGCTTATCGGCGCGCCGATGGATGTTAGCAAAGCAACCTCCAAACTGTATCCAGGACAAGTCAGAGGCACTGACTTCAAACCCCATGGCGGCTTGGCTGTCGACACGGCAGCCAGCACGAGTTTAAATGTTTATGCGATACGTGATGCTTACCTATTTCGCGGCTCACGCTACATAGAAAATGACGTTATCCAGTACCTACTGGATTTTATGGACCCATGCGGTATCTTTTACCGGTATGACCACATTGCGACGCTGTCAAAAGAAGTGAAAAAACTTACCGACCAATTACCCGAACCAAAGCTTGACGATTCACGCACCGTTAGCTTTTCAACACCAGTGTTTATTAAAAAAGGTGCGACTATTGCTACTGCCGTCGGTAAAACTGGCAATACGGGGTTTGACCTAGGCGTATATGATTTGCGTACGCGGAACGAAGCTTCAAAAACGGAACTGTACAAAACAGACGCTCGCAGAATACAAGACAAAGAGCAGTCATTCTATTCTGTTTGTTGGTTCGATCTATTGCCGCCGAAAGAACGTGACATTGTGAACGAGTTGCCGTCGCGAAGCGGCGTACTAGAAGGCACTAGCAGCGACTACTGCGAAATAAACTGACGTTTAAAACTTTCGATGTCTTATTTAGCCTTCAACGGCTACTTCGAACCCGCCGTATGCCATCTTGGTCATGTCGTTTGGCATTTCAAAGCCCTCACCCATGTCCATTTCACTCATCTCAGCCATAACTTTTGCGTTTACTTCGTCGCGGTGTTGTTTTGATTCAAAGACGATCCATGAGAACCACACATTGATTTTGACGAATACAACTCAAGCACGTTTAATAGAAGATCAAATTGAATAGGCGCCGATTACTAGTCGGCGCCTGGTGGACGGTATTGTGACATGACTTCAGAAGAAGTGATTCACTAGAGCCTGTACCGCTTCAGGCTTTGCTGCTTCTCGCCTACATCACTTCTTCGCCTGGCCCATGATGGACAGGATCCGGATGAAGATGTTGGCGAAGTTGAGGAACACGTTCACCGCCACGTCGATGGCGTTGTTGAACGTCCGGTCGAGCCGACGCGCCATGTTGAGGTCGTAGACCATGATGGCGCAGAACAGGATGAGCACGGCCCAGTCGAGGATCGTGAAGCTCAGCTCCATGTCGACCCCGAACGCTGCCAGCAGGATGCCGCCGAACTGGATGAAGATTGCCCCGAGGAGCAAACCGAACAGCGGCGCACCCCATGCGGACAAGTCCGCCGGCAGTAGGGCGCCGATGAACCCGGTGACCAGAACGACGCCGGTCGCCAGAACGAACGCCTGAACGACACTGCCGAGCTCGTAGAGCGCGACGAACGGTCCGATCATGAGACCCATGGCGCCGGCGCAGATCGCGCCACCCACCACGGAAATCATGGGGTCGTCGTTGGCCTGAGCCAGCACGCCACCGCCGATCGAACCGGCAAGGCAGACGAGCATGAACAGCAGGAGCAGCCATCCGTTGTCGGAGAACGTCCAGGTGTAGCTGAACGACGCACCGACCATCGAGACCATGATGAAGACCGCCGTGAAGCCGGAGATCGCCATCATGTAGGTGCGGACATTCATGGTGTTGACATGAGACTGCCTCTGGTCGTAGAAGCCTTCGTTGAAGTTCATTGGTCCCCCTTGTCGAGAAGTGCGAGTGACGACTTGTCACCTAACTTATTATAATAGCATATTTCCTTAGATTTTGCAATGTTAGAAGTTCTGGCGACAAGCTGGTACGACTTTGATGCCTTCTTTAGATTCTTGACCCAGCCAGCCAGTCGGTGAGAACAAGACTCGCTCTCTGGCTATATCAGTTGAAAAACTAAGCTGTTTTCCTTATAATTATGCTCTGTAACAGCCTGCGGGTTTAGCTCAGTTGTTAGAGCGCTTCCTTGCCATGGAAGAGGCCAGGAGTTAGAGTCTCCTAACCCGCACCACGAACGAAATCATTGGCACTAACGAACCCTTCCCAGGGTTCTTTTAGTTTATAGGACACTGCCGACCCCTTACGGAAGCTATCGTCTCCTGGCGTAATTGTGAAGTTAGAGAAGAAAATTCTGAGCAACGTGTCCATTACCTTCATATCTTGAATTTTATCAAGAATAACGGGGGTAGTTTCTAAAAGTTTAAGATATTCTTCAAAAGTTGGTATCGCGCCTTTTATACGGTCTCGGCGTCTTATTGCCTTTGCGTAATCTGCTTTCGAGCTCTCTATGTCCTTTGCGTATTTACTGAGATCGTAATGTTCTTTTAGCTCGGGGCTCTCTAGAATGAGGTCCTTGATGCGAATGTACGATTTTTCCTTATTAGCGATTAGGACTTTGTACTTCGCAATTTCACTGTCGAGTTCTTCTTGTCTTCTCTTTGCTTCTTTCTTTGCCTCACTTACAAACGCAGCGTAGTTACTTTTTGTAACAAATAAATATTGCCCGAAGAACTTCTTTGCAGCATCGATAACAAGACCGGCCCTTGCCGACTTATCGAACATCTTGCAGCCCACGGTTTCACATTTGTAGTAATAACGCGCGTGCATGATCTCGCCAGTTTCTTTGTCTCGTTTAGGTATCAACATAGAAGTAAGTGTCTTATCGCATTCACCACAATAAATCATGCCTCGTAAGAGATCGGCCTTTGCGTGAGGGCGAGGGCTATGAATAGCAAGAACCTTTGATGCATTCAAACTATCGATCCTATTTATCTTGAGAAACTCATCGACCGTAATCATCGGCTCAAAGTCATACTTCTCAACAAGATTTATAAGAGTTTTCCCCCACTTATGGATGCCTACATAATGAGGATCCCGTAATAGCTTTGATACGTCGTCCTTATCCCAGACATGTTTTACATACTCGCCACCTAAGCGCTTTTGAACCGCATAGGATTGATTATTAATCCAAAGACGAATATCTTTCTGTGATTTACCTTCAAGCGCCATGGTGAACATATTCTTGACCGCTGCAAAGCCGCGTGGATCGGGCTGGAAGTTTCGTTTCTCATCGACTACATAACCGTGCTTGAACTTACCAATAAACTCACCATCTTCGATTGCGCGCTTGTTGCCACGATCAACCGACTCAGCAAGGTGTTCTGAATACTGCTTTGCCATTACGAAAGTAATGCCTAAAAGCATCTTTCCAGCGGGTGTGTTTTCAAAGGTGAAAGTAGGAAATCGAAGATCTTTTATAAGGCCTCTGTCGACCAAATCAATGATTGCTCCCGCTTCCTTCATGTTGCGAGAAAGTCGATCTGGATGCCAGGCAATGAGACCATCGATGTGGCCGTTCTCTATCTCATTAATCAGGGCGTTAAACTTGATGCGTGTGTCGGCGACTTTGGCCGAGAAACTCTCTTCGTAAACCTTTACGACATTAAGGTTATTTGGAATGACAACCTTTTCCATACATTCCTGAATTTGATCTTCGATTGATGACGCCTGACGATCCTCGCTAGTTGTGGACTTTCTGACGTATAGGGCATAGCGAAGTGTGTCAGTGTCAACATCACCGGGTGCCTTAGGCTGACCCGCTTGTAGCAGCTCTAGTAGTTTCTGGGGGTTTGCATGATCGGCCATAATTTCATTATATAACCCACCATAGTTAGAGCTGCTTTAGGCTTATTGCTATAGGATGATTGTCACCCCATCTTTTACGAGATACGGCTTTGGTTGCGGCTCAACATCAACATAGTCAAGCAGTATGCCGACTAAGCTGATCAAATGTAAATCGCTGTTTTCATTGAGAACCATTTTGTCTACCGATCTTCCCTGTATCCCACTAGGGATATGTATGTGTAGCCCAATAGGCTGAATGACAAAGAAGCCAGTGTTTAGTCGACAAAATTGGAAGGTTCTAGGGCGAGTCTACTCCCAAAGGGTGGGCTTGTAAACCCCATTTAACAGGGGTGCGAACATAGTTAAGCTGGTATACTAGCCTGTTATTCTGGGTAATAAATTTCGCGTATATTTTCTCCCACACGCACGGACTGGGATTAACTAAACCCCATTCGCAGCATAAGTAAATTGATAGTAAAACCTATGCGCAAGTACGTACGTAATTTTCTATAAAATTTTATAATTTCAATCTGTAAACACGGGGTGTGGCTACCTAATAAAGTAGCGGGCGTTTTTAATCCTGCAATTCGGTGCCCTGGGGGTGTGGGGTTTTAATCATCACTTCGGTATAATCGAATACAAGTGGTTTACCCACTCCGGCCTAAAGCCACCTTGTAAAAGGAAGGTATGGTCACCAAGTCCACAAAGAGAAACAGCTCGTCATGAGTCGTCTCTTTGTGGCCGCATTCCGAAAGGTTTGTGAGTGGCCGAAAGGCTGCTGCTCATGGCGGGCTTTTTGGTTCCCGCCAAAATCTAAGGAAGGCGGAACATGTCCAAGAAAACTTCATACGGACCAGCAGCTGACGAACTTTTAGCAGCATGGCCATCAAGAAAAAAGTCCAAACAAAAGATTAATTGGGGGATCGACAGGGGATCGGCCATTATTTACATTGTTATGCTCGTAGTCGCACCACTTATCGCACTTACTATTACGTTTTACAATCAGAGAAACGAAAGAATTGATTGTTCAAAATTATCCACCAATTCTATCGCCTACCTTCAACAAGGTGGCGAGGAGATACCTGCTAGCTGTGGGATCGGCCGATAACTTTGTTGTGCCAGCATAACTAAGCCCGTAATCCTCACTTATCCGCTGATAATACACGTTTGAAATTTTTAAGGACTATTTCCGACACTAAGTCGGGTGTCATATTAAGCAGTGTGCCAAGTATTTCGACAGTTTGCTTGAGTTGTTCTGATTGAGTACTCTGATCATCTAGAAACGGGGCATCGGTCTCTGTAAGTATACGGTCGTCTGAGACTAAACTGATTATCTCTTGGCCTCTCTTGCTACGTAGCATCGCATAATTAACAGAGAAAAAGCAACCAAGTTTAAGTGCTCTCTTGGCTTGAGCTTTCGTGCCAGTAAACCAGTGCAGGACCACTACACCTCTATCTTGGGGCAAGTATCGTTCGATCATATCCAATACCGTATCGACCGATCGCACCGCATGTACGGACAATACTTTATCGCCACGCTCCGAGCATCTTGTCAGGATGTGCTTAAAAATATCTTTCTGCATGTCAAAGTTTTGAATGTAGTTTGCACTAGCATCTAGCCCTACTTCGCCAACGTACCGTGCATTATTAAGATATTCATCCCATAGCTTCAATTCATGCTTGGTGTCTTTGGTGATAATCTGCGGGTGGAGACCCAGAGCTGGGCGAACATAACGTAGCTTCGCAGTAAGTTCATGATTACGCGGCCATGCACGGGGCGTTGTAGTAACCGCTAACGTGTATATCTGTGCACTTTCAGTAGTCTTTACTTTCGTTTCGAAGTCCTCGAATAAGTCTAAGTGGCAGTGAAAATCGACATAGCTACGCATATAAATTATTCAGAGCTTGTACGAACATTTTTTAGTATCTCACTGACTTCAATTAAACCTCGACTGTATACCCCAAACAGCTCTTCCTGATCTTCTGCCGACTGATCTGAAAGTGATCCATTACTGTGTAGCATCAGCTTAGCAAGACGAGGCTTACTCACTAATCGATTAATGGCAAACTGGAATGATCTAACCTGTCGTCCCTCCGCCTCATTACTATCGAGAGTTCTTTTTGATAAATCCTCTATTGTATAGGTGGTCTTGTCGCCACCCTCTCCCAAGCCCTTTCTGACTGCAGCTCTACGTATCAGACATGGTAGACAATGGCCACAATGCTGAGCAGGCAATTTTTGCCATCGGCCTTTCGTAGGGGAAGAGCACGAAGATGAAAGAGGTATAACCTTTTCGAGTAGAGATTTGTTTGCGCACTCAAGTGCCATTTCTCCCTTAGTTTTATTCCAGTAAGGATTTTGCACTGTTCCGTTTATACCTAAAATTTTTAAAAATTCGTTCCACCTGGAGATATAGAATGGGTGGGTTGTTCTAGTGCTATGAGATCCGAGACGTAATGGATCTAGTGGAACATTCAACGCAATTAATCCGTTCTCAGGCACCCTCAAAGTAAATTCTTTGCCAAGGCCAGACCCAGCAAGAATACCGGTTGCAAAGAACAAGAACGACCTTCCGCGTGTTGTCGTCTCGTGTTTACTACCTTTAACGTTAACTTTATTTAAATCCATCCATAACCTCAATCTATTGAAACTATTCTTTGGATATTCGCGGCGTAGTTCTTGAAGACAATTATCCTGCGCTTTGCTCGTAGCGCCGTCTCCCGCATGACTTACTAATAATGGTGTCCTACCTGCATCCAAACTATCAATGGCACCTATTAGGCTGTCTAACCCTCCTGAAAATAATGCCACCTCATCAAATGCAACCCCGCCGAGCGGCAACGTGCCTTTGGGGATGAGGTCCGTGGCAGTTTTCAGTTTGGTACGAAAATGTAGCTCCCAAATATCACCCGTTAGAAAATCGAGAGCCCTCTTTAAAGTAGGCGTAGCAGCTTGCCATTTTTCAGGATCTGCAACAGGTACGATAATCTTTATTTCCCGAGTCCAGCTATCCTGCGACTCACTATCTCTAGAAAGTCTAGTATCTGCAATTTGGACGTGTGTTGCCAAAACCAAAAGATCAACCGCTATCTCACTAGGAAAAACACCTTGGTTGAGAAGATCATCCAGGGCAGCACCTATACCAAGACCAAGCTTGGCGTGGTGTTGAAAATCAACCTTAGTAAGTACCTCATTTGGCTGCAATGTATATGCAAAGTTATCCTCATCGCCGTAGTGGCCTGCGATTACATGCCGTCTCATTCTTCGTTCTCCATATTATCGCCAAGTGCTACAAGAAGATCGAAGGCCTGCTCGTAAATTTGGTCAACATACGACAGGGTTTCATCGGGCCTCAAAGGTAGGGGCCTCTGGTCTAAGTTATTGAATGCCTCGCTCACACCATTACCGATAAAATCGTGGAGCTGTTCTTGAATAGCCGTAGCCGCTGCGACGTCTTTGGGCATGGAGACTGCTTTAATACCAATTTCATTATAAATTCGAAGCTCAATTGAGTTAGTCGTATAGGCTTCGATAACCGCCTGAACCTGGTCACTATTTAGGTTGCTTAAATCTAGTGTGCCAGCTTCAACAACCTGTTCAATAGTTCGAACAAATGCGTCTCGTGCAATGCCAGTATCGGCACTGCCGCCCTCAGGCAGTATGTAGTCTGCGATGCCAATAAATACCTCGTCGATTGGCCTGCCTGTTAGATTATCTAAGTTGAGTGAGCGAAGCGTTTCATCAATTCCTCTTGTAGCCGCATCATTAAGGAAGTTTAGGAGCCGTGCCGCAGTACCTCTCGAGGAGCCCATCTTTTGCACGGCTCCTTTCGAGCCTCCAGATGATCGACTCACATAACTCGATACTGCACGTCCCATACTACGCCGATCGCTGCCGCCCGATCTGGCAAATTTCGAAAAAGCTGTGCGTGGAGCTTGATATCTGTTTGGGTCAGCGGGTTCTGGTACTGGTGGTGTTTCTGTTTGTGGCGGATCGCCAGCCGGTTCACTTGTAGAACCCGCACCACCTACACCACTTGAACCGGGATCAAGCCATGAAGGAACTAGAGGAGTGCCATTACCTGACGTTCCTGCGTTGGAAGTCGATGTACCCATAATTACTTCTTCGCCTTGCGAATGGCTGTCGCTGCAGCTTGTAGTGGCTTATTCGATGCAACACTACTCCAGCGTGCCATTAGCAAATCAAATCGTGCCATGTTAGCTGGATCCTTGATTACCCAACCGCCTGTCGGCCATATGCCAATCTTGTCTTGAGGAAGACCCTCGAGAAAATCTAGCAAGTTTGCTTCTAATACGGGATGCGCTTCGACAAGAGCGGCTATTCCATCAGCGCCCGGCGGCCTCTTGGTTAAGTCACCGTTGCCCATAATATGGCTGCGCAGTTCCTCGAATACTGAGGCTGCATCTGGGGCTGTTAGTGCACGGATGTCCGCTAGCATAGAACTCACAGTAATCTTCGGCCCCAAAAGCTGCTCCACAATTTCTGCGAGCCGACCAAGTTTCGAGCTTGCAGTAAAGTAGTCTTTGCGATCTTTTGCAACGAATAGGTAGGGGCGTAGGTCGGTTGCGCCAAGCTTCGGTTCTAAACTTGCCCACTCCTGCATTATTTCTGAGCCTACCCACTCTTCAGCGAGTGATCCCTCGTCAAATTTTTGTGGCGTAGTCGTATCAGATAGGTGCTTCTCGAGCAAATCGATATCTTTACAAATTCCATCACCAGCCGATGCAGCATTTGCAGCAATTTGCCCAAACTCCGTTGGCATGAAGCGTTCCGCGAGCATGAGTTTTCCGAGTGTAGGTAGCTGGATATCATCGCCAAAACCTCTCGCCTCAGCAATTCCTTTGCGAAGCAATAAGGCATTCAAAAATCGTTTGATTTGGCGAGGATTACCCTTAGTGCCGCTCGCAAGCATTGGCCCGATCTGATCGCTTAACGCAAGCATTTCCTGTACATCTTCGGCCTTCTCACCAAGAGCTTCTTTGATTGCCGCCGCATCCAGCGGCTTGCTCTCCCATGGCCTTTTTAGCTTTTCGCGCCCCGCAGATATAAGCTTGGCGAAATCTTCATCTTCATCACCAATGACTGCACCAATCAAGAGAAGCGTTACATATATCCTAGTCTCGGTGTCTCCTAGGGCAGGGATGCGAAACGGAACCTGGATGAGTTTCTCAAGATAATTACGTGCATAATCATGTGGACCTGAGGCCGGAAGCTCTGGGAAGTGTCGCCTTACGGCGTACTCCACCATTGCCTCGTCAGCGCCAACTACAAAAGCAGTTCGCTCACTAAATACAAAGAGGCGTATGGCTTCGAGTGTCTCTATGGTAGTGTCGGGTAGACAGCGGTCCAAGTCGTCAATCAATACAACAAGCTGATCGATACCAGCTTCGTCTAAAAGTTTTTTGAACTCTTGTCTGAAGCCCTCGATCTCTTCAGGCATGCGCCTTGCCTCAGCAGGCTTTAGAAGGCCGCTGAATTGCTTGGCAGCTCCTTCTAAGTCTTCTTTGCTGGGATTTTTACCAAAATTCTTTACAGCTCCGACCACTGTTTCTATTTGATCTGGTGAAGGCATCCCAGTAGTAGCATTCCATATCAGACCACCGCCGCGCTTTGCGGCCTTTAGGTAGTCAATCCGCTTCAATATGTCTTTAGCAGCACCTTTTGCTTTGCTGAGCGCGGGGCGTTCATCGAGCAGTGAGGTAACTATGCCTTCAATCAAGGCAATCTTGGCATCCTCGAACCCTTGGAAGCGCCACCCGTTGAATTTGATGCACAAGATTTTCTTCTCGTCTTTAAGAGAAGACTCAATCATCTCGAGGACACTTGACTTACCCGCACCCCAGTCACCATGTACACCAAGAGTCACGGGCTTATCCGGTCGTTCGCGCATCATTTTTATAATCGTGAGAGCAATAGCCTCATTGTTTAACAGATCGATTTTGGTTTCATTATCTACTAAAATCATGTTGTTTTAATTATAGCTTAGTGCGCCAAAAATTGGACTAGGTTACGCAAATATTGCATAGGTATGCGGCTTATGCTTACCAACGACTAGTAAATAATATTGGTCGCGCTCAGGGTTGGTTCAGGCACAGTGGGGATTGTCGGACTTTCGCAACATACAATCCATCCAAAGAGTTTAAGTAGGTTCTGTTCCGTTGCACCATTGAAATCGCCTGGCCATTTGGTCGGGCGTTTTCAATTGCTGAGTTTCGGCTCTAACTCCTGGCCGACCCTAAAACAATAGCCAGAAGACTCTTGAGCCTATGGTCAAGAGTCTAGAGTCTCCTAACCTGCACCAAAATTATTGCAGAACATGACCTCTATAAAACTTCGGGATAATCGGCGTTTTTTGGTTGTACAGAAATATGGCTCTAACTTGGCAACCTACTGAAATGTAAACGGTAACACCTTGATGTGATTGTAGTCACAGTGCTTTTAAACAAAAAAGCACTACACTGAGAACATGAATAAGACAAGACTGTCTAAATGGCAAGTTATATCATCCGTAATAATTTTTGCATTAGTTACTTTGGCTAGTCTATTAGGACTTTTCAGCTCAATGCCCTATGCTATGGAAACTAAAAATTGGTTATTGCAAGCACAGGGTCAGGACATAGGAAACCTTATTGCTGTGACTGTTTTACTGATAAGTACGTATAAAGCAGTAAAGGGTTCGTCTAAGGCATTTTTAGTGTGGTTGGGTACATTATTCTACCTACTCTACGCTTACATAATCTATTCAGTTGCAGTACATTTCAACAGTTTATTTCTTGTATATGTAGCCGTTCTGGGATTAACTTTCTTTACAATTTTAACAGCAGTATCGCGTGGAATTGTCGTGCCTGAAAAACTGAAAGCTAATACGTATGCCAGCTACACGATAATGATAATCGGTATTCTTTTTACGCTACTTTGGTTGAGCGAAATAATTCCTGCGATATTCACTGGAGTAGCACCGCAAGGAACTAAAGACGCTGGACTGTGGGTTAATCCTATACACGTTCTTGATTTAGCAATTGTATTGCCAGGGTTCATAGCAACGGGGTATCTATCTCTAAAGGGTGAGAAAATTGGTACTTATTTACTGGCTCCTTGGCTTACTTTCTCTTCTCTGATGGGGAGTAGTATCGTTGCAGCAATGGCGCTAATGATTGTGAATAATTTCAGTGACTTATTACCAGCATTGATAGTGGTTTCAGTTGTAGTTATCGCAAGTATCTCTGCTCTTGTTATTTTTATGAGAGCTGGTCGTATTGAATAATTTGGTTAATCAAGAGAGCTCCGCAGAGCTTTACTGGATACCGCTAGGAGCCGGTGCGCACATTGTCCGCTTTAGCGGGAAGGCTTTTGAAGCTATAGCAGCTAAAATCCATCATCGTTCGCGCGAGAAATTGTATCATTCAGCTTTGCAGCTTTTTACTCCTAATGGCAGATATACCATCGAGCAAGCACCAGTTGTTAATAAAGATGTTTCAGAACGGGGTGTAGTTGCAGAAGGACCAGTAGGAATGCGTATCCTGGGTGGCCTAGCTATATTTAGGTATGAAGTGCGCTGCTGGAAGGAAGGCAATATCCCTGACTTAGATACAGCAGCTGGACAACCTACTGTTGTCACACGCAATGAAGAACAGATTGACAAGATACTCAAAGGTATTGTTGATGTTCCTACGCCAGTATGGGGACGCGATGAACTCCATACTGGTGAAATGTGGAACTCAAATTCTGTAATTTCGTGGGTGTTGGAACAAAGCGGAATTGATGCGAGTACTTTCCGCCCGCCAGACGGAGGCAGGGCGCCAGGCTGGCAAGCAGGTATCAAAGTTGCGCATCGGTAGTCAACAAGTCTGCTGACAGATTAAACGGCCTGACTATTGACCTGGTGTTTTCAGTTGCCAAGTTCCGACTCTACTCCGGGCTTCAACCCGAAAAAGTAGCGTGGAGTATCTAAGCGGCATTTTTGAGCTGGTCTTCCCTTTCCTGCTGCTTGCGGGCTTCTTCGGCTGCTTTTTGTGCCCGCTCTTCCTCTTCCTGCTTTTGCTCATCCATCGCTTTTTGCTCTAATTGTTGAGCTTTGTCGCTATGGTCTCGGGCTTTGCCGCGCAAGCTATCCACCTGGGCTTGCGCATTCACGAACACTTGCTGTGCTTGGTCCTCCAATATTTGCGCTTGGTTGCGCTCAGCCTCAGCCATTTTTCTGGTATCTTCTGATGACATAACAATACCTCCTACACCTATAATACCGCCGCCCTGTAATGCGAACTGTTACAATATTTACAAGATGTTCAAAAGAAAAACTTCCAAACACGGACTTGATATCGATGTGCGATTCTTGCTCGCCAATGAGCGGACGCTACTAGCGTGGGTGCGAACAGGGCTGACATTAATTGCCGGAGGCGTGGCCGTCGCATTCATAGCTACCGATTCCAAATACGGAACCGTCGCCGGGCTCGGCGCTATCGCTTTCGGAGGCCTACTGGCACTGATTGGCTACATTCGTTACCATATGGCGGACGCGGCAATCCGGGCGGGCAAATTACCGCCTACCGGAATAGGCGGTTTGCTGGTCGTAATTGGCGTGGTGGTATTTGCGGTGCTACTAATTCTTGCGCGTGAACTGCAGCTATTTTAGACGCCCATTGCTCCGATAATAAGAGCCATGACGCCGATAGAAACAAATTCGTGACTAACTGTCAGAAGTGTCAGTTGGCCCGGACGGCTTTCAAACGCATCGTGAACGTAGACGCGGGCCGCCGTAAATCCTAGCCACAGCCAGAACGCGGTTGATAGCGTGTCTTGCATAAACGAGTTTCCGAAGAACTTATTTGACAGGAACGCCACATGGGCTAACACATATGCCGTAACCAAGGAAGCAACGAATGTGGAACCCATTAGCCACGCCATTTCTGATGGCTCGACTTTGCGATCCATGTTAACTTTTGCTAGTTTGCTCCAACGGTTGCCGAAAACTGATTTTGCGTACCATACCGAGCCTACAAGCATGGTCGATAGTGCTGCGAGCAGCACTGCCCAATAGTTGATAGAGACTTCCATAAAAACTCCTCCTTTTAAATGTGATTTTATTGTACGCCTGCACAAAAAAAGAAACTACTCAATTTGTTTTGAGCGATTTAGCTACAGACAGCATGGGGGCGTAACCCCTGTTTAATAAACTGTGAGAATACGTTATAATAATCGTTCGTGGCACGTATGCCATAGAACCGTGTGGCTCTTTAGCTCAGTTGGTAGAGCAGAGGCCTGAAGAGCCTTGTGTCCCCAGTTCAAGTCTGGGAGGAGCCACCAAACCAGGAACAGACGTCGTAACGACCTGAAATAGCGCATTCACCCCCGGGAGAACAGCGCTATTTTTAGTTCGAGATTTAATTTCTTTGTAGTTTAGCGTACGGTCAAACATGACCCTGTATTGACAATACCCCCCTGGGGTACTACAATAGAGGTATGATTAGTGAAATTAAGCGACGCGCTCTCCATCGTTCGAAAATCCTCCAAGGTCAGTTAAAGGGTCTTGAAAAAATGATAGAAAAGGAAGATTACTGCATGGATATAATTACGCAGTCCCTGGCGATACAAAAGTCGCTCGCCTCTCTAAATAAGTTAATAGTGGAAAATCACATCAAAACTCATGTTGTTCACAATCTTTCATCGGCAGATGAGAAAATACAGGCTGACGCTATTACAGAACTACTCGGCCTTTATGAACTAACACATGTTCGGGGTAAGTAGTAGAAGTCTAAAGGAGGAATCATGAGTAAGGAATCAATCCTATATGGGGTCATCGGTTTGTTAATCGGCGCCATACTTGCCGGTGCTGGTGCAGCATACGCCGTGAACAATAACCAGCAAAGTATGATGAACATGATGGGAATGCACAGCAACACAAACAGCCGCGGTATGATGGATGACTCCGATATGTCCATGAATGACATGACAAGTTCGCTAAAAAACAAAACGGGCGATGATTTTGATGAAGCCTTCATAAGTGGAATGATCGCACATCATCAAGGTGCAATCGATATGGCAAACTTAGCCAAGCAAAATGCCAAACATAGTGAGATAAAAAATCTGGCAAACGACATAGTTACAGCACAAACCAAAGAGATCAATGAGATGAATTCTTGGCAAGCAAAATGGGGCTACGACTCTTCAGGCTCAACTAATTCAAGCCATAGCATGGACATGATGGGTCACTAAGGAGGAGACTATGAAAACTCACAGCATACTCATGGCAGCATTGATTACGGTGGCTATCTTGTTAATATTTTTCGGTCCTTCGTTGAATATCGGAGTCGGCTTTGGCCTACTGCTCTTGATATGCCCATTAATGATGTTAGGAATGATGTTATTTATGGGCTCTAACCATGATCGGCATTAATTATGAAAAGCGATAAGCACCCTGTCTATCAAAAAATATTTTACATCGCATGCTGGGTGATCCTCCTGGGAATCCTAGCGGCAGTAGCAATTAACGTCATTGGAGGCTAAAATGCGCGGTTCAGGGGAATACACAAAGGCAAAGTATAGCGAGTGGCTCAGTTCGCTATTTGGAGCAAGTTTTGTAGCATTCGCCCTAGGCGTCTGGCTTAATGACATGTTTAAAGGGTTCGTATGGATAATATTAGTCATAGGCTTATTGCTTCATTCTTGGGGAATGTATAAAACCTATCAAAGGAATAAATAATGGATCACACAGAACATTCACACGGCGCCCACGATGAGCTAACCGGGGCTGATCAGCATGCAAGCCACGACCACCATTCCCACATTATGAATGAGGGCAAGACCAGTCCTTGGCAAAAGTTCAAAATGAGTATGACAATGACCATGGGCATGGACCATACTGGATTGGCTGGACGCGAAATGGCTAAGATAATGGAGATCGATATCAAGCGTAAGTTCTTCTTCGCTCTAATTCTCTCCCTGCCAATTCTCGCTTATTCACCCCTCGGGCTAGATTTATTAGGGCTCAATCTACCTCAACCAATCCCGGCTGCGTGGATTTTGTTTTTGCTGACTACGCCGGTGTTCTTTTATGCTGGTTGGATCTTTCTCTATTCAAGTTACTATGCCTTGAAGGCGAGAACTCTTAACATGGCAGTATTGATTGCAACGGGAATATCAGCCGCCTACTTCGCAAGTATCGGGCTTACAATCGCCGGCAGTAAAGATTCTTATTATGAAGCTGCCGCGCTTCTTATTACCTTTGTGTTATTCGGCCACTGGATGGAAATGAAGTCAAGGAGGGGCACTTCGGACGCATTGCAGGCACTGTTCGACTTAGTACCCCCTCAGGCCAGGATTATTCGCGCTGGTAAGGAAATTTCACTGCCAACGAGCGAAGTGAAGGTCGGCGACATAGTTGTTCTGAAGCCGGGCGATAAAGTCCCTGTGGACGGTATTGTCATGAATGGCCAGACATCAATCGACGAAGCTCTGGTTACAGGTGAATCTCTCCCAGTCAGTAAGCAGAAAGATGACCCCGTGACCGGAGGATCGATAAATCAGTCGGGAACCATACAATTCAAAGCGACGAAAGTCGGTTCAGATACAGCCCTCGCCCAAATTGTAAAACTGGTGGAAAACGCCCAGAACTCGAAGGCGCCTGGTCAGCGTCTAGCAGATAAGTTCGCAGGTTATCTGGTTATTTTAGCGGTGTCATCAGGACTAATCACATTTGCCGCGTGGTCACTATTATCTAGTGAGGGGTGGCTGTTTGCCCTCACGCTGGCTATTTCAGCAGTTGTGATTGCCTGCCCCGATGCCCTCGGGTTGGCCACACCGACGGCTGTTGCTGTCGGCACAGGTCTCGGCGCTAAACACAATATCCTTATAAAAGATGCTGCTACATTAGAACAGGCGTCAAAGATTCAAGCGGTTGTCCTTGATAAAACAGGTACACTCACTGAGGGCAAGCCACAGATAACGGATGTAGTGAGCATTGCTGGCTTCAAGAATGATCAACTGGTAGGACGTATTGCAGCTGCCGAAAGTGGGTCAAGCCACCCGCTAGCGCAAACCGTCTTAAATGAAGCAACGAAACGCCGCGTTAAGCTTGGAAAAGTGAAAAGCTTTATGAACCTAGCCGGACTCGGTGTCGAGGCAATTGTCGATGGCGACACGGTACTTGTAGGTACAGAGCGCCTAATGAAAGATAGGAAGATATCGACGGACGCCCTTCAAGCAGACATAGATAGATTACTTGGAGAAGGAAAAACTCTCATGATTGCAGCTATCAACGGAAAGATAGCTGGGGTCCTTGCTGCATCGGACCAGCTCAAACCGACAGCCAGTCATGCCATCGACGCTATGAAACAGATGGGCTTAGAAGTTGTCATGATAACAGGCGACAATAAAAAGACAGCCGAAGCCGTTGCCACTCAACTTGGCATCGAACGGTTTTATGCTGAGGTGTTACCGGAAGACAAAGCAAATTATGTCAAGAAATTACAAAAAGAAGGCAAGTTCACCGCTATGGTTGGGGACGGTGTCAACGACGCTCCCGCGCTTGCTCAAGCAGATATCGGTCTAGCGATTGGAGCCGGTACTGACGTCGCCATCGCTACCGCAAAAGTCGTGCTTATGAAGTCTGACCCCGCCGATATAATCAGAGCGATTCGTCTCAGTAAAGCCACAATTCGTAAAATGAAGCAGAATTTAGGATGGGCTAGCGGGTATAACCTAGCCGCAATACCAATTGCAGCCGGAATTTTGTATCCTGCCTATGGCATTTCGCTTCGACCCGAAATTTCTGCATTACTTATGTCACTTTCGTCCATATTCGTTGCAGTAAACGCTGTTCTTCTAAGGAGAGCTGAGAAACAGCTCATTAATGTATAGAAATTAATAATCGAAAGGCAAAGCAATGAAGTCTCAAAAGGTTGAAAAGCAAATGATCGAACACCTGCAGCCGAGTGTAATTGTAATTCTGCTGAGGCTGATTCTTGCGATCTTCATTCTTGATACGCTCTACGCACTATTCGTACTCGCGTTCTATGGTCTATACGATCTTCATGAATGGCATGATTCATATATATTCGGACTTCTTCTGTTTCATACGCTCAAATTTATACTTATTTCGGCGATAGTCATCAGGTTATTTATCAATTGGGCGAGTCGCGGATACTACCTATCCGGCCACCAACTGATAGAACGGGTGGGAATTCTGAACACAACTGAAATTACGCATGAATTATCACAGGTTAAAGAGGTTTCGCTCAAAAGAAGCTGGATGGGCAGTAAGCTCAATTATGGAACGATCATCTTGAGTTTAGCCGGATCCTCGAAGTCCCAGGATGTATATATCCGCGACGTAAAAAACGCGATGGAATATATGCACTACTTCGATGAGCATCTGCAAGTTCAAGGCTGGGTAAGATAACAAAGTAAGAAACGTAGGTACGTTATATATGCATAATCACGACGAACATGAACACAATCATCACCACGACACGGACCCAACCGATATTCCTACCGACCGTTTAGCTGTCTGCCCGGTAACGGGCGACGCTATTGATACTGCTGAGGCGGAAAAACTCGGTCATTTCAGAGATGTAGATGGAAAGCGAGTTTACTTCTGCTGCGCTACCTGCGTACAGCTATTCGATAAAAATCCTGAGCAGTATGCCGACCATCACCTTGGTCATGAACATCATCATCATATTCCAACAACAGGGACACTCGTGTTGAAGGAAAAAGAATACTTAACCGATAATATTTGGGCGTTTCGCTTTACTGCCAATCAGCCGTTATCGTGGACGCCCGGGCAGTTCATTCGTATCGAAATCCCCCACGAAAATCCTGACGATGAAGGTACGAAGCGATGGTTCACCATCTCGTCCACACCGCATGACGGTTTCATTCAAATCACGACACGCATCACCGGCACGACGTTCAAGAAAGCGCTTGCAGATCTTTCGATTGGCGAGATGATACAGCTTATCGAACGGCCGGACGGCGACTTTATCTGGCAAGAAAGCGATAAACCTCTCGTTTTCATTGCTGGAGGGATAGGCATTACTCCATTCTATAGCATGCTGAAGGCTCGTGGTCATAGCGGGCAGTCGGTTTCTGCAACTCTTATCTACAATGGCCGCACCGCCGATTTGCCATTCAAGGCAGAGTTCACTGAAGCCAGCAAACATCATCCAGAATTCGCAGTTCAATATGTTATCGGTGAACAGCTTACAGCGGCGAAAATTAGAGAACTCATACCAAACATCAATTTATCTCAAGTCTACGTCTCTGGGCCCGAACCAATGGTAGAAAAGCTCGGTGAACAACTGAAAGAAACCGGGTTACAGAGTCATGATCTTCATCAAGATTTCTTCCCTCACTACAGCGAAGCAAACTATTAGTGATATGACACATAAGGCAAATTACGGTAAAATATAGATATGAAACGAGTCTTCCGAGGAGTTGTTTCCGTATTCATGCTCACTGTACTCAGCCTGCTGTCCTTAGGTATACATACTGTTGCTGCGCAGCCTATGAATATGGAGCATTCAATGGGTACTTCTTCTCACAGGACAAGTACTTCGAACTGTTTTACAATTTGCACGACGGCAACCCTCATCAAAGAAGAGGCTATAAAGGATAGCGACAAGGATGAGGATGACCAGCCCCAGCTTCCGTATTTTGTCCAGTTTCAAACATCGCCTTTAGAAGGTTATGAAAAGAAACACGGCCAAGACGCTAAGTTTGCTATCGAGCGAGAACCACCACCCGGGGGCGTACCGGCCTACATTAGTCTGAGCGTATTCCGTGCCTGAGATTAGTATTTACGATTATCGATAAATACCTAATCTAGGAGTGTATATGAAGAAAAATAACAAGCGATTACTTATTGGAGGGCTTATTGCCTTTGCAGTTCTCGTTGGCATTGCCACCTATGTATTTCGTGACCAACTATTCCGAAGTGTCTCGGTACAGCCGCCGGAAACGGTACAGGCGGATAGATCATCAGATACGTATAAGCAATACGCTGCAATAACTGGCGAAACGTATGACCGTACTTTCATAGCTAATATGATTGCCCACCACCAAGGTGCAGTTGATATGGCAAGATTAGCACTAACTAATGCCAAACACCAAGAGCTCAAGGATATGGCCAACAATATCATCTCGGCACAAGAGAACGAAATTTCGGAGATGACCTCATGGCAAAAAGAGTGGGGCTATCCGTCGACCAGCGCTGACAACATGATGGACCATAGTTCTATGGGCATGATGGACGAAATGGCCGGCATGAGTGCGAGCCTCGAAGGCAAGACGGGCGATGAGTTCGATAAAGCTTTCTTAGAGCAGATGATCATGCACCACCAGTCTGCTATAAATATGGCAACACCTGGTGAAAAGAATGCTAAACATCAAGAAGTCAAAGACCTTACGCTCGCCATAGTGACTGCTCAGACAAAAGAAATTGAGCAAATGAAACAGTGGCAATCTGATTGGGCTTACTAAATGAAGAAGCTCCTGGTCGTTGCTGTAATAGTTATGATCGGAGCAGGCGTAGCTGGCTGGTATCTTTTTGAGAGCCAGCCGGCTGCAAAGCCTACTCAGGTAGCTGCTCCGAACAAACAAGAAGCTAAGCTTAATCCGAATGAGCATGGATTCTTTGACGTGGATTTTGCTCAAAAAATGATCGTCCATCATCAGCAAGCAATAGAAATGACAGACATCATACTGGCATCGTCTAGCAACCAAGCTATACGTACCTTGGCAACAGATATACGAAACTCGCAATCTGACGCCGAAGCACAGTACAAAAAATGGTTAGGCGAATGGGGCGAAACCTATACAAACCTCGCTGATTTTCCGCAAACGGACGGACATGACCTTTACCCATCCTACCCTGGGCTTGTGTCCTCGGCGAATATGATGCTGCTGCGCTCCGCATCAGGAAGTGAGGCGGAAAAGCCTTTCATTAGTCTAATGACAGAGCACCACAAGGGTGGAATTGAGACCGGAGAGATGAGTAGAAAGCTCCAGTATGGAAAAATGATCGAATTTAAAGACAAAGTTTTTACTGGTTATAAAGACGACCTAGAACGAATGAAGGAGCTATAAAAGATGAAAGTAACGAGAAATAAACTATCTATACTAGTACTGATTGTTCTGGCAATAGTAGCAGCTGGGGTGTGGTACATCGGAATTTTTTCGATTAAACCAGAAAAGACAGCTGTTAAAGATGCTGAGGCAAACACTACTGCGACAAATAAAAAAGCGCCAGATAATAAATTCGCCAGCTTAAAAGGTGATGCATTTGACGAAGCATACATCGCCGATATGCTGGCACACCATGAAGGTGCAGTGAATATGTCAGAACAGGCTATGTCGGTTACTGCTCATGAAGAAATACGTACCCTAGCGAGCAATATCACACAGACTCAGTCTATCGAGATGATGCAGATGCGAGAATGGCAAAAGGCATGGGGATTCGAAATTACCAACAATGGCGGACACATGAGCCATGGTGGTGGAGGTGCGGCGATGGCAGGTGACATGGTCGAAATGATGAATAAACTGAAAGGATTGACCGGAGAAGCCTATGACGAGGAATATTTGCGACAAATGATTCTGCATCACGAGCAGGCAATTGAAATGTCAGTTGATGCTGACACCAACGCTAAGCGACAAGAAGTAAAAGATCTTGCGCAGGGTGTTATTGAGGCTCAGACCGCCGAAATCAAGCAAATGAAGCAGTGGCAGAAAGAATGGGGTTATGAATCCTAAGCTACTATATGGGTTCATCGGTGTCTTGCTGATCGGGTTCGCCGTGCTAGTGGTTACAAGTAAGCAATCAGAAACCCCGCGTCCCGGCGTAGCCCATGCGGACAAAGGAAGAGAGCATGTAGAGCAAAAGAACTACTCCGAGAGCGAAGTACCGACCTCGGGTCCTCATGCCTCTCCCGTTGCTTGGGGTGTATACGAAACCGAACAACGCGACGATCAGCTTATCCATAATATGGAGCACGGCGGTATCGTTGTGACATATCGACCCGACACACCCGAGAGCGAACTTAGCCAGCTGAAGCAACTACTAGCGAAACCTTTCTATGAACCAGGCTTCGCACCCACAAAGATTGTCATAGCCCCGAGAAAAACAAATAAAGCTCCGATCGTACTGTCATCGTGGCAACGAAGCGAGTCTCTCCAAACCTTTAATAAACAGACAGTGATAACGTATGTTAAACGCAACCTCGGGAAAAGTCCGGAGCCACTGGCAAGTTAGTATGAGTACGAAACTATTTATCGCAGCCATCCTCGTAATAAGTGCAGTCCTGTTCGCGGGTATATTCGCATCGCTCAACATGACTGATACCTCCGCACCATCTGCAAAAAAAGAACCCACTCAAACAACCTATACAACCGAAGATGTTAAGCAGCACGATTCCAAGGCAAGCTGCTGGACAATCATCTCAGGGTCGGTCTACGACATAACTAGCTTTATCCCCCGACATCCGGGAGGCGAGGAGATCCTGCGCGCTTGTGGTACAGATGCGACAAACTTATTCAAAACGCGTCAGACGAGCGATGGTCAGCCCGTAGGCAGCGGCAGTCCGCATAGTAGCAATGCTGAAGAACAACTCAAAAAACTTTTGATTGGCAAGATCCGGTAATATTGGACATGATAAGGCGGTATATCCCATCTACACATCAACCCCAAGCTGCTCGAGCTTGTCGGATAACACTATAAGTTCAGTAAAGATGGAGTTCCAGTTTTCCCTGGTAGAGTCCACCAAATAAAGATTCCCTGTTCTCAGGGAGTTTTTATTTTGTAAAGATATCTTTAAGATTCGTTAGTTCGCTTGGCAAAACGACCAACGTCTTTTGGCTTGGTTCGACCGAAATCTTCTCGAGGGTTTGGAGCGTACGGATGTTGATTCCTCCTGGTATTTTTGAAAGCATTGCGGCAGCATCGGCAACGGCCTGAGCGGCAGCCTTCTCACCTTCCGCCGTGATAATTACGGCCCGCCGTTCACGTTCGGCCTCGGCCTGCTTCGCCATAGCCCGTTTCATGTCCTGGGGTAGTTCGATATTCTGCACTTTGACATTCTCGACATCGATACCCCATTGGTCAGTCTGCGAGTCAACGATTTTCTTGATCTGTTCGCTTATTTCCTCACGCTTTGACAGCAAATCGTCCAAGTCGACATTTCCCGTCACATCCCGAAGAGCGGCCTGTGCAAACTGGCTAGTAGCGTACACATAGTTTGTCGTTTCGAGCACCGCTTTTGCAGAATCGATGACTCGTAGGTACACAACGGCATCTACTCCAACCGTCACATTATCTTTGGTGATGATTTCTTGTTTTGGCACATCAATCGGCGTAGACCGCACATCGACACGAATCAATTTTTGAAAAATCGGAATCACGATACGCAAGCCTGGTTGCCGTACACCGGTAAATTTACCGAGTGTCAGCACAACTCCGCGCTGATACTGGTTGATGATTTTTAGACCGCTTAATATAAATATAATCAGTACTACTGCGATTAGTACGCTGAGTCCCATGCTTCCTCCAATCAGTACTTCCATGTGAGAAAATTATACTCTGCCGATGACAATTCGGCTAGGCATGCTTGACCTGAAGCGAGTGAGGTGTCATCATAGCGGTACCGCTTATGAATAACTGGTTGCAGCATTATTCTGTCCCTCTCGTACTCTTAGTAGCCTGGACTTTGAGCGCCGCCTCATATTTTTTGCCGTTACCGGCCGGTACTCCACATGAAACAGCGACCCATTGGCGAATGGTCTCTACCGTTGCTATGGCTACCCACTTTGCCGGTGCAGCCTTGCTATTCCTGCAAGGATTATCGGCATTCAAAGCAGGTTTACGAATAGCGTACCGTTGGTTTGCCGTCGGTATGATTGTCTTTGCAGCCGCATTCCTGCAGTGGCCATTCCTTGTAATGCTCGATGCCGAGAATAGCTTTTGGGTGATATCGGGGATAGTCGTATTGCCGTATATTGTTTCCGTCATCTTTATGTATAAAGGTATGCGCTTGTTTGCAAAGCTCCTAGAAATCCGTTCGTGGCTATTGTCATGGCCGACTACGCTGACTATAGTCGCCATTTTTGCTGTAATAAGTGGCGCCGCGGCTTACATATATCTCACAACTATCGGACCTGAGGCAGTCAGTGATGATACGTATATGTTCACGGCCACAGTAGCATGGAGTACTGGCTTTGGCATCTTTACCTGGTTAATTGCCCGAAAAGTACGGGCGACAATCGGCGCCAGTTACCAGAAGCCAATGGGCTGGCTGGTATTAGCACTGGGTTTTCTGTGCCTTAGTGCGATCCATGAGTATGTAACCTCTTTCTTTGTTAGCACTCAAGACTGGTACTTATACTCAGGGGCTATCACATGGCTATTTAATACAACCGGCGTGATATTTGTCGTGGCGGGCTATATGTTTAATGCTAAAAGTACCGGTGTATCAGCCATGGTAGAACGAGATGAAGTTCATAGCAAAGCAGATATTAACCGGGCATATATAGACAGTATTACGAATGTTGCACAACTTGTTTCACAGCCGACAGACATTGACCCCATACTGGATGGTTTGCGGCACGTTACGGCCGGGTTGCAGCCGGATACTCCGCTATCGCCCGACGAACGTATGCAGCTAGTCGATGTCTACAAGCAACTCGAAACTTACCTTGTGACATCCGACCCGCTGAGAACATTCACCAAAGAAGAGCTGCGCCCACTGCTAGCGCCAGAATTCCGGTCGCAAGTTGAGGGCCAGGCCCAAACCGCCTAGAAGAACAAACTGCTCGTTATTGGAGCGAGGTTTTTAGTTGCTTATCGCGTTCAAAGCGCTGGATAGCGAGTTCGATTAAACGGGTGATGAGGTCGGTGTAGCCGAGGCCGCTAGCTTCCCACATTTTCGGGTACATACTGATTGAAGTAAAGCCCGGAATGGTATTGATTTCGTTGACGATAACATTGTTTTCGGGTGTTAGAAATACATCTACACGCCCGAGGCCTTCGCACTCGAGTACTTTAAAGGTCCGGATGGCAAGTTCCTGAATCCGCTTACTCACTTCTTCTGGAATATTGGCCGGAATTTGCGACGCGGCACCGTTGTCGTCGAGGTACTTTGCGTCGTATGAATAGAACTCGTGCGTTGGTATGATTTCGCCAACCACAGATGCTTCTGGATTTTCATTGCCAAGTACACCGCATTCAAGCTCTCGCCCAGCGACAGCTTTTTCAACCAAAACTTTTGTATCGTAGGTAAACGCAAGTTCTATGGCTGCATCAAGTTCAGATTGGTCGTGAACTTTGCTTATTCCGATTGATGAACCGAGATTTGCCGGCTTAACAAAAAGCGGCATGCCAAGTTCATTGATTTCTTGGTTGTCAATTGGTTCGCCCTTTCGGAGTGTCACATAATCAGTCACTGGAATACCGGCGTCGCGGAGTAGCCGTCGCATGACATCTTTGTCCATCCCAACGGCTGAACCGAGTACACTTGGTCCGACGAAGGGGATGTCAGCCAGCTTCAAGAAGCCCTGAATCGTACCATCTTCACCGAACGGGCCGTGCAAAATCGGAAATACGACATCGATGTGGCTATTTGCATCTGCCCCCGCCAACTCGCCCCGGCTTTCTGGCGCTAGCATAACCTGACTTCCCTCGTTTAATTCAACTTTCTGACTTGTATCGTCATGTGGAACTGAAAGAAGTTTTTCACTGTTTGCCGTAACCCACTTGCCGCTTGGATCAATCCCGATAAGTACCGGCTCAAACTTTTCTTTGTCGAGGGCTTCATAGACATTCCGGGCTGACCGGACTGACACTTCGTGCTCGGCTGATTTGCCGCCAAATAGTATACCGACGCGTAGTTTGCTCATACAGTCCAGTGTATCACGGAAGGGGTATACTAGAGGGGTGGAGAGAACACCCTTAGCCGAACGAATGCGCCCGACGACACTCGACGAAGTAATCGGGCAGACGCACCTGCTGGACGACGGCGAAATACTGAGGCAAATTGTTAAAAACAAGCAGCCGGTCAGTCTGATTTTATGGGGTCCGCCGGGATCCGGAAAAACAACCCTTGCCCGAATTATCGCGAACGAGGTTAATGCTGAATTTATTGAACTATCTGCCGTTACCAGCGGCAAAAAAGACATTGAACGGATTGTTGAGCATGCTAGGCAAAACTGGAACTTACAGCTCAGGACAATTTTATTCGTCGATGAAATCCATCGATTTAATAAAGCCCAGCAGGATGCCTTTTTGCCCCATGTTGAGTCCGGATTAATAACCCTAATTGGTGCGACAACCGAAAACCCAAGCTTTGAGGTCATTACTCCACTTCTTAGCCGAACGCGCGTTTTGGTACTCCAGCCACTCAGTAAAACCCAGGTCATTGATATCCTAATGCGCGCGCTAAAGCAATTGAAAAAAGTAAAGCTTGTAACACCGAAGGCGCTTGATTATTTGGCTGAGCTGTCCGGTGGTGATGCCCGTGTTGCGCTTGGCAACTTAGAACTGGCGCTGTCAATGAACGAGAAGCGCGTTACGCCAGACGTTGTTAAAGTTGCTGCTCAGAAGCGTGTACCGGGATACGACAAAAAGGGCGAGATGCATTACAACGTCATTAGCGCATTTATTAAAAGCATGCGCGGAAGTGATGCCACTGCCTCACTTTACTACTTAGCCCGTATGCTGGATGCCGGGGAAGACCCAAAGTTTATTGCCCGGCGGATGATTATCTTTGCGTCGGAAGACATTGGCCTAGCCGGAAACGGTGCACTTGGCCTTGCCGTTAGCGCGTTTGACGCCGTGGACAGGGTTGGTTTACCGGAAGCAAAATACATACTGTTTCATGTTGCCGCAGCGCTTGCCAAAAGCAAAAAGTCACGCCAAACCAGCGATGCCATGTATAAAGCGACGGATCTTGCCAGACGCTTTCCTGATTCACCCGTTCCGCTTCATCTGCGCAATGCTCCGACTAAGCTAATGAAAGACCTTGGTTACAATAAGGGATACGAATGGAAGGCCGACTTTAAACACGAACAAGGCTTTATGCCCGAAGATGTACCAAAGGACAAACTACTTTAGCGCTCGTTCAAAAGTGCTGCCAAAACGCCGTTCGTCCACCCAAACCCATCTTGCAGCGGATATTCGCCGCCGCCACCAAGCCCTTGGTGTGATTCGACGCTATACTTCTCTATCAGTTTATGCTTCTCGGTAAAGACTTTCATGTTCAACGTTACCCAGCGTCGTTTAATTTCGTTAGCGAGGTCGTGATGACCATAGTTTCGAAGTCCTTCGATGGCTATCCACTGCAGTGGCGCCCAGCCGTTTGGTGCATCCCATTGCTCGCCGCTGTTAGTTAACGTCGAGACGAGTCCACCGGCTTTCAGAAAGTCTTTTCGAAGTCTGTCGGCTACGGCATCGGCCTGTTGCTTACTGGCTATTCGCGCATAAAGCGGAAAAACCCCGGCCAGGCTTAGTTGGCCAGTTGGCCGGTTGTGGTGAAAGTTATAGTCGACAAAAAACTTCTCTGTTTCGCTCCAGCAGTATTTTTGGATAGCTGCGATCCGCCGGTCAGCCAGGTGCTGAAACTTCTTTGCCAACAGCGGGTTTTTAATGAGCCGGTAGCTTTCGGCTATCGTCTGTTCAAGCTGGTAGAGTAAGCAGTTCAGATCGACCGGTATGATATCGGCTGCATGAATCGTGCCAATATCGTGCGGGTCAAGGAACCACCTTGAGCTAAAGTCCCAGCCAGACTCGGCACCCGCCCGAAGGTGAAGGTATAGACGTGCAGATTCGCGGCCCGGACTTTCGCGGGCAGTCTCAATATCAACATTAAGAGATTCAGGCCGTGGCGTTGTTTTGTTGTCGTAGTACCGGTTTAAATACGAGTGATCCGGTAGCTCGACGACCCGTGCGTACGCCTTGTGTTCTCGCTTCGCAAGCTTGGTTCGCCCCCTCATCCAAAAGCGGTACTCGCTAAGCATGTACGGCAAGTACTCGGCGTACGTCCTGGTGCGGCCCCTGTGCCGCGCGAGTAACTTTACCATTTGTGAAAAGAACGGTGGCTGTGAACGACTAAGAAAATAGGTACGGTTCGCGGTTGGTATAAAGCCGAATTTGCGAATCATGAAGGTGTAGTTTTTCATCATGCCCTCGATCATTTTCCAGCGCTTGTCGGCCGCAAGTCCCAGCATAATGAAGTAACTGTCCCAATAAAACTGCTCTGAAAATCGCCCACCAGGAACAATGTATGGGTGTGGCAACGCGATTAATGACCCACGGTTCAGCCGGTTGCGGCGTTCCAGCACATCCCAGAGTAAATGAATGTGTTCCGATATGGTCCGGTGAGTGTCGGTAACAAACGCTTCCTTCTTTTTGTGCGGCGCGAATTCGTAAAAGTGACGACTTACGAACTCGCGCAGGTCAAAGTTTGGATCCTCCTTTGCAAGCAGATATTCGCGCTGAATTGATTTCATGCGAGCCCGCGGGACCAAGTCGACAAAGGTCTTCCCGTCATCGTAGAGGCGGTTTTGCTGAACGGCAGCGAACAAATCACCCAATGCTTCGTCGGGACTTTTGGAAGTTTTGACTAGTGTACCGGTCGTGGCTACTAACGCCGATTTCAGCTTTTGGTCGCGCGGTAGTTTAAACGGTATTTTTAGCATTACCTATAAGTATAGGGATTCCGCTTATGGCTCGCAAATGTTATTCGTTCGTATCCGTTTCGTGGACAGATTCCGCTTCTTCGTGCGGTATAAAATTATGAGCAGTTTGGGCAACTGCCCCGACGATTAATATTGCCGTTACAAGGACGATTGTCTGGATGTTAGCCCAGCGTCGCTGCGGTTCGGCATGAATCGTTGGAATGATGTCACTCGCAGCAATATAGATAAAGAAGCCGGCCGTAATAGCAAGCAGCACGCTTTCCGAAACCGGAAGTTCCCCGCCGAACCCATAAACTAACGCAGCACCGAGTACGGTTGCCAGAGCACTTACGATATTTACGAGTAGTACCTTGCTCTTAGCCATTCCCTTCGAGAGCATGAGTCCAAAGTCACCGAGCTCTTGGGGGATTTCGTGAGCGGCGATTGCAACTGTCGTTACAACACCGATAGCCGGATCTACCAAAAAGGCAGCACCGATTGCAAGTCCATCAATGAAATTGTGAAAAGTGTCACCTATCACAATCAGCGTTGTGTTACGGCGGTTAGCTTTACTAATTTCTTCTTCGTGGTGGTGATGAAACCAGCTGAGACTGCGTTCCAGTATAAAGAAAATGACCAGCCCTATAAGGATAAACATCGAAGCCTGGGCAGCCTCTCCATGTTCGATTGCTTCTGGTATCAGATCCAGAAAAGCAGCGGCAAGAAGCGCGCCGGCTGCGAATGGAACCGCAAGCCGCTGCAGCAGATGTGTCCCTCGTTTTCCATAAATGAGGTATAGCCCTCCTAAGAGTGATATAAGACTGCCAACTGTAACGGCAGCAAGTAAGATAATCCAGTTATCCATAGTGTTCCTTTTTAAATTGTTCGCAACTTTGGTTGCTTAGGTTATCAAATTGTAATAGTCAACGTAAGTAAACTTAGTATACCACGAGTTAGGCTTTGGCCGCGCGCTTGCGCTGGTTTGGGTCGAGGAATCGTTTACGAAGCCGTAGACTTTTCGGCGTAACCTCAAGTAGCTCATCGTCTTCGATAAAATCTATGCATTGCTCTAGGCTCAGCTCTGTAAATGGCGTTAGCTGAACCGTACCGTCACTTGAACTGCTGCGCATATTCGTAAGCTGCTTTGCCCGGCACACGTTTATATCAAGGTCTTCGTGTCGCTGGTTCATTCCGACAATCATTCCTTGGTATACGACAGTTCCGGCACCAACAAACAATTCACCGCGAGCTTCTGCGGCCTGTAACGCATAAGGTGTTGTTGTGCCTGCTTCGGTTGCAAGCAGCGCACCGTTGCGGGTTTTTTGAAGTTTTTGACCCATTGGTTCATACCCGTGAGGTAATGCGTTCATAATAATTGTGCCCTTCGTGGCGGTCAGGAGAGTGTTCCGAAGCCCAATCAACGCCCGGGTTGGAAGCGTATACGTTGTGCGTGTAGTGCCCGAGCTCGTCTGCTCTTGCTTAACCAGCATCGCCCGGCGTGTACCAAGCTCTTGACTCACTGTTCCAACAAATTCTGGAGCGACTTCGATGAGCAGCTCCTCGATTGGTTCTTTTGTAACGCCGTCCTCTTCGATTGTCACCACTTGCGGGCGCCCTACTTCAAATTCGAAACCTTCGCGACGCAGTGTTTCAATCAGAACGGAAAGGTGAAGTTCGCCACGGCCCGAAACGACAAAGCCAATACCGTCTTCTTTGACACGCAGCGATACATTCGTTTCGAGCTCGCGCTTCAAACGGTCCCCAATTTGCCTGGATGTGTTGAACTCCCCTTCCTTGCCTTTCATCGGGCTGGTGTTAGGGCCAAGATACATACTAAGGGTCGGCGCTTCAATGTCGATAACCGGAAGTGCCTCGGGATTTTCTTTGTCGGCAATTGTTTCACCAATGTGAGCGTCGGCTATACCTGTTAACGCAACAATGTCACCTGCTCCGGCTGAGTCGATTTCTTCTCGGTTGAGACCGCGATAGCCAAAAATCTTATCAATCTTTACGTTGCTGGTTGTGCCGTCGCGTTTTATGAGCGTGACTTGTTCGGACTTAGAAACCGAGCCTCGAGAAACACGTCCAATGGCATATTTTCCAACGAAGCTATCGTATTGGAGAGATGTCACTAGCAGCTGGAAAGAGCCGCTTGTGTCTACCGAGGGTGCCGGGATATCATCGACGATTGCGTCAAAAATTGGTGACAAATCAGCATGTTCGGATGGGTTGTCCGGCAACGTTTTCCAAGCTTTGCCCTCACGGCCGATTGCAAAGTAAACGGGGTAATGGAGCTGACTGTCGTCGATAGCAAGCTCAAGAAACAGGTCAGACACTTCGTCTATGACCTCGTCGATTCGGCGGGATGGTTTGTCGATTTTGTTAATAACAACAACTGGCTTTAGACCCAGCTCAAGTGCCTTAGATAATACAAACTTGGTTTGTGGCATCGGTCCTTCTTGTGCATCAACTACAAGCAGAACGCCGTCGGCCATATTGAGCGTGCGCTCAACTTCTCCTGAAAAGTCAGCGTGTCCGGGCGTGTCAATAATATTGATTTTGTAATCGCCGTGATAAATAGAAGTTTGCTTGGCGGTGATAGTAATACCACGCTCGTGCTCTTGATCGCCAGAATCCATTATGAGATCCTGGTTCATCTCTGCCTGGTTTTCACGAAATGTGTTACTTTGCTTCAAAAGGCCATCAACCATGGTTGTTTTACCATGGTCGACGTGGGCGATTATCGCAACGTTTCGTATGAATTTAGGCTCTGTCATAAAAATATGCCCTCTACGGGGCTTCCTTGTTGAACATTATAGCAGGTAATACTAGTAAACGATAGGGGTTAGATTGGTGGAGCATATCGGATAGCGGCTTTTTGGCCTTTTCCGCTCGTTCATTCCGCCATGTACGAGCCTACGCGGGAATTTCACTTCGCTTCACCGAACCTTCGGCTCGAATCAACGTGACGCAGCACGTAAAACAAAAAACCGACCAAGGATGGTCAGTTTTAGTTTTCGATATGGTGGAGCATATCGGATTCGAACCGATGACCTCTTCCATGCCATGGAAGCGCGCTAGCCAACTGCGCCAATGCCCCTAATTCCGATTAATTGTAGCACGCCCTATCTGTTAGGACTAGTCTTGCAATGGGAGCTAGAAGATACTGCGCATGGACGGCGGCGTGCGCTTCTCCATGATAAATTAGCCCTTGCTAGAGCATGCTCTCGTTCATAACAAAGACCACCCTGCTATGGAGGATGGTTTTGTCTGAGCTGTTACGCGCCCACCCGGGGCACGAGTTTTTGTGTTTGGCTGTTTATATTAACCGTCGTCGGTACCCCGATGCGTACCAGCTTATCTGTAGTATGCACTTTTTATTATAAAAACACAAGCGTGATACAATGATGCGAGTGAAAAAATCAAATCAACATGTAAAACACCTTCCCAAAAGTCCTTTAGCGGAACTTTTGGGCTGGATTGGCGCAGCAGCAATCCTAAGTGACTATGCTCTGCTTAGCTTAAATCTGATTAGCGGGAACTCGGTAATGTATCATCTTATTTTTATTGTTGGGTGTGCCGGTCTTGCGGTCGTGACGTTTCGGCACCGTGCGTTTCAATCCGTTGTTGTGAATACCATTTTCGTTCTACTCGGGTTTGTAGCAATTATCCGTATCGTTTTTTTCGCATAATTCATTAATATGTGCTTAAATATAGGTGTTCAGAGTAGTTGTGACAATATGTTTATCCATAACGTTACCACAAGGTCGATCTGAGAAAGTAACTAATAAGGAAAAGCATCAATGGCACAACAAAACTTGTTTGTCGGTAGCCTGGCATACGCCACTAACGACGACGGCTTGAAAGCTCATTTTGAGCAAATCGGCCCAGTAGCCAGCGCACGCGTCATCACTGACCGTGACACCGGCCGGTCAAAAGGCTTTGGTTTCGTCGAAATGGAAAACGACGATGACAACCAAAAAGCAGTTGACCAGCTAAATGGCAAAGAGCTTGACGGACGAGAAATCAACGTCAGCCTAGCCCGCCCAAAGGAAGATCGCCCGTCTAACGGCGGCGGCTCATTCCGTCAGCGCAGCTGGTAAATGAATTTGGAGGGGCTCGCCCCTCCTTTTCGTTTAATCCGTTAAAGCATGGCATTCGCCATGTTTTTATTTTATGAACGGTGATTGAAGCCAATCCATCCCGAGGTTAAACCAAGCGTTCAAAAGCCCATAGCCGTTTAAGAGCCAAATCGTAACGACAACCACTAGAACTGTTAGAATCGCCGTGATTGACTGTACAAACCAGTTCTGGCGTTTGATCCATCGGCCCCATGCATCGTACCTCTCCCGGCCATATGCGAGAACACGCGCCGCCCAAGGGTAGTCTTTCGCGAGTATGGCGAGCCCTGCGAAGACTATTAGCCAACCCGGCCCAGGGTATGGGATCGCAATGATTCCGACAAGAAGAACAAGCCCTCCTACTACTGTCCGAGTAGCTTTTTTTGTTTTTTCATTCATTCTTTTGGCTCATGTTCATCGAGAAATTTCCGAAGTTCATCAAATGGTCGCACGGCTTCGTATACTTTGTCGTATTCTTTGTCATCAAGCTCAGCTCGCGTCTTTGTATAACCATCAGGAATGAATATGGTATCAGTTCCTATACCATTAGTACCTTTTGGATGTTTGGCAGTCGTGCCTCCTAGAGACCTTTCAAATACCATCAGGGTATTGCCGTCAAAGTATCCAATCGCCGACGTAACAACAGCGGACCGGTCGTCGAACGAATCTATCATCCGGCACATCTTTTCCGCACCATCGTGAGATTCGACAAAGAATTTTGTAAATGGGCCTGGCAATCCATTCAGCGCATTAAAACCATAGCTAAAATCGTCTACAATAACGGGTGCCTGAATTTTGTCGTAAGCCTGGCGGACTTTGTGCTCAACCAGCCGTGCCAAATCCACGGTCTGAATTTCATCAAGCTCAACCTTTTGATGCTTTAATGGCCGGCCGAGCAATTGGCTAGCCTTCTCCGCTTTGTGTTGGTTACCGGTTACAAATACAAGTTCTGCTTCCATATGTGCCGCTGTGTTCTTCAAAATAAATCTCCTAGTTTCCGTATATAAGGGTCAAGTGTTTCTTGTGCAAGAATCTGCTCTTTTGTCATCCATTCTGAATTATCATGCTCGTCGCTAAGCTGGATTTGCCCCTCGGCTGAACCAATATAGGTGAGACGGACGACGTGAAGATTCTTCGATTCAACGAAAATATCCTGAGCTCCAATCAGCTGTGGATGCAGCTGCAACATAAGACCCGTTTCTTCTAACACTTCACGCGTAAGGGCATTAGCAAGTGGCTCGTCCGCCACAATTCTGCCGCCTGGGATATCCCAGATTTGCTCTTCGCCGCGGCCGAGGGCCTGTGATCTGCGTAAAAGCAGGTACTCGCCCTCGTCATTTTTTAGTAGAACTTTTACCCCAACTTGTAGATTCATAGCAGTTTTAGAAATTCCTGTTCGTTAATAACTTTTGTGCCATAAGTCTGGGCTTTCTTAAGCTTGCTCGCGCCAACATTGCCACCGGCAACTAAGTAGGTAGTGTCTTTGCCGACGCTGGATTGGAATGTTCCTCCTAGAGCCCTGATTCTCTCAGCAGCTTCGTCGCGGCTCATATGTTCCAGTGTTCCGGTAACGACAAAGCTTTGACCATCCAATTTACCTGATTTTTTTTCAAAATAAGGCTCGACGCCGACTTGTTTGAATTTTTCGAGCAGATTCTGATTATCCTCGTCAACAAACCAAGCCGCGACGCTTTCAGCCACGACTTCTCCAACGCCATCAACATTTCGCAGCTCGTCAATTGTGGCGCGTGACAATTTATCAAGTGACCCGAATTGGTTCACTAAATCAATGGCTGTTTGGACGCCGACATGACGGATTCCGAGTGCATAAACAAACCGCTCGAGCGGCGGATGTTTTTTATCGGCAATCGCATTTAATAATTTCTCGGCTGAAATTTCTGCAAAGCGGTCAAGGGTTAGTAGCTGTTCTTTTGTCAGTGTATAAATATCTGCAAAGTCATTTACTAAACCGGCGTCAACAAGCGCTATAACATTCTTCTCACCCAGCGTGTCGATATCTAGGGCGCCCCTTGAAGCAAAATGCTGCAATGCGCGCTTAAGGAGCAAAGGGCCGGTTGCACCCTTTACGCGGTAAACGGCTTCACCTTCGCCACGTTCGAACTCGAGTTCAGGATATTGGCGCTTTAGCTCGCCTGGATAGTCAAATGGCTTTGCATTATGTGGACGCAGTTCAATCAGAACACGTTCAACTTGCGGAATGATGTCACCGGCTTTAAAAATAATCACCGTGTCACCAACCCGAACGTCTTTGCGTCTTATTTCGTCGGCATTGTGAAGACTGGCATGCTGGACGGTCGTCCCGGCAACGTCAACCGGATCGAATACTGCCACCGGCGTTGCTGCACCTGTCCGGCCAATTGAAATGACAATGTCTTTTACGATTGTAGTTGCCTCTTCGGCTGCGTATTTGTATGCCACTGCGCCGCGGGGACTTTTGCCAACGACTCCGAGCCGCTCAAACCATTCACGATCATTGACTTTAATAACTACGCCGTCGGTATTATATGGAAGGTTATTCCGCTTCGTATCGAGCTCGTTAACGAACTGCATCACTTCGTCGACCGAGCTTACCTTACGCGACTGCCCACTTGTTGCGATACCGATTTGGTTCAACATATCGTATGCATCTTGATTCGTTGGTACCTCATTTTCTGGCCGCAATAGGTCGTAGCCAAAAAATGTTAAAGGACGCTCGGCTACGAGCTTAGGGTTCAGCTGGCGGATTGTACCAGCCGCCAGATTGCGTGGATTTTTAAACGATGGTAGTCCCTGTTTCTCACGCGCTTTATTAAGCGTTTCAAAATCATTTTTCAACATGACGATTTCACCACGCACTTCAGTGCGACCGGCTAGTAAAAAGTCGTGCTTTTGGTTTTTACGAAGCCTGAGCGGTACATTTTCAATCGTGCGAACGTTCATTGTCACGTCTTCGCCGACCCTACTGTCGCCACGTGTAACGGCTTGGACCAATACGCCATTTTCGTACACAAGCGCACAAGCCAACCCGTCCATTTTTATGTCGCAGTAGAACTCGTGCTTGCGGCCAGGAAGTAACTTGTCCATCCGAGTGACCCATTGTTCAACTTCACCGGAATCAAACACATCATTCAAGCTAATCATTGGAACCTGATGGGTTACTTTTGTAAACTTGTCGAGAGCCGTGCCGGCCACACGTTGAGTCGGACTATCAGGAGTAATGAGCTCCGGGTACGCTGCTTCAAGTTGTGATAGCTCATGCTTCAGACTGTCGGCTGCCGCTTCACTCATGGTTGATTCGTTCAACACATGATAATGGTAACGATAATCGTTGATAATATCGCGAAGCTGTTTAATCCGCTCTTTAGGCTGGTCCGGCATCGTCTTCTACGACCTTTCTATATAGTAAGAACATATACGCCGATGCCCAGACGACGGCTGCTGAAGTAACCAGGGATATGGCAATCGGTACGATTGGCACATTTTTAAGTACAGGCAGCCACGATGAAAGCCCCCGTTCAATAAATATGACTGGCAGCACGAGCAAAATCCAGGCAATAGAGATAGTAAGCAGTAACCATAAAATCCGTAGCAGTATCCGTACTCGTCGTCCAATCACTAAATCACCAGCCGTACGTAGCGCTTGCCACGGATACATGCCGGGGAGTGTAACAATAATCAAAGCGACAACGCTACTGGTAGCCCAGTAGGCTGACACAAGGCCTAGAAGGCCGCTAATAATCCAAAATACCATTGATAAAAAGCCATTGTCGAGAATACCGGTTGAACCGGCAACGTTGAGGATAATGATAGCTAAAAACAGTGGTATAAGCTGGATTGTTACTACCATAAGCACAAGTGCCGTCGCGACAATCGGGCTACCGGCACTGTATATGGCATCACGTAAACGTGGAACATGCCCCGCTAAGATAGCCCGTAATAACCAGACGGCCGTTAACCAGGTCAATAACGCGAAGAACCCGGCATATACTTGCTGGACGTCGTTTAATTGCGGTGCGAAGCTGCCGCTCACACCTGAAATGATAAGTAGGCCAGCCTTCCCTAATTCGCCCCACCCTCCGCTTAACAATGTCTTACCGGATTCACTTAGCGTGTCGCTCAGCTGCTGGTAAGCTTCTTGGGAGGCAAACCCAACAAAGATGGCGCCAACGATTGCATAGAGCAGCGCAAGACTGCCGAACAACCTCCTGTGTTTAACAAGTGTCCGCCCCACACTAAACGTGAATGCCCAATACCCAGGTAGTTTGAGGGAACGAACATAATCGCGCCGATTAGTAAGACGAAAACTGCGATGCGGCCGCCTCGCTAAATACTCCTCCTTCCGCCGTTTCAAGCTTGAGAGAGTCCGACGCGGCCAGCTGCTAGGCTGCATGCGTTTTGACAGATTTGCTGGTTTTTTTGACCGTTTTTTTGATTGTTTGGTACGTGCTGGAGCAGCCATAACCTAGAAAGAGTGGCCCATTTCACGAAGACGGGCTACCCTATCCTCTATTGGCGGGTGGGTGCTGAACAGTTTTGAAAAACTTGCACCCTTAAGAGGGTTCGCGAAGAACAAGTGAGCAGTTGAGCTATTTTGCCGGCGCAGGCCAGATCCGACACTTCCAAGCTTTTCAAGCGCCGTTGCCAATGCTTCCGGATCGCGCGTAGTCATAGCTCCCGTGGCGTCGGCGAGGTATTCCCGCTGCCGAGAAATTGCAGCCTGAACCATGATTGCAATTAGCGGAGCCAGGATAGCGGCAATAATACCAAGCACGATAAATATTGGGTGCGGAGGCGTGTCATCGTCGCCACCGCCGAACCACATCATACGAAGAAACACATCTGCTAATAGGCCGATGGCACTCACAAGCCCGAAGACTATCATCATAACTCGAATGTCATAATTTTTAACGTGGCCAAGTTCGTGGGCCATAACCGCTTCGAGTTCACGGTCTTCCATTAGCTCCAGTATGCCCGACGTGGCGGCCACATGGGCATGGTTCGGGTCCCGGCCGGTGGCAAATGCATTTGGCGCCGGGTCGTCAACGATATAGACTTTTGGCATTGGCATGCCCTCTGTAATCGCCAAGTTTTCTACTATGCGGTAAAGCCGCGGGTTGTCGGCCTTTTTTATCTGCTTGGCACCGTTTAGTGCCAACGCCATTTTTGCTGCAATAAAATATTGAATTAACGCATAGATACAGGCACCGGCCAACGTTCCCCAAAAGATGCCGATACAGCCATAGTAGAGTGAGAACAAGTAGCCAATCACCGCAATTATCACGATGAACAACACCATAATCAAAACGGTGTTTCGCTTGTTGGCAGCGATGGCATTATACATTGGTACGTACTACTTTCTAGAACTTAACTTCGACGGGCTTTTCGATACTGGCCATGTCATCGACTTCAAAGAATTCTTTGTTTGTGAAGCGGAACATAGCAGCTACGACGTTTGATGGGAACTGTTGGATCTTGGTGTTGATGTCACGTACACCACCGTTATAAAAGCGACGGGCGGCCTGAATCTTGTCCTCCGTGTCGACCAATTCGGCCTGAAGCTGTTGGAAGTTTTCGGTAGCTCGGAGCTGCGGGTATGCCTCGGCTACTGCGAATAGGCTTTTTAACGCCTGCTCGAACATGTTTTCAGCTTTGGCTGTTTCAGCGGGACCTTTATTTGTAGCATCGAGAACATTTGAACGGGCTTCCGTTACGTCTTGGAAGACTTTCTTTTCATGGGCAGCATAGCCCTTAACTGCTTCGACAAGATTAGGAATTAAATCAGCGCGACGCTTCAACTGTACGGTTATGTCACTCCACGCTTCTTGTACACGAACATTGAGTTTTACCAAACCGTTGTATGTTGCCCACACAAAGATGGCGAGTACGACAACAACCGCAAGGATTATCCAAACTGTTATCACTTTACACCTGCTTTCTAACTGTTAATTACTGGTTATAGTATACCGTTTTTCATACAAAAAATCGACACCAAGGGTCGATTTTAGTTACGTTGGTGCGCAAGGCGGGACTTGGCAAAGAAGCGTAGCGATAGCCGCACACATTTGTAAAGCAAAAGGCGGGTTTAAGTCCCGCCAAAAATGTTTGCTGTATTTGGTGCGCAAGGCGGGACTTGAACCCGCACGGCCGTGAAGCCAAGGGATTTTAAGTCCCTCGTGTCTACCAATTCCACCACTCGCGCGTAGCTTATCTGTGCGAAGCACACAAGTTTTACAAACAGCAAGCTTGGTTTGTAAAACTTTAAGGAGGAATGATGAAGGCCTCATGAGTGGACAAAAAGTTACGTCTTTGTCCACCCGGAGGCCGGAGTCAATTCCGACGTGGAGGCACGTACGGGAGTTGCACCCGTCTAAACGGTTTTGCAGACCGCTGCGTAACTGCTCCGCCAACGCGCCATTCCTCGATTGATTATAGCAAATAAGCCGAATTCTTCGGTGCTACAATAATCTTTATGCCAACTATAGGACTATACCCCGGGACGTTTGATTCTATTCACAGCGGCCATATTGCATTTGCTAAAACCGCGCAGTCCCAGTTTAATCTCGACGCTGTTTACTTCTTGCCCGAAGAAACTCCTCGCTATAAGCAGCATGTCACCCCTGTAGATAAACGTATTCGTGCCATTTCGGAGGCGCTATCTTCCTCTACTGCCCTCTCCGTACTGAAGTTGGACTCAACGACGTTTACGATTAGTGGTACGCTACCCGAAATCGAACGTCGGTTCCCAGGGCATCGGTTCGCCCTGCTCGTCGGTTCGGATGTGGCTCTGGGCATTGTGCAGTGGGAAAATTTAGAACGGATGCTCCCCAGCTACCATCTCATTGTCGGTTTACGCGGTGAAACAGCTGAACCGGAGATTCATGAAGCATTGGGGGCTATGAATGCCGGTATTAGAAAGAGCCTAAAAATCTCCTTTATTAAGACCGTTCATGCACATGTTTCATCATCTTCAATAAAACATTAGAAATTTTGGCCGCTACCTGCCTTCCAAATAAAATAACCAGCCTTTCGGTTGGTTATTTTATTTGGTGCGGCGAAGAGGACTTGAACCTCCACGAGCATAATGCTCACCAGCCCCTCAAGCTGACGCGTCTACCAATTCCGCCACCGCCGCATAAATATAAAATGTGCTATGTATTTGGACTTTCGTCTTTGCCTAATAATAGACACGGCGTCTACACATCATTCGGTCGTGTTTCACACGAACCCGCCACCGCCGCATAGGGTCTTATTATAGTTTGATTTACGGTGTCTTGTAAACCGGTACTTGTTCGGCTGCCCAGTAAATTACGTCTGCATAACGGTCTGTCTCGGCAGGCGTACCACCAACCCGTATGTCGGGCATCACGCTGGGACGGTATGCATATTGCATTACAACCTGGTAAAGCCCGATTGCGGGCGCGTCTTTTAGCCACTGTTCGGCAAATACTTTGTACTTTTCGTTTCTAAGCGCCGGCTCGCTGCGAGATCGGGCGCTGGCGAGGGCATCGTCACTGATGTCATTACGATAATTGGCAAAGTTGTACCCTAGCTGCGAAGCTTGTGATGAGTGCCAATACGCATACACGTCCGGATCGACTCCAATTACTAATTCATACAACAGAACGTCGAAGTCCCTACGCTGAAGCGTGTTTTGTACGAAGTCTTGCGTCACGGACGGGTCTTTAATTACCGTTCGTACTTCAATTCCTAGGCTGCGCCATTGCCCGGCTAATTCTTCGAGTGCGTTTTCGTAGTCAGAGTCTTTAACGGTTGCGACACTGAGGAGTAGCGGTACGCCTTTTTTCTGCCGAATCGCCTGGCCTTTTGGTATTTTCCAGCCTGCCTCGTCAAGCAATTTCTTGGCCTGAGCTACATTGTATTTCGGAATTTTGGGTACGTCTGCACCAGATATTTGGCCATTAATAAATGGTAAGTGAAGTTCCGGAACCGGCATATTGAGTGACCGTCGTACATCGGTTGTACTCGTCCCCACTTGGAGCGCTTTGCGGACTTTGCTGTCTGCGAGAATTTGGCTTTTGGCATTGAATATTGCGTAGACACCGCTATTTATAGGGTACTGCTTCACTACAAATGAATCGGGTAACGCTTCTGCATTCGCTATCCCGGCAGCGGCATTTACTTCACCTGTTTGGAGTGCACGCGTCATATCATCCTGTTCGTTATACGCATGAAGCTCAAATCGCGTAAGCTTTGGAGTGCCGCGGTAATAGTTTTCAGATGCCGATAGGTTGGCAATTTTATGCTGGCGGTCGGGTGCAATTTGAAGCAGACGGAGCGTAAACGGTCCGCTGCCAACTGGTGATACACTGAACGCGTTTGAACGAATGGCGCCGGCGGGCACAGTTTCAAGGACATGTTTAGGCAGAACAGAAAAAGTCAGAGCATGCGGAAAGGAAGCGTAGGGAGCCGGAAGCGTAAATACCACCGTACGTGTATCGATAGCATCGGCGCTCACATCTACCCAGTTGTTATACATCACCGACCGGACTTCTGGTGATTTCATAAGATCAACGGTAAACACAACATCGTCGGCAGTTAGTTTCACGTCATCACTCCAGGATACGTCATCGCGGATTGTTACTGTATATTTTTTACCGTCCGGGCTGACGGTCATAGATGTGGCTGCATCGTCAGCTAAGTTACCGGTATCGTCATAACGGTAAAGTGATGAGAATAAGAGCTTACTCGCCGATTGTTCAGCCGGAGTTGTGGCATAGAGTGGGTTAAGAGTACTGATGGGGCCAAGGACGGCTTCGGCAAACGTCCCGCCTTCTTTCCACGCCGTTGCTCGATACGCCTGCTGGTACCAATACATCTGGAGCGCAACCGCACCGATTAGAACAACTATAAGTAGCAGCCAAAGCGTAATATGCTGGCGTGCGCTGCGCAGCGAGTCAAGTTTGCTTAGTACAAACTTGTGCGCATGCCGAGCTGTAGTTGTCTCAGCCCGTCGAGCACGGCGAGAGAATTTTTTACTATCAAAGCCAAGCCGTTGAAAGCGCTTCCAACCTTTTTCGTCGGCCACCCTTCGTCACCTACCCGTTTACGCCAGGTAGTAATAGCCCGGCCAAAATAGACAAGGTAAAGACGACAGCCAATATGATTGTCGCTTCAAATAGGTTCTTGTCGAGTCCTCGCCGTGTAGTATATAGCTCGCCCGAGCTACCAAAACCGGCCCCTAGGCTGGCTCCGCGTTGCTGCAGCAGGATACAGACAATCATTAATACGCCTGAACCTAAGGTGACAAATTGTAGAATTGATCCAAGTTCCATTATGATTCCTTCCGGATTGATTCGTATCTGATTTCTAATGCACTACTTACAATATAGTTTATCAAACTCAGGATAATTCCGGTAATGACCGAATGCCAAAATGTCATCTGTAAACCAGGCGTCAGGGCAAGTGAAATATAGACCATCAAACCGTTGACGATGAATGTGAATAGCCCTAGCGTCAGCAATATTGCCGGTAAAGACACCACTATAACAAGTGGGCGCAGGATACTGTTGATAATCGAAAAGATAAGCCCTGCAACCAAAAATACACCGGCACCAGCATCAATTGCGCCCACTTCATACCCTGTGCCGAACAGACGGACAGCAATCCAAAGGCCAAAAGAATTCAAAAGCCAGCGGATGAGAAATACGATTAATTGTCGTCTCATAGATTACTTTCAGTATACATGTCGCTCTATAGTCCTGTCGATAACTTGGCACTTAGGTTTTGAGGGCCGGAGGAAGTTATCAAAATATCATCTTCGATACGGACACCAATGGATTCTTCAGGAATATAAATTCCCGGCTCTACCGTTAGAACCATATTCTCTTCAAAATGTTTTGGTCCTCCAAGACTATCGTGAACATCAATACCGAGACCATGACTGATTGCGTGGGGGAAGTAACGGCGTAAGCTTGTTTCGTCCTTATATAGCCCGAGTTCCCGCAAGGCATCCTTCATAATCTCATCAACCGAAGCTTGATACGATTCGATCGATACATGTGGTGCAAGAAGGTTAATTACCCGTTTATGAGCAGTCTCTACCGCGCTATGCACCTCACGTTGGCGCTTCGTAGCATCACCACGAGCATATGTCCGGGTAATATCCGCCGCGTAGCCACCATATGTAGCACCAACGTCCATCAGCACGAATTGCCTCGAAGACAGCTTAGCCTGATTGTGGTTGTAATGGAGCGTACAAGCGTGTAATCCGCTTGCGACGATAGGATCGTAAGCGTGTCCAGACGAGCCGGTCGACCGAAAGGCATAACTAAAATCTGCTTCTATTTCATATTCATATGCATATTCGTTTATTTTTTCGCGAACCTGACGAAAGGCTCCGACGGTCAGATTGACTGCCTTGCGTATAGCTGCAGTCTCCACCGGCTGCTTGATGGCGCGCATTTTAGCAAGCTCAAGTCGACAATCTTGCACACGTTCGAATATACGTTCAAGCATTTGATGATTTTTTGTAATCGACGGGTTGAGTGCAAAATTAAACTGGTCGGCATGCGCAGACTGGCCTACAGTATAGGCAACACTGTGGCGCTTGGCGAGTGAATGAAGTAACTGTAGACCTTCATCAGCCGAAACAACACTGTTAACCCCACTAATTTGCTTCGCTTTATTTGGATCGAGTGAGCCATCAAATGTTCGGTGGACTTCGCTTATCTCTGGCATGACTAGCCAACTTCTTTGCTGCATACCATCAATTATTAGCAACCAGTCAGGTTCTTCAACTCCAGATAAGTACCAAAAGTTCGACTCCTGCTGGAATAAGTGAGCTGCGTCATTCGTTCGCTGCATTCGGCTGTAGGCTGAAAGAACAATCAGACCACCGTTTAATACAGCTGCTATATTACTGCGATTAGCGATATGGAATGCGGTGTCCATCTATTTATTCTAGCATCAGACACATGACGAGATTGTGGCAAAGCCTGGCTGGTCAATACGTATAAACGCTAGCTATAGCAATCCGCACCGTAGAAGGTCACTACCTCGTTGGTAGGATCTGAATACTCGTCTGAGGTATTGATATACTCCACTGTAATATCATACGAGCCGCCCCCACCGCCTGGGCCAAGATCGTACACAAATGTCCCTTCACTGGATAAGTCATTCGGTACGATTGCATCAATTTCATCTTGGGCACCAGGATTTATAACCACATGGAATGATGGGATCGCAGACGATGCAAGGCTAGGCCAACCAATATTGTAGCCACCGCTCTCCTGGGCACAGCCCCATATTGAGGTTGGTCCGGCGTATGATCCGCCGCCGCCTCCTCCGCCGCCAGCAGCACAGGTACCTTGTAGCGGTGTCTGGCCTGATGCAGAATTGACATAGTACTGCACGGATGAAATCCGTGTACTTTGCGCCTGTATGCAATATGTAGTCGCGTTGCCGCTGAAATAAGTAACCGATACACCAGAACCTGGTTTAAAGCTGCTAGGAATAGAGGTTGGGTAGCCACTACCAAAATTCTTCGCACTTTCCATTGCAGACGCTGCCTGCCTTAGATCAGATTGAACTTCCTTTTGCGCAGCACTGGCACTCCAACTCCTCCATGCAAAGGTTGACACCGCGGCAATAATCCCAACAACAGTGATTACTACTATCAGTTCGATAATTGTAAACGCCGGGTGGAACTTGTATTTCATGGTATCCTACTGGTAATTGGTTTGGTACCGTCAGTATACCATGAGCATTATGGACGTTCCAGATACCGTATGATGGTTTGGGCTTTTTGCGTACCGACTACTTTGGCAATGTCTGCAGCGTTGGCTGATTGAAGCGTTCTCATACTTCCAAATACTTTTATGAGCTTCTTTCGGGTTGCCGGTCCCACCCCTGGGATTTCTTCAAGAGTATTAGCAGTTTGCTTTTTTCGTTTTAAGACCGTGTGGTAGCTAACGGCAAATCGGTGAGACTCATCACGGATTCTTTGCAGTAACTTCACCACATGTGAGCTATGCGGCAAGTTAATAAGCGTGAAATCTTCCGTTACAGTGGTGTAGCCGTCGAGAGCTTCGAGTTTCGACTTATTAAGAATGACGTTCGATTTACTATGATGGATAACAATCTGCTCTTCACGCTTGGCGAGGCCAATAAATGGCATCGCTTGTTCGCGCCCGTCACGCGCCTTAATGGCGGCCTCTAGCTGGCCTTTTCCGCCATCTATTACGACGAGGTTTGGTGTTCCCCAGGCAGACAAATTTTTCGGACTAAAGCGCCGTGTAATCGTTTCGTTCATATTGTAGAAGTCGTTATTATGTTCAATCTTTGTTTTGAACTTACGGTATTGTGCCCGGTCACTTGCGCCATTTGTAAACACGACCATACTGGCAACGACATTCGTCCCGCCCATATGCGAAATGTCATAGCCTTCGATTCGTTTCGGTATTACCTTTAGTCCCAAGAGCTCTACGAGGTCATTAAGCGCCTTGTCTTTTGAAATATCGAGGAACTCGCTATCACCAAACATCACTCGCCGCTGCAGTTCACGCATTGCATTCAGCTTGTTGCGGTAGGTAACAGCCTTTTCAAAGTCTTGCTCTTTTGCCGCTTGCTTCATTGTAGTTTCAAGTTCTTTCATAAGAGCGACCCGGTTGCCTTTTATGTAACTAACGAGCTTCCGGAGATTCTGCTTATAGGTTTCTGGCCCCTCTTCGAATTTCGGGCTAAGACCGAGGTCCTGCTCTAGTTTTGACATCCGTTTTTCAGGCGGCTTAGTTAAGTAAGGATACACCCTACGCAAATGCCGTAGAGCAGTTTTGACTGGCAAACCGTTATAGAACGGACCGTAGTAGTCGGCGCCGTCATCGCTTGGATTACGCGTAAAGCAAACGTACGGCCATTCGTTTTTCATATCAATTCTAATAAATAATTGGCTTTTGTCGTCCCGAAGCAAAATGTTATAGCGCGGCATATAGCGCTTGACCATCTCGCTTTCTAGGAACAGTGCGTCAATCTCACTCTCAGTCTCTACCCAGTCTGTGTCATGAATTTCGTTAACCAATGCCAACGTCTTCACATCAAAATTCCGCGAACTTTGAAAGTACTGTCGTACACGATTTTTAAGCACGGCCGCTTTGCCGACATAAATAATCTCTCCGGATTTCGACTTGTGGAAGTAAACTCCGGGTGAACGTGGCAGATCTTTTAGTTTGGCTTCGAGGATTTTATTCACTACCTAATTATACCTTCGGTAGCCCATGCTCGCTAGCAACCATAAAAAACCTACTTAGCGGCTTCGAGTGCTGCAATGTCGACTTTTTTCATTTGCATGAATGCGGCGAACTGTTTACTATTCAGCTCTGCCATCCGCTGCTCCGGCGTAATTTGCCAGCTTAGGCCATATTTGTCTTTGCACCAACCGCATTGTTCACTTTCTGGGACATGCGACAGTTTTTCCCAGAAATAGTCGATTTCCGCCTGATCCGCACAGTCAACCATTAGTGAGATGGCTTCATTGAATTTAAAGATTGGACCACCGTTGAGTGCCATAAACTTTTGTCCAGCCAGTTCGAATTCGACCGTCAAGACTTTGCCCGCAAAATCTTTTTGAAAATCTGCTAGCCCCTCCTCGGGGTAGTGAGTTATTCTCGTGACTTTGCTATCGCCGCCAAATACCTCGCAGTAAAAGTTCGCGGCTTCCTCTGCCTGGGTGCCAAACCATAGGCATGGAGTTATTTTTTGTACGGTTGCCATATGTTCTCCTTACTTTCTTAATTGTTCCGCCCTGTATTGGGCAATGCGTTTGACTAGATCGAGCGGCAGTGGCTGATCAAGCGGAAATTGTACCGAACCTTTGCCGCGCTTATATTTACTGAGCTCGGGTTCAAACTCGGCATGACCATCAGGTGTCGCATAAAAGCCAATGTGGTGCTTACCGGCACCGAAATGCACCATGTTCTTGCCGTTTATTCGGAACGTTGGCAAGCCGTAGCTGATTGCCTCGGTAGCTTCGGGTACGGCTTCGTGTATTGCCGTGCGCATCTGTTTGAGCAAATCTTGGATTGGCTCGTCATACGTTGCTATGCATTCGTCAATACTTGTTGGAGTATTCACGATTTATCCTTTCCGTCAGCCGCTTTGTTTGGCTTATTTTGGAGCGACATTAACCCGCCACTCCTTCTTGGACGGCTTTCGGTAGCGTTGGTGGATTGCCGCCCCCATCCTTACTCACGCTATCAAGATACTTTGCAGACAGTTCACGGTACTGACGACTGGCCAGCGCTAACAGGGTTGCGGCGAGCCCAATAATTGCCGTCAGGATGAACAGTAGAGCAATGCCTCGGTTAATACCAGTGCCAAACCAGCTACCTATCAGGCTGACGCCGGCTCCCGTCGTCATATATGGGATAAAGATAAACTGAGCAACCGGACTAATGGCAAAGGCCGTTAGGGGACTAGCTGCCTGCTCCATGCTCTGCGCAAAGCCGAATACCCGGCCCTGCCGTTCGAATGGCACTACCCGCTGCAAGATAGTTTGTTCGGCAGCCTCTGCGTATGGAATGATGTACATGTAGACCAGCATACCGATAGCAAGCATAGGGATACTCGCCTGCAGTGGGAATAGTATCGTAATACTCCACATAATCACGTTAACAAGTAGCAATGTCTTTAGAGGATTTTTGCCAAGCCCGGTCTTGGCAATTATTAGCCCGCCGAAGATAAAGCCGGTTGACAGGACCGCCCACAGGAATCCCCACGCCTGGACAGTCATAAGCTCCAACCCGTAGGCGTCCATGAGCGCCATGAACACACCACCCAGAAAGTTATTAAACGTCGAGAACAAGATGAGAGCCCACAATCCCGGTACTTTGCGCACCAGTCTGAACGTTCCTTTTAAGTCGACTTTTCTGTCCGGCGGTTCTTGGCCTTCAATGTGAACAACACCTTTTTCTGGGACCTTCACGAACCATAAGTGAACAATGCTGAGCGCAAGGATGGCGACAGCAAGAACAAGTGTGCTCAGCATGCCGTTCCAAGCAACTAACAAACCACTGAGCGCGCTGGTAACAAGAAAGCTGACGCCGCTGGCACTTCCGACTAGTCCATTAGCTTTGTCGCGGCGGTCTTCTGGTATTAGTATCGTAACAAGTGTAGGCATAGCGATAGTACGAATGTTACCGATGATTACGCCAGCCATAAGTAGGGTTACAAATGTCCACAGGGTGACACTTGTCGGATCGCTAAAAACAGTTTTGTCGACAGACAGGTATACCGCGAGTGCGGCAGCGTATGTCGTTAAGCTGGCAGCACTCGACAGCTGCATGACTGTCTTTTTCTTGTGATGGTCGACAAGGCTTCCAAACCAGATTCCGCTGGCTGCCGTGAAGACAAGAAAGATGCCGGCAATGATACCGGTCGCAAAGACCGATTTAGTACTCAGGTAGGTATAGAACGTGATCGCAAACCATACCGTAAAGTTCATGACCGACACAAACAGCGTATTCAACAAAAGCTGCAGAAATGTCCGGGTATTGTCGGCATGAAAATCGAGCTCAGGCGTTTTAGCTGCCTTGGACATACTCTTCCAACCTGTCCCAAGTTTCGCTTAATCCTTCGACCATGCCCATGTTAACGAGTTGGTCATAGGCTTCCCGGCTTTCGCATGTCGTTGTTCCGGTCACTCGGGTTTTACCGTCGACCGTTTCAAAATTCATGGTCGTCTCGGTCTTTGGCATTGACTCGTTTATTGCACCTGTCTCGTCCGAGAAGTAGTCGATATAAGTAAATCCGTTCGGCTGGTCGATGGTATTGTACTGCATGATGCCCCACGATGTCTGACCGAACCATTCACCCTGATTCTCATCGACACATTTCATACCATAGTGCCAGCGTCCTCCCGGTTCAAAATTGAATTCTTTGGTTTCAGTTTGCCAGCCGCGTGGGCCCCACCATTTTGCTAGCGCATCGGCATTCGAGAATGCATTAAATACCCGCTCTTGAGTAGCATCAAACGTTCGTTCAAATACCAGTTGGTTAGTCTCCGGTTTTTTAGTAACGATTGTTTTGTCCATTATCCCTCCTTCAAGTAATTATCCAGTGCGTCTAGCCGTTCGCCCCACAGCTCTTCGTACTGCTTTATATATGCGGCAGCTTCACGCATACCTTCGGGTTTGGTAGTCACGTAGTTGTACCTCCCCTCCTTACGCTTACGAATCAAGCCAGCCTCTAAAAGTACCTTCAAGTGCTTCGAAATAGCGGCCAGACTAATATCATAATCAAGTGCGATTTGATTAACGGTAAGCTCAACGTCACTGACGCGCTCCAAGATGTCACGGCGAATTGGATCAGCCAAAGCCGCGAAAATATTATCGATACGCATTGCATATTCAACCATATGGTTAAATGTTACTCCAGCATTTTACGTTTGTCAACTTTTTTGCTGTTTTAATTTTCAAGAACGGCCAAAATATTGCCGGCTGGATCTTCAAACCATGCAATGTCAGGCCCCATCCCGGCGGACTTTCCACGAAGTACTCCTCGCTCGTCTTGCTTTGCCGGAAGGTTGTCATACCGCTGCATTGTTATGCCTTGTTCGAGCATAGAGTCTATGGCTGCATTAATGTCATTAACTGGAAAATTAAGAGTCGTGTACGTAGCTGGCTGATGGTCTTCTTTTTCATAGATAAATACGCTGTGGCCGTTCGGAAATTGCAGCTCCAGCCCCATTCCACTGTCATCGACCTGGATGCCCAATAAGTCAGCATAAAACACCTTCGCCTCTTCTAGGTCATCCACCGAAAAACCGCTAAATGCATTCGCTTGTTTGAACATTACGCACCTCCCCTCCCCTTTACTATGCGCTTTTTGTATTCACTTGCCAACATGTAGCTTTGCGTATCTTTGACCAAATCGACGAATAATATACCGTTCAAGTGGTCGGTTTCGTGCTGAAAAACATGGGCCACAATTCCTGAGAGCTCTTCATCGTGGTTCTCACCTTTTTCATCAATCCAATTAGCTTGAATTTTTGTGTAACGCGGAACCTTAGCGAATAGAGTATTTTTACCGATTCCCGAACTTAAGCAGCCCTCCCAACGTGCGCTTTTACGGCCAACGCCTTCGTAATTTGGGTTTATTATGACCATAGAAACCGTTGGCGCCCTTGGCCGAGTCTCAGACGGTTTAATATCAATGATGGCAAGCGCTAGGTTTTCACCAACTTGCGGAGCAGCAATACCGACACCGTATTTCTTCGTTTGGTTGGTTAATCGTATTGATTTTATGAGTTGCTTGACATTGATAGATGCTACATCTGCTTTTGAAAGCCTTTTAGCAGTTTGACGTAGTATCGGATTGCCGAAATTAGTCAGTTTCAGAAGGCTAGGCTGCAACTGCTGCGCGCTCACGGCAAGCCTCGGTATGGAAAAGTAAATCTGGATTCATTTTGCAGTTCTCACATATCAATACCAAATCGTTGCAGTTGGCGAAGGCACAATTTTCGAAATTACTGGTTTTGCCGCCGCAATGCGTACATTCACCTATTGTTTTAGCTTTATCACTAAATGCGATTGTCATGCGGTCGTCAAAGACACGCAGGTGGCCTTCCCATAGACCGTCATCGGCATACGCGTCTCCATATTTCACAATTCCGCCATCAATTTGGTAAACATCTTTGAATCCGCGCTTTTTCATCATGGCTGAGATAACTTCGCAGCGAATACCGCCCGTGCAGTAGGTAATCACTTTTTTGTCTTTAATGTCGTCGTATTTGTCACTTTCGAGTTCGGCTATAAAATCACGGCTCGTGTTCGTATTTGGCACTACAGCATTCTTAAACTTTCCGATTTTTGCTTCGTGTGCATTACGGCCGTCAAAGAACACAACGTCATCTCCGTACTTTTCGACAAGCTCGTGGATTTGGTTTGGTTTTAAATGTTGTCCGCCTCCGACTACACCATTTTCATCAACTTCGAATTCATTTTCGCTGTTCTGAAATCCGACCAGTTCGCGCCGGACCTTCACGCTCATACGCGGGAAGTCTTCGCGCGCTCCGTCGCTCCATTTAAATACAATATCTTTAAATGCCGGGAATTGTTTTGTGGCTTTTACATACGCTTTCAAATCATCTATATCTCCGCCGACCGTACCGTTCAAACCCTGATGACTCACTAGAATACGTCCGCGTAAATTCAGGCCGTCACATAAAGTTTTTTGCCATAACATAACCGCGCGCGGATCACTGAGCGATGTAAATTTGTAATATAGCAGTATCTTTTGCATCTCTGTTAATTATACCGTATACTATAAAAACTACGAATCACCTTCAGATTCCGCTATTGCAATAATGTTCGGACACCCGCGCGAACCGCTTACTACCAACATCAGGATTAATACAAAAGAGAGAAGTTCGATGACAAAACAAGTGCCCCGAAGAGGGCTGATCCGTCGCATTATGCGAACGTATAACCAAGAGATTATCCGGGAATGGCGATTATCGCTTCCGGTTGCTTTGTGTGTCGTTATTGGGACGATCCTTATTTTCTATGTTCCGCCACTCATCATTGCCAGCATTATCGCTTCCACCGAGCCGGTGACACTCGACAACGGGTGGCACTATGCGTTATGGTTCGGTATCTCATGGCTTATCGGTGAATTGCTCTGGCGTTTGGCATTCTTTTTTATGGCACGGTTCGAAGCCAAAGTTATATATCGGTTGTATTCGGAAACTCTTGAAGCGTTGTTTGAGAAGGATCTGAAGTTTTTCAATGACCGATTCGCAGGCAGCATAACAAAGAATGCCCTGGCCTATGGCCGTAGGTTTGAGACCTACTTCGATACGATAACCTTCGGAGTCGTATCACAGGTAGGGCCTGCAGTATTCGGATTCGTCATCCTAGCGTGGATTTCACCTGTACTAGCGATTACTCTCTTCGGCATCATCGTTGGCGTCATTCTACTGGTGCGGCCACTCATTATCCGACGCAGCAAGCTGGTGAAACACCGAGAGGAACTGCACGCCAAATTATCGGGCCACGTGTCGGACGTAGTTGGAAACATTGCTGCTGTCAAAGCCCACGGCGCCGAAGCACGTGAGCTTGCGCTACACAGAGCACATGCTCGGGACTTTACTAAAGCCGCCCTTGATTCTTGGCATTACCACAACACGCGCATTGACGCACTGATATCACCGTTTTATGTGATCGCTAATGTACTCGCTCTAGTCGTAATCATGGCAAGCGGGATAGACAATACGACAAAAGCAAGCCTGTTCATCGCATTCAATTACTTTATGAACATATCGCGTTTTATGTGGGAATTTAACGGTATTTACCGAAGGCTTGAAGACGCGCTGACCGATGCTGCGCTATTCATAACCTATAAAGATACTGAGTCGGCAATTCAGGATGACCCTAATGCAATTGGTATCCATGTCTCAAACGGGACGATACGTTTTAGCGATGTATCATTCTCACATATATCTGATGAATCTGAGGGATTATTCAAACACTTCAATTTAGAGATTCCGGCTGGACAACGCGTCGGATTAGTTGGGCATTCTGGTGCCGGAAAGAGCACGCTCGTCAGTTTGTTGCTCCGTTTCAAAGAAGCAGACAGCGGTTCCATAACCATAGATGATCAGCCAATAAACCAAGTTACCCAGCAGAGCCTTCATGAAACAATTGCCTATGTGCCCCAGGAACCAGTGCTATTTCATCGAAGCCTGCATGACAATATCGCATATGGTAAGGCGAGCGCATCCAAGGATGATGTTACCGATGCGGCGAAGCAGGCACATGCACTTGAGTTCATTGATCTTCTTCCGAAAGGTATGGACACATTGGTGGGTGAGCGAGGCGTGAAGCTATCGGGAGGTCAGCGGCAGCGGATTGCTATCGCCCGAGCGATGCTAAAGGATGCCCCGATACTTGTGCTTGATGAGGCAACAAGCGCGCTAGATTCAGAAAGCGAAAAGCTGATTCAGGATAGTCTTGGTGAACTGATGAAGGGCCGAACCAGCATAGTCATTGCCCACCGGCTTTCAACCATAGCCAAGCTCGATAGGATCATCGTTCTCGACGACGGTAAGATTGTCGAAGACGGTACGCACAAGGAACTGCTTGCGAAGAATGGCATATATGCCAACTTGTGGAACCACCAGAGTGGTGGGTTTATAGAAGAATAAAAAATACCTCCACTATCGGGAGGTATTTTATTCTAGTGTCAGCTATTTGTTAGCATCGACGTTCGACTGCTTCGGTTCGTCTTGCAGTTTGCCGCCCGGACGAGATTCCTCAGCCTGTGATTCTTGGTCGGTGTCTTCACCGTTTTCAGATTCGACTTCACTTTCGTCGGTAGCGTCACCGGCAGCAGCTTCGTTGGCAGCTTGCAAAGCAGCCGGTTCCCAAACACTCGCAACCATCAGATCGGTAATGTGCTGCTTTTCTTCTTCCGTCTCGTCACCATGGCCACTATCGTGTTCAACGAACTCAACGCCTTCAGGCAACTTGGCATCTCCCAAAGTAACTTTTTCGCCGGCTTCCTTTAGGCCAACAATCGAGACTTCTACAGCCTCGGGCAAGTCCATAGGTAACGCTCGTACTTCGATCTTGTCGAGGTTCTGGAGTACAATAAGACCGTTCTTTTCGGCCTCAGACTCACCTTCACCGGTCAGGTGAATTGGAACTTCTGCAACAACTGGCTCGTTGGCCTTGACGGCGTGGAACGAGACGTGACGGATCGATCCTTTAACAGGGTCGCGGTCAACGTCTTTAATCATGGCAATGTTTTTCTTGGAGCCAATTGTCAGCATAACCGGCGTGTAAGTACCAGCTTGGCGGTACAGCTTGCTCATCACGCCATCGGCAACTTGGACACTAATTGGGTCAATACCCGGCCCGTAGACCACGGCCGGCACGAGTCCTTCTTTACGAAGCGCTTTCACCTTTTTGCCGTGAAGCGTACGCTCCTCTAATGTAAGAGTTAGTTTATCTCCCATCTCTCTCCCTTTCTTGTGGATACTTTTACGGAAATAGTTACCGGTTTATTATACATTAAACAGAGGTAATATGCTAGTATTAAAGCAGTGGAAGCTCTCTTAGAATTTATTACGCACTTTGGCTGGCTCGCTGTCGTGGCCGTAATCTTTGCCGAATCCGGCCTAATGGTTGGCTTTTTTCTTCCGGGTGACAGTCTGTTATTTGTCTCAGGCACCCTTGTTCAGCAGGGAATTTTCGATGTTAACATTGCACTATTCATCTTCTGTTTATTCCTGGCGGCGGTAGCGGGCAACAGTACCGGCTACATCATAGGGCGTAAAGTAGGACGCCGCCTTTTTAATCGTCCAAATAGCCGATTCTTCCGGCAAGAATACTTGCTTGAAGCCGAAGTTTTCTACGAGAAGCATGGGCCAAAAACTATCGTTCTTGCTATGTTCGTTCCTATTGTGAGGGCATTTACACCTGTCGTAGCCGGCATCGCAGACATGCCGTATCAAAAATTCGTCCTATTTAACGTCCTTGGTGCTGCTATCTGGACATCGTCATTGACGTTAATCGGTTACTTCGCAGGTGATTTGATACATCGACTCGGCATCAACATTGAAGTTGCCGTTATCGTAATCATTCTATTGTCGCTTTTGCCAGGCATCATCCACCTGTTACAAGATCCGAAGCGCCGGCAGGCCGTTAGGCATCGTATTCGCTCGGTCCGTCGAAAAAAATAACTACTTCTTCAAAAGTTGCTTCAAGTATTCACCGGTAAAGCTGTTTTTAACAGCAGCTACTTGTTCGGGCGTTCCTTCGGCGACGACCTGCCCGCCGCCTGAACCACCCTCCGGGCCCATATCGATAATATAATCGGCTGTTTTTACGACATCAAGGTTGTGCTCAATGATAATCATCGTATTGCCACCCTCAATCAGCTGCTGCAAGATACTGAGCAACCGTTTGACATCGGCTGAATGAAGTCCTGTAGTTGGTTCATCCAGGATATACAGAGTTTTCCCGGTTGATCGCCGTGATAGTTCGCTCGCCAGCTTAATTCGCTGCGCCTCACCACCACTAAAAGTCGTGGCCGGCTGTCCTAAATGTATGTAGCCAAGCCCTACGTCCACCAATGTATCGAGCTTGCGGGCGATTGTCGGAACGTTCTTGAAAAACTCTGCAGCCTGTTCGACAGTCATTTCCAAAACGTCAGCAATTGTTGAGCCTTTGTATTTGATTTCAAGCGCTTCACGGTTATAACGTTTGCCTTTACACTCGTCGCACGTTACGTAGACATCCGGAAGGAAGTGCATTTCGATCTTGATAACACCATCACCTTGGCAGTTCTCACAGCGGCCGCCCTTAACATTGAAACTAAAACGGCCAGCTTTGTAGCCGCGGACATTTGCTTCTGGCGTACTGGCAAACAACTCGCGGATTGGCGTAAAAACACCTGTATATGTAGCTGGGTTAGAACGTGGTGTCCGGCCAATTGCCGATTGGTCGATAATAATTGCTTTATCGAGGTGGTTAATGCCTTCGACGTTCTCGTGCTTACCCGGTACTGTCTGGGCGCGGTGCAGGCGTGCGCTCAGTTCCTTGGCGAGAATGTCATTGACCAACGTTGACTTGCCGCTGCCCGATACGCCACTGACAACCGTCATTACTCCAAGTGGAAATGCCACGTCGATATTCTTCAAATTATTCTCGGCAGCCCCCCGGATTATAAGCTGGCGGTCTCTCATAACTTCGCGCCGTTTTTTCGGAACCGCAATCGATTCTTTTCCGCTCAGGTAGTGGCCAGTGATACTTTTGTCATTTTTGGCGACTTCGTCCGGAGTACCATGGGCAATTATTTCCCCGCCGTGCACGCCGGCATGGGGGCCAATATCAATCAAATAGTCGCTTGAGCGGATAGTATCTTCATCGTGTTCAACGACTAGGACGGTATTGCCAAGATCGCGTAGACGCTTAAGGGTTTCAATCAGTTTGTCGTTATCACGTTGGTGTAAACCAATGCTGGGTTCGTCCAAAACATACAGAACGCCCTGAAGCCCCGATCCAATTTGCGTTGCCAGCCGGATTCGCTGGGCTTCGCCGCCAGAAAGCGTGTTGGCTGCCCTCGACAGCTCAAGGTATGTCAAACCGACATTGCTCATAAACCCAAGCCTGGCACAAATTTCTTTCATAATTTGGGCAGCGATAAATTGTTCTTGGTCGGTCAATTTGATTGAACTAAACAGTTCCAACGCTTCATCAACACCCAAGTTACAAATATCCATTATATTCAGGTCATGAACGGTTACAGCGAGAACGACTGGCTTCAAGCGGGAACCCTGGCAGGCGTGACATTTACGTTCACGCATGAAACGCTCTATGTCACGGCGCATAAAATCACTGTCGGTTTCTTTGTGACGGCGTTCAAGGTTCGGTATGACACCTTCGTAGGCCGCATCGTATGACCGACCGTCGCCAAGACTTACCCGGTACTTCTGGTTCCCTGTTCCATAGAGTACTTTTTCCAAATCTTCCGGCCTTAGGTCGCGTACCGGCACCGATATACTAAAGCCATGCGCTTTGGCTACTTCGGCTAAACGCTTCATGTACCATGCATCGCTGTTAACCCGATTGTAGGGCCGGATGGCACCTTCGGAAATCGTTAGGTTCGGATTGAATACCAAGTCAGGATCGACCTCCAGGCGTGAGCCGAGTCCGGTACATACCGGGCAGGCGCCTTGCGGGGCGTTAAAGCTGAACAAGCGTGGTTCCAACTCAGGGATATCTTCACCAGGGTGGTCGACACAGGCGTAGCGCTGGCTATAAACCTGCATCGTTTTGGCATCGACGTCATACAGCTGGACAACGCCGCTGGCAATATCAAGTGCTTGCTCCACCGACTGTGTGATTCTGGTTGAAAGCGAAGGACTCATCGCCAAGCGGTCAACCACAATTTCGATGGTATGCTTGTACTTTTTGTCGAGTTCCGGGAATTCGTCCAGCGCATACACAACTCCGTCTACCCTGGCACGAGCGAAGCCTTGGCGGCTATACTGTTCGGGGATGTGGGCAAATTCACCTTTTTTGTCACTCACTATCGGAGCGAGGACAAGCAGTTTCGCTCCCTCTGGAATTTTCATGACCTCGTCGATGATATTCTGCGACGTCCGTCGTTGGACTTCTTTTCCACAAATCGGGCAGTGCGGCACGCCAATCCGTGCAAACAGCAGACGCAAATAGTCATAAATTTCAGTCACTGTTGCGACAGTTGAGCGGGGGTTGCGGCTGGTTGATTTTTGATCGATTGATATCGCCGGGCTTAGCCCTTCAATCTGATCAACGTCCGGTTTCTCCATTAGGCCCAAAAACTGCCGGGCATAGCTCGACAAGCTTTCGACATAGCGGCGCTGGCCTTCGGCATAAATAGTGTCGAATGCCAAGCTTGACTTACCGGAACCCGAAAGGCCGGTTATAACGACAAGCTTGTCACGTGGAATCTCGACCGAGATGTTTTTGAGATTGTGCTCACGGGCACCAGCCACACGGATTACATCAGACATAACATCTCATTATAGCATTTTCTGCTTCCCTGTGCCCAGAACGTACCTCTGCTACCATGCTTATGATTGCATGTATTTGACTAAAGGCGTATATTCGTATGAAATACGACCTAACCCGGAGTACTGCTGTGCGGCGATTCATCATCCAAGCGAGCCTTATCGGCTGGCTAGCCATCTTCTCACTTACCATCGGCTTGCCCGAGAATTTGCTCATGTTCGTCCTGTTCGGAATGGTGCCTGGGACTGATATCGTTCTTGGCCCGCTGGAAATGCAGCGCTTCTGGTTTGTTGTCGTCATGCTACTTGTCGGTTACGTCAACCGGACACGTCTGCTGAATCTACTCGTTGGTCTGCGCCACGTTCACATGTCGTCGGACGGCACAACTGCTTCAGCCCAAAGCTGAAGTTCTTCAAGTACGAAGCGTTTTTCGTCATCATTGCCGACGTCGGTACTAAGCCGCTGAAGAGCTTTTAAATAAGAAGGAAGCTGCCCGGCTAACCGTTCACCCCTCCACTGTTCCCACGCGGTAGCTTCGCTTTCAGAAAGCGACATTGGGTAACTACGCGCTTTATAATGAAGTAATAACGGGCTGAGCCGTTCGTCATCGAAGTTGGGATGAAAATCAGCCAGCTGCTTAGTGTCTGCATTTCGAACCGTCTCAATACGTAGCTTGTCGGGGCCGTTAACGAAGCCGTCATATAGCTGGCCTTCGGGGTCGGTTACTGGTTTGTAGTCGCGTTTTCTTTCACTGATACTCCGCAGTCGCTCCGCAAATTCCGGGTGAGCAAGCAGAGTTTTTTTGTGAATCTCGACTGTTTGTAGCGAGAGGCCAATTTTTTTCCAACCGTCACTGCCTTCAAGCACGCCAATTGGCGCAACTGCCGGGCAGCGATTATACTGCAGAGTTTTAATCGGTAGCGCTACAAACCCGTCAGCTTTACGCTCTTCCCAACTGGCAAAAACCTTTTTAGCAAGCTCTTCTTCACTTAAATCGACAAATGGTGTTGGGTCGTAGCGCAGGTCGTATACCAGCACATTATGATTAGGTGCACTGGTCAGAGGAAACGCCACCGTCGTTTTATTGAAGTCGCTGTCATAGCGGCCACTCGTATAGACAAAAGGCTGCTTCGTATCGAGGTTCACCAGTTTTTGGACCGATTTTTTATCGCGGATATCGAACAAGTAGCCGAATAGCTTTGACTGCTTGGTCCTCAGGAGTTTCGTTATGTCTATCAATGCCAAAACGTCACTTAAAGCGTCGTGGGCCTTGGCGTGATCGAGACCATTTAGCTTCGTCAACAGCTCAAGCCGGTTCGTTGCGACGCCTTCGTCTGTCACCGGCCACTTGATTCCTTCCGGACGGAGGGCCCGTGTCATCCGTACGACATCAAGCAAATCCCAGCGCGAGCAGCCATTATTCCAGCACCATTCGTACGGGTCAAAGAAGTTGCGCCAAAACAAGTGGCGGACAAACTCATCGTCAAACCGAATGTTATTGTAACCAACCGATATGGTGTCAGGTGTGAAAATTTCTTCAGATAGTAGCTTGGCAAACTCTGCCTCGGTGTACCCATCGGCCTGAGTGGATTGTGGGGTAATACCCGTTACCATAATGGCATCCGGGCTCGGTAGGGTGTCGTCATTTAATTTAACCAGCACATTATAGGGTTCGCCGATTGGATTCAAGTCCATGTCGGTCCGCTGGCCAGCAAACTGCATTATCCGGTCTTCACGCGGATTCAACCCGCTGGTTTCGAGGTCATAAAAGAAAAAGGTTTGCGCCATCTTTACTAAGCATATCAAAAAACACCCGGCTGGGTGTCATATCGAAAGTGTTACACAAGGTAACGATAGTGCTGGTAGAACTAAGACCATGGCGGCCGCGCTTTGGATCATTGAGTATAGCTTCTTTACAGCCCTCAATAATCCTCCCAGCTCCCCTTGAGGAACTCGCGCGGCCGCCACTTTCCCCCGGCGCCCGCCAGATGGTCGGTGTGCCATGCGTTATATTTCTTGTTCGCCGCATGGGGCGCAAAGTCAGAAGCGCCGAGGCGCTACATACATCGTCTGTGCATTACGGCTTTCATCCTTTCGGATAGAAGTTGTCGTGGCTGGCGGGTCAGCTGGTGACCCGCCTGCCGCCGGCGGTGGCGAAGGCGAGGGTGCTGCAGAGCATCATGAGGAAGGTGAAGAAACGGTCGTTCATCCAATCTTCTTTCGTCATGCCGCTAGTTCTGGTGTCTAACGGTCTACTAAACATGCAGGCGAATGCATGCTCAGTAGACCGTTAGAATTACTATCGTTACCTTGTTAATGTGCCGCCAGCGAAGTCAATATGACCTCAAACCAGTGGTAGCTATGATTTTAGCACAATTATTCCTATTTGTCAATACATTTTATTATGATTTTATTGTTCGACAAGCGTAAATTCAGCTCTGCCTATACGAATTATCGAGTCACCTTCGGCGCCTGCGCGCTTTAATTCGTGAGTAATTCCCATTTTCTTCATAATGTCACGTAGACGGTTAATGTTTTCGTAGCCTTCGAAATTCGTACGGCGGGCAAACTTTTCAATTTTGTGACCCCGCACAACAAACACCGGTCGGTTCTCTTCTTCGACCCTCTTTACCGTCCAAGCCTGGGCTTTCTGGTCATCGCTGAGCGTAATTCGGTGGATCCCGTCATCTTCGGAATCGGTTTCTTCGGTGGCCTTGGCACGCGCTGTTTCTACCTGCATTTTGAGCTCGCGCAGTACTTCATTCAGGCCTTTATGGGCGGTTGATGAGATAGCAAAGATACGCTCATGGCCAGCTACCTTTTTGATTTCGTCAACTTGCATACCAATCATCTCGTCATCAAGCCCTTCGGTCTTTGTGAGAGCCACCACTTCTGGTCGGCCGGTTAGTTCGTTACTATAGGCGGCCAGTTCATCCCGAATCGTTTTATAATCAGCCGCGATATCATTCGAATACGCGTCAACAAGGTGTAATAGCACCGAAGTCCGTTCCACGTGACGGAGAAACGCGTCGCCTAGACCTTTCCCTTCGCTGGCACCTTCAATCAGTCCGGGAATGTCAGCTATCAGCAAGTTGAACTTATCAATTGTCGCCACTCCAAGGTTGGGACTTAGCGTCGTAAAGGCATAATCAGCAATTTCGGGTCGGGCGTTGCTAACCACACTGAGAAACGTTGATTTACCGGCGTTGGGGAATCCAACCAGTCCGACGTCGGCAAGAAGCTTCAGCTCGAGCTCGGCCTCAAACGTTTCACCCGGCTCACCCAATTCTGCAATCTTTGGAGCCTGTCGGGTGCTTGATTTAAAATGGGCATTCCCGAAGCCGCCGTCACCCCCGTGAGCAATAACTACTTCTTCATCATCACCTACCAGGTCGGCAATAATATCATTTCCCCGTTTTACCACCGTCCCCATGGGTACCTTCACAATCAGTGGCTCACCGCTCCTACCACGCTTATTCTGCTTGGCACCGTTTTTTCCTGGTGCGGCTTTTAGCTCTGGCTTATACCTAAAATCGAGCAGTGTATTTAGGTTTTTGGTTGCGTGAAAAATAACGTCGCCGCCCCGGCCACCGTCACCGCCGTCCGGGCCGCCCTTGTCGACATAAATTTCATGCCGAAAACTAACGGCACCGTCGCCGCCTTTTCCAGCCTGAATAAATACTTTCGCGGTATCAACAAACATATCAAAGCATAATTATATCATAATCACCCCTGTTTTTACAGAGGTGATTAAATAGGTGGAGGAAATAACATGGGAGGGGTAAGCTCCTCCCTGGTAATTATCTAATGAATATATAGGTAGTTTCGTGCCTGGCCGGCTGAGATGGTTCGCTCGTTAACGATGTTGAATCCACCGTATGCGTAGTTGTTCATTTCAGTCACGCTAATGTCACCGTTTGGTTTGACGCGCTCAACGACCGCGACGTGGCCAAAGTAGCCTGCTTGGTCAACCAAGACGGCCCCGGCTTTCGGTACGTTATTAACGGCGTAGCCGGATGAGCGGGCAGCTGACGCCCATGTGTTGGCGTTGCCCCAGAAGCTTCCAACCGGACGGCCGAGCTGCTGGCGGCGCTCGTATGCGTACCAGGTACAGTTACCAGGTGCATACTTGTTACCAGCCGAGATGCCGATAAATCCATTGCTTACAACAGATCCGCCGAGATTGCTCGTGAATGAATTGGAGCTCGTCACAGCAGGAGGAGCTGGCGCCGGCTTTTCACCTTCCGGTATGATAATACGTCGTCCAGCCTTCAGGCCCGATAGCTCAAGGTCGTTAAACAGCGTAATTCGGTCGGTGCTTGAACTGTACCTGCTGGCAATATCTTCGACAGTTTCACCGCTTTTGACAGTGTAGAGAACACCGCTCGTTGGCAAAATAGTAAGTTTTCGGCCGACTTCAAGGGCATCGGTATCACCAAGGTTATTGGCCCAGCGGATAGTGTCTGCCGTAATGTTAAAGCGGGCTGCCAATTCCGGTACGGTCTCGCCCTTCTTTACGACATAGGTAATAATGCTGCGATTCGAGCTGGTAGGCTTAACGATTTGCGGCTTTGTAATCGCCGAGGTGTCAGTTTGGGCCAATTCGCTCTTGGCAGACAAAGACACCGACATATTAGCGACGTTAGAGGCAATTGGCAGGTTGGCACGCTCAGCCAGGCCGGCAGCAACGCTTGTCGCCAGGACTTGGTCCACCGAAGGAGCGGTGTCATCAGAATATACGACAGAAGGCGCAGATGCCGTCTGGTCAGTATTGGCTACCTGGCTGCTAGCTTGGCGAGGTGACTCGTATCCAATAGCAACGATAGCGATGAGTAGCAGGAAGGCCCCGACATATGCAACGATTTTACTCGCGCTAACACCTGAGTGTTTTTTCGGGGTTACAATGTGTTTTTTTAACACCTGGTGACGTAAGTCGGTGGTGGAAGATGCAAGAGCAACGCTCTCGGCAACTTGATTACGAATTATCGTTCTCCTGCCACTTGTATTACTACAAGGGCTCTACCTTACTTGTCTTTCTTCTCGCAGTAGAACAGGACACATATGTCGACCTAACTATTAATAGTAAAATTGTTCTAATTCAGTGTCCGTAGCGACGATTCAGGTAGGCTCATCTACTGGGTTACGGCATTCCATCTCGCAGTTGGATCCACCGGGGCGGGTCCTGGTCATGCCGTTAGTCCGTAAATGTGCTGTAACCATAGTAACAATGCTTGCCAACAATGTCAATACATTTTGTACTATCCAATTTTACTCTTGTCAACTAGAGTATTTGGCACTTTTTTTGACAGTGTTTTTGAATGTTGGCTTCGTGCTCCGCCTCTGTACGTCCAAAGTAGGTTTTGTCGTCATCACCGCTTAAGAAATAAAGGTAGTCCCCTTTGGCCGGATTAGCCACGGCAAGCAGGGCGGCCGCCCCTGGCGATGAGATTGGCCCGGGTGGCAAACCGGGATACCGGCGCGTATTGTACGGCGAGTCAAGGTCGACGCTGCGCGCGACCCCCATCTTGTCTGCGGCATATTGGTATGTCACGTCTGAGCCCAACTGGATGTCGCGCTTTAGGCGCAGCTGGAACACCTGTGATACCTGTGCCATGTCACTTTTCGTGATAACTTCCCGCTGGATTATAGAGGCTAGCGTAATCCCCTCATATAGCGTGAAGCCGCGTTGTTTATAGAGCGCTTTCAAATTTTCTTCCTCGACGACGGATTGGAATTGGTCAAATGTCCGGGTCAAGATCTGTTCCGGGGTTGCGTCGGCTGGAAACTGATAGGTTTCGCCGTAGATATAGCCTTCTAGGTCGCTCGAGGCCGGCTTGCTCTCAAACAGCGGATGCGCGTACTTCTTAGAGAGTGCCGTGTCTACATTTGTCTGCGAATAGCCTGCGTCAAGTAAGGTCTGTCGGTGCTTTGCCAGTGTGTTCCCGGGAAGGAACGTAATACTGAACGTATCGGTTTTCCCAGAGGTAAGATGCTCTACCAGTGTTTGTACATTATCGCTTTTACTTAACCGATACGCGCCGGACTGGAGCGAGCCGGCTGTTCCACTGAGCCGCACATACCAACCGAAAGCCGTTTCGTTTCTAATAAGCCCGTTTGCTTTTAATAAATTGGCAATACCCGAGGGGTCGGTTCCCGGTTTTACGGTCACACGGACTTTTTCGCTACTGCCAGGCGCAACCGCTTGTAGTTGCTGCTGGTACCATACCCATGTACCGATAGTTATGGCGGCCAGAACCATAATGACTGCTGCTAGACTAACCAGTACGATCCGCAGCTTACGAGACCGTCTGCCTGATGCCAGTAAATGCTGCGGGTGGTCATCTACCGGTGAGGATGCGATAGGTTCTATTTGTGGCAATTCGGGCAAAGACTGAGGGGCGGTGGATCCCGCGGACTCATCTGGTTTCTTCGGTGGAAGGATATCGTTGTTCACAACCACTGCTCCATATAGTCCTGCAAAATGATAGCCGCGGCCTCGGCATCGATATCGGCTTTGTCATAGGGTGCTCCACGGGCTTCCAGCCGTTTTTCGGCCAACACGCTGGTCAGTGATTCATCTTGGAATTCGACGCGGTCTGCCATGTCTTTTAAACTCTCCGCAAACGTTTCAACTGCCGCTGTCTGGCTCGTTGGCTCTCCGGATTGGTTGCGTGGGTACCCGACCACTATAGTATCGATATCACCTTCTACGACCAGCTGGGCAATGGCACGCAGTTCGTTGCCATCAACGGGAATAGTGTCGTGTGGGACTGCGATTCGAACACTGCTATCGGCTATAGCAGCACCTATCCTGACCGATCCGACGTCCAGTCCTAGCAATTTTTTAGTTCGACTCATCTACTATAAATTCTACGCCGATCTTGCTTTCATCACCAGGTACGGTGCTGACCCAGAAGGGGAAGAACTTCACGTCGACATCTTCGACACCCTGGATAGATTGGATTGATTCCTGGATGTCACCGAACTGCCGGCCCTTGGCCTGGTCTTTAATTTTGCCTTCATCAAGCTTTGGACCAATCTTAGCTGTAGCGACTAATATAAATTCGGCCACGCCTTTTTTGACTTCGACTTCTTGGAATTTAGCTTTGGCTTCCCCGTTATCATAAACACGCTGGCTGTCCTGGCCTTCAAGCTCTTTCTTCAGATATTTGTCGAGATACGAGTCAAGTTCGCTGGTTTCTATGCCAAGCAGGCGGTAGGTCACTGTAGCCTTCAGGGTGGCGTTGCCGCTCGCAGCTTCGGCTCCAACAGCCGGCGAGGACGTGACATTGGTGTAGTCAACACCGTAGCTGCCGCTAATCACACTTACTTTTCCTTTGAACCCTGCTTTGAGTTCGGACTCTTTCGAGTCTGCTTCATCATCAACCAGATCTTCTTTAGCCTGCTGCAAGTCATTTGCCGTCACGACTTTAGCAATTTTGTCAGTACCACCGCTGGTAGGCCCGGTCAAGCTTGCGTCGATGCCGCTTGGAGCACCGCTCATTGCACCACTGGCTGCGTTGTACTTCGCACCTTGTTCAAGCGCCGTAACACCGGTAGGTGCACCAGTATAGTTATCAATCGATATGGTAACGGAAGAGTTTGTAACAAAGACTGTTCCTTGGCTACTTGTGAGCCTCGTACCGGCAGGGATTGTTGTACCTAGAGCACTAATGTTATTAGTTGAAAACTGAACGGTACCGGTAGCCTTTTCGCCAACATTCTTTGTACCTGTGGCTGGAAAATCAACTGACTTTTCCTCAACCTTCTTGGAAACTACAGCTTTAATTGTGCTTTTATCTATGCTTGTCGTTAGCGCGTCACCTGCTTTAACGTCGATATTTACAGACTGGTCGTCCGTCTTAGCAGACACGACCACGGTTGCCCGCGGTGCAATAAAGATTGCCCATACCATAAAGCCGATAAAGAGAACGCCGGCGCTAATCCCAAGGATAAGTTTTTTTCTAAACGTATTAAAGTTCGGCACTTTCGGACCTGACTTACCCTTGCCTTTTGGTCTGGTGTCAGTCGTTGCTAAAGGCGAAGCTGGTGTTAGGCCTGCGGAACTGATAGCCGGCGCGGCAGCAAGAACTTCGGCCGTATCGCCTTCAACTTGGCGGGCGTGCTCCCCAACGGGCAGCTCATTACCATCAATCACTTCTTCGTCACCATCCGTCTCTATAGCGGTAATTTCGGCAAGTTCGGGCTTGGATTGTAAGTTTTTGGCTACAGGCAATTTGGCTGCGGCTGCCAAACTCATAAGCGCGTGGTTGTTCGTAATAACTACGAGCCGTTTGTTGCTTTGTTCAGCAGAGCGAGCAAGCAGCCGTAAGTTAACGGCAGACTGTAAAACGCCCACGCGCTTTGGCGGGACAAGTGCGACAATCTTTTCTTTCGAAGCTTTGACCTTCGAAATAATAGCCGTGATATCGTCTTCGACATCGATGTATATGACGTCTTTGTTCATCTGTTATATGCGCAGGATGCGGTTTAGTTTTTCTTTGATGCTGTCAGCGTCGCTGCTGCCCATAATTGTATCATAGCCAACCCTTAAGAGCCCCATAGCCGTGATGAAGGTATGGTCGCTCGCCTTCTCTGTTGTATCCTCAATTCCAATCACTTCACGCGGCGAAATATGCTGGACGGTCGGACGCTTTGTGAACGGCAAATCTTTGTACCAATCACGCTTGGAAAGGGCGTCAACCAGCATATCTAGGCTTGAGCCACCGCCGCACAGCAAAATCCGATTTGGTAAATGGTCTACCGATTCAAATTCACTCAAAGCCAGTTCAACTCCAGAAAGCCAGACGTCAAGCGTTTTGTCGATAGCTTTTTCGGCCTGAGTTTTAACAGACGGTTTGATTTGTTCGTGATTCAGGTTGAGTTTCAGCTTTTCGGCGTCTCCATAGCTAAGATCCATCTCGCTGGCAATCGTACGCGTAAAGCTGCGTCCGCCTATGCCAAACATTTTGGTACCTTCAACGCCACCGTCATTTACCACTGCGATGTCGGTCGTTCCGCCACCAACATCTGTCAAGATAGCCGTGAAGTTACTGCTCGCGTCATTACCAAGCACGCTACGGGAAACCGCGAATGGTTCAGCCGCTACGGCAATCAGCTCAAGAGCCAATTCATCGGCAACACGCTCCAATGCCCCAATATGTACCATTGGTGCGAACGCGGTGTAAATCTGGACTGCAACGTCCTTACCCTGGAACCCAATCGGGTTAGAAACTTTGTAGCCGTCAATGTGGATGCTTACAAGGGCTGAATTAACTAGTTTAACTTCGACGTCTTCGTTGCCAGTTTCGAGTCCGATCTGCTTCTGTGCCTTGGTCTGGGCGCGCTCCTGGACCTTTTCGATGATGAATTCCATCTCGTTGACATCCAGCGGCCGGTCCGGCTGCGGCCGGCGGTACCGAATAGTGTTTGTGACGCCTTTGACAAGCTCTCCAGCAATCCCAATGACAACCCGTTTAGCCTGTAATTCGGCCTGTTCTTCTGCTTGGGCCAAGGCTTCTTCACAGTTCTGCACGACACCGGCAATATCGGCAATTGCCCCGCTGTGCATGTCACTGACGTCTTGGCGTACCCGGCCGACACCGACAATCTTCAATTGGTCATCTTCAAGCCGCGCAATCAGTGCTTTCACGAATTCCGTTCCAATATCGAGCGCGACGATGTGTTGCTGGTCATTGGATTCTTGGCGTTTGTGCTGCAGTTCACGGATTTTTTCGAATACCATAAGTGTCTTCATTATATATCAAACGGCAAATCGAAAGTAGAAGCATAAAGGTATTGTAAATTTGTTGTTTTTGTGTTATAATTAACTGATATGACCGCATTCGATGCAGACAACACGCAATTTGGCGGCCTTTCGTATGAAGAGCTGCGCCAGCACACAGAAGTGCTGCTAAAGGCCGGCGAGCTTGCAGAGGCACTCCAATCACAGCCAGCTAACTCCACAGACAGGAATTATTCGGTTTCTGACCCCAGAGTTATGGAGATGGTGGAACTCCCGGCCGCTGTCCGTGACATCAACCCGCTTGGAAGGCCGCCCGATTCGATTGAATATCGCAGTACCGTACATACAACCGGTGACAGGACGTACGTCTCTTCTTCCGTTGCAATTTGCCTGCCTTTTGCAACAGTGCATATAGCCCAGCATGACGGTAAGCACCTTCTGCAATTTGAGAATGATGTAACGCCAACAGGCGTTGTCGATCCCGAGGAGACATCTGCTATTCTGGCAAGAATTGCCCAACCGACCTACGACCCGTCACTTTCGGATTTTAAAGACCTTAATGACGTTGGCCGCGCAAGTGAGCTGTGCGAAACCCTCGGTAACAATGACATGGTCACGTCGACGGTTGAACATACTTATGCCGTAGACGACTGCCACCAGGTTATCGTTGAGTCGAAAGATGGAAAACTGCTATCGTGTGAAGTGGTGGAATTCCGAGACGACCAAGAAATCCCACTGGCACTTACGGTGGAATTTAACAACTGGGCGACCGCGAGCAACTTGTATCAGATGACGTCGGATGGAAGCAAGGAACTTATCATGGATGAGTCGGATGTCGAACGGTTTATAGATATAATCGATGCGCTTCTTACACACGTGCGCCCAGTTACGTCGTCGCAGGAAGATTTAGACTAGCACGGCTTTTATACGCCGAATGCCGGCCGAGCTGGCTTCCTCTTTGATGATTTTGAACTTCTTGCCATCTTCGAATAGCTGAAGTGTATGATCAACGTGTGGGCCGCCGCAGATTTCGAAGCTATATGGCTTTTCTTCCCCGTCGGCTATCATTTTGTACACTTTTACGGTGTCGCCGTAGCGGTCACCGAACTGGCCGAGGGCGCCGAGTTTGCCCGTCGCTTCTTCGGTTGGGTATTCGGCAAAGCTGACTTTTAAGTCCTTGGCGATTTCGCGGTTAACGATTTCTTCGACTTTATCCAGTTGTTCACGGGTAACCTTTTCGGGGTGCGAAAAATCAAAGCGCAGACGCTCTTCGGTGATGTTGCTGCCACGCTGGACGACGTGGTCACCGAGTACATCGCGTAATGCTTGGTACATCAGATGGGTCGCGGTGTGGTATTTTTTGTGCTGCAGAGTCTGTCCACCCAGGCCACCTTTGAAGGTACCTTTGGCTGCGGTCTGAGAACGCTCGCGCTGTTCTTTCATCTTGGCATCAAACTCTTCCTGCCAGTTGCCAAGATCGATGCCGCGCTTATACGCTTCTTCAACCGAAAGCTCTACGGGAAAACCGTAGGTATCGTAAAGCTGAAAGATATCGGTACCTGACATTTTGCCTTCTCCCCACTCAATCGGGAACGTCGTAGGCGTTGAAAAGCCTGCCATTTTTTTCTCAAAAATTTGAAGCCCTTTACGCAGAGTCTGACGGAATGTCTTTTCTTCCTTTACCAGTACAGCGATGACATCCTCACGTTTCTCAGCAACCTCTGGAAAATCGTCGTGGTACATATCAGCAATTGTAGGCACGACTTCTTCTAGGAAATTCTGTTCGATGCCTAATTCAAACGCAAAACGAATAGCTCGACGCAGAAGCCGACGCATGACATACCCCTGCTCTTTGTTACTTGGGACACAACCGTCGACTGCTAGGAATGTAGCTGCCCTCAAATGGTCGGCAATTACGCGCATGGCGTTGGTATGACTTTCGTACTTTTTGCCACTCAACGCCTGCAGCTTTTCGATAATCGGCCACATAATGCTGATTTTGAACACATCTGGGTCGTTTAGTTTAGCGGCAGCGATTCGCTCCAGGCCAGATCCGTGGTCGATATTCAGTTTTTCAAGCGGTTCAAACTTACCGTCACCGACTTTGCGGTACGCCATAAAGACATTGTTGCCGATTTCCATGAACCGACCGCAGTCGCAGTTCGGGTGACAATGTTCGCCGAAGCTCGGGTCGTGCGGTGTGCCAAAGTCATAAAACATTTCGCTGTCTGGGCCGCATGGATCGCCAACTGGTGTATTTTCTGGCGCACCGTTGCGACTCCACCAGTTTTTTGAGCCGTCGTAATAGAAAATCCGCTCGCCTTCTTTGATGCCGCGTATGTAGCCAGCTTCTTCGGAGCCAATATCAGCTTCGCCGCTTGAAAGGCCTTTTGAATCAAACAACCGTTTCCAAACTTCGGCTGCTTCAGTATCTTTCGGGATACCATAGCGGTCATCGCCGATATAACAAGTCACGTACAGCTTGCTTGGATCCAGCTGCACGACTTCGGTCAAAAATTCCCACATCCACTCAATCTGTTCTTTTTTGAAGTAATCACCCATGCTCCAGTTACCAAGCATTTCGAAAAACGTCGTGTGACGATTGTCACCGATATCATCGATGTCCTGGGCGCGCAGGCATGTTTGGCTGTCGACTAACCGATTGCCCGCGGGATGAATCTCGCCGAGCAAGTACGGAATAATTGGCTGCATGCCGCTACCAGTAAATAAGGTCGTCGGATCATCTTTTAGAACAAGTGGAGCACGCTTAATAACCGCATGCCCGCGGTCTTCAAAGAATTTCAGGTAAGCATTTCGGATTTGTTGAGCGTTCATTGTTTATAGTATAACAGAGGCCGATTAAACGATGATTCCACCGCCAACGCAAAGGTCGCCATCATATAAAACAGCTGACTGACCAGCTGCGACGGCACGCTGAGGTTCCTTTAGCTTTAGGGTGCTGCCTTCCAGCTGGCACTCAATCAGTTGGGTCCGGTGACGCATTCGGACCTGATACGTTCCGTTGACCGCCGGCTGGTTAATCCAGTGAATATTTTCTAGTGTAATAGTATCTCGCCACAGCTCGTCATCGTTCAGATTCGTCGTCACGAAGACCTGGTTCTTCCCCATGTCTTTGCCAACGACATAATATGGCAGACCGCCCCCCAGTTCTAGACCATGGCGCTGGCCAAGCGTATAAAAGATGGCTCCGTCATGGGTACCGAGTACTTTTCCTGATGCTTTGTCGATAACCTCGCCCGGACTCGTGTCGACATATTGGCTTAAGAATTCGCGTATCCCAATCTGGCCGACGAAGCAAATTCCTTGTGAATCCTTCTTTTTGGCAGTGGCAAGGCCTCGCTCTTCAGCCATTTTGCGGACTTCCGGCTTTGTGTATTCACCCAAAGGAAACAGAGTCTTTTTTAGTGCCGCCCCGTCAATCCGATACAAGAAGTACGTCTGGTCCTTGTTAGCGTCTGTCGCCATAAGGAGTTGGCCGTCTTTGGTGCGGGCGTAGTGACCAGTCGCAACTAAGTCAGCGCCTTGTTCTAGAGCCATGTCGAGGAATAGCTTGAACTTCACTTCTTGGTTGCACATGATGTCCGGATTCGGCGTCCGGCCAAGCTTGTATTCGTCTATCATATAGTCGACTACTTTGTGTTTGTACTCGTTCTCGAAGTCAAAAACTTTAAAGTCAATGCCCAGGTGTACGGCTACGCGCTTGGCATCGGCCAGATCATCGGCCCATGGACAGCGCATGCCCGGCAGGTCTTTCGTCCAGTTTTTCATATACACACCGGTAACCTCGTAACCCTGTTCAACGAGCAGTGCTGCGGTCAGGCTGGAGTCTACTCCGCCGCTCATGCCGACGAAGACTTTTTGCTTCGCTTCCATTACTGGCTCTGCCCGGCGTAAAAGGCAATGATCTTAACCATTTCTCCACCGGCGAGCCACCAGCCCCGTGGGGTCAACCACCAAAGTGTCGGCCAGTCAGGATCGCGAGGAGCCGGGTGATTAATAATCGTTATCGACTCACCGACTAATTGACGGAATTCGAGTCCGGCCCGCCGCTGGTGGTATGCCGACGTCACTAAAATCACTCGTTTGGCTTCAGGTCCGCTGGTTTCGACTAATAGTTGCTTGGTACGTTCGGCGTTTTGACGTGTTGTCTGGGCTTGTTCTTCAACAGCGATATCCTCTGATGGTACACCGGCAGCAAGCGCCTGTGTACGCATGGCCGCAGCATTGCTCGGACCAGATGTATCTTTGGCAGCCCCAGAAAAAATCAGTTTTTTAGCCCAGCCATTTTTATACAACGTGATTGCTTCGGCAGTCCGGATAGAAGTATTCCCGCCGCTAATAGCTAGGATGGCATCGGCCGGCTGGCACTCGGTTTTAGTGGAAGGAACTTCCTGGCAGCGGGATAAGTCGTCAGGCGTCAAATAAACGCTCAGTACCGTGATGCCCAGGGCAAGCAAAGCGACGATTGCAATAAGAAGGTTACGCACGGCCGACCCTTTCGTATTCTTTTTTAACCTCTTCAACAATAATAGCAGCCGCTTGGCGGCAATTTTCTTCGTTCGACAAGCGCCCAAACGTCAGGCGAAGACTGCCATCAGCCAGCTCGTCCGACATACCAAGCGCCGTCAAAACGTGCGAACGCGTATTCTTATTAGCAGCGCAGGCACTTCCGGTTGCAAGCATTACGCCGCGTTGCTCCAATGCAAAAACAAGGCGCTCTGCGTCGAGTCCCGGCATCGAAATATGTAACGACCCCGGAAGACGCTTTTTGGGATGGCCAGATACGACGGCTTGCTTGAAGGCATTAGCCAGGGTTTGTTCCATTGTGTCGCGAAGCTTCGATAGTCTTTCAGCCTCTGACTTCCGATGCCGGTCGGCGAGTTCAGCCGCCTTAGCAAAACCGATTGTCCCAGCCACGTTTTCGGTTCCGCTCCGAAGCCCCCGCTCCTGCCCGCCGCCAACAATCAGCGGTTCGACATGGACACCGGGCCGTACCCAGAGCAATCCGACCTGCTTCGGTCCGTACATTTTGCCGGCATTTAGAGTCAGTAGGTCTATGCCAAGGCGCGCCGTATGAATATCAATTTGCCCGAAGCCTTGTGACGCGTCGCAGTGAAGTGCCAATGGCCGTTTGTTGTTTTCTTTCAGGCGGGCGGCCTGTATCGTTCTTATCTTCTCGGCTATTTGACGGACTGGCTGGATTGTACCTATCTCATTGTTCGCAAGCTGCACGCTGACGAGTTCGGTATCCGGAGTTATGGCAGCGCCGACTGCCTCTGGTGTGATGATTCCTTTTTCAGTTGGGGCAACAAGAGTGTGAGAATGACGCTTCGCTGCAGCAACGACGGCATCGTGCTCGATAGCCGATATAACAACGTGGCCCGTTACGGCTGAAAAGGCTAGGTTAATCGACTCGGTCGCTCCGGCTGTAATGATGATTTCATCGGCCTTTGCCCCGAACGTGTGTGCAAGCCGAGCTTTGGCATCAAAATAATCACGCCTAACAGCCACGGCTGGCGCGTAAGGACTCGATGGGTTAAAGAACCGTTCACCGAAATACGGCTGCATCTCCGCAAGGACGCGCTCGTCGACGGGTGTCGCGGCAGCATGATCAAGATAATAAAGCCCGTCTGACGTCATAGGTTAATTATACCAATTTACGCCAAGGGCAGACCGGTACCGGGATCGCGATTATATACGCTACGCATCACGCGTTCGTAATACAGTTGGACAGCCTTGCCAAGATTAGCGAGTTCTTCTCCTTCAATATAGCTGTATCGAGCGCCATTCTGAGCCTTTAGAATGCCATTATCCTGAATTTCGTAACGTGTCGTCATAGTCTGTAGTTTGCCAGCCTGGTCTTTGTACTCTTCGTACCAGATCCATGTTGTCTTATCGAGCTTGAAGAATTCTCGGTGGTGGCCTTTTGGAATTGGTCCGAAGATTTCGCGACCAATTTCGCTTTCCATTTGAATCAGCTCCCGTTTTGTAAGTTTCTTTGCTGGGCGATCCGAAAGCTTTGGCAATTTAAGATACGCTAGGTCATCGGTGTTGCCGATGAGAAGGGTAAGTGCTTTTTTTAGTACGTTAGCCATATATAATTCCTAGGCAGCTCGGTTAATTTCATACTCCTGAATCGTGTCGAGGTATTCACTAACACTAGTGATTCTGCCAAGTATCTGTTGGCTGGGAGATTGCTCGGCTGCTTCTGCCGCCCGACGGGCTTCGGTCTTCACAACGAGATTGCGGGCATCGTTCAAATCAATAAGATCGCCTCTACCCATTTGAAGGTCAACATGGGTGTCGTTATTAAACCGGGTACCGGCCTTCGCACGTGATGGGATTTCGTAGCTTTCGGGCATGAACCAACCTCCTGTGAGTTAGAATTGATAGTTTTGGCGGTATTGATGTTAGAGAAACTGATTTCTTAGATAGAAAACAGCGAAGATGCGTTTGCGGTCGTGACTCGTGCGAGGTGTTCGAGCTCTACCCCACGCCGAGAAGCGTGATACTCGGCCACGTGCCGGACAAACGCTGGCTCGTTTACTTTACCACGGTGTGGCGAAGGTGTCAAGAATGGTGCATCAGTCTCTAAAAGCATATGCTCTAAGGGGATGGCATCAAACACTTTTCGCTGATTTTCATCTTTGGTGAAGGTAGAAATGCCGTTCAGGCCGATGTACAGCCCTTCTGACAGCCCGCGTTCTAAATTTGACATATTGTCGGTAAAGCTGTGTAATACACCTCTCAGACCCTTAAAATTACTAATAATCGGCCAAAGATCGTCAAAAGCGTCTCTAACATGAAAGATTACGGGCAGATTATAATCGACTGACAGTTGCAACTGAGCTTCAAATGCCGCTTGCTGGACGTTTTTCGGGCTATGGGTATAAAAATAATCAAGCCCGATTTCACCGATTGCAACCAATTTTCTCGAACCTTGTTCCGCCAACGCTATTACTCTGTCGTAGCCGTCTTTGGCGTCATGCGGATGAGCGCCAACGGTCGCCCAAACATCGTCGTGCGCTTCAGCAAATCTGACGGCGTCGGCAGAAGTCGTATTGTCAGTTCCAACGCAGATGAGCGTAGATACATCTGCAGCCCTGGCGCGCTTGAGTGCTTCCTCGGAGTTGAGTGGGTATGCCGCTTCGTGAATGTGGCAATGTGTATCAACGAGCATTACTGGCCTTTGGATGTCTGTGGATTGGGGGTGTGTTGGTAAATTTTTGGGAACAAAACGCCGTCGAGTGGCACAACTACGCCTGTTTCAAACATGTTATGTATCTTTGAGGCAGTATCCGGCATAAATGGAATAAGTAAGTCTCCAATCTGGAGCAGATTGCCCACACAGTGCGCTAAGACTTCGCTGAGGTGAGGTTCGGCATCGGGGTCTTTCTCTTTGTGCTTGGCAATTTCCCACGGCTTGACATCGTCGATGTATTTATTGAGCGACCGCACCATTTGCCAGACTTGGTCCAAAGCTTTGTCGAATTCTAACCTATCAAATGCCTCGCGGTACAGCTGCATGTCGTGCTCGCCGAGCGGAGCGTCGCCAATCACACCGGCTTGGTACTTACTGAGCATATTTGCAACCCGGGCAACAAGGTTGCCAAGGTCGTTAGCAAGCTCGTTGTTGTATGCCGTTTCAAATTTCTCCCACGTAAAATCACCATCATCCTGAGTTGGGATGTGACGGGCGAAAAAGTAACGAAAGGCATCGAGCCCATATTGGTCAATGATTTCATTCGGGTCGACTACATTCCCAACAGTCTTGCTCATTTTTGCCCCACCGACGTTGACGAACCCGTGGACGAGCAATTTCTTGGGCAGGCTGACGCCGAGACCCAGCAGCATAGCAGGCCAGATACCGGCGTGGAACCGTAGAATATCTTTTCCGATAACCTGCACGTCTGCTGGCCAATATTCCTGCCATTCGGCATGATCAGGATAGCCCAGGACAGTGATGTAGTTACTGAGTGCATCAACCCAGACATACATAATTTGCTCTGGGTCACCAGGTACCGGGACACCCCATGTCAGACTTTTTTTTGGCCGCGAGATACTAACATCTGGCAGGCCGTCCTTGATGAGGTTTAAAAACTCATTCTTGCGAAATTCCGGTACGATTTGCATCTTACCTTTTTCGATGGCATCGCGGATACGCTCAGAGAACTCGCCGGTTTTTAAGTAGTAGTTTTCTTCGGCTACCTGTTCATAGGGCGTTTGGTGGTCGGGGCATACTCCTCCGGTCGCCTCTACCTCTTTGTCGGTAAAGAAGGCTTCGTGGCCCGTACAATACCAGCCCTGGTAGGTTCCTTTGTAAATATACGGCTGCAGCTGCTGCCATATATATTGGACGGCGCCTTTGTGATGACCGTCAGTCGTGCGAATAAAATCAGTAAATTCAGCGCCGACTTTACGCATGAGCGCCTCAAAGTTGCCGTACATTTGGTCGGTATAGGTTTGCGGATCCAACCCGGCTTCAGCTGCCTTCGCTGCTATCTTATTTCCATGCTCGTCTGTTCCGACTTGGAACCGAACCTGACGACCGTTTTGCTTTTGGTAACGACTCCAGATGTCGGCAAGTAGGTAGTCGAGGGCATTGCCGATATGTGGTTTTGCATTCACATACGGGATTGCGGTCGTAATGTAGAGGTTTTTTCCCATCGGTTTTCAGTATAACAGAGGTTACGGAAGCATCATAGCAACGACGGCTTGCCGGCCGTCGGTGCTGCGGTTCCCCTTGAGAAACTCACTGTGCGAAAAAAAGCTCGGGTCTTTCGTCGTATCGCGTGTGTCTACTTGGATGTTACTTACCGCGACACCACTGGCGCTTAATTGGCTCATCGTAACTTCGTGAAGGCTGCGGTTGTTAAAGTCATACAGCGGGTAGTTTTCGCGGCCGGCAGCAGGGCTGAGCCAAATCTGGACATTTGACGGGCTGCAGCCAAACTCCTGATTCATAAATTCAATAACCTTCGTTCCTCCTAACTGTGCTAGGTTGTGACGGCCAAAATGTGCAAGGCCCAATACCTGTAGCGTGGGATCGTACAGAACCGCCCCGACACAATCTGCCACCGGCAAAAAGAGTGCAAGACGCTTGCTTCGGGTAAATAGGGCGTCCGCGACAATGCTCGAGTCAAAAACCATGCCGTCACCCGCTTGTTCAGACGAAACTTCGTAATACCGGCAGTAATCATCGCCTTCGTATTTCAGGTGAACTAGTATCGATTGCTCCAGTTTTATGCCCTGGCTCTCCAAAAAGTGCTGCCGATTTTTTCGCCGCTGCTCAGTATCAACATCCTTCGACATTGAGCCATCCCTACTGGCCGAGATTGCTTGAAAAACGCTACTCATGCCGCGCGTATTACCTTAAGCCACTCTTCGATTGACAGATCTTCAGCTCTGACGTCCGATGATATGCCGGCATCCCTAAGCAGTGTCTCGACTTCTGGCTTTTCAATACCAAGCCCCCCGCTTAGGCTGGAGCGGAGTTTTTTGCGCTTGGCCGAAAAGCCGGCCTTAACCGTTCGGAAGAACTGTTTTTCATCTTCGGGTGAGATAAGGGCCTTCCGCCTGACCGTCAAAACAATCACCTGTGAATCAACTTGTGGCGGTGGCGTGAAGTATTCGCGGGGCACCATCATACCGAGATTTGCCTCGGCATACACCTGAGCCGATATAGCTAAGATACTCATGTTGCCTGGTTTGGCAGCAATCCGTTCGGCGACTTCTTTTTGTACTAAAAGTACGGCTATCCGGGGTTTATTCGTAGCCGTCATTAGTTTTTGGACGATTTTTGAGGTGATGTAATACGGCACATTCGCTACGACAACATAATTTTTTGGCAGTTGGTCCAGGTCGTAGGACAGAATATCGGCCGCCGTAACTTCAAGGTTTGTTCCCGGGAATTGTCCTGGCAACTTCTTGGCAAGATCCGTATCAAACTCGACTGCGATGACTTTTGATGCCCTTTTAAGCAGTTCTGATGTTAGCGTTCCTAGGCCGGGACCGATCTCGAGTACCGTGTCACTCGACCGGATATCTGCCGCATCGGCGATTTCACTCAGAACATACCGATCGGTCAGCCAATGCTGGCCCAGTTCTTTTTTGGGACCTTTCATATCCTAACCCTAGATTATCGGTAGATATCTTGCAAGCCGAGTGAAACGCTACAGCTCGGCCATGGGCTCCAACCGCGAGCCTGATAGGTTAACCATGCTTTTTCGTCCTGAACGGCAGGAGGGGCTAATGAAGCGTTTGAATAGCCTTTGTAGTTACCCCATGTTTGAAGATCGTATTGGTACGCGCCGTAGTAGCCATTACCGGTGTTGGAGGTGTAGCTGCCTTCACAGCTGCGTAGTTTGGCAAGTGCCTGGGCAAAGCTGCCGCTGAAACTATTGGTCATCTTTGTACCAATGGTCTCAACTTGCTTGCTTGGTTGCTTGGTCACCACCGTCTGGATGACTTTCTTACTAACCTCTTTGCCGTTTTTCATAATGATTTCGTAGGTTACCATCTTTTTACCGTTTACACCCGGTGTGTTGACCTCTTTATAGCCGACTTCACGGTCGGTATCTTGAATCTGCTGGGTTTCGAACGGAACCGGTTCTTCCCGCGTGACGGTTTGCTTGCCGTTGCGCCAAATTTCGATTTTCATGCCTGCTTTAACTTCATCTGCCCGCTTAACCGACAGCGTGTCTTTTGCGGTTAATTTAATGCGCTTTTCGGACAAGAAGTCTTCAACGGTAGTTGCTTGGGTATAGACGGTTTCGGTCTGTCCGTACAATGTCAATTTTACCGGAGCTGCCCGGTCGATAACCAAGCGGATGCTGGCACCGTCACGGACGATATTGTTACTTAGGTCAAGTGCAGCGGTGTCTTCGTCCTGAAGCACTATACCGGCATGTTCTGCAATCTGTTTTGGCGTCTGATGTGCCGACATAACAAGCTGCTGGACATTGCCATCAACGATTACCACCGGACGGGCCCGGTAGATATTTACTTGGTAATTATTCGATACAAGTTTTTCGTCGATACCGGGTTCGACCAGGTCATTCTTATCAAGTGGGATGTTGGCTTCCTCGAAAACCTCGCGCAACGTATCAGCCCGGGTAATTAGTCCTCGTTCTTGGCCGCGGTCATGAATTGTAATTAAGCGCTCACCTGCCTGGCCAAGCGCATACGCATCCGGAATAAAGAACGACGAAGCCATACCGAACAACGCTGCTAAGCACAGGAAGAACACGTAAGTGGATGAGATACCTCTGGATCTAATGGATCGTAATTTCATAAAATAAGCGAATCGCGGTGGAACTTTTTGTCTCAAAAAGCTACTCTTACTATTATACCAAAGCTGGCCGGTGGCGAAAATTTACAGGGGTGAAAGGTGAGCGTACTCGACGTTAAGCTTTTTCGTCTGGCCGCTGTCGAACTTTATGGTTACTGCCAGGCCATCGATATCGACGACTGTGCCGTTACCGAACTGAAGTGAGCGGACACGGTCATTGATATCAAACTGCATTTCGTACGTTTGGTACTCACTGTCGCCTTGGGCGTGCGTTGCTGCCGATGTCGTAGCCACGTTGCCCATATCGGCGATGAACCGCGACGGAGGATTGTACCCACGCTGACCAAACTGTAAACGGGAAGCGGCATATGTCATGTGAAGCTCTTCCCGGGCCCTCGTCATACCGACATAACATAGCCGGCGCTCTTCTTCCAGCTCGCTTGGTCCGGCTTCGTAAATGCGGGAGTGCGGAAAAATACCCTCTTCCATGCCCACCATAAAGACAACTGGGAATTCAAGACCCTTGGCAGCATGGAGCGTCATAAGTGTCACTCCCGCAACTTTATTATCCTGGTCGGCGCTCGACATTAAGGCAACTTCTTCCAGGAAATCAGGTAACGACGCAAAAGCTTTAGCGTCAGACACCAGTGAACTTAGGTTAGACTCCCTGTCTTCTGCCTGCGGCGAACCATCCCGTATAAAGTCCAGATACCCTGTTTTATCGAGCAGCTGTTCTATCACGATGCTCGGCTCGTCGGCTATGTTAGCGATTTTAACGAGAACTTCACCTAGTTTAGTGAAGGCATTTTTTGCCCGCGGCGTTAACCCGTCGGTTTCGTGAACCCGCTGCAGCGCTTCGATAATCGTCAAACCGCTGGCACTCTGCCAAGCGAGGAACCGTTCTAGGCTGCTCGGGCCCAGCCCACGGGCCGGCACGTTAGCAATCCGCGAAAAGCTCATACGGTCATTCGGTTGGTAGACGAGCCGCAAATACGAAATGACATCTTTGATTTCCCTTCGGTCATAGAACCGGACACCGCCGATAATTTGGTATGGTACACGAGCTTGAAGCAGAGCCCGCTCTAGTGTATAGCTCTGCCCATTTGTCCGGTAAAGTACGGCGAAGTCGCTTGGTTTGCGGGCTCCAATGGCCGTTTGAGCGCTAATACGGCTCGCAACCAGCTGGGCTTCTTCCGTCTCGTCATAGAGCTCGTGAACTTGGACCGGTGAGCCGCCCTTTTCGGCGGTCCATAATTTCTTGTCGGTCCGAGTTACATTTTTGGTAATGACATTATGAGCTGCCTCAAGGATAGCGCTTGTTGAACGGTAGTTTTGTTCGAGTTTAATCACCAAAGCACCGGGAAAATCGCGTTCGAAATTTAAGATATTGGTAAAATCAGCTCCGCGCCAACTATAGATAGACTGCCAATCATCACCAACGACGCAGATATTCCTCAATGGGTTGACCAGGCTTTTGACAATGGCATATTGGGCTGCATTCGTGTCCTGGTACTCGTCGATCATAATATGCTTGAACTGGTCTTGCCACTTCTGACGTACTTCAGGCTTTTCCTTGAACAAACGGACCGTTTCGAGAAGCAGGTCGTCGAAGTCGAGTGCCCCAGCAGCCGTTTTTAGCTCTTCGTAGCGCTGGTAAATCTTGGCGACCGACTGTTGGAAGGGGTACTGTGCTGTTTCAGCGTACTCCGCCGGTCCAATCATTTCGTTTTTGGCAGTTGATATTAAGCCGCTGACGACTTTTGGCTTTATTTTAGCGTCGGTAATGCCTTTATCTTTCATGGCTTGCTTAACGAGCCCCTGCCGATCGTCTTCGTCGTAGATAACAAAATTACGCTGAATGCCGATTGCTTCACCGTCTTGACGGAGTAATCGAACGCAAATGCCGTGGAACGTCCCCATCCACGGCATGAAGCTGCGGCTGTTTGGCTGATGCAATAGCTGGCTCAGCCGCTCACGCATCTCCCGTGCAGCTTTATTGGTAAATGTCACTGCCAAGATTTGGTTAGGCCAGATCCCTTTTTCAGCAATCAAATAAGCAATCCGGTGAGTCAGCGTCTTCGTCTTGCCGCTGCCGGCACCGGCGAGTAATAATAATGGCCCTTCGGGCGCAACGACCGCCTTGGCTTGGGCGTCGTTCAAGCCTTCTAACATATCCATTACCTATAAGTATAGCGAAGAAGTCGAGGTGATAATACCTGTGCTATATAATACCCAAACTATATAAGACAATCGCCCCGCCGGCTCCAAACGCCAGTAGAATGATAACCCACACAACCCACCACCAGCCTGATGACTTCTTGGCTGGGTGGGCGAGTGGCTCGGGATAGTGGGAAGCATCGAAAATTGCGGCGTGGCTCTGATCGCCGGAACTCGGTTGCTCTTTGTATTGCTGCACGATGGAAGTCGGCCCAATTGGTCCGCTTGAATGTTCATCGAGACGCTTCGCATCAGGAGCAGCCTCGGTTTTATCGCCAGCGAACGGTTCGGACGAGGCGGTATCCGTTACTAGCTCATTTGATTCAATAGCAATGAGGTCACTATTTAACTCAGCAGGAACAGGGGGTGCCGGTGGTAAACTTTCATTATCGGTCTTGGAGGGACTCGTTTTATCCTCAGCTGGAGTTTCTTCTTCGGATGATTTTTCCAATTCTAGCGAGTCTGCATTGAGCGGACGCTTCTCTACCTTGGCATCGGCCAGGAATGGAGACTCGAGTGGTCCGCTTTGAGCTGTAGGTGCATCCGTTGCAGGTGTGTCCGGTGCTGGTTCTGCTTTGGGTGTCGGTTCGGGAGTGTCAGTCGGTGATGCCATATCTAGTGGGTCTGGCCAATTTGAAGACGCGGATGATGATGCCGGCGAGGTCGGTTCGGATGGCTTAACTACCTGAGGTGTTTCTGCCGGAGTGGGCTCGGTGGCAACTGCTGGTTCAGATGCCGGGCTTTCGGACCGGGGAGTGATTGTTACCCCTTCACGAGAGGGCGGGCTTGCCGAACGCGGCTTGGCCTGGCTTGGAACCATATCCATAAACCGTCCGCCTCGCCGCTGGGCGGGGGCTAGAGCAGGAGTTGGTGTGGCCGGAGCCGGCGGTTCAACCGGTTTACTGTTGTTGACGACCGTAATCGGTGTTGCACCATCAGCAGGCGGTACGGCAGCGCTTGGTGCCGCCGGAGCAGAACTGGCCGCAGGAGCGGAGGCAGCATTTGTCTTATCTGGCACGTTGCTCATCAGTGAGCTAACTGCTCGGTCAAGTTCGTCAAAATCAAGGTCTTTCATGACTACTTCTTTCCTGCTTTATGGGCAGCTTCAACTATGGCGCTAAACTCATCGGCTTTCAGGCTAGACCCTCCGGGAAGTAATCCGTCGACGCCTGGAGTTGTCAAATAACTGCTGGCATTATCTGCCGAAACACTGCCGCCATAGAGAATCCGGACCGATGCGGCGATATCACCACCATATAGGTGCTCAACTTGGCGCCGAATAAGCTTGACAGCATTTTCGACATCGGCCGGCGTGGCATTGTTACCGGTTCCGATTGCCCAGACTGGTTCGTATGCAATCACAATTCCCGCTACTTCTTCAGCGGTGAGGTTTGCTAAGCCTCCGACAACTTGATCGTGGAGCACTCCATTCGTTTCGCCAGCGGTACGTTCGTGCGCCGTTTCGCCCACGCAGAGTATTGGCGTCAAGCTATGCCGGACGGCTGCTTGGACTTTGGCTCGGATGTCCTTGTCGTGCTCGCCAAAGATGTGACGGCGTTCGGAGTGCCCAATAATGGCATACTCGACCAAGCCGCGCAGCTGATGGGCCGAAATTTCGCCAGTAAAAGCCCCTTCGTCCTGCCAATAAAAATTCTGGGCGGCCAGCTTGAACTGGCGTCGCTCAACCTGCAGGCTCAGCGTTGGCAGGCTCAGCAGACTCGGCGCCAAGACAACCTCTACGTTGCGATGGCCTTTTACCTTACTTGCAAGCTTATGAACATACAAACTCGCCTCATGGATCGTGAGGTTCATTTTCCAGTTGCCGACAATCAATATTCGAGTGCTCACCCTAGTTGAATTTGCTTACGCTTTAGTTGTTGCTCTTAGTGTACCAGCGCTGCGCCTAGGCGTCCAGCAGGTGTTCGACGCCGGGCAATTTTTGACCGGCCATTAATTCTAAGCTGGCTCCGCCGCCGGTCGAAACGTGGCTAAAGCTGTCACCGTGCTTTTTATCCCAATGGATTACGAAATCAGCCGTATCACCACCGCCAACGATTGAATCGACGGTGGGAGAATCGGCAAGTGCTTGAGCTACCGCTTCCGACCCTTTGGCAAAGGCTGGAAGTTCAGCATAACCCAGGGTTCCATTCCATATAACAGTGCCAGCAAATTCAAGTATTTTGCTGTACGCTTTGGCCGTTTCATCCCCAATATCGAGGATAATATCCCCGCTTTTGACCTCTTCAACAGCTTCTACAGTCCGCTTTGCATCCGGTGTTACCTCAACCGCTACTGCTACGTCAGTCGGAAGAACAATAAATTGATCGGCCTTAACGTTTTCCTTGGCCTGTACCGCACGGTAGATGGACTTGATAGTTTCTTTCTGATCGTCTTCAAACTTGCTTTTACCCACCGGTTTCCCGGCTTCCTCAAAGAACGTGTTAGCCATAGCGCCGCCAATCAAGATTCTATCGGCCTTTTCGACCAATTCATCGACGACCTGAATTTTGTCACTTACCTTTGCGCCGCCCATCACCGCCACTAGTGGACGCTTGGGGTGCTTCATCGCCGATACAATAGAGACGTACTCTTTCTCAAGTAACAACCCGGCTACACTCGGAAGCTGCAAGGTAATGGCCGCCGTGCTGGCGTGGTCGCGGTGGACGACCCCGAAACCATCCTGAACAAAATAACGGGCACCGCTGGTTTTTGCCAGTTCTTTCGCAAATTTTTCATCATTCGCTTCTTCCTCTTTGTGAAACCGCAGGTTCTCGAGCACAATAACGGAACGTTTCGGGGCGCGCTTGACAGCCATACGGGCTTTTTCGCCGATAGTCCTATCGACAAATCGTACGGGTTCACCCAATAATTCGGCTAACCGCTGGGCAGCAGGCTCGAGGCTAAGCTTTGGATCACGGCTCTCTGGACGGCCTAAGTGGGCAATAATAACAACTTTGCAGCCGTGCTTTAACAAGTACCGGACCGTCGGCAAACTTGCTCGGATACGAAAATCGTCCCGTACGCTGCCGTCTTCATTCAACGGAACATTGTAGTCCGCCCGTAAAAGTACTGTTTGGCCTTCTAGGGGTACGTCGCGAATTGTCCGTTTAAAAAATTTCATGCCCACCTTACTTGCCATTATTCTAGCACGCGCACTCGTATGGTATCGGTTGCGCCGATAACGCCGGGCTGACGGCCGCTGACAATGACAACTTTGACCGGTTGGTCGGTTTCGAAATAGTTACTTTCTTTCAGCTCGCGGGCCAGTTCAAGTCCGGCCGTTTCACCGTCTGGACGGATAAAGCTCTTGTTGGCATAAATCAACGCCAGTTGCTGGGCTGCCCTAGGTTCGCTGGTAACACTCACAATCGGAAGGTTAGGCCGGAAAGCTGCAATATCCCGCGCCGTAGCTCCCGATTTGGTTTCAGCTACAATGGCGTCGACTTGCAAATCTTCGGCCAATTTAACGGCTGCAGCACCAATTGCCGTCCGCTGGGTATTTTCGCCGTTCAAAACATCGCTAATCGGGGCCGGCGGCGCGTTCTCTTGGGTATACAGCACCACCTTTTTCATGGCCGTGACAGTTTCGAGCGGATATTTGCCCATCGCGGTCTCGTCGCTCAGCATGACGGTATCGGCACCTAGAATGACGGCGTTGGCAACATCTCCAACCTCGGCTCTGGTCGGTTCTGGATTCTCGACCATGCTAGCCATCATTTGGGTGGCAACAATGCTTAATTTGCCGTATTTGCGGCAAAGGGCAATGATTTTTCGTTGCATGATTGGTACTACTTCTGCACCAACCTCGACAGCCAGGTCACCTCGGGCGACCATGACGCCGTCACTGGTTCTGACAATTTCTTCGAGCGTTCCGTTTTCAATCGCTGCTTTGGTCTCAACTTTCGCAATAATCCGGGCGGTTGAACCTTTGGCCTTCAAAAGTTCTCGCAGAGAACGGATGTCATCGGCCGTCTGTACGAAACTAAGCGCAACATAGTCAATATCCTGGTGCGCGCCCCACTCAATATCTGCCAAATCTTTTTCGGTAATGATGTCGCCGCCAAAGTCAGTTTCGGGAAGGTTGATGCCCTTACGGCTCATCAGTACGCCGTCGTTTTCTACCCGCACCCGGATAGCGGTGTCATTTTCAACCGCCTCGATAGTTGTGCGTACCTTGCCATCAAACAGGTAAAGCGGCTGGCCGGGCCGCACCTTCGGAGCTAGGTTGTACTGGACGGGTAATGCTTCGCTATCAGAGCTAGTATCGTAATCGAGTACCAGACTTTGACCGGCAGTCACGTTCAGGGGGTCGGTTGCAAGATTACCCAGTCGGATTTTCGGACCTTGCAAGTCCTGCAAAATAGCCACGGGTTTGCCGGTTGCATCTGACGCCCGGCGGATGAGCGAAATCAGTTCGGCCGCCGATTCGTACGTCGCGTGGCTAAAATTCAGCCGGAAACCATTGGCCCCGGCCCGAACCATGGCTTCGATCTGCTCATAGCCATTTGTTGCCGGACCGACAGTAGCAAGGATTTTTGTTCGTTTAAAGCGTGCACCCATTACGTTTCATTGTAGCCAGTCAGGTGGTTTTTGTCAGCCATGTCGCGGAAGTTCCACCGCCCGGATGCTTCGGTTTTGTATGTCCAATAGAAATGAGCAAGCGTACCGTCAAACGCTCTGTGTTGAACATGGATATACTGCTTCGTTTGTTCGGACGATACCCGTAGCGGCAGCATGGCGCTCCATTCGCCGACAATAAGCGGTTGCTGAAGACGCAAAAAGCGTAAAAACCATTTTGTCCATTTTACCTTCGCGACGTGCTGCGGGAAGCTGCGGCGTTTATTTTTATGTCCAAATACCTGATAGATATGACAATCCATTGCAACAGGGAATTGGCGTTTTTTCACAAACCATAGACAGCCGGTCAGTTTAAGCGGGGCAAAGCCGTCAGAAAATATAAAGTGTGTGCCTGGTCGGGCTACGTTGGTGAGCCGGCGGTACGCACGGCGGTAAAACCGAGCGAGTTTGAGGCCAAGGCGGTCAACGGTTGGTTCGTTCAGAACTTCGAGACCCCAAATATGAGGGTAATCTTTGTACCGGAGGGCTACTGTCTCTAAAACTTCTATTGTTCTGTCCTGTGCTGTTTTGTCATTTAACCATTTGGTTGAATGTTCATTGAGCACCAGGTTCCCGCTACCACTGTGAGCTGCTCTGTTCTGCGCACCTGGCGCGGCATGTAAATCTAACAATAGTTTTAAATCGTAGGCGAGGGAAGTGCGGACGAGCCAGTCCAGCCTGTCAATTGCCGGCTCGTAGCGCGCATCGTCGCCAAGTATCCAGTAGCCGAACGGTATGCGCAGAATTTCTACTCCCTGGTCTTTGAACCACTTCAAGTCACTTTCTGCAATGAAAGTCTGGTGGTGGTTTTTTAAGCGTTCCCGCCCCTGCTTCGACCGAGCTAGTTCAAATTCATTGGTTGCCGTCGTTCCTTCAAACAGTGAGGGCGAGATCCACTTTTCCACCACCAGCCACCCGCCAAGGTTGACCCCTTTCATCGTTCGTTCCGTCATTCTTCCTATTATAAAAGACCCCCGGAAGTCGGAGGTCTTTTAATTGTATGCCGTTTTGTTAGGCGTTACGGCGGCGTGAACCGATGTAGTAGCTCGCGCTACCGGCTAGGCTTGATGCGCCAACCAGGCTCATTAGACTTTCAAGGCCAGTCTGTGGCAGTTCCTTTGGTGTTTCAGGCACCTCAGGAGTATCACATTTTGATTGGTCTTCGGTGTGGCGGCTTTCGTCGAAGTCTTCTTCGTCGATAGTTACGATTTCCTTGGTCTGCAGGTCACAAACGACCAGTTTGCCAGGTACTTCTTGTGGAAGTTTTTTACACTTCGATAGGTCAAGCGTGTGTTTGGTAGCATCAAAGTTCTTTTCTTTAATTGTCTTGATCTCTTTGGTAGCTAGCACACAAACCGTTATCATCTTTGGCTCAGGGATACAGTTCTTCTTGCCGTTCAGGGTAAATCCAAGCATTTCATTCTTTTCACCGGGAGCTTTGTTGTCCGGGACTCGGACGAAGTCAACCTGGTAAAAACAATTTTTTGGAGGCAAGTCGACACCCATTGTGTATTTACCGGGGCCTAACGTACGTTCTTTTTCTTGGAACTTAACTTGGGCTGGGTGCGGGGTACCGTTTCGTGATGGGGAGTACCATGACTTCAGCTGGACAGTCGACTGGCACTTCTTGCCTTTGACGGTAAAGCTGATAAAAGCTTTGTTGTTAGTAACAACGAATTTGCGGTTCGGACCGTTTTCTCCGTTCAGGGTGCCGTTTGTCACAACTTTACATTCTTTGGCTGTTGAGTCGGCAGCAACGCGTTTTGCGTTGGCGACCATTGGGGCTGCCAGCAAGGCGACACCAGCGACGGCTAGAATAGCGCTTACAACGTATGATTTCTTCATGTAAAACTCCTCTTAGTTATTACACCTTCTCACCCACCCTGAAAAGCATGGCTATTCATAGTGTTACTTCCATACTATCACACTTATGTTAATTTGTCAATAATATTGTTTAAAGAGCTTATGCTTAATTTGGTTTTTTTATTGGTAAGTATCTGTTTAACAGCTATACTCGGTCTATGAGAAACAGCGCACCAGCAATAGGCGGTACTATACGGAATGCCCTGGTAGTTTTTATTATTCTGAACGTCATTGTGGGTGTGGTAGGTCAGCTGCTATTTCCTGAAGAGCTCAGGGGGCCCGCTGATGCGCCAGACCAAGCTACACTAGTAGAGACACTTGTTAATACGATCCTATGGGGTGGGGTGATCGTCGTCGTAGCCGTTGGTGCAGCAGGCTACTACCTGTGGCGACGTTTCGACGAGACCCGATATACCAGTGAACTTCAACAGTTTGCTCTACAGCGACAATTAAAGTTTGATACTGTTTCAAGTCACAAAACGGCGCTTTTTCGGTTTATGAATGATCCTGGCGAAAGCCAGCGCTCGCTCGGCACAATTGCCGGTAAAGGATGGAGCCTAGACTGCTATGCTCATACGGTATACGGCGAGGTCAAAGGTGGTCGCTATGCAGTACGGCATGTGTATTATTCCGTGTTGAGGCTTGATTTGCCGCGTGAACTACCCAATATCTTCTTTGATTCACACAAATCACACGGACGACAGCTTCAGTTCAGGGTAGATAATGCCCAGCGCATGAGATTTGAGGGCAACTTTGATACCTTCTTCACCACCTATAGTCCTTTTCGTTACGAAATAGATACTCTCGCCTTCATTACACCTGAGGTGATGCAGGCAATGATTGCTGCTAGTGAGTATGATATTGAGCTTCATGGCAGATACCTCTATCTGTATGGCCCTCTCCTCCCTCTAAAAGACTTAGATACCATGGTTCGTAAAGCCATCAACATTCACTCGAGCTTAATGAACAATATCGTCACCTACCGCGATGAACGCACGACGCCAACCACCGGTCGACACACCGTCGATATATCTGCTCGTAATCTGGTGAAGAATCACTTCTGGGTCACACTGCCAAGTCTTGTACTCTTTCTTTCACTTGCAGTCGTTGCCTCACTCATGCTGCTCAAGAACCAGTACGATCTCGTAGATAAGTTACGGCTAATTGGTGCCGCCCTACTGCTTTTGGTGTTCAGTGGCGTGATGTTCGCCGTCATTATCGATGATTGGCGCACGCGCAGGGCGGCACGAAAAGGGGTGAAGTAAGTCAATTATTCAGCCACAGGCAGGGCTTCGACGACCTCTCGGCCATCTGCAGACCCCCGCAACGTACACGAGTAGAGTGTCATTTTAGCTTCGTTTGACGGTCCCTCAATGGACGTAGCGTCGGCTGGGACCGTATATTTGCGTTCAACCTTGTAGTAGTAGCGCTCGCCGTTATAATCGACGGCAATCCGATCGTTAGCGGCAAGCTTGTCCAGATGGTAAAACGGCGACTGCTTGACCGTTCCTGCCGGGGTAAGACCCATATTAAAACGATGGGCGCTTAAAACGAAATTCCCTCCCCTTTCTGGATTGCCATTTTCTGGCCGGCGATGCCATACTCCCTTCAGGAGAATCGAGCTGTCTACTCCTTCTACAATTGGTAGTTTCAAACCCAGCCGTTCGATATAAAGCATATTGCTATCACCTGCCGGTTGGTTTAAGCGCTGGCTCACTTCATTTTTGGCGGGGGCCAAGAAGATATCGGTACCGCTCATAAATGGAGCAAACGCCAGACTTAACAGGTAGCAACCGGCGAGACCAAGGATAATAAAAAAGACAGCAGGCAGAAACCGAAGGTATTTCATGGCTGTCCTCCCCTATTACGAAAGAAGTTCTTTCTAGTTACGAAACGAGCTGGAACGGCCACCGTAGGCGCTGGAACCGTATCCATACGAAGTACTCGATTTTGATGGGCTGCCCAGATGGGAAAGGGTTTTTAGAACAGCAGAAATCCCTAAAATTGACGCAAAGCCAATCCCAAGGTGGACTAGGAAGTCGCGCCGGTCCATATCTTTTTCCATCAACTGCTGAAGATTGTTCTTGATACTGTTTTGCATATGTTTGTTTTTTAGGTTATTTGCTTCTACTCTACATAAGCTTTTTGGCTTTGTCTAGTCCTTTTATCGACGAATAACTCCATCGAGGCTAAGGCGGGGTGAAATTCGTGTCTGAACAGGTTGCGGCCTGGGCTGGACAATAACCGGTAGTGTTGTCCGGACGGGAGCTCGTAAGCCATCGAGGGACCGCCTTTGAACAGGTTTCTGTTGAGGTACAGGGGCTACAACCGGAGAATTAACTGCCTCAGTCTCAGATGTTCGCGCCTCCAAGGTAGCAGGAACTTGCGCGGGATGAGCCACAGGTACTTCCCTGCGCCTCGCTTGCATCAAATTTACCAGAACGTACCCGACTCCTATCTGGTAAATAGCAATGATTGGCCCAGCAATCATAAGCTGGTTGAAGGCGTCTGGAGTCGGCGTAATAATTGCGGCGAGCACAAAGGCAAGTACCAGTATCCACTGCTCGCTCTTCAATAGACCCCCCGGTGTCATCGGGTTAATCCAGTGCCAGAACATCAGAATCAGCGGAATCAGCGACAGAAGTGCCAGCCCGCCAATGTAGGCAAAGAAGAACGACAAATACGAATCTGCTGTCAAATTTGGTGCAATTATCCCTTCCGCGAAAACATTTAGGAACTTGAGTGCTGCCGGTACGGCAACAAAATACCCATACGCGCAGCCGGCAGAAATAAGAGCGGTGGCGAGCAGCGTCATGCGCGTTACCGACACGCCTACTTTGGACGGCAGTGCCGGCCGGATAAACTTGTGGAGTTGGTACACCAGCACCGGAGCTGCCAAAATCAGGCCCGCATAAATAGATACTTGGAAGATAAATGTAAATCCTCCGCCAGGGGTCAGATAAACCAATTGCTGGTCGCCGAGGGGAGCCATAACGATTTGGAGCAGCTCGTGGCGGTACATATACGCCGCTGACGAACCAAGTATAAAGATAACGGCAACGATAAAAAGCCGCTTACGGAGCTCGCTTACGTGGTCAGAAAACCTAGCCGGGCTACGACTTTTTGTCGGAGCTTGGTTTTTTTGCTGTGTTTTTGTCTTTCTTTTCATTGCTTTCACCATTTAAACCGCTACGCAGTTCTTTGACTGAATCGCCAATACTTTTTGCAAGCTGAGGTAGTTTTCGTGCTCCAAACAGTAGTACGAGGATAACGAGGATAAGGATTAATTCAGGCGTACCGATACCAAACATGTTTACTCCGCTGTCTCCTTAGGCGCGTGCCAAAAATTGTGCACCAGCCCTTCTTTTTGTATACTTGCAGTATATATAAGGCATTAACATTTTACAACTTGACTTTACGATGAAAACCAATAGCTTAATTTATTTCCAGTACATGGCAGCGGCTGAATACAGCTGTGGAACATACGGGGCGGGCGCTTACCAGTCCGAACAGTGCGAAACGACCTCTTCGGGTGGTGGTTCCGGTGGACTGCTGCCAGATACCGGATACGACGTACTGATACCGCTGGCACTTGGTGGAGCTCTCGTGATTGCGACGGTGATTTTCTTTGTGCGCAAAGCATGGCGGAGTAAAAAGTAGATAATCTTCCCACGAAAACAGCCCATCAAAGAGATGAGCTGCATGCGTGGTGATCCCGCGGAGAATCGAACTCCGATTGCCAGGATGAAAACCTGGTGTCCTAACCGTTAGACGACGGGACCGTATTTACCTCTGGAGATTGTAGCAAAAAAATACCTCTTTGAAAAGGGTTACTAGCCACAACTTTTATGAGTATATCGCTTGTGTTTACTCAGATTAGATTGTATACCTCATTGACGGACAACCCCTAATGATGACAAAATAGATTTAAGTACATTTTAATCGTAGTTCGATCCGAAATGTGGGGCGGTGATGAGCTAGGTAGTCAAATTACAATCCAAGCGAGGAGGGGTGTAATGAGGGGTAAACTAGTAAGTTTTGGCGTGGCGCTGCTGGCTACGGCAACCGTTGGTGTCGTGCAGCTCCAGACCAAGGCGGCAGTCGATAAAACGCGCGACTGTGACCAATACGCAGTTATTAACTGCGGGACACTGTCTGCAAGTGAACTACGGGCTGAGTACAGCACCAACAATGGTAGTGGTCAAAACGGTACAACGACGAAGCAAAACGACATCAAAAAAATCTTTAACTCGATGGGAATTTCGGGTGGTGAACTTAGTGGCTTCAAGAATGGTGTCGTTTACCAAGACGGCCGGGTTATTGTAGCCGGCAAAACTGTCGCAACAGGTGCAATGATGGCTGCTCGAGGGTTGGGGGGTACAGCCATAGCTGGTACCGGCGCTTCTAGGGTCTCGGTCAGCGCCATGGGAAGCGCCCAAACAGCGCTTGTAAAAATGAACGGTGATAGGTTCGTATTCGCGGTTATGAAACCATGCGGCAACCCCGTTACCGCTACTCCCCCACCTCAACCGCCACAACCGCAGCCTCAACCAAAAGCCGAGTGCAAAAGCTTGAGCGCAAGTAAAATTGGCTCAGGCACGCGTTACCGCCTGTCCGCCGCGGCCAGTGCTAAAAACGGCGCCAAGATGCGAGCGTACGAATTTACCGTCAAGCGAAACGGTCAGCAGGTGTTTAGTGACACAAAGAGAACTTCTGAGCTAAGAGCCAATACGGCCTTTAGCGCTACGCAGCCTGGAAATTATACCGCCAGGGTTATCGTAAAGACATCGGAGGGCCCGAAAACCGGCCAACAGTGCGTGGCAACGTTTAGGGTGAAGAAACCAGAAAACCCCCCGACTCCGCAAGAACTGACTCCCGGTATCAAAGTTGAAAAGCATGTTGAAAACGTTAAATACAAGCGCGTTGGCGTAAATGTTGAATTTAGTTATCAAATTAAGGTAACTAACACCGGTGAAGTTGATTTAAAGGACGTTGAAGTAACCGATACGCCCGAAGATGGGATAACGCTGCTCGAAAGCCAAATAGTCGGTACTGTCGAAAACAACCAATGGACGTACACCATATCCGAGCTTGCGGTGGGAGAGTCGCGGGACTTTACCTTACAAGCAAAAGTGCCTCAGTTCTTGGCAGGACGGCTAACCAACACTGTTTGCGTGGATGCTCCAGAAGTACCAGGCAATCCAGATGACTGCGATGAAGCCGAGGTGGATGTGCCGCCAAAAGGCAAAGTACTGGTGTGCGAACCGGAGAGCGGCGACACGATTAGCGTGGACGAAAAAGACGCCGATAGTTACCCGCCGGTCGGTAGCCCACAATGCGAGGAAGCCCCGCTTGAGAATCCAAAAGCTGCTCCGCCCGCAGAACTACCGCAGACTGGTCCGGCTGAAACGGTGCTTTCCGTTATCGGAGCCATGAGCCTGGCAGGAGCAAGTGCTTACTACTTTGCGAGCCGCCGCCACTTATAGACAGAGGTGACACGCTAGTACTGGTGCCGCACTAATTAGTACCGCTACTACTGGTAGTGGTACTTTTTTATGAGATATTTTAAACATAAGCTATTTTGTGTTGTAGTAGTTGACATTTTATCGTGTTTGTGCTATTATGCATTCATCCTCAGTGAGATGGTGGATACGGTGGAAAAGCGCAAGATTTCTTGCAATTGTCCACCTCTACTCATCACCTCATGTCCGGGGTGCCGTTTAACAATTTAGCCAAGTACGGTAGGAGTAAATTACCTACCGATTGTTTGCGGCAAAACATAATAGATATGTAAACGCAAACTAGATAGTCATGGGTCTTTAATGATCCAGGCATCAACTACTGCAACTAATCATGATATTCACGGGTATGGCATCTTGCTTGAAAGGTTAAGCTTTCAGGTGAAATGCTATATCCGTGCCTTCTCAGGAGTCACGGCGAGCATCATCCAACCACACACGTGGCTGGATGCCACGTCTGACCGTCCAGGAGGACATCATGAAGAACATCGTCTCACGACTCGGCCAGATGCTGGGTCTGTCGGTCGTTCTCGCTCTGATCGCCGCCGTGTTGAACCTCACGTTCATCGCGCCGGCCCAGGCAGACACCGACTCCAACGACACGACGAGCTCGGTCTCCAAGGCCGACGACTCGTCCAAGACCCAGTCCAAGAAGAACAAGACGAAGAAGAACATCAAGTGCAAGAAGACGCCGAAGCCGTTCGTCAAGGACGGCGTGACCGTCTTCAGCATGAAGACGTGCTTCAACATCAAGATCCTCAAGAAGATGGGGTGTGACACCGAGGCCGGCAAGGACGAGCCCGTCGCTCCCCCCCGGGACCCGCGGTCGGAGTGCAAGGGCTGGCTCAAGGTCGACTTCAAGCTCAAGATGAAGAGCCCGAAGACCCCCGAGGGCATGATGTGCACCGAGTTCGACATGTCCATCACGATCAAGCAGCGGATGAAGGCCCACGGCCTGTCCGTCTCGATCGCCAACGGCAACGTGGACACGTGGGCGAGGACTCATCTGAAGCTCAAGGACGTGATCAAGGGCTGGATCAAGACCAACTGCGTCCTGATCCCGCCGCCTCCGCCTCCGCCGCCGACCGTTACCCCGACGTACAGCTGTGACACGCTGGCCGTCAACAAGGGTGCCGGCCGTTCGGTGACCATCGGCAACTTCTCGACCTCCCAGTCGGGGGGTGCCACCTTCAAGGAGGCGGTCATCGAGTGGGGCGACGGTTCATCCAACACCTACGCCGCGCCGGTGGGCAAGTCCCACACCTACGGCGCAGACGGCACCTACACGATCACGGCCACCGCGGTCTTCGACGTGAACGGTGTGGAGAAGCGGGTCTCGAGCAGCGGCTGCCAGTCAGCCGTCACGTTCATTCCGGCGCCCGAGAAGCCGCTCGTCTGGATCGTCGCACCACCGGCTCACATCGAGTCCGGTGGTCACGTTGAGTTCTTCGTCAAGGCGAAGAACGCCACCAAGGTGACGGCCATGGCCTCGCCTGACTGGCTCGGCTGGGTCTCCGGATTCCGGAAGGTCGACACCGAGCAGAACGGCGTGACTCCCTGTGAGTCGGGCTTCACCTGCTGGCAGGGCACGGTCTGGACTCATGCGGGCCAGACCGGCACCCTGACGGTGGGCGTGGAGGCCGAGGGGCCGGGTGGTACAGATGACGACAGCGTCGACATCCCGGTTCCACCGGCCAACGACCCCGACGTCTGAGCTGAGCAGTAGCTGGTGTCGTGGGGGGGACTTCGGTCCCCTCCACACATCAACTTTTTAAAGACACGATGACTATCTAGTTTGCAAACCAAAAATATTAACTGCGAGAAGTATTTTTAAAGGAGATTACCTCAATGAAGAAATTACTTTCACTAGTGTTTGGTGCCGTCATGGTATCAGCCGTCGCGCTTTCAACTGCAAATGCAACCAGTTATACTGGACAAATTGAAGGTGGTGACATTTACACTGTAAAAAATGTCAGCAAGAATGGCGTTTACGCTGATTCTACTGACGCTACCTGTGGTGAAACTGTTAAGTTTCGACTTAAGATTCACAACCCAGGTCCAGTAACCCTAAAAGATGTAAAAGTTGCTGTAACGCTTCCAAGCCAAACAGCCACTTCTCACAGCTCGAAAGCTACTGTGACTGCGTCAAATGCCAACCCTGCTTCCACCAGCGATACTGCTGGCGTAAAGCTTGATAAGGCTGGTAAATTAAACTACGTTGCTGGTTCAGCTGAGTACTTTGACCCAAGCGGTAACCGTCTTGGTTCATTAAGCGATTCTATCGTTACGACTGGTGCAGAAGTACCTGGTGGTGTCGGTGTTTCGACAATGCAAAAGCGCTACGTTGCCCTACAAGCCAAAGTAAGCTGTCCTGAAGCTCCAAAGAAAATCAATGTTTGTGAACTTTCTACCAAGAAAATCATCACAATCTACGAAAAAGACTTTGACGCTTCAAAGCACTCAAAGAACCTAGCTGACTGTGCTGAAGAAGGCGAAATCGTTGTCTGTGACTACACTACTAAAACTGTAGTTACAATCAAAGAAAGCGAATTCGACGAAGCTAAGCACACCGAAGACCTGAGCAAATGTGAAGAGACTCCGGTCACTCCACCAGAACTACCACGAACTGGTAGCGAAGGTCTTGTTGCTGTCGTAGCCGCCCTGCTAACTGCAGGTGTTGCATACGCAGTAACGGCTCGCCGAAACGTACTTGGCTAAATAGAGTCTGACCGCTCCACTCACCTGAAGCGTCAGCCTCAGAAAATACAAGACTACCCCTGACTTTTTGAGCCGGGGGTAGTTTTTGTTTGGTACACTGTTAAGTAATGGCGAAGCAGAAGAAAAAACGCAACAAGCGCTACCATGGAGTCGACGCCCGGGTCACTACACCTATGGTGACCAGAGTCTCTGCCGAAGAGCGCTCGCGGTTCAAAGAGTGGTGGCTGGTATACGGCCGCCTGGCCAAGTTCGCGGCGGCAGTGGTTGGTATTATTGCCGTTATCGTCCTACTGGTAATCGGTATTATCGGACTATTCTAACGGTAGTCTGAAGCCAAACGTACTCCCCTTGTCTTCGACCGACGAAAAGACCAGCTTGCCGTCGTGGCCGTCGATAACTTTTTTGGCAAGGTATAGCCCCACACCCGTCCCGTCTGGCCGCTGAGTGCGAGCATTATCAGCCCGGAAGAATTTCGTAAATAGCTTGGTTTGCTGCGCTACGGGCACGCCAATGCCATGGTCTCGAACCTCAAGCTTGGCCTCGCGGGGCGTGACGGTTAGCTGTACGGTAATCTCCGTTTCCGGCTTTGAGTAAAACAGAGCGTTGTCGATGAAATTCATGACAACCTGGCGAATTTTGTTTTCGTCGAGCGACAGCACGACAGGTTTCGGCGGAATCGATAGCCGTATAGTTAAATCACGAGCCTCGGCAGTCGTTTGAAGCGAATCGACTTCTTGTTTGACTATCTTTCCCAGGTCGATTTCGTGGCGGTCAATCAAAAACTTGCCGGTTTGTATGCGGGAAACATTCAGGAAATCATTAATAAGATGTACCATCCGTTCACTGCTCGTAAATGCCTCGGACAGCAATTTGCGCTGATCCTTACTTATTTTTCCGGCGTCCCCTTCTAGAACCATGCTGAGATAGCCCTTAACACTTGTGAGTGGTGTGCGTAGTTGGTGCGAGGCCATACTGACGAATTCGTCCTTGGCTTTGTCGAGGTCTCGAAGCTGGTCATTAGTGTGCTGTAAGTCATCCGTAGCCTCACTTACCCGCTGCTGGAGGCTCGCGTTCAGATCTTTGACGGTTTCGAGGGCAATGGCGTTTTGGACAGCAATGGCGAGTTCGTCCCGAATACCGGTTACAAGCTGCATTCGATAGTGGCTTAATTTGGAATCAGCCAGACCCAGAAACAAGAAGCCTATAGTCTGGTCGCCACGCATAAGCGGCATCGTGAATCCAATTCGGTAGCTTTTAAGGAGCCGACGAACCTCAGTCTCGTTTTCAAGATCTTCAGTAAATGCCCACGGTAAATTGGCGCGCCTAAAAAAAGTCTCGAGCATATGGGTGTCGTTTACGGTTGGCCGCATGAAGCCTGTCGTACCGCTGGAAACATAATGGCCGTCGGGCTTGTACATAAAGAAAGAGGCGTGCCGGGCATCGGTCGCTGTTTTGATTTCAGTCGCAACGCGCTCCAACAGATCGCGTATGCCGGCGTTTGAGGTCAGAATGGTAATGAGCTTGACGTGAAAATTGCGCTGTGTCCGCTGGTCCCGGCCGTTTTTTATGAGCAAGGCCAATACAATGACAAGAAGGGCGTCCGCGAATAAAAACATGACGATAGCGCTCACGCTTATATTCTAGCGTAGCCGTGAAGGTTTTGACAGCAGTCGCCTGTTTCGGCCAGACATCTAAGTGCGCTATGATAAAAGCATGACTAAAATCGCTATCATTGAAGACGACGCTACCATTAACCAGATGTACCGAATGAAGTTTGAAGCTGCTGGGTTTGACGTGCAGCTCGCAAGCGACGGCGAGCGCGGTGTGGCCCTGGTTGAATCATTCCGACCTGATTTAATCTTGCTTGATATGCAGATGCCAGTGAAAAATGGTTACGATGCCTTAAAGGAAATCCGAGCAGCCGAGTGGGGCAAAGACATACCTGTTATCGTGCTGACCAATATGGGCGAAGAGGAGTCACCAAAAGAGCTCCGTAACTTAAACATTGAAAGCTATATCGTAAAAGCCGACTTGACACCCAGTCAGGTTGTTGAACGCGTCAAAGAGACGCTTGGTCTGTAGGCTTACCGGCTGCCGCTCGGGCGGCATGGATTACATTTTCGAACAATGCGACGACAGTCAGTGGACCAACACCACCTTTTTCAGGTGTAATTGTTAAGTCTTTGCGCTGACGGACATCATCGGCGACATCACCAACGATTTTGCCGTGCTCCGCTGACGTGGCTGCATCGACGACCACTGCTCCCGGCTGGATTGACTGGGACGTGATTAAGTTTGGTGCTCCGGCAGCAGAGACAATCAGAGCATAACGCCGCAGGTTCTTGGCGACATTTTTACTATTCTCGTCGAATACGGTCACGTCGTAGCCGGCCTGGCGCCAAATGCGTGCCAAAGGCGCTCCAACCAGCCTGCCGTTGCCTACAATGGCAATTTTGCGACCACGGAGCTCGATGTTGTATCCGTTTAACAACCAGTCGATTGCCACCGCAGTTGCGGGAACATGCCGGCTTTGTTCACCCAACCCGTCGACGTCCTTCTCAGGCGCAACTGCGTTGACTGCGTGCTCGGTTTGGGTTTCATCATCGAGAGGCAGCTGAATGATAATGCCGTGCACAGCTGGATCGTCATTGCAGGTTTGGATGGTTTCCATAAGCTTTTCGTTTGATGGCTTATGAGTCTCTACTTCAACTAAAATGTCCGCTCCGTACTGCTGTTTCATCCGGACATAGGTATCAATCACCTCGTTGTCACTAGTTTGAATAATGGCTAATTTGGGGTGTGTGCTGTAGCTTTGGCGAAGGTTTCGGACCTGTTTTGCCTGGCGCTCTTTAATATAGCCGGCAAGTTCGGTGCCACTCAGTAGTTTCACCTTGCTATTGTAGCAACTGTGCTACAATGAGAACAAATTTAAGGAGGGAGACTTAGATGAACGACGGCTACTATTACTACTCGCAAAACGATTATAATGGGACGCTCGACCCGGCGGTGGCAACGGCGATCATGCTTGGTACTCTCTTCTTTGCTATTGTCGCCTACGTCGTAACTGCCATCTTTCTATCGATGGTTTTTAAAAAGGCCGGTGTCGAAGGCTGGAAAGCCTGGGTGCCGGTATATAACACCTGGGTGCTACTTGAACTGGGCGACAAACCAGGTTGGATTTCCCTGCTATCTCTTGGTGGCATCATTCCCTTCGTGGGCTTCATTCCGGCAATTGTCGCTGCCGTCTTTATTTACATGGCAATGTATACCGTCGGCTTAAAGTTTGGTAAGAGTGGCGCGTTCGTACTACTTGCAATCTTCCTGCCCCTCGTCTGGGTCATCTGGCTCGCCGTTGACAAGACCGCCGTCTGGAAAGGCCAAAGCGCCAATGTCCAAGCTGTTCCAGCGGGACCTGCCGAGGCCTCCGCACCGGTCAACGAGACTTCTAACAAGACTGATAGCGATTCTACTTCAAGCCAGCCACCATCGGCTAGCCCAAGTGCCTAAGCAATACTGGGCGTAGCAAAGAGACTAAGTAAAGCGAACCGGTCACGATAATCGTCGTGGCCGGTTTGTTCAGAACATGGGCAAGTGCTTGCTCTGGATTCGTAATAATATCGGACTGCAGCTTTAGCCGCGCAGCCTCCCTTTGCAAGTCCGCCGCCGCCACGCTTTTTCGGCCCTTGATATCTTGCCCGACACTAAACTGTGTAAACGTACAGTATGCCGGTTGGCTGCTTGCTATAATAGCGAGGCAGTCTTCAATCTTTTGTTCAGGAGCTTCAATAAATCCGGTCAACCAAGCTGCACCTGTAATCTCTTTCTGTTGCAACGTGTCTATCAAGGCTGCGAGTTTTTGTGGGTTGTGGGCTCCATCCAAAATAATCACTTTGCTGCCAATTTGAAACTTTTCAAACCGGCCCGGTGGAGTATCGTAAGCGCTCTTTTGTAGCTGAATGTCCGTTAACTTTTCCAGTCCGTCGCGCGTGATAACATATTCAACAACTGACCGCGCGAGCATAAAATTTAGTTGCTGAAATGATGGCAGATCCGTGTGCTGGATTTTGTCCGACGTTATGTGAAGCTCCCCAGTTTGCAGCTCGACTCGTTTCCGAATGGCATTTGCAGCCAGTTCAAGCTGGGGAGCGCTAAACACAGCTTGGTGCGGCCCTATAATCCCGGCCTTTTGGGCAGCAATCGCCGAGATCGAATCACCAAGTATGTTGGTATGGTCTAAGCCGATTGGCGTGATAACACATATTTTGTCATCCCGCGAGATTACATTGGTTGCGTCGAGCATACCTCCCAGACCGACCTCAACCACGGCGTAGTCGACGCTCTCTTCCCGAAATACCCAGTACGCAAGCGCGACAAGTAGTTCAAAATATGTTGGCTCAATTTCCGGCCATGCTTCAATAATTCCCAGGAAACGGTTGAGATACTCCAAGAAAATGTCATCGGCTAAAGGTTTACCGCCAATTTGGATGCGTTCCGTAATGGATACTATATGTGGAGACGCTGTCAAACCGACCTTGGCGCCGGTTGCTTCTAGAAGCGACCTAATGTAGTACGATGTACTGGTTTTACCGGATGTACCGGCCACATGGATTATTTTTAGGTTATTCTGCGGATTGTTAAGTCGCCGCATCAACTCTCTCATCCGATCAAGCTTATAACTTTCACCGGTCATTTTAATCGGTGAGTACGAAAGAAGGCGTGTCTCAGCATCGTTAATAGTTAGCTGTTTTTGAGGCATATGACCTATCATAGCCGGTTAAGACGGGCTGCGTCTAATTGCTACGATGCGGTCGGATATGCTTTTTTCATACGCTCAACGGAGTCTGCGATGATTTTGGCAAGCACTTCGGTATCGACATCGCTCAGTTTCTTGATATAAATACAGGATCCACCGCTTACTGTATGCTTGCCGAGTTTTTTCAAATCATCTTCATAGTGTTCAAAACCTGGCATTACGTATACGGTCAGGTTCTGCTTACGCGGAGAGAAGGCGGTAAGCGGCCAGTCGCCTTCTTGGCGACTGCGTTCGGATTTGTAATGGTACTGGCCGTAGCCAACTATACTTCCCCAAAGAGCTGGCTTTAAACCAGTAGCCTTTTCAAACACGTCGAGCAGCTTAATGGCGTCTTGTCGGCGCTGATCGTCTTCAACCGAGTCGAGGAATGCCTCAACGCTGTCATCGGTCCGTTTTGTCTTCAGTTCACTCATAAAGTTAGTATACGCCTCCATGTAAAAACCGCCCATACGGACGGTGCTTACATGGAGGGTCCACTGGGGCTTGAACCCAGGACACCCTGCTTAAGAGGCAGGTGCTCTAACCAGCTGAGCTATGGACCCGAAATTTACTGTACAACTATACCAAACAGGGGTCGGCTTGTCTAGCTGCCGTGATTTTATCACTATATTTACAACGGCCACTTTTGGATGTACTATCAGGATAGATTAATGGAGGGACAACCATGAGTGAGAGTACTCAAACGAATAGCGTGAAGTTTAACGCCAATATTGCCGGGCTCGAGCAACTGCTCGACGATACGGTCAACAAAAAGCAGCCGCTCCAGTTACCGACCAACGTGCGCAAATGGCTTGCCGACAACGTATGGTGGATGAGTTTGGCCGGAGGAGTTTTGAGCCTGTGGGGCGCATGGTCGTTCTGGCAAGTTGGTCACTATCTTTCCGGCGTTAGCACTTACCTAAATGAATTGGCCCGTGTCAGTGGAACCACTGCTTACTCGGCTGACCTTGGCGTGATGTGGTACGTTGCGCTAATTGGACTTGTCATTGAAGGCATTCTGTTGCTTCTCGCTACCTCAAAGCTGAAGCAAGGTTCAAAAAGCGGCTGGAACTTGTTGTTCTATACGTCACTCGTCAGTTTAGCCGTTGGCTTGGTATACCTATTTGTACCTGGCTACGGATTTGGCGGGTTACTCGGTACGCTTGTGGGTACTGCTGTCGGCTGGTTCTTCTTGTTCCAGATCCGCTCCCGCTTTACAAAGGCGTAATCTAGAGTTCGTCTTTCTTACTGGTAATAAACGCTGCCCATTGCCGAACAAGGCGCAGAATGGTTTTAAGTGGCAGTTCGATCAGCATGTCGAGCGCCAATGCAACGATATTGATTCGGGCATACCGGTCACTCAGATACCGGCCGACAACAACGAACGGCATATATAAGAAGTCGCGTACGAGCGTGATACCGTTTTGGTGCGTTTCGACCGATTCGATTTCGCGGATATTTCGGCTGAGCCGGAAGCCAAGGAAACTTGCAGCTGAGAGGAATATGAAGAAAATAAGCAAGTGGACAATATCAAAGTTTAGGTACTTCCATAACCCTAGGGCAACAGCGCCAAATACAATGACGAAAAGCAGACCGTAGGCAATGTTATAGCCGCTACCAAATTCCTGACGCGGCCGGCGTGCGATCTGTTTGACTGTCTGGTCGCCATAGAGCGTCCTCTCAATCTGATCAACTAACCGTGACGTGTTGGCCGCTCCTGGTAACATCATGGTTGCGCGTAGAAGCACCATATAGAGTGGCGGAAATAGCAGGTTAACGACTAATGGCAGCCAAAGGATTGATCCAAAAATTATGTAGTCATATGGTATTTCGACGGCAATACCGATTAAGAACTTTGTAATGACAAGAAAAATAACACTTTTAATGATGCCGTGATTGACCCTACGATTGATTGAAGCATAGTCGGTATTCACCTGTTTTTCAAAGGTAAGAAGAAATTGATCTTTTTGTCCAAGCAATCTTTCGATATCGGTATTTTCCTCCATAACATGCCGGAGTACACGAAGCGGCGCTCCCCGTTTGTCAACTAGCCGAAATAGTTTTTCGGTCGTTGGTGATACAAGTAAAGCGTCAATCTTCGTGTTAATAGCGACGTAGTTTGGGAGATTATCCGTTGTCTGCTGGTAACGACGCAAAAGTCCCAGGCGGACTGCCGCATCATCCGACTTAAGTAAAGCCCGGTGAATAGCGACATACAGTGAGGTCTCGGCATCATCCGGCAGCTTGCCAAATAAACTTTCAATGTCAATCGACTGGTTAAAATAGCTGTGAGCGAACTGAGTAAATGCCTGAAGATGGCTAGCGTCATTGAGCAGCCAATCGACTTCAACGGCTAAAAGTTCGTACGTCCATTTGTCGGCTTGCTCGTGACTGACGCCTTTTGTCCGATGGAGTGCAAGATATGCCTGATAGTATTTATTCGCATTCAGATTGATAGTCTGAATATCCTCTTCGGCAACCGTATCGTTCGCTAAATATCCAGCTTGGGTCAGCTCAATAACAAGCTCCTCACCACTGCTGGCAATTAATTTTTTGTCCTTCAGCAAGAATAGCCGCCGATAAAAACGACGGATTGCCCGCTGCAAGAGTACATGCTCTTCGGTATATTCTGCTGCGTTGCGGAGCTGCTCATAGGCAGCAGTTAATGTCCCGCCGGCTCCTACGACATGAACTTTCTGAGCCCCGGCGCGGCGGCGCTCACGGTCCTCTTTTTGAGTCCGAGTCAGCTGAATATCGTGGACGAGTTGTTGTCCGGTTGGATTGAGATCTTTCATGAAATAAAATGGTACACCCGGTACGATAGCGCCCGAAGGGCTTCTCCGCTTGCGCTACGCCGAACGCGTTCGAATTCTACTTGCTCTGCAGCAAGATGAATCCTGCGCTACGTCCGTGATTACACGGCCGCAGCTCACAATTCACCTGGTACACCCGGTACGATTCGAACGTACGACACCTGGTTCCGAAGACCAGTGCTCTATCCACTGAGCTACGGGTGCAAAATGGTTGAAATACAGAGGTAATTATAGCACGATAGACGAACTCGAGCTATACTGTTTGCTGTATGAATGTTCACACCAACATCCCTCTAAAAAATTATTTGACGATGAAGCTTGGTGGTAGTGCCCGGTTCATGACCGACGTATCCACAGCCGATGAGTTAGCCGCCGCATGCCGCAATGCCAAGTCACAGAACCTTCCTTTCTTTGTCCTAGGAGGAGGCAGTAATGTGATTGCTACGGACAACGGTTTTAATGGCTTGGTTATCCGCAATCGTATTCCCGGGTTTGATGTTCTCGAAGACACAGCTTCCGGGGCCATAATTAAGATCGGTGCCGGAGAGGACTGGGATGAGACCGTTGCAAAAACGGTACAAATGGGACTCAGCGGCATTGAAGCTATGTCTGCCATTCCCGGTACCGTCGGTGCTGCGCCGGTTCAGAACATCGGGGCATATGGCCAAGAACTCGCGGAGACTTTTGTAAGTCTAGAGGCATACGACAGCGAAACGGATCAGTTTGTCATACTTGAAAATGCAGACTGCGGCTTCTCATATCGCCACAGTATTTTCAGAGGTGAGCAATCGGGGCGGTACGCTATCTGCAGCGTTACTTTGAAGCTATTCAAGTCTCCTCCCCAGCCGCCATTTTATGAAGCCGTTGAACGGTACTTTAATGAGCATGGCATTACGCTCTTTACCGCTGCCAATGTCCGTGACGCTGTAATAGCAATCAGGTCAGAAAAACTTCCCGACCCGTCTGAGCGCCCGAATACCGGGTCATTCTTTAAGAACGCAATTATTGACGATTGGCAGCTTACCGAGCTTCAGAAAAATTGGCCAGATATTCCCTACTACGAACTTGATGGCAAACAGGTTAAAATTCCGACGGGCTGGCTGATTGAACAAGTCGGGCTAAAAGGCCAATTACTGCATGGAATGCGTGTCCATGACAAAAATGCATTGGTGCTTATTAATGAATCCGCCGCTAGCTATAGCGACCTGGCCGCAGCCCGCGATGAAATTATGGCCAAAGTCCGCGATACGTTTCGTATCACCATTGAGCAAGAACCGCTTCAAGTTTAAGGACTTGCCCCTGACACCTAAACAGCTTATGCTAGGTACATGAATCGTGGGTTTACGGTGGTTGAGATCCTCGTCACCTTGGTAATTATGGCAATCCTGCTGACGCTTGGTGTTGTCAGCATGCGCTCCGTCCAGGCAAGTGCCCGCGACCAAGAGCGTCAGTCTGATGTTGAAACTATTGCCCGCGGGCTCGAACAACGCTACAACAGGGGTAATCCGGTCATAACAGCAACGACTGACCCGAATGAGGCTAAGGCCGGATCGTATCCGGGCGTTAACGAAATGATCCATATGACGGGTGATTTTCGGAGTGGGTATACTCCCGACACCGTACCGGGTGGATATTTGTATGCAGCGCTACCAGGAACTTCACCGGGCAGCTTCAGTAACCCCGCTGGACAGAATATCTGGACAATTGTGTGCGTGTGGGCATGTTCACCTGCCGGAAACTCAGCTCAAATTTCAAGTGCATTTGGCGGTAGCGACAAATATGTTTATGAGCCGGTTGATGTGAATGGGAATATTTGTTGCTGTGGGAATTGTAATAGCTTCAATCTTTACTGGAAGAGTGAAACGGATTCAACCGTTGTTAATGGCATTGCTGGATTAAAAACCGTCAAGAGTCTTCACCGATGATGAGTGTTTCAGAATACATGCAGAAAGGTTTTAGTGCAGTTGAACTGCTTATTACCCTGTTTATTGCTTCGATTTTCCTTTTTGCTGGGTACCAGCTTTACACACAGGTTCTAAAAGATGGTGCCGATGCCGACAAAACGGCTCGCATATCAAACCTCGTCTACGAAAGGCTTCGTAAAGCGACCGCTGCAACCACCGAGTCGGCACCAGCCGGATGTGCTGCCAGTAACGAATCGACCACTAATGAAACTCCTATCGTAAGTGGGTTTAGCAGCGTTACGCTAACCATCGTCGTAGATTGCCCGTACAGTACAAGCGGTTCATTGTCTGATTTATTTTACGTGAGCGTCAGTGCAAGCTATAACGATGGCACAGGAATAAAGGTACTAAAACATGCCGTATACACAAGCTAACCCTCGCTTCGGATTCACACTAGTTGAAGTACTTGTCATTTCACCTGTTATCATCCTTTTTATCGGCGCGTTCATCGGTCTGGTTGTCAATCTTACTGGCGAGAGCTTGGTACTCAAAGAGAAAAATGCTGTCGCTTATAACTCTCAGGCAGCACTTGATGAAATGGAGCGCACTGTATCGCAGGCGACCGGCTTTCTTGCGAGTACCGGAACCTTGACTTCTCCTCAAGGCAAGAATGATGACACAACGGCATTTACGAATGATCCCGCCAGTGAACCCGATGTTCTTATTATCCGCGCTGCCGCTACGACTGCAGGGCCATTCAGCAGCAGTCGTTCCCTCATATACACCGGCGCAGGAAGTTGTGATTACAAAAACCCGATTTATCAATATACCGCTATCTATTTCGTCAAGAACGGTTCGCTCTATAAACGTACTATTGTCGTTCCAACGGCTGCGTGTGCATCCCCATGGCAGAGAAACACCTGCACAGATACCCTAGTTGCCGCAAACCCTACTGTTTGCAAGACCGATGATGAGAAGTTGCTCGACAATGTCACAAACCTATCAGTCCAGTACTACAGCAGCGGATCATCGACTCAGGCATTGGCTGCGGCTGACGCCACACAAGCAAGTGCAGTCTCAATAACAATCACCACGTCGAAGAACGTTGCCGGCTCGGCAGTATCCAATAGCAGCTCGCTCCGAGTAACAAGTCTCAATGCACAAGCAGCTGCATCAGATAACAGCCAGCCTCCAGTTGCAAATCCCGCGATCACATATGCCTGGAACGACACGAGCTCACCATATAAAACAACGTTCTCTTGGCAAGCAATAGGTAATGCAACCGGGTATAATATTCGCTACCGTTTAAACGGTGGTTCGTGGGTAAATGGGCCTCAGGGCACGACAGCCACGACGTACGACATTACTGGTACGCATCGTAAACAAACGATAGAGATTGAAGTTACTGCCGTTAGTTCTTCTGGTAATTTCCTGTATGGCACAGCTACCGCTACAATTCCACGCTGGACTACATGCAACATACAAGCACCTTGGCAAAATTTTGATGCAATAGGAACTGGCTATACAGAAGCTGGGTTTACCAAAACTACGACGCAAATGGTGGGCCTAAAGGGAATGATAAAGTCTGGTACTGTCGGTTATTCCGCGACAAATACATACCGCGTCTGTACTCTACCTGCCGGATTTAGGCCGATGAGCCGCCAGATATTCCTGGTAAATTCATATAATGCCGGACTTGCAAACGGTAGAGGATATGGACGCGTTGATGTTGATGTTGATGGGTCTATCAATGTAGTCGCTGGTAACAATGTATGGGTCAGTTTGGATGGGATAATTTTCGCGACAAGTGGATCGTCAATCAGTTGGTCAAATCCAGTTACCAGCGGTACCTCGTTTGCGAACGGCTGGAACTACAATAACTACGGTGGTGAAGATTACGGTACACCGCGATATGGACTCGATACGTTGGGGAGAGTATGGTTTGAAGGACTTGCCACCCAAGGTACAGTTAACGCATCTATCCTTGCGGCACTCCCTTCGTCAGTGCGACCCGCACAAGCAATGCACGTACCCGCCGATGCAGGAACATCAAATCCGGTAGGTATGATAAATATTGGGTACTCTGGAGCTGGTGATACATATGCCAGGGCAGTGAACAGCTACCGCTCTATGCAGTTCGTCTACTATCCAGGGGCAACAGCTCCGAGCTGGAAATCGCTCAACTTGTCTACTGCTGGCGGTAACTGGAGTAATTACGGAAGCATTTGGACAACTGCTCAGTGTTTCTGGGGGTCAGATGACATTGTGGTCGTGAAAGGTTTAATTACCGGAGGAAGCACGACTTACCCTGCTGTAATTGCCAACCTTCCGAGCTCTACAGGTGGAAGTTGCGGGGCACCTAACGCCGACGGAACACTCCTCATGCCTGCTGTCGCAGCTCCGGATTACATCGCTTCTATCGACCTTACCCCTGGAGGAAGTATGCAGGTTACGAACGCCAACTCAACCTGGACATCATTAGATGGTTTCCACTTTATCGCAGATTAGCTAACCTTAGTCCGCCATCACGCTTGCGCTTAAGAAATGCATATAGTATATTACAGACATACAAAGCAATTAATTAGGGGGCATCTAAATGCTTAACAATATCAACACTATGAGGAAGCAACGTGGTTTCACCATCGTTGAACTTCTTATCGTTATCGTGGTCATCGCTATCTTGGCTGCTATCACGATTGTGGCCTACAATGGTATACAGAATAGGGCTAAAACTACCTCAGCACAAGCAGCTGCATCAAATGTCCAGAAGAAAATTGAAGCGTACAACGCTGCAGTCGGTTCATACCCTACAGGCGCTGCTGACGGCAATGCTTTTGAGACATTATTAAACGGTCAAACTGAATCAAACATAGGGTCCATCCAAATTGCTGTCCCGGCTTCGGGTACAGGACAAAATACTGTACAAGTTGAATATTGTACAGCTGGTGCTACTGGAGCACGATTGGGATGGTTTGACTATGGTACCAACGCTGTGGTCGCTGCAGGCAGTCGAACGATTATCCTCTTCTCGGGCACCGCTTGCACAACTTGGGGCACTGCTCTCGCGTAAGATCAGTCGGTTAACAAATAATAAACCTTGGGGAATTCCCCAAGGTTTATTATTTTTGGGTTTTTAGTACGATAGCGAATAAATATTTGTGAGAGCAATGACCTCTTCGCGCAGGTTCTGTGAAATTTTCTCATCCTCCCTGCCGTCGATCGCCCGCTTCATCCACTCAGCTATTAGTTCCATGTGTTCTTCTTTAAGCCCACGTGTGGTCATAGCAGGTGTACCAAGCCGTATACCGCTTGGCCGGAATGGCGGGTTTGGATCATCGGGAACTGAGTTCTTGTTGAGGGTCAGGCCAATTTTATCCAATGCCTCTTCAGCAACTTTTCCATTAATGCCGAAGCTCTCTTGTACATTCGCAAGAATTAAGTGGTTGCTTGTTCCACCGGTGACAAGACTAAAGTCTCTTTTCATCAGCTCATCCGCGAGCACGGCAGCATTTTTTACTATCTGTGCCGCGTAGTCTTTAAATTCCGGTCGTAGAGCCTCACCAAAGGCAACTGCCTTTGCAGCAATTACATGCATATGTGGTCCGCCCTGCATACCCGGGAAGACCGCCCTGTCAATAAGTGTCGGTATATTTTCAATCGTTTTCTCGGGAGCTTTCAACGGATTTCCGACAATACCGCGCGATAGTATCATACCTCCACGCGGACCACGAAGAGTCTTGTGAGTTGTGGTGGTAATAACATGAAAACCTGCATCGAATGGATTCTTCGCTACACCGGCTACAATAAGCCCAGCGATGTGCGCCATATCAGCCATAAGCAGCGCGCCGACCTCGTTACCAATATCTGCAAACTTTTGGTAATCCAACTCTCTAGGGTAACCGGAAAATCCTGCAATAATAAGTTTTGGTTTATGCTTTAATGCTAAATCTCTCAAGTGATCGTAGTCAATTTCGCCAGTTGAAATATCCTTCATCTTGTACGGAACGAAGTTGTAAAGTTTCGCCGAACGTGTCATTGGATTTCCGTGGGTTAAATGTCCACCGTGAGATAAATCCATAGCAAGAACTGTGTCGCCAGGTTCTAGCCAGGCGCTATATACAGCTTCATTTGCGGGTGCTCCACTATGCGGTTGTACATTAGCGTGGTCTGCCTTAAAAAGCTGTTTCGCGCGATCAATCGCTAGCTGTTCGAGCGGGTCTGTAAAGTCCTGTCCTCCATAGTAACGCCTACCCGGATACCCTTCTGAGTATTTATTCGTAAAAACACTTCCCAACGCTGTTAATACGTCTTTGCTGACGTAGTTTTCGCTTGGTATAAGCTCCAAGCCGTTCTGCTGCCGTTCTATCTCTCCGGCTATAAGTTTAGCGACGATATCATCTTGCATGTGAAACTCCAAAAATAGTTAGTATTTGCCTACCCGATGATCGTAGCTGATTACAACATGCTTCAATTATACCATTGATTTATTTTATATCGTATGTGATATAATCGTTACTATGGTTGCGACAGATTACAAATCTCAGCTTGGAAAACTCATCCAGCAGAATCGCACAGCTCGGCGCATGACGCAGAGTGAGCTTGCAGATGCTTTAGGAACGTCTCAAAGCGCCATCAACAGGATTGAAAAAGGTGGCCAAAATATTAGTATTGAGATGCTTGCTCGTATCAGCGATGTACTTTCAAGTAACCTTGTTATGCTCAATAACACAGGAAAGATTAATTTTAACGTCCATGGCGGCAAGCGGCTAACTGGTCAAATTGAAATTAAGACAAGCAAGAATGCAGCCGTCGGATTACTCTGCGCCAGCCTACTTAATAAAGGTAAGACGACATTTCGGCGCGTCGCCCATATTGAAGAAGTTAACCGCATTATTGAAGTGCTCGAAAGCATTGGCGTGAAAGTCCGTTGGCTAAACAATAATGACCTTGAGGTATCTCCCCCTGCCCGCCTACAACTTGAGAACATGGATGTTGCCGCTGCTAAACGCACCCGCACGGTTATCATGTTTTTAGGGCCGCTGCTTCATCAGTATGATGATTTTAAACTGCCGTTTGCAGGCGGGTGCAATCTTGGCACACGTACTGTTGAACCTCATCTGGTTGGGCTGGCTCCGTTTGGTATGGATGTCGTCGCCAAACCTAATACCGACTACTACCACGCTACCGTAAAGCTTAAAAGGCCGACTAAGACCATCATCCTAACTGAACGAGGCGATACGGTAACTGAAAACGTCATCATGGCGGCTGCCCTCCATGACGGCGAAACGGTTATTCGTAACGCCAGCCCCAACTATATGGTGCAGGATGTCTGTTTCTTTCTCCAAAAGCTCGGCATCGAGATTGAAGGTATTGGCACGACAACATTAAAGATTCGCGGCAAGCGCACCATCAATCAAAATGTCGAGTATTACCCAAGTGAAGACCCAATCGAAGCAATGAGTTTCATTGCGGCCGGCCTGGTAACGGATTCCGAAATTACTATCACCCGCGCTCCGATTGAGTTCTTGGAACTCGAACTAGCAGTTCTAGAAGGCATGGGGCTGGGCTATGAATTGTCCAAGGAATATAAGGCCCGCAATAAGCATACGCGCTTGGTCGACATCACCCTGAAGCGCTCAAAACTTATTGCCCCAAAGGACAAACTTCACAGTATGCCGTTTCCTGGCATCAACATGGATAATCTGCCCTTCATGGGCCTTATCGCCACTGTGGCAAAAGGCCGTACATTACTTCATGATTGGAGTTACGAAAACCGGGCTGTTTACTTTACGGAATTGTCGAAGCTGAATGCGAATGTTGAATTGGTTGATCCTCACCGGGTCTACTTGACCGGTCCGACTCGCTGGAAACCGGCCGATATAATTGCTCCGCCCGCCCTTCGGCCATCAGTCGTTATTTTGATTGCCATGTTGGCGGCGCCCGGTACTTCAACATTGCGAGATGTTTACTCGATCAATCGTGGGTACGAAGACCTGGCAAACCGGCTGAATTCGATAGGGGCATCCATCGAGACCGTCCAAGGCCTCTAGTGACATCGGCCTCTGTTATGATACAATAATTCGGTGCCTGTATAATATGGCGAATGTAGCTCATTTGGTTAGAGCGTCGGGTTGTGGTTCCGAAGGTAGTGGGTTCAATCCCCATCATTCGCCCCAAGTTTTGTATGCGGGTGTCGTATAGTGGCTAATATATCTGCCTTCCAAGCAAATGACGAGAGTTCGATTCTCTCCACCCGCACCAAATAAAATAGCTCAGCTCGTCTGGGCTTTTTTATTTGGTATGAATGGTGCGTATTGAGTTCTCGTCAGCGAGCAAAGCGAGCCAGACGGGAGTTCGATAGCGAGAAGCAGTCAGAAGATGCCATCATTTAGTTTTTTCTGACGCGACGATGATATATATTTATATTTTCTCCACCCGCACTAAACTAAAAACTCCAGCGTGTCTGGAGCTTTTAGTTTGCTATTCCTCTTATGCTTATCTGGACGTATGAAGCATTAAATCGTATACTTTTTTGTAGTGGGCACTCAGATTCTCTTGACGATTAACAGTGGTTCTTCTAGCTGCAAGGCGGACGTTTTCACTATTTCCGGTACACACGAACTTTCGGAAAAAATCGCAACCGTTTCATTTCATCAGACTCATCACGTGTCTGAACCCGCGGACACGCTGTTTGAATGGGTCGACTCGATTTCCCAATCTTACGAAATAGCCGCCATCGGGCATCGTTTCGTCCATGGTGGTGACAAATTTGATTCACCGCAGCTAATTATGGATAGCACCCTGGCTGATTTGGAGTACTTGACGGTGTTCGACAATCTTCACAATTCGCCCGCGAATGAGCTGATTGCCGAAACAATGCGTCGCTACCCTAATGTCCCGCAAGTCGTATGTTTTGATACGTCTTTCTACAAAGCAATGCCTGAACAAGCCCGCTTAATTGCGTTACCCGATCACATTCAGAAGTTAGGCGTCAGACGATATGGCTTCCACGGATTGTCGTATGAATATGTGCAGCAGGAATTTGAGCGGCAAGCCGGCACAACAGCCATGAACGGACGCGTCATATACGCACATTTAGGAAGTGGTTCCAGCTTAACAGCTACAAAAGACAGGGTCCCAATTGATACCACGATGGGGTTTTCTCCCGCATCAGGTATACCGACCGGTACAAGAAGTGGAGACATTGACCCGACACTGGCAGCATTTTTAGAAAAGAACGCCGGGCTTTCATCACATAAGCTCGCGTCTCTCGCGCAAGAAGAATCCGGGCTTAAGGCTATTTCGGGCAGTTCGGGCGACATGAAATCGCTGCTGGAACGAGAAGAACACGATCCGAAGGCTGCTCAGGCGGTCGACTTTTACGTATATCACGTAAAAAAAGCAATCGGTGCTTTAGGCGCAACCATCAACGGGATTGACTCCCTTGTATTTACAGGAGGTATTGGTGAACAGTCATCCGTACTTCGTAAACGGATTTGCGAGACATTAGGTTTTCTAGGGCTTATCCTGGATGATAAGCGTAATGACAAACATGAGTTTACAATATCGGCCGATGGTAGTGCGACCGGGGTTCACGTGATACCAACCAATGAAGCAGCGGTGATTGCCCGCCAGACCATGCGCATAATTCAGCAGGAGCGGCGCGCATGAACCCAAATACCTATTTGAATGAAAACGAAATGTCCTCTTTGAATGCCTACTGGCGAGCGGCAAATTATTTAAGCGTCGGGCAAATCTACCTTCAAGACAATCCTCTGCTTCGCGAGCCCCTTAAGCAAGAGCACGTTAAGCAGCTGCTGCTTGGCCACTGGGGGACAGCTCCCGGGCAGAATTTTATTTATACACACCTTAACCGAATAATTGCCCAAAACGATTTAGACATGGTGTACCTATCCGGTCCTGGCCACGGCGGTCCTGCACTCGTTAGTAATGTATACCTTGAGGGGACATTCACTGAATATTATCCGAACGTTACCGAAGACGAAGCCGGCCTTCAAAAGCTATTTCAAATGTCGTCGTTTCCGGGTGGCTTATCAAGCCATGTTTCACCCCAGGTGCCAGGGTCTATGCATGAAGGCGGTGAACTTGGCTATTCACTCAGCCATGCCTTCGGCGCCGTATTTGATAATCCGGATTTAATAGCTGCGTGTGTTGTAGGAGACGGCGAAGCCGAGACAGGACCGTTGGCGACCGCATGGCATTCAAACAAGTTCCTCAATCCAAAAACTGATGGAGCAGTACTGCCAATTTTGCATTTGAATGGCTACAAAATTAGTAATCCTACCATCCTTGCGCGAATTGAGCGCGAGGAGCTAGAACAATTGTTCCGTGGTTATGGGTGGAACCCGTTTTTCGTCGATGCGACAGAGCCAGAGTCCGCACATCACCAAATGGCAGCCCAATTAGACGCCGCTGTGACAGAACTACAGCGAATTCAGACCGGCGCACGTGAACACAACGACTTAACCAGGCCTCGCTGGCCAATGATAATCTTCGCTTCACCAAAAGGCTGGACAGGGCCGAAAATGATAGACGGCCACAAGGTTGAAGATAATTTCCGCTCTCATCAAGTACCGCTCGCCGTCGACAGCCATCATCCCGACAATGTTGCGGTGCTTGAAGAATGGCTCAGAAGTTACGGACCCGACGAATTATTCAACCCAGACGGAAGCATAACAGACAAAATCCGCGCCGTACTACCCTCTCGCGCCCGGCGCATGGGCATGAACACCGCTACAAATGGCGGCGGTGTCTTTAGGGAGCTTCATCTTCCTGATTTCCGCAAATACGAAACAGACATCCCATTTCGCGGTAGCCCTCACGAAGGCAATGTCCATGCATTGGCTCCGTATCTTCGAGACGTTATTACGCAAAATAGTAATCCGCGTAACTTTCGTATTTTCGGTCCAGACGAGCTGGTATCCAACCGATTAGAGGATGTCTTCGAATCGACGTTTCGGCAGTGGATGGGCCGGGTTCGCGACACAGATGAATTTATTAGTACCGATGGTGCGGTGCTTGATTCCATGCTAAGCGAGCATCAGGCGGAAGGATGGCTGGAAGGATATCTGTTGACCGGCCGTCACGGAATTATGCATAGCTATGAAGCCTTTATCCGCATTGTTGATTCCATGGTAAACCAGCATGCGAAATGGCTCAAAATGTCGTCGGAACTGCCATGGCGCAACGACTTGCCCTCGCTTAACTACCTATTAACGTCTCATGTCTGGCGGCAAGATCACAACGGCTTTACTCACCAAGACCCAGGGTTTATCGACCATATCATTAACAAAAAGGCCGCCGTCGCTCGCGTGTATTTGCCGCCAGACGCCAACACGCTTCTATCAGTTATGGACCATTGCTTAAAAAGCCGTAACTATGTGAACCTTACCATTACCGGCAAGCACGATAGCCCTCAGTGGTTATCGATGGCAGAGGCCGTTGAGCATTGTAGCCGCGGCGTCAGTGTGTGGGACTGGGCAAGCAACGACGATGGCAACCCGGATGTTGTAATGGCCTGCGCCGGTGATGTCCCGACTCTCGAGACATTGGCGGCTGTGTCTATACTGCGGACCATGCTGCCAGACTTGAAAATCCGCGTCGTCAACGTGGTCGATCTACTACGTCTAGAGCCAGATACGGAACATTCGCATGGACTCAGCGACCCGGATTACGATGCTATCTTTACGGAAGACAAAGAAATCATCTTCGCCTTCCACGGGTACCCCTGGCTACTCCACCGCCTCACATACCGCCGGGCAAATCGTAACCTGCATGTTCGTGGTTACAAAGAAGAAGGCACTATTACCACCGCCTTCGACATGACTGTGCTTAATGACATGAGCCGATTCCATCTGGTCATGGATGTCATTGAGCGCCTTGGTCTCAATGATGAGGCCGCCCTGCAAACAAAACAGACTATGCAGCAGAAGCTAATCGAGCATAAAAACTACATCAACGAGTTTGGTGTCGACATGCCAGAAATCGCCGATTGGCGCTGGCAGTATAGCGGTTCGGACTCGAGCTAGAAGGCCGAACGCCATTAGCTAACTTGCCTCTTACTGATACAATAACAGTGTGTTAAAGCGAATCATTAGTCTTGAGTATCTTTTTGCAGCCGTCCTGACCGCGTTATTCTTCGTTGTGGTGGGAGGGTTCGATTGGTGGTGGTTAATCGTATTGTTTGTGTTGTTTGATGTTTCGATGATTGGGTATCTGATTAATAACAGCGTAGGCGCTACTGCCTACAATATCGGACACAGCTTGATTGGACCGGCATTATTAGCGGCTATCTATATCGCTACGAGTAACCAAATCTTATTGTTTGTAGCCTCACTGTGGCTATTTCATATTTTTGTCGACAGAGCGCTTGGATTTGGCTTGAAACATAGTACAGGTTTTCACCATACACACCTAGGTAAAATTGGTAAAGCCAAAGAGAAATAAGTATAATCTACCCTGCGCCCTGGTAGCTCAGCTGGATAGAGCAGAGGACTTCTAAGCCTAAGGCCGGTGGTTCGAATCCACCCCGGGGCACCATGAAATTAAAACTACCCATTGCGGTAGTTTTAATTTCATATTGTTCTTGGATGAATACGAGGTATCGGCGTTTTGCGAATGCAAAACATAGCCGATGGTTCGGCGCAGCGAGAAAGGAAACTCGTGCTCGCACGTGTCCCTTTCGAGCGGAGGAACGCAGAGATATCCAGCCCGGGGCACCATACCGCTTTTGTTTATGCTATGAGTTGTTTTAAAGCTATGTTTGATGGTTTCGTGGATAGCCATCGAGTCCCGCGCCTATAATTAAGCCGCCGACAAATGTAATTCCAATTGCTAGTACAACTGCAACTACGATCCATGATCTGGCTTTAGTAACAAAGTATAGAGTGATGGGAGTTGCTGCCGCTACGAGTCCACTTAATATCAGAAATAGTTGGACGCTAAGTGGGTCATAAGACACTCCGAATCCTCCCCCATCACACCCAGATATCCCACACAGTGACCAGCTTGCTAGTACCCATGCTACCAGAGATAAGAATACGCCCGGTATACACGCCAAGCTAAATAATATCTTTTTCATTATCATTTATTCCAATATACCATGAGCACCTTCAGCTAGAGTTGGTCTTAGTTCTAACTTTGTATATCCTGCTGCACTCTACCGCTTACGCTTATGTAACTATGACTTAATGGATCGATCTTTAAAGCCTAGACCCATGGCCAATAAGATAATACTGATAACTAGCACTATCGGGTTTAATAAAACACTTTCTGGACTCAGAAGTAAGCCGCTATCGCTGATACCAAACCAGAATAAAAGATAGCCCACGACGCTACATGCTATTACTGTAGCACCGATGAGCACCATGAACTTACTAACCGATTTCATATTCATACTTTAACAGATTTGAAGTGACTAGTTCTAACTTCGTCCATTAGGGGGCACTATAACGCTTATGCTTGTTTAATTTTAGCTTTCATTCATAGTAATTATTGTTCGCATTCCCTATACGGATCGAGGTGGGGGCGATGTCCCTCAAGAAGAAAGCTGCGTTTGCTGGCTTTGGAGTGTTGTGGGCCTTGTGCTCATTCTTCACGTTCCTGTTTCTAGCAGATGCGTCCATCAAGGAGCGCGATCTGCTGGACAAGACCCGGGCACGGCGCATCACATGGGTTCTTTCAGGACCAGGTTTCTGGATTCTCATCCTCACGTTCGCCACCCTCAACGGTTTCATTGAGTACATCCAGCGGATCAAGAAGACGTTCAAGCCGATGAACCAGCTGGTCAAGGACTTCTTCTACGACCCTCCGCGCAATCGCAGCTGAGGGGAACCAAGCCCTGCCCTACGCATCCGCATCGAGCACTGAAGCTCTGCGTCGATGACGCGGGGCTTCTTTGCTTATTTAGGGTTCTGACTTCGTACATCCTGCCGCACCATAACACTTATGCTTGCATTAATCTGTACGAAGTTACATAATTGCCCTAATTGTTCCATATTCTGAAATAGGAGGTGGGACGATGTCCCTCGCACACCAGCTTCAACTCATCGCTCTCGTGGTGATCTGGATCATCAGCTCGGCCACCATGTACTACTTTCTACGGAGCATCCCGAAGGGATCCGACGAGCGGAAGTACATCCGCGCACTTCTTCTCGTCACCGGCCCATTCGCCTGGGTTTACCTCGCAGCCGTCTGGTACGCGGAGTACGACCCGTACCTAGCGTACGCTGATGATGACTACGACTACGAGGTTTAGCTGTTCCCAAAGCCCACTCATCCGCATCGAGCATAGAAGTTCTGCGTCGATGACGTGGGCTTCTTGCTTCACCGGACAGTTCTAACTTCGTACACCCTGCTGCACCAAAATAAATACAGGCCCGTGCGGTCTGGTTTTATTTTGGTCCGTGATTTGAATCGTTAGTTGACTTGATAATTGTATATTTTCAACGAACCATCGTCGTTCTTCGAGTCATTCGTGCTGTTAGCGGAAGGGTCTGTTGAGCTGCTCGACACATACTCATGGCTCAACGCCCACGAGCTGAACAAAATCCAAAAAAGTGCAAATATACAAAAACCAATGATACTCCAGCTTACGGTATCATTTTTAAATTTTAGATTTACTATTGACGCTATAGCTACCAGAATAGCAACAGGTATGGCAATCAATGAAATTGATATAACAACAGACACTCCGGCTTCGGGAATTGGATAAACAGCAGTCTTCCCTTGATTTTCTGGGTTAATCCCATCAAGACCACTAAAAGCGGCAGCCAGACCGAAAAGAAGTACGATCGGCACAAAAACTATAGATGCGATTAAGGCCGTTTTTGTAAGTCGGCTATTATTTGCATGTTGCGGGTTCATTAAATGAAGTATAGCAAAGTTGTTGTTGATGAGGCTGGATTTGAATCCACTAATCTTAATCCGTTCTCGAATATGGGCCCTGTACCGTATTTATATTGCTAGTGCTATACTGAAAACATGTCAGTTCTCATTTATATCCATGTCATTTTAATGAGCCTGTCGGTCATATTGACGATAGCGACTACTGTCGTTGCGTTGTTCCGCGCACGTAATCTTAGTTGGGTACTTCCGCTCAACGCTGTCGTAACTTCTACAGGTCTTGGTGCAGGATTTTACTTACTGCTTTCGCACCCGCTTGATATGCGCTGCGTATTACTTCTTGGCTACCTTGCAGCCTTCGTAGCCGTGCAAATATTTGCCCACCGCCGCCAGACAGTCAGCGCTTAACTCGCTTCTTGCTCGATCGCCTGGGCTTTTTCGGCCTTGCCCATAGTCTCTTCAACCTGGCTCGCAGTGATTGTAATCGCAGAGCCAGGCTTTACGATTCCCGACAGAATAGCCTTTGCAACATTATTTTCAACGACACGCTGAATTACGCGGCGCATTGGACGGGCACCCAAGCGCGGATCATAGCCTTTTTCGACCAGCAGCTTCTTGGCATCTTCATCAACTTCGACCGAAACTTTCTGCAGCGCCAACGTTTTGTTAACACCGGCAATAATAAGATCGACCACTTTCAATAAATCAGCTTTTTCAAGCGGCGTAAATACAACCATCTCATCGAACCGGTTTAGGAATTCAGGACGGAATTGTCCAGAATTAATCAGTTCGTTGGTAAATTCTTCTTCGAACTGATCTAATTTGTACCCACGGTCGATATACTCCCGAATACGCTCTGCCCCGGCATTGCTCGTAGCGATAATAATTGCGTCACGGAACGAGACCTCACGGTTTTTAATATCACGCAGAATACCTTCGTCGAGCAGTTGCAGTAGGGTCGTCAAGACACTTGGATGAGCTTTCTCAATTTCATCAAGCAGAACGACACTGAATGGTTGCTTCATTGCCTGGGCGGTTAGACTCGTCGGATCGTCTGCGCCGTCAGCAATTAAACGTGTAACGTCTTCACTACGAACATACTCATTTAAATCCAGCCGAATCATACGGTCCTCGCCCCCAAAGTACACATCGGCAAGCGCCTTTGACAGCTCGGTTTTACCGACTCCGGTCGGCCCAAGGAACAAAAACGTACCAATTGGCCGGTTTGGATTACGCACGCCGGCTCGTGCTCTTCGGAGCGCATCACTGACGACCGAAACAGCCCGGTCCTGGTTTATCATGCGTTTATGAATCAGCTCTTCTAGGTTCAGCAGCTTCTCACGGTCGTCAGATTCGGCAGCCACACTGACCTTTACGTTCATCGTCTGCTCAATCGCTTGCTGGACCGAGTTCATCGTAACTAGCCCATTTTCGTTATAACTGGCGGCGGACTCAAGCAATTTCAGTGCACGTCCCGGCATGGCCAGGTCGTGAACATACCGCTCGCTCAAACGGTAGGCTTCGTCGACCGACTGGTATGTGTAGGTCACTTTGCGGCTGAACTCCGTAAGAATCAATTTGTCTTGCAGGACTTTAATCGTCTCGGCTTTGCCGGCCGGCGCAATATTAATGCGGTTCAGTGCATTCACGAGCGCTGAGTTACGCTGGCTGATTTGCAAATAGCGCTGGTCGTCCATGGTTAGTATCATCCGCAGCCGGCCGGCTTCAATGATTGGCAGTAGAACGTTTGAAAGGTCGACAGATCCAACGCCTTCCTCAAAGAATAGCTGGGCATCATCTAGACACAAGATAATGTTCTTGGCTGCATAGGCTTCACTGAATACCTGCATTATCAGGTCTTCCAGTTGGCCCCTACCTGGTGCTGCCGAAATGAGCGAGCTGGAATCGAGCATGACAACTTGGCGGAATTTCAGATTGGCCGGCAACTTTGACGATGCATCGAGCAGCCGTTCGGCAAAGGCATGGACTATGGTTGTTTTCCCAACGCCGGTAGCACCCACCAGCACGCTGTTTTGCCGTCCAGAAGTAGAAAAAGTGTCAACCAGTTGGTCCAGGGCATCGGCATGAGATTCGAGATCAACACTCAACAGGCCGCCGGCCGCGATTTGCTGGCTTATGTTCTGTCCGAACCGCGAAAGCAGCGGCGTATAGCCAAATGACCAGTCCCGAGCAACTCCGCCTGTCCGCCTTGGCTTCGAATGGTGTTTAATTAGCTGCTTAATATGTTCCTGCCACTCAATCCCCCGCTTAATGTCGTCGAGTTCCATGTGGTTGTGTGCCAGAAGCGCGTCGTGGTCAGGCAATTGTTTGACAAGCGCATACACCAGTGTCCCGGCGCTCAAGTGCTCCAAATTCAACTCGTCTTTTACATCCATGGCAGTTTGCCAAATCTCGGCAGTATCAGACTGCTCATTGCTAGCAATTTGGAGTAAAAAGTTCGCGGTCAGTCCAAAACGGGCGCCATAGAACGCCCCTTCATTGGTTTGGCCGATTGCAGCTGCAATATCATGCGGAGAAGGCTGTTTGGACAGATGAGCCAGCACGCCAGAGCTTAGGCTGGCCTCGATCGCCGTTTCGGATGCTTCGGCAGATATGTCGCTTAACTCGCCGACGTACCACTTGGCAAACATTGCCGGCCATGCGGCTAGGCTTGCAACCAACCAGCCGACAGGATTAGCTAGCACTATTAAAACAATCCCGCCGAATGCCAGCACGATAGCCAAGCTGATCATTAGCAAGTGGCCGGTCTTGCCTATGAACTTGCCCACCCGTGCCTTTGCTGCCCTGTGAGCGCCGTAGTTGAAACTTACTCCCATGTTGGCACCCATCCAGCTGTCATAAAAATGAATCCGACAAGCGGTAGTACCGGCACCACCAACCATAGAAGGGCATAAATAACTCCGCCTATAGCCAAGATTCCCAACCAAGCGGCACCCACTACAATCAATATCAGCCGAACAAACGCACCGATGAACCGGGAGATTAACCGGTCTGCAAAAGCGCGAATTTGGATGTTAATCGGACCACGTACTTTGCCTGCCGATATCTGGCGGAACGGCGCAAATAAGCTCCTGAGGAGGAGACCAATCGAAAAATAGTCATACGAACTGTCGAGACGCTCCAAAAACCGTTTCAGTTGCGCTTTCCAGCCCGCACCGTACCACCACGAGAGCGCCCACACGATAATCATATCCATATTGTACCGTAATTTGCCCTCTTCGCCTTGTATAATGATGGATATGCCTAAACCACTTGTCACCTTGCTAGGAAAAGCTGTCAAAACGGCAGCGGCTCTTCGCGGCGGCGGTTCGGCTCTTCCTGGCTTATTTGTTGAGCGAATTGACAAAGACTATGTCCGTTCTACCCTGTCGCAGTTACCGCAAGGTGTTGTTCTGATTAGCGGAACCAATGGCAAGACAACCACGACCAAAATGGTTGTCGAACTACTTGAGGGTCAGGGTTTAAAAGTTTTTACAAACCGCACCGGCAGCAACTTTACCCGCGGCGTGGCTGCCGCGTTGCTCGGCGATGTCAGCCTGAGCGGTAAGTTGACTGCAGACATTGCCGTTTTGGAGCTCGACGAAGCCCACGCTGTCCATTTCGTTAAAAGCGTGAGGCCTTCATATAGCCTGCTGCTCAATGTCATGCGCGACCAGTTAGACCGGTTCGGCGAGATTGACAAGACCGCGCAGCTGCTGCAAGCGGTAGCGGAAGCCACAACAAATCGTGTCGTTATCAACCGCGAGGACCCACGACTGCTATCCTTAAGTCTTTCGTTACCCTCCGAAAAGGTTAGTTATTTCGGACTCGACGAATCGCTGACACACCTATTTCCAAGCGATGATGCTATGCGAGGCGGCGACGCAGCAAATGGCATGCCAAAGCCTGACGCCGTCGCCGTGCTAGAAGCCGTTGACGGCCAAACCGCTACATTTCGGCTTGGCGACAAGCAGAGTACCGCGACGCTGCAGCTTGACGGCGTCTATAATATCTACAATGCGGTCGCCGCAGCTAGTCTTGTTAGTAAAATTCTCGGTGATAAACTTGACCACGACAAATTAGTTACCTCACTTGCAAATGTTACTCCAGCGTTCGGGCGCGGGGAAAAGTTGACGGTGGGCGGTCAGCCTCTCGAGCTTGTCCTAGTTAAAAATCCAGGTGGGTTCCGTTTAGGGCTTACGTCGTTTGACCCTGCAGGATGGGCGACCATGATTACAATAAACGACAACTACGCCGATGGCCGCGACATGAGCTGGTTATGGGATGTCGAGTTCGACAGTTTAAAGAGTGGCGGCGTATCACACGTATCCGGCATTCGGGCCTATGACATGGCGCTGCGGCTTCAGTACGACGAAGTTGCCGTCGGCTCAGTCGAACCGTCTCTCACAAAGTCGCTGCACTCGTTCATCGAAGCGCATCCCGACACGCCCAAACGGATTTACTGTACTTACACCGCCATGCTGGCACTTCGCCGCGAGCTTTCCAAGATAACCAAAGTGAGTAAGGTATCGTAATGAAAAATGAACTTCACATTCTGCAGCTCTACCCGCGCGACATGAATATTTACGGCGATTGGGGCAACGTACTGACAGTTATGCGCCGAGCTGAGTGGCACGGTTTTACCCCGGTGCTTCACGAATACAATCCAGGCGATGCATTTCCGGAATACATCGACATTGTAATTGGTGGTGGTGGCCAAGATGCTGGGCAAGATGTCATTCAGACGGACCTGCTCAAAATCAGCCCGAAATTGCACGAACTTGCCAATTCCGACACACCAATGTTACTTATTTGCGGCTTATACCAGTTGTTCGGCCGATTCTTCAAAACTAAAGATGGCCACGAAATTAAAGGCATCGGCATTTTCGATCTTGAAACACATGGCGGGCCGGAACGAATGATCGGCAACATTGTGACGAGTAGTGACGAGTTCGGCGAGATTATCGGCTATGAAAACCATAGCGGCCAAACGTTTTTGGGTGAAAGTGCCATATCGCTCGGAAAAGTCATTAAAGGAGCCGGGAACAACGGTCAGGACGAATATGAAGGCGCCCGTTACCGCCATGTAATTGGCAGCTACCTGCACGGTTCGTTGCTACCTAAAAATCCTGTTATGGCCGACTGGTTAATCGAAAAAGCCGCCATTAAAAAGTTCGGTGAATTCACTCCACAGCAAATTGACGACCGTTTAGCACTCGCAGCTCGCAAAGTAGCGTTATCGAGGCCACGTTAAAAGATTATTCGTTGTAAAAAGTTTTGCTATACTAGCCTTAAGCATAATGTAAGGAGTTTTTATGGATTCGAATCCTGACCAGCAAAATCAACCTTCAAACGAGCCGGCTGACTCACCCGTTTCGGAGCAACCAACCACTCCCGCACCTGAGCAGTCCGCAGGTCCCGAACCAATGCCAATGCCAACCTCAGCACCAATGTCGCAACCAGCTGCAGCTCCAGTAGCCCAGCCTGGACAAAGCAAAGGCTTCGCGATTGCGGCTTTAGTACTCGGTATCGTTGCTTTCCTGTTTGGCTGGCTCGGTGCATTCAATTTACTAACAGCGGTCCTGGCTGTTATTTTCGGAATCGTAGCTCTTAACAAGCACCAGTCAAAGGGCATGGCCATCGCCGGGCTAGTTCTTGGTGGAATCGGTCTTTTAACCTCACTGCTGTTCGCGTTTATCTTCGGCGTAGCATTCTTGCAAGGGGTAAGCGACGCTGCAAAAGAATCAAACAACAGCTCATTAGAATCTACCCCAGGCCAAACCTCCGGCTGGGACTATGAAGCCGCCTATGCCAAGCTAAAAGATGGCATGACTAAGGCCCAGGCTGAGGCCGCCCTCGACAAGGAATCCACCTCTTGCTCTGAAAGTGAGAGCGAGCTAATCGGCCACTTCGAAACCTGCACCTACGGTGCCTACACCGACCCTGGCACAGTTACCGTCAGCTACACCGACGGCAAACTAAGCAATAAATCAAAGTACAAAAACTAATCATAGGCTCACACAAAATATCCCGGTTTCACCCGGGATATTTTTATTAGCCTTGGCGGGATCTTAGTTCCGCAACGATTTGTTCGCCGTGACCGTCTGGCGTTACTTTGCCCCACACTTTCACGACGGTGCCTTCCGGATTGATCAAGAATGTTCGGCGCAAGATTCCTTCCATCCCAAACATTTTTTTGCCCCAAGCTTCATATGCATCAATGACTTTGCCGTCATGGTCGGATAGCAGCGTAAAGTTCAGCGAGTGCTTAGCTATGAATTTAGAATGACTCGACGGATCGTCTTTGCTGATGCCGACAACTTCGGCTCCCAGTGCCGTGATGTCGGTGTGTGCGTCGCGGATACTGCAGGCTTCAATTGTGCAGCCGGGCGTGTCGTCCTTCGGGTAAAAATACAGTACGAGCCACTTGCCTTTAAAGTCAGCCAGGTTTTTAATATTGCCTTCATAATCTGGTAGTGAAAAATCTGGTGCTGGGTACGGTGGTTGCTTCATAGTCATACCTCTATTCTAACACTGGTAATCATGTTCATTTTGGGCTATAATCACTCAGGTATTCTTATAAACACCTAACGGGGTGTGGCGCAGTTGGCTAGCGCGCGCGGTTTGGGACCGTGAGGTCGAAGGTTCGAGTCCTTTCACCCCGACCAAAATAAATTGGCACCATCTGGTGTCTATTTATTTTGGCCAGGTTGGCAGGACTCCGAACGTTCGACCCAAATTTGCTCTGCAAATTTGTAGGTCGAAGTTCGGTGCAGCGAGTGAAGCGAAAGAAAGCACGAAGTATTTTCTTTCGCGAATGAGCGGATGAGGCTTCAGCCGACCTTTTACAAACATCCCCAGAAATGACTAACCCGACTGCCCCATATAGGGACAATCGGGTCGGTCGTAGTAGTGCTCAGATCCCGACGAGGGTGCTGGCCAGAGCCGGGTCGTCGAACGTGACGTCCCATTGCTTGAGGCCATTCCTGACCACCTCCTGGCCACCGAAGTCCTCTTCGGTCGCGAACCAGTCGTTGATCACCTGCGCCAGCTCCTGTACGGAGCGGGTGTCTCTTGCCACCTGCTCGGTGTCGACAGGTAGGAACCCCTGGAATCCGCCGACTCCTCCGGTGGACTCAGCGAACGTCTTCTCCACAGTCGTGAAGAAGTGGTCCACTCCCCGCCTGACCGCGATCGCGACAAGCCGTGGGACTTGTCCGTAGAGGTGGTTGTTCATGGCCACCACCACCGCCACGAAGTCATCCTTGTGGACGAGGGGCTTGAGCCGCTTGAGCAGCTCGGTGTAGCGATGCACGAACTCGTGCTTGGACGGGATGTTCGCGTCGTTCATTGTGGTCTCCGTTCTAGGTATACTACGACGTCTTTTCATTATAGCATTCTTTGTTCATTTTGTCAATGTTTGAGGAATGCTATGCTCAGCTCTGCTTGCCATACTTCTAGCTTAATTTCTTGAATTTCCATCATTCTACTCCTTCTCTCCCAGAGTTAGGAAACGCTACTATGTGAATGATAAGACGAAAGCCTTGTTCTGCCGCAAAAACCGCCGAATAATCTTATATTCATCGACATCAAAATTCGGCTCCATGTCGTCGTAAATTCGCTCGCCGTTTTGGTCGATATAGCCGTGGATCATCCAGTTATTTAGGATGACGCGTTCGCCGGTGGTATTTATCGGCAACGTCACCGCTCCGCCATACGGCCACTGCTCGAGTTTGCTATATTCGAGCGCGATTTCGAACCGGCTGTTGTATCTTTCGGCTGATTCTTCGCCGATGCAGGCACCCTTGCAGCGGCCAAGGCTATACGAAAAACAAGCGTTCTTGCTGCTTTCTAGTCCCATTAATTTAGGACATAGCTGGAACGTCCGGGTTAGCTCTTCGAGCCGCCGTTTGGCTTTGGTGCGGGTTTCGAACATACCGTACACACTGGAAAGGTCAGTAGAGTCGTCTACCGTGCCGGACTTTACGGCAACGCTGTTGTAGCCGTCGTTCTGCTGCTTGATGAGCATGGCGTATTTTGAGACCCGGCGCAGTTGCCGGTTAAACAGCGGCTGGAGTTCTTTGACCAGCTTCGATTCAAGTACCAGTGCAGCCAGCTCGCTGCCAGTCGGCACCGTTTCGACATGGTGAACGTTTTGGCTAATCTTTAGCTCCCGGGCTGACGTGTCACGAAAGTGTGACAGAATCCGGTTCTTGAGCGTAACGCTTTTGCCGACATAGAGTGGTTGGCCGACATCGTCTTTGAAGATGTAAACACCGGGAATATTGCCAATGTTTTCGAGTGCTTCTTGGTCGAGATTTGGGGGTAAATACTGGGTGCGAAGTTGTCGTTCAACCATTTGGTTGAATATATTTTCACCATGCTCGTCGTAAGCTAATTTGGCAAAATACTGGATAGCCTGGGCGTCAGCTAGTGCCCGGTGCCGCGCTGGAACCGGAATGTCATGACGCTCGATAAGTTTTGCCAGGCTGTGGCCTTTTTGGTCTGAATACAGTGCCCGGCTGAGCCGCACCGTACAAAGCAGCTTCGGCGAAAAGTCGATTCCCACGCTAGCAAACTCTTGTTTTAAGAATGAATAGTCGAACCGGACATTATGAGCAACGAAGACTGCTCCCTCAAACAGTTCGTACAGTTCATCGGCTATCCGGTTAAAGACCGGCGCGTCCACCACCATACCATCCGATATACCTGTAAGGCGCGTGATGCTGGACGGGATATACGTTTCGGGGTTTAAGAGTGTCGAGAACTGCGCCGTCTCGACGCCGTTTTCGTAGCGAATGGCGGCAACTTCTAATACACGCGAGGTCCTGTAGCTACCTCCCGTCGTTTCAATATCGACAAACACCACCGGATACGAAAACATCAATCTATATTATCTCATGACATTCTGCTCACGTCTATTTGTATAAGCGTTTGATATGATTGTCATATGAAGACCCGTGCCGTCCGTTCATTTGCAGGCCGATTTCTCGTAAGCGTTGCCTACCTAGTTTGCACGCTCCAATGGCTTTGGTTGGTAATTATTGGGTTGCCTCCCTTGATTGAAAGCGGGATTTTAAACGATTTTATGCAAATCAACCCAAACCAGGCAGAGCAACCGAACCGTCAAGCTGACGACCTGCCGCCAATTGTCGTAGCGGTGGTTGGCATCGTTACACTCGTTATGATTGTGGTAACGATATTCATAATGCTAAAACTGCCCAAGGCCGTCGCGGACACCGGTGAAAGCGTGGTCAAGGTGACTACCCGCGCCGTTTTGCCGGCCGTGACTCACCACAGGAAACTGTCGGCCAAGAAAAAACGTGTAATTTCACGCCAGGTAATGTTTGCCGTTCAGATAGGGCTATGCGTGCTACCGGCTGGCGTAGCATTATTTGTACCAACCCCGGACGAGCTTCCTAAAAACTCGGTTGCTCTCGTGGCACTCACTCTACTAGCCACTAGCGTGACCGGTTTCGGGCTTGGCTGGCTGATTGAGCCGCAAGCGGTTAAAAAGAAGCGAAAAGCAGCCTAGCAGTTCTATTTGGCGAATTCGATTGCGCGAGTTTCGCGGATAACATTGACCTTGATGGTACCGGGGTACTGCATGGTACTTTCAATCTTGTTGGCAATGTCACGGGCGAGCTTGATACTGGAAAGATCGTCGATGCGTTCTGGCTTGACGATGACACGGACTTCACGGCCGGCTGAGATAGCGAAGGCTTTGTCGATACCGTCAAAGCTAGTTGCAACGTTTTCGAGGTCGCGCATACGTTCGGCAAAGTTCTCAGCAGAGATATTACGGGCACCGGGGCGAGCAGCCGATGCGGCATCGACTACCCGGACAACTAGGGCTTCCGGCGTAGTGGCTTCGACGTCGTCGTGGTGAGCTTCAATCGCGTGTGCAATGTCTTCGGACATGCCGTATTTGCGAGCCAGCTCAGCACCGATATGGTGGTGTTTACCTTCAATCTTGTGAGAGACGGCTTTACCGACATCGTGCAGTAAAGTGGCAATCTTAACGGTCCGGACATTCACACCAAGTTCTTCAGCAATCATACCAGCTATGTGCGCCATTTCAGTCGAGTGCAACAAAACGTTCTGACCATAGGACGTTCGGAATTTCAGTTCCCCGAGCAGACGAAGCATTTCTTTTGGAATACCAACGACACCAACTTCGCGGGCGGCATCCTCACCTGCCCTGTCGACTTCTTTGTCGATTTGTTTTTGCGCTTTGGCGACAACTTCTTCGATGCGGCCCGGGTGGATACGACCGTCTTTCATGAGCATTTCCATGGTCAGGCGGGCAACTTGGCGGCGGACCGGGTCAAAGCTGCTCATAACAATCATGCCGGGTGTGTCGTCGACTAGAATGTCAACACCGGTAGCTCGCTGCAACGCTTGGATGTTGCGGCCCTCTTTTCCGATGATGCGGCCTTTCATTTCGTCGTCGGTCAATTTGATCGCCGTAACGGTACGTTCAGCGGTGACCTCAGAACTCATACGCTCCATGGCGCTCACCAGAATCGTGGCCGCTTTTTCTTCGGCGTCCTGCATGGCATCGTTCTGAAGCTTGTTTACCAGCCCCACGAGGTCGTGCTTGATGTCGCGCTCAGTCATTTGCATCAGCTTGTCAGCAGCATCCTTTTTCTTTAAGCCGGCAATTTTCTCCAGCTTTTCCTGCTGCTTTGTGCGGATTTCTCGGATTTCGTTTTTGAGCGCTTCGACTTCGTCTTCACCGGCGCGCAGTTTCTCAGCACGTTTGTCGAGTTCGTCGAGCTTTTTGTCGAGCGCAATTTCGCGTTCAGCCAGGCGGTCTTCAGTCTTTTTCCACTCTTTGCGGCGTTCCTTTTCGATTTCGAGGGCTTCGTCTTTCGCCTTCAAGACGATGTCGCTGGCTTTCGAGCTTGCTTGCGCCAGCTGCTTGTCAATTTTTGTCTTGCTGCTGGTAGCTTGCTGACGGTCATAGACGACTTTTCCGCCAACGCCAAGTAGCACTCCCACGACCGCGAGTATGGCTTCTATCATAATTTGTCCTTTCTTCGTGCTCCTAGCAGTGCCCGCGCCCGCTATTGCCGCATCTGTTAGCGGCGTAAAAAGAATCTGAATCGTTTTGTTTTAGCTGTTTGAAATAAGAAAAGTAAATTGAATGCGCACGTTCTTTTTGCTGACGATACTCGGGACTTAAGGTAAGAGCACGTACTTTATCAAAATATTTCGCTTGAACTGCTTAATAATAAGCTATACATATTGTAGCGCTTTTTGACGCGCGCGGGCAAGCTATTTACGCGGCTTTGTAATATTGGCCTCGCGGCCGTAGTGCGGCATAACCAAGCGGTCGTTTTCCCCTGACCGTAAGCGGTCAACCGCCTGCTGTTTCCAGTCATCGCCGCTCGTTCCGACAATCGGTATATCCTTGGCATCGGCCCAGGTATTAAGCACGGTCAGGCCAATCCTAAGCCCGGTAAAACTTCCCGGGCCCTGGAATGCACCAATGCCGGTGACGTCGTTCCAGCTGCTGCCTTGGCTCTCAAGCTGCGAGCGTAAATAGCCCAGTAGATTGTCAGCCAGGCTACGATCAGCCTGCCATTCGTCATTGGTCCATGTATCGCCGTCGACCAATGTAAGGTGACAAACCGGTGATGACGTATCGAGTAGTAGTATCATGATAATTTCTCCAGCAGCCTTGTTGACCTCTCACCGTGGGCAGCAACCGTCACTTCACGGGAATGTTCAGTCGGTGAGGTAAAACGAAGCTGTAAATAATCCTCTGGACGGACGTCCGCTACAATATCGCCCCATTCGACGGCAATAATTGTGCTCGGTTCTTGGCTGGTCTCACGCAACTCCTCGGCCATAATACCGGCATCGTTTAAACGGTAAAAGTCATAGTGCGCCAGCCTTAGGTTGTCCCGACCGTCGTACAGCCTGCTAATGGTAAAGGTTGGGCTTTGGACAGTGTCCGTAATACCAAGACCAAGGGCCAGTCCTTTCGTAAATGTCGTCTTGCCGGCACCGATATCACCGATAAGTTCAATAAACTCGCCGCCTTGAAGCAGGGCGCCTATTTCGGCTCCCCATGATTTCATGGCATCTTCAGAAGATAACTCTTTTTTCACCTCTTAAAAAGTATAGCATTTGTTACAATGAGAAGTGATATGACAACCCGACATGCAACAGAGAGCGACCTACCGCGCATGGCGGAACTTCTGGCCGAACTGCGCGGAGAAGAGCCGGACCTGCAGGCAGTCCGAAGCCAATTCGAGAACCAATTCGTGGGCAAAGACCGAACCGTCGTGTTGGTATTGGACGACAGCAGTAAACCTGTCGGAATGGCTGCCTTGAACCTTGTCTACAAGCTGCCAAAAGTAGAATGCCGGCTTGATGAAGTTGTTGTGAGTTCAGCCGTTCGGAGCCAGGGTTATGGTAGCGAACTGATTGTAGCCTGCGAGGCTTGGGCGTGGGAGAACGGTGCTGATATGATGGATTTCACCAGCCGTCCGAGCCGTGAAGCAGCCAACGCTTTATACCAAAAGTTAGGATTTGAGCTACGGGGTACTAACGTCTACACCAAGAAACGGGGCAATTAGCTCGTGGCGCGCGTTAAATTATCGGAGTACGCTGCCAAGTCGCTTTTGGTAGCAAATTATACCGGCGTAGGTCTGCGCTTGGATTCGCTTGATAAAGATACTGCCCGGCTCGATGATTCCAGGCATTACGTTGTAAAGGTCGACCAAGGTATTAAGAAGCGCGGCAAGCAAGGTTTGTTGCGGCTCGATGTGCCAAAAGCCGACGTACCGGCCGCATGCCGGCAGCTCGCAGAAAAGGGCTTCGGCCGTTTCGTGGCCGAACCGATGGTGGCGCACGAAGAAGCCGAGGAACACTATGTCAGTTTTGAGCGTACTCGCAGCGGCATAGCCGTTAGTTATTCAGAAAAGGGCGGCGTCAACGTTGAAGACAACCCTGGTGGTATTCAGGTGTATTCACCTGATAACGCACCGCTTCCGAAAGATTTTATTTCACATGTTGTATCCGTCATGGACGAACAGCATTTGTCATTTGTAGAAATTAATCCGTTGCTTATCCGTAAAGACGATTGCCTACTGCTCGATGCAGCCGTACTGGCCGACAGTGCGGGTGAATATGTCGCCAACTGGAATGAGAACGATGTCGTTGATCCGCACGTACCGAGTGATAGCGAAGCTGCTATTGCCGAACTCAATCAGAACTCACCTGCCGCCTTCTCCTTCAGAGTGCTCAATCCGGACGGTGCGCTCTGGCTACTGCTCTCGGGCGGCGGAGCCAGCATTACGATTGCCGACGAAGCCATGAACCAAGGCAAAGCTAATCTGATTGGTAATTATGGTGAGTATAGCGGCGGCCCTACGACAGAAGAATCGTATCTATACACGAGAAACGTCCTAAAACAGGCTTTTACATCGAACGCGTCCAGGAAAGCGATTATTATTGCCGGCGGCGTGGCGAATTTTACCGACGTCAAGAAAACCTTCAAGGGCGTTATCCAGGCGTTGCAAGAGGTAGCCAGTGATTTACGAGCTCAAAATATCAAGGTGTTTGTGCGGCGTGGCGGACCAAACGAGGCCGAAGGACTGGCGTTGATGAAAAAATTCCTGGAACAGAACGACCTGCTTGGAAGCGTTCATGGGTCAGACATTTTGCTGACCGATGTCGTAACGGAAGCCTTGGAGTACGTCGGTGCGTAATATTGCCGATATCCGCTTCTACCCCGGACGCATGCTTGGTCTCGGTAATTACCGGCCTGGCTATCAGGCAATCTTGGATTTCGATTACCTATCCGGTAAGTCCGAACCGTCTATCGCTGGCATTGTTACGGCAGCCGGACGGTTTCAAAAATATTTTTGGGGTACGAGGGAAGTCCTTATCCCGTGTTTTACGTCAATAGAAAGCGCCAAGACGGCTGTCGGAGATATCGAGTGGATGTTTAACGTGAATTCCGGCCGACGGGCGGCTCAGTCAACCAGGCAATTTTTCCAAGTTTTTCCCGATGCGGCAGGTGGTCACATTTTTGCTGAGGACGTCCCCGAAAAGGATGCATTGGAGTTATACGGGACATACCAGCTTAGCGGTAAAACAATTATCGGACCGGCGGGTGTCGGCCTGCTTGTGCCCGGTTATTTAAAGCTCGGTGTCGTTGGTGGCGTTGACTATCGCCAGTTAGAAAAAAATAGCCTCATGACGCCGGGATCGGTTGCTGTTTTGTCGGCATCGGGCGGAATGATAAATGAAATTATCACCCAGGTTGCTTCAGCGGGACACACGATTAGTTTTGCACTTTGTTTTGGTGGCGATAGGTTTCCAACCACAACGCCGAAAGATGCATTTTTAGCTGCCGAGGCCGATGATGCCACGACCCACATTGTGTACTACGGTGAACTTGGCGGACAAGATGAGTATGAGCTTGCCGACCTAATTAAATCCGGCCAGATGACCAAACCGGTTTTCGCCTACATTGCCGGTGTAATTGGCGAAAACTTTGATACCCCTGTCCAGTTTGGGCACGCTAAGGCATTGGCGGGTAATAAAAGTGAAACGGCCAGTGCCAAGCGCCAAGCCCTAAAAGATGCCGGAGCGGCGGTTGCTTTGTCGATGGCCGATTTTGCAGCCAGTATTGCATCCATACCGACGAAAAAAACCGAACGAAAGGAACCTCCCGTGATACAAGATAGAAAAACCAGTTTGTTTTCATCAACGATTAGCCGTGAGTCAGACGATGGCTATGAGTTTGTCGGCTCGCCGCTCCAGCAGTGGGCTAAAGAAGGAGACATGGCTGTGCAAATCGGAGCTGCGCTGCTCGGTAAGCGTCCTCAGTCCCAAATGATCGTTGACTTCATACGGACCGTTTTCCTATTGTCCGTTGATCATGGCCCACAGGTGTCCGGGGCGCTGAATACAATCGTAACGGCCAGGGCCGGCAAAGGCCTGGTCGACTCGCTGGCCGCTGGCCTGCTGACAATTGGACCGCGCTTTGGCGGTGCCGTTAGTGATGCAGCCGGCGAATGGTTTACGGGAGTAACCGAAGGCAAAGAGCCGGCCGAGCATGTTGAAAGTTACGCAAAAGCCAAAAAATATATCGGCGGCATCGGCCACAAGAAATACCGACTGGGGCTTCCCGACCCACGCACCGACTTGTTAGCCGAGTTTGCCGACAAGCTCCCCAACCACCGCTACTTTGACTACGCAAAGGCTATCGAAGCCATCACGACTGCTAAAAAAGGTAATTTGATACTGAACGTTGACGGCCACATTGCTGCCTTGATGCTCGATATTCTAGAAACCGAGGAGCATTACGATGAGGCGCAGCTGCGCGACCTAATTTCAGCCGATTTCTTTAACGCCTTGTTCGTTATCCCAAGGACGGTCGGATTTGTTGCCCACTACCTGGACCAGAAGCGCCTGGATGAAGGTTTGTTCCGCCTGCCCGACGACGACGTTCTACTCGCGTAGAAACCACTAGCGGTTTAAGATATCCAGAGGTATACTAGAGCGTAAGCACTATGCGTATTGCTGATGTCACAATAGAAAAACTACTGGTCGAGGGTGGGAAAGCAACACCTGAACAGATTAGCGAGTTAAAACAAGCAGCGGACAGTTCCCATAAGCCGTTGCAATCTTTGGCAGTTGAAAACAAACTGCTGACTGCTGTCGAGCTCACTAAACTATTTGCCGCCCAAGCCCATATTCCGTTTGTTGAGATTGACCCGCGAGATATCCCAAGCGAGGTTTTAAACAAGATTCCTGAACGAATTGCGGTCCAGTACCGAGCGGTGTTATTTAAGATTGATGACGATGGCCTGATGCACCTCGCTATGGATGACCCTGACGATGTTCAGGCGCTTGACTTCATTCAGAAGGAAATTGGTGAAAACACCAAGATTTATATTGCAACGCGCGACAACATACTCGCCTGCCTCGAAAATTACCGCGGTGATGTTAACGAACAGTTGAAAGACGTTATCGATATTCAGCGTGAAGATGACGGCAGCGACCAACAAGTCACCGAAGCCGATGTGTCAGAAGACTCTCCGGTTGCCCAAACAATTAACCTCCTCCTCGAATATGCAATTCGCTCAAGCGCCAGCGATATCCACATTGAGCCGCGCGAAGGTTTTGTGCAAATCCGTTACCGAATCGACGGCGTATTAAAAGAAGTTAACCGCTTGCCGCGCAATGTGCTCGGCGCCTTGATTAGCCGTATTAAGATTTTGTCTAATCTAAAAATTGACGAACGGCGCGTACCTCAAGATGGCCGATTCAAAATCAAAGTTGCCGGTAAGCAATACGCCCTGCGTGTCAGCACTCTGCCGATTGCTGACGGCGAAAAAGTCGTCATGCGTATCCTCGATGAAAGCAACCAAGCAGTAAGTCTCGAAAGCCTCGGGTACTGGGGCAAGTCGCTCGAGGTCATTAACCAAGCACTGACCGAGCCAAATGGCGTTATCTTGATAACCGGCCCAACCGGTAGCGGTAAATCAACCAGTTTGTTTAGCATCCTCAACATCCTTAATACCCCTGACGTCAACATCAGTACTATCGAAGACCCGGTTGAATATAAAATCCCCGGCGTCAACCAGACCCAGACAAACGCCAAGGCCGGCATGACATTTGCGTCCGGACTGCGAGCACTTCTGCGCCAAGACCCGAATATCATCATGGTGGGGGAGATTCGTGACGGCGAGACCGCTAACTTGGGTATCCAGGCTGCACTGACCGGCCACTTAGTGTTCTCGACCTTGCACACAAACAATGCGTCCACTTCCCTGCCACGTCTTCTCGATATGGGCATTGAACCGTTTTTGATTGCAAGCACTGTCCGTGCCGTCGTCGGCCAACGCCTTGTTCGCCGCCTCTGTATGACGTGCCGGCAAAGTTTCCAGCCATCTCCAGAAGAAGTCGAGGCAATTAAACGCACGTTCAACCTTTCGAATGAGGCTATGTTCAAATACGTCCATCAGCTGGAAGAAATTGCCAAAGCCCAATCCGTCGGCGGTGATACGCCGCTCGGTACTAATGATACGACCTTGACCCTCCTTTGGCGGGCATCACCAAAAGGTTGTGATGAATGTAATCATACCGGCTATAAAGGACGGGTTGGTATTTACGAAGTGCTCGGTAACTCAATCCCGATTCAAAAACTCATTGTTGCCAATGCCACCAGCAATCAAATCCAAGACCAGGCAATGAGCGAAGGCATGGTAACTATGCAAACTGACGGTTTGGTGAAAGCACTCCGTGGCCAGACGGCCATCGAGGAAGTCTTAAGGGTAACAAAAGAGTAGTGTATGCCTTCGTTTAGCTATAAGGCACTTAACCCCAAAGGCGAACAGATTGAAGGGACCTATGAAGCCACTGATCGCGCAGTTGTCGTTAAAAGCCTTATTGAGCAGGGGCTTAAGCCACTTTCTGTTAAAGAAGCGGCTCCGCAATCCGGGTTGCGCCTACCCAAATTTGGTGCCGGCAAAGTAAAAAGTGACCTTATCGTCATATTCACCCGCGAACTCAGCGCCATGGTTGGGGCTGGTGTTCCAATCCTTAGGGCACTTAATTCGCTTCACGACCACTCTGAAAGCCATGCCCTTAAAAAGGTATTGAGCGAGATAATAAAAGATGTCGAAGCCGGCTCCCAGCTCGGCGATGCGCTGGCAAAACACCCTATCGTTTTTAGCGATGTCTACGTCAATATGGTGCGGGCCGGTGAGTCGGCCGGTATCCTAGATGATATCCTGAAACGACTCGCCTTCCAGCAGGAAAAAAATGCTACCATCCGGAAGAAAATCAAAAGCGCCATGACCTACCCGATGGTTCTTGTTTTTATAACGATACTGGCGTTCTTTGGGCTAATGCTATTTGTTATCCCGCAGATTGGTAAAATCCTGAAAGACCTGGGCGGGGAGGACGCCGAGTTGCCGCTTTTGACACAGGCGATGCTCGCCATTAGCGATGTCATGGTTAATTTCTGGTTTATTGTTTTGCCGGTGTTTGGATTTGGAATATTTATGCTAATACGCTTCATCAGAACACCACGGGGCAAATCGACGCTGCATCATTTTAGCCTAAGAGTGCCTGGCATAAAGACATTGATTATGAAAATTGCGGTAGCGCGCTTTGCCAGGACCTTTTCGGCCCTTATCGGGGCCGGCGTACCGGTTCTGGAGGCATTAGAGGTAACTGCCCATGCCATTGGTAACGTCGTTTACGAAGAAGCGCTTCTGAATGCCGCTAAGGAAGTTGAAAACGGCGCGACGCTGTCGTCGATTATCGAAAAAAACAAACTGTTTCCCGCTATCGTCCCCCAAATGCTTGCCGTCGGTGAGGAAACCGGGCAAACTGATGTTGTTTTGATTAAAGTTGCCGACTTCTATGAAGAGGAAGTCGACGTTGCCATCGATGGGGTCAGTTCAATCATTGAACCGGTCATGATTGTATTTATGGGTAGTATGGTCGGCCTCATTGCAGCCAGCGTGATGATGCCTATTGCGAGCCTCTCTCAGAACATCAAGTAACAGTAGTAATTACGCTTACGTTTATGTATACTAGGAACTACCCGTAAGTGGTGGAAAAAAACAGAGGTGGCGAAGCTATTTTATAAGGACAAACCGATCATTGGACTTGATATCAGTCAGACTGGTATGAAGGTTATGTCGGTTGACCCTAAAAAATGGCTGGTGACCGGCTACGGTTCGATTGACCTTGACCCCTCGAAAGTCCAGCAATCCCTGGACAGTGGTGATGATTACTTAACACGCAACATTAAAGACCTATTAGGTAAAAGCCTGGTTGGCAATCTCGCCAGCGACCATGCCGTCCTCGGCGTGCCGGCGGGCAGAGCGTTTACGCGCACCTTCACTGTTCCGCCAAATTCAGAAAAACACCTCCAAGAAGCCGTTGAGCTTGAAGTCGAACAATATATTCCGCTCCCAATGAGTACGCTGTACGTCGACTACGAAATAATCGAACGCGCCAAGGATCAGTTGACCGTTTTAATGTGTGCTGTACCGCGTACGGTTGTTGATTCTTGCATTGCCATTGCCGAAAGCGCAGGCCTACGAGTAGCCATGGTTGAAACAAGTATCAGTGCCGTCGCGCGCCTACTCGAAGCGACCGAAGAAGGTCACCTCCCAACAGTTATTGTTGATATCGGTCCAGCGAGCACCGACATTGCAATCCTTGACCGTTCAATCCGGATTGCCGGCTCATTGAATGTCGGCGGCAATACTTTTACCCTCGATATCGCTAAAAAGCTGAAGGTTCCGCTTGAAAATGCCCATCAGCTCAAGATCTTAAGCGGCCTTAGTGCCGGCAGCCGCCAACAAAAAATCCAGTCAGCCCTTAACCCGAGCTTAGAGCGAATTGTAGCCGAAACCCGGCGTGTTATGCGCTACTATGACGAACGAATCGCCGATCACCGCAAACTCGAGCAGGTACTAGTTGTTGGTGGAGGCGCAAATGTGCCAGGTATTGGCGAATACTTTACAAATGAACTCGTAATGCCGGCCCGTGTCGCCAGCCCATGGCAAAAACTAGACTTCGGCAAGTTGGCCCAGCCAGCCAAGCACTTCCGACCGCGCTATATTACCGTAGCCGGTCTAGCTAGCGTACCACCGGAGGCTATTTGGTCATGATTAACCTCCTTCCATACGAGCACAAAAAAGAAATTCGTGCTGGCCGCACCAATATCCTGCTTGTGCGCTACATCACGATGATGGTGATGAGCCTGGTTGTACTCGGCGGCTTGGTCGGTGGTTCTTATGTGGTATTGAACAACACGAAAACCTCCGCAGAGCAAAAGGTACAAGACAATGAGAAAAACGTGGCTGCCTTTAAGGACGTCAAAAATCGGACAGAATCGTTCCGGTCGGATTTGGCTACTGCTAAAGCAATCTTTGACAAAGAAGTAACATATTCGAAGCTCATCTATAAAATTGCCGATGTCATTCCCCAAAACGTCGTACTAGACAACCTTACGCTCGACCCCCAGAAACTTGGCTCAAGCGCAACGATGGCCGCCAAAGCCAAGACCTACGAAGACGCCGTTAAGCTTAAAGAAGTTCTGATTAAAAACGACGAGCTTTTTACTGATGTTAGCTTTGAAACCGTAACCCGTTCGTCAAGTACCGATGAATACCCTGTCACAATAAGCATGAAAGTAACCATTAAACGAGAGGCAATCAAATGAAATCTGCCGGCCTGAATGCTCGTAAACTTCGCCTGCTCCTTTTGCTTTCTATGATCTTTATCATGGTGGTAGCCGTAGTCGGCTTTTACTTCATGCAGAGGCAGCTTCACAGCTACGCCGACAGTATAAGCCACCTGAATGCCGACGCAGCTTCCGGCGATCAAAATTTAACAACGCTCCGGGCACTGCAGACTCAGCTCGATGAAAAAGCAGGAATAATCAGTAAAACAAAGGCAATCGTAGCTGAAAGCAAGCAGTATGTTTACCAGGACCAAATCATCGAAGATTTAACGAGAATCGGGCAGGAAAGTGGTGTGACAGTAACTGGCTTTACGTTCACGTCACCCGCTGCTGCTGACGGAACAACCCCAACCGCGACGGCTCCGACGGCTGTTTCTACGCTCAAGTCACAAAAGGTTACCGTTTCAATTGCCAGTCCGCTCAATTATGACAACCTTATGAAGTTCATTAAAAAAATTGAGCTGAATTCGATGAAAATGCAGATTTCAAGCGTTAGTATAACCAGAGAAAAGGGATCTAATGTGTCTTCGGACTCGTTTACAATTGAGGTGTACGTGCGATGAAAATAGAACTCGGCAGCCTTAGCACCGCAATTAAACCTATCGAGCAGTTCGTCCGCCGTTTCCACACTATCCTGTTCTTCATGCTTATTAGCATCGGGTTATTCGCTGCTATTACGGTGCTGCTTTCTATAATCAGTCTGTCATCGAGTACCGCCGACACGACGACAGAGCCAATTAACGGCACATTCGACGAAGAAACGATAAACCGAGTAGAGCAGTTAGACAACCAGAGCGCCAGCCAACCAGGATCCCGTCCAAGCCCATTTGTTGAGTAGTTAAAAAGCCCGTATACTAAAGCCTATGCTTATCTCGTACGAACGTTTACTCCACACGCCGGTCATGAGCCTACAAACCGGCTCCGAATTGGCTCGTACCCGAAATGTCCTCATTGACCCTCGAGACCTAACGATTACTGCCTACGAGCTTGAAGGTAATGCACTCAGTGAGCATCCTTCGTTCTTGCGGCCCGTCGATGTGCGCGAACTTAGCAATCTCGGTCTCATTGTCGATAGTAGCGATGAATTCGTTGGGCTCGATGACGTCATAAAGATTAAACAAGTACATGATTTTAACTTTGACCTTTTAGGCCTCGAGGTTATCGATGATAAGAAGCGAAAGCTTGGCAAAGTCCAGGCGTATAATCTCGACTCGGGTAGTTTTTCTGTCGAACAGCTAGTGGTCAAACGACCGCTCCTACGCAGCCTTAACGAAACCGAACTTCTGATATCACGGAATCAAATTCTCGAAGTAACAGACGATCATATTCTTGTAAAATCAGGTGCTAACGAGGAACCGGCAAAACAGTCTATTCGTGAATATGCCAATCCGTTCCGGAGCCAAACAGCCCAGCCCGAAGCTATCAGCGACAATTAGTCTGATTCATTCAACGCCGACTTTATATCATCGTATGAAAATCCCTGCCGGGCTAAATACTGTATGAATTTTTGTTCGTCATCATAACGCCGTTGCTTTTTAGCAATAACTTTCTGCAGTTCTGACTCGTCAGAACGAGATGATTCCTGTAGTAGCTCCGAGATAATGGTCTGGTCGACACCTTTAGCCCGTAGCTCCATGGTAAGCTTTCGAAGACTCGTTCCCTTAGTCTGATTCCGGTTTTCTATCCAGAATTTCGCAAACTTTTCGTCGTTTACATAACCTCGTTCAACTAAACGGTTAAATGTCCTTTCGACACTTGTCTCGCTGACACCCTCGCGTGTTGTAATCTCACCCGATTTTTTATTTCGAACTTTCGTATCGCGAGTTTTACGCCACAAATAATCACGGACTTCTTTGGCCGAATGCGGTCTGGACAGCGTATACTCTAGTGCCCGCGCATATAGCTTTCCGAACTCGCTTTCAGATTCAAGTTCGGCTAACTCTTCTTCTGTATATTCTTTGCCGACTTTAACACCAAGATCCCCAACCTGAAAAATATCGAGCGAGAAACGATATTTGCCGTCAACAGAAACATTTACCCTATCCTTGTTTTTTGCCTGAACTGAAATAGCCGTAATTTTCATGACTTCTTGCTATTCGAGGTTTTTTAGTAACGCTGCAAAATATGCCCGGCTGTGTGGTACTAGTTTTTCACCAGGTGATAACCCGCGAACCAAGTTACGAAACTGCGTTAACGTCAGCCATTTAACTGAATCTACTTCGCCATCCTCGAGTACAATTGGTTCTTCATTTAGCTCATAGGTATAGAGCCACTGATACTCATTTTCTATGAGGTCATCATGCTTCAACCGATCATGCTGAACAGAAATAAGAACAAGTCTGTCCATTGCAACTCTCACTCCTATTTCCTCCTCCGTCTCCCGTACAGCGGTTTCAATTGGAGTTTCACCATAGTCAATGTGTCCGGCTGCAGAAATGTCGAGGAAACCTGGCCACGTAAGCTTGTCTAGTGCGCGAACCTGCAACAAAATTTCTTTTTCTTGATTTCCTCGGCGCCATATCCAAACATGCGCAGCGCCATGCAGCTCGCCGGTTCTTGCTTGCTGCTTTGTAATCGCCCTCGTTGGCAAGCCTTGTTCCGAATAGCCCTGCCACAGTTCATCAGGCGATGAATTAGCCATGTTAGGCCTCTGCTTCAGTGACTTTCTTGCGGACTTCTTTTTCGATTTCGGCGAGAACTTTCGGATTTTCTTTTAGATAGACTTTAACAGCCTCTCTACCTTGTCCAATTTTGCCGTCTTTGTAATCAAACCACGCGCCCGATTTTCCCACGACGTTATGCAGTACAGCCAGGTCGAGCACGTCACCTGTTCGGGAAATACCCTCGTTGTACATGATATCGAATTCGGCAAGTCTAAACGGCGGTGCGATCTTATTCTTGACGACTTTGACCTTGGTCCTGTTGCCTATGATATCTTCGCCTACCTTCAGCTGGCCAATCCGTCGGATATCGAGCCGTACGCTAGCGTAGAACTTCAATGCATTACCACCGGTCGTGGTTTCGGGGTTTCCAAACATAACGCCAATTTTCATACGAATCTGATTGATGAAAATAACGGTTGTTTTGGATTTGCTAATAATACCCGTGAGTTTGCGTAGAGCCTGGCTCATCAAGCGCGCCTGAAGACCCATGTGGCTATCACCCATCTCGCCATCAATTTCTGCTTGCGGCACAAGTGCTGCAACCGAGTCGACGACTACCAAATCGACGGCATTACTACGGACAAGCGTTTCAGCAATTTCGAGAGCCTGTTCGCCGTTGTCGGGTTGACTGACAAGCAGGTTATCCGTATCAACGCCGAGCTTCTTGGCATAGGCAGGATCAAGCGCGTGCTCCGCATCGATAAATGCTGCCGTGCCGCCTTGTTTTTGGATTTCAGCGATTGCGTGCAGCGTGAGCGTCGTTTTACCAGAACTTTCCGGGCCATATATTTCAATAATCCGACCTTTCGGATATCCACCGCCCAACGCAATATCTAGGCTCAATGCGCCGCTTGGGAGTAGCTCAACGTCAACCTTTTTGGCTTCACCCAGCTTCATAATTGAACCGTCACCAAACTGCTTGGTGATCTGATCCATTGCCAGACCAAGTGCTTTAACTTTACCTTCTGTGTCAGGTTTTTCAGATGATACGGTTGGTTTTTCTGCCTTTTTAGCCATGCGGTATGATCCCTCCGTTAAGTACTCATTCTATTATACGTTCTAGTGGTCAGATTTGCCAGAAAGTGAAGTTATGTGATGCTTCTCTGTTCGTTATTCGCCAGCACCCTAGCCGCGAACATGCTTATACTGCCGTGGTATAATTGCTGTAATGAACCAACGCGGCTTTACGGTTATTGAGCTTCTGGCTCTGAGTGTCATCCTGATTCTCGTTGGCGTAACGTTCTGGATCCAAAAGAACAATCTTGAAACGGCGGCCCGCGATGATAAACGTAAGATTTCGGTTAACGCCCTCTACTACGGACTCGAGGAAGTTTATTATCCAACTAACAAGTATTACCCAAAATCGTTATCACCGACTACGCTGCCGTCTGTTGATAGCAAGCTGTTCAAAGACCCGAACGGTGTTCAGATTGGAAAGTCAGAAGCCGATTTGCGCTACGAAGGTAAAAATTGCAGTGGCGAAGCGTGCAAGAGCTACGAACTGCGCGCAGAGCTTGAAAACGAAGCCGACGTAGTAAAAACCAGCCGGAATAAGTAGACTTAGTTCTCGTAAGGGTCAACTGGCCGGCCGTTTTTGAACGCTTCAATTGCGTTGTTTAGGACTGCGACCTGAGCCCTTGGGTTAGCCACATAGGAGAACCGGTAGGTCGTCTCCTCTCCTTCCGTGCTAAGCCGAATCGTACCGTAGTTAAATATCAACTGTAAAATTCCACCCTGTTTAAAGCTCGCGTCTTCGATACTACCCAAGCTCACAGTCTGCTCGTGCCGCGAGAATAAGCTATGCTGAATCTCCTGTATGACACTTTCGTTCGTTAAGTAGAATTGGTTCTGCAAGTAGACCCAAACTGCAATCGATCCGCCGATTCCAATTAGCATCATGAACAAGAGCACAGGTATCAGAATATCTCCAAAACTAGGAAGCGGTACGCCGCTTGATTGGTTTTCCGGATAGAACACCAAAAGGAGCATCATGGCTAACAGTGCCAAGGCGGTAATCGAAACCGGGATTAGCAGGCCAATAAAGTGGCGCTTAATATCAAGAATAACGTACTCGCCTTCGCTCAAATTGAGGGTGGGGTATTTTCGGCGTGACTCCTCCCAGCGTTGTCTCGTTGTATCGCTCAGTTCCATCGGCTGGACGTCCATTGCACGTGTCGCGTGAACGACTTTGGGCTCGTTTGCAAGTTGGGTGCGTAGCTGCGGATCATAGTTATGGCCCGGCATTGTCTGAGGTGCAGCTGTCACGTGAGACGTAGGGCTCTGCTGAGTTGTCGGCTGCGGTTGGTCTGGTGCTGCGTTGTCTTCAGGCATGTTCTTAGTATACCAGTACCGTTATTTCTCCGGTTTCTTGGCGTTGCTACTACTGACATGTTTATGAGCTTTGGCTGTGACTTTACGGCCGCGTGGCGTTCTCTCAATGAAACCGATTTGCATAAGATAGGGTTCGTAAAAGTCTTCAATCGTGCTGGTTTCATCACCAGTTAACGCAGCAATTGTGTTTAATCCAACCGGACTGTCGCCGTAATTATCGATAATGCTTTTCAGCATCAATCGGTCGGCAGGATCGAGCCCCAACTCATCAATTTCCATCATAGAAAGTGCCCGTTCGGTCGTAACTGTGTCGATAATGCCGTCACCATTCACATCGGCATAGTCGCGGACACGTTTTAACAATCGATTAGCAATCCGGGGTGTCAGTCGAGCACGTGTAGAGAGTAGCCGGGCCGCTTCGGATTTAATATCTGAGCCTAATATACCGGCTGCTCGCGTAATTATTTGGGCGATCTCGTCAGGGGTGTAGAACTCCAGACGGTACAAATGACCAAATCGATCACGCAGTGGGGCGGCTAGACTACCGGTCCTGGTAGTTGCCCCAATAACCGTAAATTTGGGAAGGTCGAGCCTAATTGAACGAGCTGCTGGACCCTTGCCAATCACGATGTCCAGTTTGTAATCTTCCATAGCGCTATAGAGCACTTCTTCAACCGTACGACTAAGACGATGGATTTCATCGATGAAAAGAATATCCCCATCAGCGAGGTTGGTCAGAATACTTGCCAAGTCACCTGCCCGTTCGATGGCTGGTCCGGCCGTTACACGTAGCCCTGCGCCCATTTCATGAGCCAGCACACTGGCCATAGTGGTTTTGCCAAGCCCGGGCGGACCGTACAGTAAAATGTGGTCAAGTGGTTCTCCTCTTTTCTTGGCAGCATCGATGGCAAGCTTCAGGTTCTTCTTTAGCCGTTCCTGGCCTACGTATTCGCTAAAACTATGTGGCCGAAGGCTGACTTCAATGATTTGCTCATCGTTATCGTCGGCGCTAATGGCCGTATCGATTATTCGTTCGATTGCCATTATCGTTTCAACGCCTCGCGTATCCGTTCGTTGGTTGGTTTGGCCGTATCAATACCGTCGAGCGCTTTAGCGGCATCGGCCAAGCTATAACCAAGTGCCATCAAGGCTTCGAGAGCTTCGTCGTTAGTATCCAGTTCGGTTTGGACGGGTCCGCTAGCACCGTAGTGAGTCGGCAGACCAACTTTGTCGGCCAGATCGACTACTACCCGTTCGGCAGTCTTTTTACCAACACCGGAAGCTTTGGCAATGAATAGGGCATCGGAATTGGCAAGGGCATTTCGGACCAACTCACTTGTTCCTAGGCTTAAAATTGCCAATGCTGCTTTTGGACCGACACCCTGGACCGTAATAAGCAGTTCAAATAGTTTCTTGGCGGTTAGAGACGAAAAGCCAAAAAGCTCTTCCGCCTGCTCACGAATGTGATGATATGTATATAACTTAACTGTTTCATTGACGGTAATTGCTTCGTAGTCGTTTAATGCAACCTGCGCTTCATACCCTACCCCTGCAACGTCAATAATGACCGCACCGTTAAACTTTTCAGCGACGACTCCGTTAATGTGCGCAATCATCAGCTATCCATTCCCCGACGACCGACGACCGGCACCACCGAATACGCCGCCAAGCCCACCACCACCGCTACCGCCGCCGGTATCCGGGCAGCCTTCTTCGTCAACTTCAACTCCGCCTGGAGTGCCCGGGCACTGGTCATCTTCATTTGGGACCCCGTCGGCATCATCGTCAAGCGTTGATGGTTCGACACAGTTCGGATCATTGGCAGCCAGGTTTTCCAGACCTTCAATCTCACACATGTCAACCGCACAGTTAGGATCATCGGCGCTTAGATTTTCCTTTCCCGGGACCGTGCACGGCGTCTCCTCTGTTTGTTTTTCCTCGTCTTTTTTTGAATCCTCGTCTTTTTTCTCGGTACTACATTTTTTCGGCACATTACTTGACAGGAAAACGTCGGTCAGGGTGCCGACTGAGGTACAAACAGTAGCTTTGGTAATGCCACTAGGCTGTACGAACGACGGCGATCCGCTGCCGATAGCCTTGCCCATCATTTCCCGCCAAATTGGTCCAGCCATACTCGACCCGCCGTTATTCATAATCGTGTTGTCGTTATTGCCAACCCAAACGCCAACTGATATTTCAGGGGTATATCCGATTGTCCATGCGTCACGAGCATCGTCGGTTGTCCCGGTTTTCACTGCGGCAGTCTTGGTACGGCCGTCGGTACCAATAACGTTCAGGGACGTGCCAAATACTCGGCTGCGTGTCTGGTTGTCAGACAAAATATTTGATATTAGGTACGCACCTTCCGTACTGATTGCCTGATGACTTTTTCGGTCCTGCGTAAATATCGTTTGATCGTACTTGTTTTCAATCGACTGGATACTAAATTTGTCATACTGCTGGCCTTCATTTGCGTAAGCGGCATAGGCATTGGTCATTTCGGTTAGTGGTACTTCGGCCGATCCGAGTGCAAGTGAAAGTCCATAATTGCTCGACGGGCCAAGCGTGGTTATGTTAAGTTTTTTAGCTGCATCAATCGCGTTATCAATGCCCTCTTTTTGCATGACCTTCACCGCCGGAATATTGAGTGACCAGTCGAGAGCCTGTCGTACCGTTACGTTGCCCCGGAATGTCCGGTCGGCGTTTAGCGGCACGTAGTTACCGAAGTCCGTCCGGGTGTCACTCAGTACCGTCACCGGAGTAATTTTTCCATCAGCCAAGGCATCGGCATAATAAATCGGCTTAAAGCTCGAGCCTGGTTGGCGGGCAGTTGTAGCCATATTAACTTTGCCGAATTTTTCGTTTGCATAGTCTGCGCTTCCAACGAGTGCCACAATTCCGCCTGTCTTTGGATCGATTGCAACCAGGCTGGCGTTCGATCCTCCATTTGCCTGGATGAATGCCATGTTCGAAGCAACGCTCTGGTTAGCCTTTTTTTGCAGGTCTAGGTCAAGCGTTGTTTTTACTTGATAACCGGAACGTGTCACACGTTCTTCGCCGTACTTTTCGTACAGTTCGCTGAGTACCATTTCCGTAAAGTGCGGAGCTTCGTTATCAATCCCAGAGTCTTGGTTGGCATACGTCAGCTTCTCGGCCAATGCGGCCTCTTTTTGGGCTTCTGTAATATAGCCGTTCCGCACCATACGAGTAAGAACCGTCGTTTGCCGTTCCTTCGCCAGTGCCGGATCACCGCTTATCGGCGAATACGCACTTGGTGCAGGTAATACCCCTACCAGCATGGCACTTTCGGCAAGCGTCAGTTCACTCGGCTTTTTACCAAAGTAATTTTTGGCTGCTTCTTCGATTCCAAATGAATTTTCACCGTAAAAGACGGAGTTTAAATACATTGTCAGAATTTCTTCTTTGGAATACCGCTGCTCAATAGCCAGTGCTATCGTCAGTTCTTGGTATTTGCGTAGGATTGTTTGCTGCTCGGTTAGCAGCGTATTCTTAGCCAGCTGCTGGGTTAAGGTCGAGCCGCCGCCGGCAATATCGCGGGCAACGACATTGGTATACATCGCCCGGATGATGCCAAAAATATCAAAGCCGGCGTGCTCATAGAAGTCTTTGTCTTCGGCCGCAATAAGCGCATCTTCCGTGTAGTCAGAAATATTATTAAGCTGCACCAAATCACGGTGCTGAGCTTTGCCTGTACTAAAGAAAACCTTGTCGTTCTTATCAAGCAGTGCGACTCCGGTGTTATTCCGGTTTAGTAGCCGCTCGGTGTCACCGATGTCGTTGTAATAGTAAAGATAGGTCGCTATTGGCGTAATGATAAGAAAGGCCAAAATCGGCCCGCCAATCAGTAGTGCTTTCTTCTTTTTACTGAGTCCTTTGAACCACTTCCACCGTCGTTTCGCGAATTGGCCAGCTCGCCGAATGGGGCCAGCCTTCTTGGTGTACTTTCCCTGGCGATACATGTACTCAATTATAGCAAATCCGGCCTATTAAAAGTAATCTACCGCACGGGGGTAGCGCGCGGTAGATTAGTTTACATAACAGATTGTAGCGGCTTTGGCTGATAATCCGCTTAAAGATTCACTGTTTCATCATGTAGTGCGTAATTGCCGTAGCCAGCGCATCGGCTGCATCGTCGGGCTTGGGAACTTCTTTTAGGCCCAGTTGCAGGCGCACCATTTCCTGCATCTGCTTTTTGTCGGCTTTGCCGTAGCCGGTCAGGGTTTGCTTGATTTGCATCGGAGTGTATTCAAAAATCGGCAATTTGGCCTTTCGTCCGGTCAGCATAGCGACGCCGCGGGCGTGTGATACGCTCATGGCTGTTGTAACATTGCGGGCAAAAAACAACTTTTCGATACTCATGACATCCGGGTTTGTTTCGTTAATAATTTCTGTCAGGCCGTCAAAAATTTCTTCCAGCCGTTCGTCGAGCGGTGTATGGGCCGGCGTTCTAATTACTCCAGCCGTTATGAGTTTTATTTTGGTTCCGCTTGCTTCAATTACACCAAACCCCAATATGCCGGTACCCGGGTCAATGCCAATCAGCCTCATGTTAGCTTCTCTTCATACTTACCGTCGACCACGTACACTTCGCCGTCACGCAGTGTTTCGTACTTCATATTGTTGGCTTCGAAATAATCTACCATAGCATCGGAACCGCCGCTGTAATGCGGCACCAACTGCGGGTATATCAATCCCAGCCCGTCCCAGATAATTTCTTCTTTGTAGCCTTCCGGCACGATGTATGGACTATCAATGTCATCAGCCCCATGGAGCGTTTTTGTCATCACGATAGACCCGGCACTCGAACCAGCATATGTCATGTTCGTATTTTTAAGAGCATTTACTAACAGGTCGTCAAAGCCGCTGTAACGAAATGCCCTGCGCAGCACAAATGTATTACCGCCAAATACAAATACAAAATTCGCGGCTTCAACAATTGGCTTTAGTGTTGCTGGTGAACGAAAATAATTACGCAGGTCTAGTTCGTAAAATTCAAAACCTTCGGCTTCAAATTCGGTTTTCTTTTCGGCTACATGTTCCGCCCGCTCGTCTGCCGGCAAATAGTCTTTGGCGTTGTCAACAAACAACACACGCTTGTCGCTGCCTACCATCTGCTTCAAACGGTCAAGATGATTGCCAAAGCCTTGACTTGAAAGATAGAGCTTCATAACTCTAAGTATACGACTAAACAAGGATGTCTGCGTTGGTGTGGACATTCACAACATCGTCGAGGTCGTCCAACACATCGAGCACACGCATGACTTTGTCTGCTGTTTCTTGGTCGGTTATAGCAACCGGATTGTTTGGGACATACTGCAATTCAGCGTCTTCGACGGTTAGGCCGGCCTCGATTAGCTTTGACCGCACATTCATAAGTTCTTTTTGGTCTGTGTACACGATTGTTTCGTCACCATCTTCAACTGCATCTTCCGCTCCGGCGTCGAGAATTGTTAGCAATGTGTCTTCACCAGTTTCTTTTACTTGAATGACGCCCTTTCGGGTGAATTGAAACATCACACTTCCAGCATCTGCAATCCGGCCGCCGTTCTTTACAACTGCCGTTTTAACTTCTGGCAAGGTTCTGTTGCGGTTGTCAGTCGCAGTTTCAATAATAATTCCGACGCCGCCTGGCCCATATGCCTCGTATGTCAGCTCTTCCAAGGCTGCAGCTGCCTTATCCGCAACTCGGTCGATTGACCGCTGGATGTTGTCTTTTGGCATATTAGCTGCCCGTGCTTTTTCAATCGCGACGGCAAGTGCCGGGTTCATGGCAGGGTCGGTGCCACCACGCGCTGCAATTGCAATTTGGTTCCCAATTTTTGTAAAGACAGCACCACGCTTCGCGTCGTTCGCACCTTTATCACGCTTAATTTTTGACCATTTATTATGACCAGCCATACAACTCCTAGAAAGATTTAATCTTCTTAAGTATACAAAACTTAACTGCATCGGTTCAAATCTTACTTGGGCAACCATGTTAGAACTTGAAGGCTCTTCGGAGCCTTTTTGCGTTGATACTACTCTGTAGAGAGGACTATACTAAAGGTATGACAAGCGTGAGAGATATTCAAAAAGGCTATATTGAGCTTTTGGAGAGTTATATCAATCCGCTTGGAAAAGAGGCGTTAAACGATCACATATATTCAGGAGATAGGTTCGGTTCAATGCCATATCTCTCTGACGTCCTGTTAGCCTATTATGAACCACTTGGAAAAGATATTACGGACTATTGGAAACAATATGCGAAAGAAATAAGAAAATCGCTCGCAGAAAGTAATAATCTGAAAGTCTGCTATTCAGGAGATATATCGCCGAGCGATGCCTCGATGTTGACCAATAAACTCGGAATGTATGTGGATACAATATTAATCCCTGATCCTGTATTGAATATCACTCAGCAGCTAGCACCGGTAAGCGATAGAAACTTTTACCTTAGATCAGTCGTAAGACACGCAATTAATATGGTCAAAATTAAACCATTGCTTGATGCGGATAGCGAATTTCCGATTACAGCTGTCTACCCATCCACTAAAATATTCAATCGTGATTTTGTTGAGAAAATAAGGGACGCTGCGTCAGAAGATGCGCGCGTTTATATTAACCAAACATTTAATTTGAAACTCAAAAAGTCAGATGATGCATTTGAAATTATGCAGAGTTTCAAAAAGCCTGAAGACATCATCGCATTAGTAAAAAATGAGTCAAACCTCATACCAGACTGGGCATTGCCCAGTGTCCAAGAAGGAATTAAGAACTTCTACGATGGTGGAAAACAGATGTATATTAAAGAATTTGCAAATAGGCCCGCCGGCGAAGCAATTTACATGTATATCCTCGGGAGATTAATGAGCTTTCATGATCACTTTGAGAATTGTAAGGAGTTTGCCGCAGAACCCCTATATGACTCTCCTAACTCCTGGAAGATGTTTACTTGGTATCTGGATGCATGCTTCCCAGAGGGAAACCTATTAACAAATGAAGGCTTGGTCGCAAATTCTATTGGAATTGATAATCCGAAGTGGATTGGTAACCTACCCGTCGACGCTTTAGTAGAAGCCCGAAAAAGAGGTGAACTAAGTGAAATTAGGGCTACTCTCACAAAAAATATTAATAGGATAAAATTTACTCGAGTTGAGGATCTGGAAGGCGTTACAGCGCAAGTACAAGAGAATTTGAAGAATGAATTCGATGAGCATCAAAGAAAAATTAAGGATATAGAGAAACGGTTTAAGAATAATTTTTATTTGAAATCCCCTGTAACGGTTGTCGGGGAATTACTAGGTTATATACCAGACCCCCATATTCAAGCTGCTAGTGCATTAATTAGTTTGCCTTTTACTTTACTAGGCTTAGTGGATATATATCGGAGCTCGAATAAAATTCTTGAAGAAGATCGTGCTGAGCGAGGAAGGTTAATAGGATTGATGTATGACTCAGAAAAGTGAGGAAGATGAAGCCCGTGAACTTGCAAGGGAGGTTTTCCAAAAGTGTATGCTAGTGTTGCTAGCGCACGTTCAAAGACGCATTGCAGATGATGAAAGCTATCAAGAACCTAGGTTCTTACGAGCAATGATTGTAGCTTATTATCAGATAAATGATGAACTGAAAGACGGTGAAACCGTTATGGGTGTTTCAGTGAGTGATGAGAATGAAGATCCTCAAGAAGGTTATGCTGTCATACTAAAAAAGCATAAAAATTTTGTAGAGATAGTTTCACACCAAGACATTATCTTAAATACAGAGATTAGTATTACCAACTTACTCAAATTGATCGAGCTCTCGATCAGGCTAGACAACATTGATACGAAAGCTGTCAAATGGTCTGTAGCGACAGAAATGCTAAACAAGCTGGTGCCAGATATGGTTTTCATTAAGTTCCCTAATAACCAGTGGAAGCAAGGTAGAGATGAACTCCTGAAAGAAATATGGAAAGGGAGGATCCACGGTCTAACTCCATTCGATCCGATGGTTGCTAAAGTAAAAGCTGCTACATCATTTAGTGAAGTTCCTCAGGTTCTTAGGCAGTTTATCGCAACATTATATGCAGCGAGAAAATCACCCGGTAAGAACGCCCTTGGAATATCATCACCTGATAAAGACATAGATAAAGCAAAAGTCTTTGAATTGGCTCGGATCGTACTATATGGTCCAGGATCCAAGTATCGAAAAGACTCGTAACCTATTCTTGATTTATAGTTGATTGAAAATACTGACGAAAATCAAGCAGATATATTTGAAGTGCTAAATAGTTAACATACAGCTAAATCAGCGTATGTTGTATAAGCTTGGAATGGCTAAGAAATAAGAGTATTCTCGTTATAATATGGACAATGAGAATAAGGTACAGCATCATCTATCTCAACTCTTCTCACTACCCGATGATGACTCATTTGATTTCTTTGACACTAATCTTGAATTTGATACCCCCGTATTTATTGATCCGTTTTTATTGAAGAATAGCCCGGTTGAAGCAGAGCGCAAGTTGTTCGAGCGATTTGGTGATTTCTTTCGTTATGCCTATGATCAATCTTTCCAGTTATCCATAGGAAAGAAGAATGTAGAAAAATTCGCAAGATTATTAACGTTTCCCGAGCCAAGATCAATTTACATGGGGTACACAGAGGCTTCGAACAGAGGACACGGCGCAAATTTAACTACACGCTTACTACGCTTCTTTCTTGAGAGTTCTGCTAAAGAATACGTAAGAGAAACAAAATATTTTCCTGAAGAGCTCTACAATCCGATAAGCCTACAGGTTTTCACAGATGGTGTGGGACCAGATGCGATTAGTGATATCACTGCAAACCTAATCATGGATTATTTAATTGAGTATACAGTTGAGCAGGCAAACAAATGGAATATAGAACTTAAGCCGCGAATGGCTCTTGATAGGGATGGTTTCGATTTTGACGAGAATACCTGGAAGAGCGGCGGATATTATAATTTGCCCGCAAATCCCCTTAATCCATCGGAACCCGTAATTTTCGTACCAAAACATTTACTGCGTGGAATTGACGAAATCTACGATGATACAAAGAGTCGAGTGTTTTCAATATTGAGGAGTGATACCGGACTTTCAGAGAAGTTTTCAGACTTGCTCAATAAATCATTGAAAAAGGTAACAATGGATGAAGTCAGAGAAGTATTTCTTCAGGAGGGCTCTGTTCATTATCGGTTCCTTAAACAACTACAAGAAGACAGAAGTAAACCTTACGACTTTAAAACTGATTACTTAGGCTTACTTGCTGACAAAAACTATGTAGATTATTTTGAGGGCCAAGACCTCGGTTCAATACAATCCTGCGAAATGTTAAAAAATAAAACCAGAGAACTCTTGTCTATATTTGATGATGATCATTCGCGTAGAGATGGTTGGAAAGATGCCTGGAAGGAACGAAAAGGTACAATGGTTCCCCAGGCGGAAGTAGTTATAGGGAGAAAATTTCGAGGCATGGGGTATGCATATTTCAGCCATTTCCCAGAAGTAACATTCATCGCAGAAGCGGGCACCGGTAATGGGTTTGTGGATTTCCAAATAATCTATCGGGATTGCAGAATAGTAGTCGAGCTAAAGCTGCTAAGCAATGCGTCGCTCAAAGGTCATGAACCAAAAATACCAGCCTATGTACACGGGCTAACACGGCAATTACCTGAGTATGCATACAATACAAAGGCGAAACATGCTTTTTATGTAACGGGGCAGCATTACGATGGTAAGCAAAACACTGGCGTTGATCATACTCCACGGATTAAAGAACTAGAGGGATTTCTGCCTGAGATAGAAAAAGCTTTGAAAGAAAATGTTCCTGGTTTCGAGTCACTAACATATTTGAATGTGAAGATGATGCCTCATGGATCATCTTCAAATGCTTAAGCCCTTATTCTAATAAGGAGTGGGTGTGTATCGGCTAAGTGTACTACCCCTATAGAGCGCCACCCATCGAACTAGCTCATTATAGATAAGGTTCCAATTCGAGAGGGTTTGGGCACCCAAATGCTCACGTTAACATCACAGTTTTTAAAGAGGAGTTGTCAACGCCTGTGCAAACAAGTATTTTTTAACGCTAAAGACTATCTGCCCACCGTATAACCGCGTCTATGTTGCGTGCGTACTCCGCATTCATTTCGAGAGACGTATTATGAATTTCGTTCGGTTCGGTAATAAGCTCGGTCGTGAATCCAAGGCACCGCTGATACATCAGGGTTTTTAATTGCTGAAGATACGGCTCACACGATTCCCCCTTGCTTTGCCAAAAGCGGTCGAAGAAGTTCTTCGCCCGATTCACATCGCCTTCAACAAATACTATTTTCGTAGCGAAGTTTATAAGGTCTGCAAACCTTGCGCCGTCTATACGGGCGTTTTCGAAGTCAAAAATTGCAACATCCGCGCCATTGATCATCACATGTGGTGGCGTTAAGTCCGGGTTAACAAAAGCCGTTTCTAGTTCGTTGTGGTTCTCAAGGAACTTCTCAGCTACGGTTTCCAGCCTTTCCATCAAGAATCCTGCATCGAAATTTTCGAGTGTGTCTAGCAGTGCCAATGTAATACTTACATGCGCTTCCCTGATGCTTATTTGCTGAGCGTTTTGTGGCATCCTTTCCCCGTCAATCGTAATGCCAATCCGGTTATCGCAGAATGCCATGATATCAGCAAGCCGATCATACATAACCTGTTTGGTTTCATCTGTTACTATCTCGCTCATGGGCTGACCTTCAAGGTAGCTAAGTAGTACCCAGTCATCGCCAAACTCGAGCACAGACGCGATATTAAAAGGACAGTCGGGATCTTGAGTGAGCTGCTCGTACAACCGATAGGCTTGCAATTCGTGCTCAAGATTGACGCGCATAGGTGGCATTTTTGCTTTTTTTATAACAGTTCTCATGCCTTGGTGTGCTACAGCCTGAACAAGAAATCTTTTGGATTCCTGCAACGTTTCAATGACAGGCAATTTGTCATGTTCTAAAACCATGTGGACATTATATCAAGTATATTGATAAAATATTTTATTTTCTCTTGTAATCATATGTCTTGTAAATTCCAAACACAAGAAGGGCGCCGAGGGTATTCATTAGCAAATCCCAGTTCGTGTCGTCGAGCGGCATATCGTATAGATTTGCCTTCACAATGAATAGCTCGAATAATTCATTGGCTGTACCAAGCAAACTGGTAAGCGCCAGCAGGCTAGCTAGCTCTACAAACCAGCTTTTCGGATGGCCAAGCCGTTCTTTTAAGTACAGCCAAACTAAAGCGCTATATATGCCGCCACCAATAAAGTGCGTTACTGCCGAGGTGTCCCTGCCTTCGATGTACGGTGAAGGTAAGTAGTTGGATATGAAAAACAACGCTCCTGCAGCAACTAGTAGCCAGAGATTGCCCTTACGAGACGTGTATTTATTTACCAGCTTTGGCAGAACAAAAATAGTAAGCGCCGGTACGAACAGCGAGGTGAATACGAATATAAATCCCAATTCCTGCACTGTCACCATGTGGAACGTACCTTCATACAGCTATTGTAGCTTATAACTGGCGACAGCTAAGACAGAAGGACCAGTTTTTCGGCCCACCGGCCTGCTCGGGCGATTTCTTCATCCGGAAGTGGACCCTTTGTATCTTTCACGATGAATCCTTGGGGTTTGGCGATTAACTTGCCGCCTTTCGAAACCAAGATGTGTGCAATTTTGCCGGCGGCATAATGAATGGTATTCATAACTAACCGAAGCAGGAATGTTTGCGACTTTACGTCTAGGCGTGTGTCGAAAGCAGCCACCCGGACATTTTTTAAGGATTCTGACGGCAAGCGTTTTAGTAACCCTTCCAGAGCTTTCGTTGGTCTTCCGCCCTGGGTTGGTGATCCGACAACCAGAAAATCTACTTCATGAAACGCAGATAGCCGGATATCGGTGAAAGGAACCAGTACCGCGTCGTACTTTTTTGCAATTACTTTATAGATAGCTTTTGCAATCGTTGCCGTATTCCCATACGTCGAGTCATACAAAACGAGTGCTTTCATGACGCCGCCTTCCGTGTGCTTGCGCTATTTTCCGGCTCTCGTGGAATAACCAGTACCGCGATAATGTATGCAAGGATACCGGGCACAATACCGGTTAGAATTGTAACGATAATCCAAAGCAGCCGTATCATACTGGGATCGGTATTCAGGTACTCACCCAGTCCTCCGCACAAACCAGAGATTTTTTTATCGGTTGATGATAAATAAAGCCGTTTCATATTGCCTCCTTTTACTGCTTATCGGCTACTACCCGTGGTTTCGGTGCTAGAAGCTCATTGTGATTTCCCGATATGACTTCGGTCGTAGGAATTATGCGTACCCGGTTCTTGCTGCGGCTGGGCAAGCCGGTTAAAAGCAGATAGCCCTGCCACTGCCCTCGCCCGACTTCGAGTTCAAGATGTATGTGGTCGGAAAGATGCGGCTCGTCAACAACTTTATACAGCCGGTAATCCCCGATGCTCAATACACAATCGGTTTTATGGTTGCTACGCGAGGTTACCAATATCTCGCCGATTTGGGGCGGCTCAACCCAGGCATACTGGTCATTATCGAGCGCCAGGATTTTAATATGATGCTTGGTTTCAAACAACGTATGAGTGCCCGATCGAACTAGCTTTATCATATCTCTTTCCTTTGTAGGTGCTTGTACGCAAGGCATTTGCTTTCGATAAACCGCACAAAGTTATGGATACATTTACTGTTATACGCCCGAATCGGGTAGTCCTTTATGCGGGTATGCAGCGTAACAGTTGAGCCAATACCGGCATGCTCTACGCTAATACCGCTCACTACGTCATAGGTAATTTCGTCTTCGTTGATAAATAATGGCTTTTTGTCGAGGAAGATAATCTTTTTATCGGTTGCTACAAGTACGGCGAAGCCTTCCGGGTAAAGACCATAGACAATTCCTCCAATGTGTTCGTCGGCGTCAACCAGGTTTGGTAAGTACTGGGCCTCCATGGTCGCCAGTCCTAGCCGTGAAACACCCAACTCTTCGAGCTCTTCGCGGATTCTTGCCGGGTGGTTATACCTAGTAATTATTTTCGGCATCGTCCATTGCCGATGCATGCTCGTACGCCTTGGTTGCGGTATGTAGTGGTATAGTGCCGGTGCTCCCATGATATTCTCCCTAGTTTTATTAAAACAAAAGAAGATTACTCAGGCGTTGAGTACCGTCACATCAGTGCTGTGATTTGACGCACAACAATCAAAATGGGTGGTGTAATGCGCGTTCGAGCTTATCGATATCAAAAATTACCACGCCATCAGCCGTAACGTCAATCAGACTTTTTCTTTTTAGTTTACTGACTTCCCGGCTGACCGTTTCACGGCTCAGACTCGCGCGAGCAGCAAGATCTTTTTCATGAAGGGATAATAGGTACGACCCGTCGGGCCTGACCGCTCCAAACCGGCGCGCTTCTATGCTTAGTTCATACAGCAGTCGTGAATGTGCGTTACTAGCCGAAAGTTGTACCACCCTGCCCAGGATACCGTCTACGCCCCGGTATACGCGGGTAAGTAAATCAAACATTACGTCAGGATTGTCCTTAATAAACTGCACCGTTTCTTTTGCTGGTGCTTGTCGTACCTCAATTTCACTTTCTGCTTCGTAGATGTATGGATTGTCGCCTTTGTTAATAGCCTGTGACATAGGGAAGAATGCTGGCGGTTTGAAGATATTGAGAATAATTTCTTCTCCCCGGTAGTTGACGTCGTATTGCTTCACTTTGCCTTCGACCAAGTAGTATACTTTGTCGTTCTCATCGTGATTAAGAATAAGTATCTGGCCTTTTGGGTAGGCTCGGGGCCTGTACTGCGAAAAGAATTTATCAATTTTGGCCTTAATAACTTCATCCATAGCTTCATTATGCACCATAAAGTGCATCAATAAAAAATAGACATGACAAGAGCCGCTCAGGGAGCAGGCTCTTGCCCGTCCCTGAACGGCTCGTACTGACAGCCGTCACCGAGATCATCTCCGATGGCGGAGTAGCCCACGACGTTGAGGGCTAGCCCTGACTAGCTCTCTCGTATCGTACACGTCGATGTTTCGATCGATGGCCCGCTGCGCGTAGTGCTCGTCCGGGTAGACCCAGAGGAGCGTTCGGCGCTTGAGGTCGACCGTTCCGGTCATGTCGACGGTCAGAGCACCTTCCGTGTAGCCGTCGGGGACGACGATGTCGGGGTCGGTGATCGTGATCGTCTTGGTGCCGGTGGTCACGATAGTGCCGATCGGCTCGTCGAAGTAGAGCTTCCCGAATTCCATGCCGGTGTCGTACTGGCGGAAGCCGTCGGACTGCGTCGGCATGATCGAGACCAGACCGTCCATGAACTTCTGGAGCTCCTCCGCGGTGTAGAGACCACGAGCGGGTGCGACGATGATGTCGACCCAGTGGTTCCAAAAACGTGGGGTGGACATGAAATCCTTCTGGCGGTCTTCGATGATGCTCACCGCTGGGTTAGCGGCAAGTTCGACTCTTACGTCTGTCAGCTTGCTCATTAGCTTTTCAACTCCAATGGTGATAGGGTACATGAGCAAATCCTATTATAACAATAATACTTTAAAAAGTCAATATCCCATCAATCCCCTGCGGGTCTCGACCTTCAGTAAGATTCTCCATGAAAATGCCCCCACTTTCGTGAGGGTATTTTCATGGAGGGCCCAGTGAGGCTTGAACTCACGACACCCTGCTTAAAAGGCAGGTGCTCTAACCAGCTGAGCTATGGGCCCGCAACTCTATAAAATGTACGCTATCAGAGGTGGATTGTCAATGTTTAGACGATGGCCGGCGTATGCGGCCCGTATGAACGGCGAGTAAGTCGATGACGGCTACAATGAGTCCGGCAGTTACGATATAAACACGATTTTCAGCAAAGAAATCGTACACTAACTTGCCCTGGTCTTGCAGGACTAGCGCCGAGCCAAGCGGCTCGACAAGCAGCGCAAAGGCAAGCGCAGCAAACATGATTGCGCCCAGTATCTCCATTGGCTTATCGTGATAGCTTGGGCCGCTAAATAGTAGTAAGAGAGCTGGTAGCAGCACTAAGACGACCGAGACAATGGTGATAAGCGGCGGGTTTTGTACGACCAGTCCAGCATCGGCAACAAGTGGCGTTAGTTGTGCTGCCCACAGCTCGCTTAGCATCGAGCCGGCAGCAAGCGCCAGTCCCAATACGCCAAAGCGACGCTTGGTAAAATATGCCAGTCCAAACAGCAGGAGGAGTACGACAACGAAGACGATAGCGACGTTCATGCTATGAGTATAGCACTCATGTTTACACCAGATATACGAGGCAGTAGCCGAGCTTTAGGGGGAGGCGCTTCTTCAACGAATTTACTTCAATGAAGAAACGGAGGGGCAAGTCCCTCCTATATTAATCACGCGCCAATTTTGTCTTTTTTCGGCCGACGTTTAGCGTTTTGTTCGATGTATTCGATAATTTTTTCAGCGACATTACGTCCCGTAATCCGCTCTGGTGTCATAATACTGGCCGAAGAGTTTACTTCAAGTACGAGCGGGCCGCGCTCAGAGCGCATCATGTCGACTCCGCAGATTGGCAGCCCCATCGCCTTGGCGGCCTTAAGGGCGGTTTTTCGCTCTTCTTCTGTCAACCTAACTGATACGCCCTCGCCCCCCTGGTGCGTATTAGACCGAAAATCGCCGTCCAGGCTTTGGCGCTTCACACTCGCGACAACCCGGCCACCGACTACGAGTGCACGGATATCCGTACCGGCTGACTCTTTAATAAATTCCTGGACTAAAAAGTTTACACCCTCGACGTAAAAGGCCTGCATAACGGCTTTGGCCGCTTTTGGTGTTTCTGCAAGTACAACACCATTGCCATGGGTGCCGCGGGCAACTTTGATAATAAGGGGCGTACCACCGGCAAGGTCAACAATGTCGTCAAAACTGGCCGACTCGCGCGCGAAAACCGTTTTTGGAATTCCAACGCCGGCTTTTGCGAGCACCTGATAGGCGCGCAATTTGTCACGAGACCGGTTGATGGCCAAACTGGTAGCAGTCGTAAATGTACCCTGGGCTTCAAATTGGCGCACAATAGCAGTTCCGTATTTGGTGTAGCTCTGGGCAATCCGCGGGATAATCGCGTCAAAATGCTCCAAACTTTCGCCTTTGTAGCGAACAACGGCACTGTTTTTTTCGATTGCAGTATAAGCGTCTTTATATTTGATTACCTTGACATCGTGGCCACGGGCTTTGGCCTCTTCTTTGAGGCGTTTCGTCGTGTAATTCCCAGGACCGTTAGAAAGAATTGCAATTTTCATATATCACCTCTAAGACTACTATGTCCGCTTCGTTTTACGAACCCTATTTTTAAGTCCACTGAATCCAAGGTTCTCTTCGGTTTCTTCATCGGCAATCGGGTGTCCGAGGGAAACATCAACTAAGTAACGGCCTTTTAGCAGCTTTCGTCCAATCAAAACAGGATAAATCTTCTTTGAGCGATCAGCCAGCGTAAAGAACGTAGTGACCCTTTTGCCGCAGAACCGTACGCGTAACATAACGCCATAGCGCTGCTCAGATTTACCAAATGAATTTTCAATTTTTACGACCTGGTACTTCTTTACGCGGATTTCTTCGCCCGTATATGCCTCGTGCCCTTTGCCGAGTAGCTTGAACGACAGTTCACCATCATGCTCTTTAATATCACTCGCCCAAATGGACGAACTATATGCTCCGGTGTCGACTTTAGCCGGTAAGCTGTCATACTGAGAATCACCGATAATAAAATCGATGTTTTCGGCACGACCAATAACAGTTTTGTAATTTATTGCCATATCTTATATACTATATCATAAATCGTATAAATATTCAATATGTATAGTGATAAAATCCTAACAACCTACCAATCACGGATTGACGAACTTTCACCCACGAAAAAGTTTCACTTTTTGTCACGTCTCAATCTAATCATTCCGAGTGATTGGAGCCGTTCTCAAATAGAAAGTATGGGCGAATGGTTCTTCGGCAAGCCTGCAGAGAATCGGTTGCTTGAATTGGGACAGGCTACGCCAGACCCGCTACATCTTAATGCGGCCACCGAACGACTTCCTCTGTTCAAAGCTAACCCATGGTTGTTTGGGTATGAATTGCAATTGTTCCATGTATTGCATGCCAAGGTGCAGTATAAGGCTGACGTACGTTCGACGTTAAACATGATTACGCGCGTCAAAACAGACGATGTTGATGCACTCTCGCATAACCCACACAAGCTCGCGGTCTTGGCCACCTACTTAGTTGACGTATACTACCTGCATCATAGGCTAATGTTGGAAGACGAGACAAAGCTTATTCCGCTCACAACCGTGCGGGATGCACTTACCGTTACTCTTAGCCCAACCGATAAGGCCAGGCTCAATGTCTACTTGCTAACTCACTGCATAATTGGCGAAACCCTGTTCTACGCACGACCTATCCCGACATCAAAATTAGAATATTACCAAAAGATCGCCGGTATATTAATCCGAGTCGCGCAGGCGAATTGGAACGAACTAACGATTGATAGTAAGCTGGAGGTTGCTCTTTGTCTCCAGCTTACCGATACCGCGTCAACTCTCGTTGGACAAGCTGTCGCTGAAGCAGAGGATAACTATAACGATCATTTAGGGTACATCGTTGATTCTAAAATGCCGCATAAGAATGACTTAGAGTGGGCCGAGCATCGTAACGTTCTATACCTACTTGTCGCTAGCAAGCTCAACTAAAAACTTAGATAAAATCGCCGCTTTTTCCTGCTCAAATGAACTATTTTCTACCTGCGGTGCTCTGTTCACTTCGAAACAGTAATGATTTCCTTTTGCATCGAGTACTATATCCACCCCGGCAAAATCACGTCCAAAAAACTTTGCAGCTTTAATGCAGTCATCTAGTGCCCGTGGCGGAAGGACGTTAGCGTCAACAATTTCAGCGTTGCCCCCCTGAGATGTATTGTTCAGATGAGTGTCCCCCGCAGCCGTGCGACGAATAATCAGTTCGACCTTATCGCCACATACCAGTACTCGATAGTCACCGTTATTTTCTATATATTCCTGAAGGACAAAGGCGGTGTCCGGCTGTTCGTTCACAATCGCTTGTAGTTGAGCCTCACTTTTGACTAAAAAGTTGTTTTCGCCGCGAGAAGCTTGAGCGGCCTTTAATATGAACGGGTAACTAAAGCCGTAACGCTCTAAACCGGTAGCAATGTGACGGGCATCGGCCATAAACGTCTTTGGAAAAGACACGACTGCTTCAAATAAATTTATGTACTGTGTCAGTTTATTAAGCGAGCCAACCCGCCACACTTCCCTATCAATGAATGGAATGTTCTTCAGTTTACAATATCTGGCTATGGCGAGCCCATGGCCTTGGCTTTCGGGTATGCCCCAGTGCCGTATGTAAATAGCGTCGTAATCATCGAGGTGTTTGCCCGATACCTCGTCTATGAATGACGCCTCATTATTATCTAAATAAAAACTAAGATCGTTAAAGTATGCAAACTCAAACTGCGCCCGGGACGTATCGTTAAGTAGCTCTGTCAGACGTTCTGGTTCGGCGAGCTTATGCAAGCGGCTTTGGACCGAAAAGAGTAAAAGTATTCGTTTCATTGTGTCTTATTCTCCTCCTTTGTGCTGTTGGCAACAATTTCTATTAGCTGCTCAGATAATAAGTAACCCATGTACACAGACATGACCTTTCGACGCGCGTCCCGATATTCAAGTTCCTTTGGGAGCAACCGAAGTGTCCGGCTTATTTCAATTTGCATAGCAGGAAATAGCGGATCGCCTACCTCTCTCCTCACATAATTAGTTGTAGAGCCCTCGCCAAGAGCTGCCAGCCGTGCTGCGTGCTTAACCTTGCCGTCACTGTCGTATTGGAGGCGCGGCGTTCCCTCGTTTTCTCCAAAGAACAGCGTATCGTTCCCTATAACCACGCGCAGGCCGAGCTCATCAAGCGCTTGTTGGATTAACCGGTTTGCAAGTTCACGGTTTGCTTCTTCAGGATTTTTACCCAACCCTATTACGGCGTGTATCTCACGGTCATCGTACTGATGACTGAATTTACCGGGAATCATACCATGCACTGATATAAATGCTTTTTTATTCGGCAGTAAATCGCTTATGCGATCTTTCATAATATGAGTGCTATCAACATTTGCATTTCCTGTCTGCCTTCCGGCGGGCAAGACAAATGCCAAATCCTTATTGTCGGAAAGAGCCATCGCCAATCCTCCTGTTCCGTGGTCGGCGCCCTCCCTTACACCGGTTGATTTTCGAACTGGATCGGTAGCATGCTCAGCGCTCAGTAGCAAATCAGAGTTTGTGTTGCCACTCCAAATCTCATCGTCATGACGCGCCATTCCTTCGCCATACTCGTTAAGGCCAAGGCTCGGAACAATACGATGCTCGTGCTCCTCAATTTGGTCATATATTTCTTTGGCATAGGCGTCGGTCAACTGAGGCAAATGAGGGGCAAGTTTAGCAACATTATGCATGTACTCCTGCCTAGACTCGTGGGCAGCATCGACCGCGCTACGCACGGCTTCATCCGTATCATACTTGCCGTCGATAGTTTCCGGTGATGGGTGCCCCGAATTTTTTACCATGGTAATAGTATGTACCGTTTATCCCTACCTGACAATTCTACGAAAACAGCCCTTTCTTTGAACCAGATTTAAAGAGATGTAAGGCATCTTTTTGCTTCTTCGTCAGCTTCGTTGGAGTATCGACAATAACTTGTACAATGTGAGCACCTCGTCGTTCTGAACGAAGGTGCGGCACGCCGTGGCCACTTAGTTTGAAGTCGGTGCCGCTTTGAGTACCGGCCGGAACCTTCATGCGAACCGGGCCATCAACGGTATCAACCTCTATCTCGGTACCAAGGGCAGCCTCCACCATATCAATGTGCTCTTCGCTGAGAATTATGTCACCCTCGCGTGTGAATTTCTTGTGTGCTTTGACGCGGATGTTGACGTATAGATCACCTTTTGGACCCTGAGCGGTAGCCTCACCACGTTCTTTCAAGCGAATAGTCGCTCCATCGTCGATTCCTGCAGGGATTTTAAGCGTAATGGATTGGCGGCGCCGTTCGGTTCCGCGGCCTTTACAGACGGTACAGACTTTTTCGGGAACCTTTCCGCGGCCTTTACATGTTTCACATGTTACAGTCTGCTGAATAGCTCCGAACATAGTGTTCATCACGCGGGTTTGCTGGCCGGCTCCCTCGCAGGTTGGACAAGTCTTTAGGCTACTGCCTGGTTCGACGGTTGTACCCTTACAGTGGCTGCATTCGTCATCCATTTCGAGTGTCAGTTCACGCTCGACGCCAAACACGGCTTCTTCAAACGTCAGCGAAATGTTGGTTTCGACGTCCCGACCACGCTGCGGGCCACGTTGGGATTGGCCGCCGCCAAAGAACTGGCCAAAAATATCACCCAAACCACCGTCACCGAAATTGAACTCAAAGCCCTGACTGCTAAATCCTTCAAATGGATTGCCGCCGGCATAGCCGCCACCCGACGAACCGCCAACACCGGCGTGGCCGAACTGGTCGTAGCGCTGGCGTTTTTGGGCATCTTTCAAGACTTCGTAGGCTTCGTTGACCTCTTTGAATTTGGTCTCGTCACCACCCTCTTTGTCGGGGTGGTGTTTAACAGCCGCTTTCCGAAACGCCTTTTTAATCTCGTCGGCGCTAGCGTCTTTTGACACGCCTAAGACTTCGTAATAATCTCGTTTGCTCATTAGCTATATTTTAGCACTTGAGAGGTCTGAGTGCTAGATTACCTCTAGAATTTATCCCGTATATGACTGAAGCTGAATTCCCAGGTTGCATCGGTCTTTTTGTGCGGATTGAAAATATTTTGGGGGTCATAGATAGCTTTTATGTCTTTCATGTAGCCAAGTACCTTTTCGCCGTACATTTCACGCAGCCACGGGCCGCGTACCATGCCATCGTTGTGCTCACCGCTCACGCTGCCGCCGTACTTCAGCACTAGATTATTGACTTCTTTCATGCAAGGTTCTAGCTTGGCGCGCTCTTTCGGATCCTCTATCTTCATGAGTGGTATAACGTGGAAATTACCGTCGCCCATGTGTCCGGCGAGCGTTGCGAACAATTTGTACTTTTTGATAATCCGGCGCAGTTTTGGCAAGAAATCAGCCAAGTGAGCCGGAGGTACTACAAAGTCGTCAATAAACGGAGCGGTGTGTTTGTCTTTAACTTTGCTTCGAAGCAGTTGGAAGCTGTAGCGGCGCATTATCCAAAACTTCTCGCTTTTTCCTTCTGTTGGGGTTTCTTCAAAACCATTAATTTCGTAACGGGCATGACGTGTCTTCACTTGCTTGCTGTCAGACAGTTCTTTATGGAGCGCTCTGATTTTTTGTCGAACTTCGTCTTCGGTATGGCCATCAAACTCTACCATTAGTATTAGCTTTGGAATACCCCGCAGCAGTTGCAAGCCGTCCGGAATTAGGTTGATAAGCAGGCGGATAAACCGGGCCGGGCCTAGCAGTTTCAAAAAGCTTGGCATGAATTTGATAGACAGCCATAGCGTTTTGTCGTCAAAACTTTCAAATGTCGCTGGTTTATGTTTCAAAACGGCCGGGATTAGTTCGCCTAAGTCATCAATGTCCCGGAGAAACAAAACAAGTAGCCCTGAATGCTCGCGGTGCGGAACTAATTTGACCGTACCCTCCGAAATTAACCCTAGCGTTCCCTGGGCACCGACAAATAACTTGGTTAAATCGAATATACCGGTATCGCGGTTCCAGACATTCCACAAATGGTAGCCGGTTGAGTCTTTACTGACATTTGGCTTGGCTGCCTGAATTTCGTCGTAATGTGATTCGAGCAGCTCATATGTCTGCTTGTATAGTTTGCCCTCGAAATCTTTTTGAGCCATCTTTTTATCGAGTTCCGCTTTGGCGAGAGGCTTAACAATATATTCATTGCCGTCGCTCAGGATCATCTTTAGTTCTGTCACAAAGTTATCGGTCTTACCGTATTCTAATGACTTTTCGCCGCCTGAATTGTTGCTCATCATGCCGCCGACCGACGCCATATCACGGCTCGCCGGATAGCTCGGCAGTAGGCTGCCTTTTTTTAGTGTTTCGACTTCGAAATCCTTATACATCATGCCAGGCTGCACCGTAGCCTGCTTGCTTGATACTTCCAGCAGTTTTGTCATATGCTTTGACACATCTAGCACAATCGAGTCGCCAATCGCTCCGCCCGACATGTCCGTCCCACGCGAACGCGGTGTAATACTCAGTCCGGGATGTTCTTTTTTGTGCTGATTTACAAACTTAACGACATATTTCAGATCACCTGCGTCTTTCGGGTAGCCAACTATTTGGGGTTTTAGCTCAAACAGGCTGGCGTCATGCGAATAGGTTTCTAAGGTGACTTTGTCGGTATCTAGCTCGCCCTTAAACTGAGCTGCTAGTTTTGCTTTTAAATCCATTAGTACTATCCTAGCCCGCTAAACAGATAAGCACAAGTGTTACCAGTAATTTGTTATACTGACAGGTAATGGCTACTCTACGGCAAGGTGTTAACCGCAATATTGGACGTATTTTAGGAACGCTCAGGGCTGAGTGGCAACAGCTTTATAACCGGTATTTTGGTCATATCGAGCATCTAGAGGGCGACGCAAAAGAAATCTGCGAGCAAATCGTCGACCGGCTATGGGAAGGTGATTTTTATCGAACTAGCCTCGGACATTTCGACTTTTTTTGGATGCGCGACTTTGGAACGGTCGCTGAATCATTAGTAAAGACAGGCCATAAAAAACACGTCCTTCACACCCTTAAGTGGGCATTACTTCAGTATCGAAATTCTGCCACGGTTACCACTTGCATTGATAAATCCGGCAATTGTTTCAATGCCCCAATGCATGCGGTTGATACGCTGCCGTGGCTGCTACACTGCCTCGTGGTATCTGACTATGACCTAAATAAGTCGGAACGGAAATTTTTGGAACATGAACTTCGTAAATATTGCCGTCGGTACCTCGATACAACCGGACATGTGCGGCCGATTGAGTTTGCAGAAATGCGCGATGCCGTTATATACGACCGTAGTGCATACAGCGTGACACTTGTCGGGAGAATGGCATGGTGCGTGGGACAGCTAGGACTCGAAAGTTTTCCATACCCGCTGCAGAAATACCAAGAAGAACTTATCAGCCGCTACTGGAACGGCCAATACTTCAATGCCGACCGTGCAACAGATGCTTTCAGCGCGGAATGTGCGCTATTTCCATTCTTTTTGGGAGTTATCGAGGATGAAGCGCTGGCTGGAGCCACCTTCGATTACATTACGGACAATAACTATGACGATCCGTTCCCGATGATCTACACCAAGCAGTCGGATGAGTTCGCTTACCATTGGTGGATGACGGCACCATTCATGCCTGAGTATGAAGCCAATACGCTTTGGAGCTGGCACGGGTTGTTCTATTTGCACTCACTTCGCCGCTACAAACGGCCTGAATTTGAGACACAACGAGAACGATTTGCAGAAGGTATGATTGAAAAACACGGTATGTTCCCTGAAATGCTAAACAAAGACGGCAGCTGGTACTATGCACCTGTCTACCGCGGTGACCCGGGCATGGTGTGGGCTGCTTTATATGTCGATATAGCGACTATCGGACACCGCGATATGTCTCGGCGGGCTCGATCCTCCGCATGACAAATTGCCAGAGCTGCAAGTCACGCTGACGAAATCCAGCGGCACACATCAATAAATAAAATGACCACATCCGGTAAAATCTCTCATCGTAATTTTGGTTTAACTTTTTGTAGCCCTTGCTGAAATTTTTATGCCAGGCCATCAATGTTTTGTCGTAGTCCGGTCCAAAATTATGCAAATCTTCAATCAAAAACTTTCCTTCGATTGCTTTTGATACTTGCTTCAAGCTTGGAATCGAGCCGTTTGGAAAGATATACTTATTGATCCACGGGTCGGGTTTGAAAGAGTCGGTATTGCCTCCAATAAAATGATGCAGCATCATGCCGCCGGGTTTTAAAAGCCGGTCACAGACTTCAAAGAATTTTTTGTGGTTTTTGTGGCCAATATGCTCAAACGATCCGATAGAAACTATACGGTCGTACTTGCCCGTTACGTTTCGGTAATCATCTTGGATGATTTTCACATTCAAGTTCTTGACGCGTTTCTTTGCTACTTCCACTTGTTCACCGACAGGGGTTACGCCGACGCCTCTAATCCCATACTTCTTCGCTGCGTATTCTAAAAACCCTCCCCAGCCGCAGCCAATGTCGAGCACTTTCATGCCTTTATCTAGTTCAAGTTTACGGCAAATCAAATCCAGTTTTTGTTCTTGTGCTTTATCGAGTGACCGAGTACCTTTCCAATACCCACAGCTATATATCATCCGTTTGTCGAGCATGACCTCATATAAGTCATTGCCCATGCCGTAGTGATGTTGGGCATTTTTTGCAGCACGCTTGAGGTTTTGCTTGTTCAATAATTTTGCGCTAGCCCCAGCCAGCAATATTTTTGGACTCGCTTTGACTTTGCTGCCCAAATCGGCTGCAATAATGCGGCTCATCAGAACGTCGAGGTGCTTTGCGTCCCACCAACCGTCCATATAACTTTCACCAACTCCAAGGACTTGGTCTCTGAGCGCCCGCCGGTAAAAACGTTTATCATGAACAACTAAATCTTGTGGCCGTTTGCCACCGACTTTAACATTGGCTTCTTTCAAAAGGTCTTTGATGATACGTTCCGCGCTTGCCATAACACATCCTTCTCTCACCCTGGTTTGATTTCATCATACTCCTCATCATTATTAATTAACAGAGGGTGAAAATTAATATACCCCGCACTCTCATGTAGTACGGGGCATATTAATTTCTGACGAATTTATTTTTTCTTTTTGTCGTCTGTGTCGTCTACGACTTCGCCTTCAACAGGCTCGTTCTTATCAGACTTCTTGTCATCACCATCGGATGCAGGTGCTTCATCCGTGTTTTCTTTGGTTGCTTCTTCGTAAAGTTTGGCGCCAATTGGCATGATGGTTTCGGTCAGCATTTTAGCTGCTGCTTCGAGTGCATCCTTGTCAGCTGAGTCATCCTTTTGGACTTTCTTCGCTTCTTCAACAGCTCCCGTAATTGCTTTCTTGTCGTCATCCGAAATCTTGTCTTTGTGCTCGTCTGGCATTTTTTCTGCTTGGTAGATAGCATTTTCTAATGTATTACGAGCTTCGACAGCTTCGCGCTTTTTCTTGTCTTCGTCGGCGTGAGCTTCAGCTTCTTTCTGGGCTTTTTCAATATCCTCTTTAGACATATTGCCGCTATCTTGAATCGTAATTGACTGCTCTTTTCCGGTACCTTTGTCTTTGGCAGTAACATTCAAGATACCGTTAGCATCAAGGTTAAACGTTACTTCAATTTGTGGCACTCCGCGAGGAGCAGGTGCAATACCATCAAGAATAAAGCGGCCGAGCGACTTGTTGTCGGCTGCCATTTCGCGCTCACCCTGCAAAACGTGGATTTCAACTTGCGGTTGGTTGTCGGCTGCAGTACTGAATGTCTCCGACTTTGATGTAGGGATAGTGGTGTTGCGTTCGATTAGCTTTGTAGTAACGCCGCCCATGGTTTCGATACCAAGACTTAGTGGAGTAACGTCAAGCAGCAGCACATCTTTGACGTCACCTTGTAGCACACCACCCTGGATAGCAGCACCGATAGCCACGACTTCGTCTGGGTTTACACCTTTTAGCGGGTCTTTGCCAAAGATGCTTTTCACCTTTTCGACAACTGCAGGCATGCGGGTCATGCCACCGACCAGAACGATTTCATCAATATCGCTGGCACTTACTTTCGCATCCTTCAAGGCTTTTTCAACTGGTTCGGCCAGGCGGTCAATCAAATCTTTAACGAGCTCTTCAAGCTTGCTTTTAGTCAATTTGTACTCGAAGTGCTTCGGACCTTCGGCGTCGGCTGTGATGAACGGTAGGTTAATTTCGTATTCGGACGTGCTCGAAAGTTCTTTCTTAGCTTTTTCGGCTTCGTCCTTCAAGCGCTGCATGGCAGCTTTGTCGTTCTTTAGGTCAATGCCTTCTTCGTTCTGGAAGACTTCGAGGAAGTGGTTAACGATTCGGTTGTCAAAGTCTTCGCCACCAAGGTGTGTATCACCATTGGTAGAGCGGACTTCAAACACGCCGTCACCGAGTTCAAGAATAGATACGTCAAAGGTACCACCACCCAAGTCGAAGACTGCGATTTTTTCGTCTTTCTTTGAATCCAGACCATACGCTAAGGCAGCTGCAGTTGGCTCGTTGATAATTCGCTTTACTTCAAGCCCGGCAATTTTACCGGCGTCTTTGGTTGCCTGACGCTGTGAATCGTCAAAGTATGCCGGGACGGTGATGACGGCTTCGCTGACTTTTTCACCAAGGAAAGCTTCGGCATCGGCTTTGATTTTTGAAAGAATCATAGCGCTGACTTCTTCAGGTGAGTAATCTTTGTCGCCCATTTTAACTGCCACACCGTCACCCTTTTTAATGATTTCGTACGGCATGATGTCGTGGTCTTTTTGGACTTCTTTGTCGCTAAATTTACGGCCAATTAAACGCTTCACACCGTAAATAGTGTTGGTTGCGTTCGTAACTCGTTGGCGCTGAGCAACTTGGCCGACTAAACGTTCGCCTTTTTTGTTGATAGCGACGACGCTTGGCGTTGTGCGATTACCTTCGGCATTAGCGATTACTTCCGGCTTGCCGGCAACCATGTATGCAAAGGCCGAGTTGGTTGTACCGAGGTCGATTCCAATAATTTTTCCCATGTGACATTTCCCCTTTCTGGTGATAGTATGCTTGAATTTCTTACTTACTATTTTAGCACTCCTCGCAGGACAGTGCCAAATCTACTCTCTATAATAGAAAATTAGCACTCTCGTGTCAAGAGTGCTAATTTCTTTATTTTACAGAGGTATTAAACCTTGATTGTCTTGCGCTTGAATAGCCAGGCGGCAATTGGCATGGCGACGATGATAGTACCAATACACCACACTAGGGCAATCCATCCATGGTCACCAATCGGAGTTCCAATCATAAGTCCGCGCACTGCTTCAATCACATGAGTAATTGGCTGATTCTCCGCAAATGGACGAATCCATTCAGCAAGCGAACTGGTGGGCGCAAAGGCACCCGAAGCGAATGTCAGTGGGAAGACTATGAGAAATGACATCCACTGAACTCCTTCTACACTTCCGGCCAATACTCCCATAATTGCGCTTAGCCAACTGAAAGCTAATGTGAAAATGGTCAGAATACCGACGATGAGCAGCCAGTCCGTAATGCTCGCCTCTGGCCGGAACCCGAATAGTACGCCGGCGCCAAGCATGACCGCAGTTGAAATACCATTTCTGAACACATCAGAAATCACATGTCCATTCAGAACTGCGATATTGCTCATTGGAAGACTCTTAAACCGATCGACGATGCCGCGCTGTAAATCATTGGCTACTGCAATGGAAGTCGTAGTCGAACCGAAGGCTACTGTTTGCACAATAATACCGGCCATCAGGAAGTCGAGGTAACTTATGTCCTTCGGAAGTGCTAATCCAACTGCGTTAAATACCGCCGTAAATAAAACCAAAAACATAATCGGCTGGAAAAACGTGCCGATAAGCTGGTCGCGATTTCGAATAATGTGGGTAGAGCTGCGTTTAATCATTAACAGCGAGTCGGTAATCGCCTGAATAGCTTTTGGATGGCGTACGAATTCCAGCTGAACGGGTTTGCTGCTCATTACTTTTTTCCTTTCTTGGCAGTCTTCTCATCACCATTTGATGATTTTTTAGCCTTACCAGTTAAGCTTAGAAACACGTCATCGAGTGTTGGCTTATGGATTGCCATTGATTCAATCGGGACTGCGGCGTTTGACAGTGCCGTTAAAGCAGATGCCACATCCTTATTTGTGTCTACAATCACAACCGTAAGGGTTTTGTCTTGGTCACTGCTATCAATAACCGATTTACCAAGTAATTTCTTAGCGGCCTCTAGCTGCGACATCTTAGCAAACGTAAGCTCCAGGCGGTCTTTGCCGACTTTGCTCTTTAGCGACTTTGCGGTACCTTCGGCTATAACTTTCCCCCCGTCAATCACGACGATATTGTCAGCCAGTTGGTCGGCCTCTTCCAGGTATTGGGTTGTCAGGAGTATTGTTTTTCCGTCTGCCTTGAGCTGGTTAATGATATCCCACATGGCAATACGGCTGCGTGGGTCAAGTCCGGTCGTAGGCTCGTCAAGAAAGATGATTGGCGGCGTGGCAATCAAGCTAACTGCTAGGTCGAGACGACGGCGCATACCGCCAGAATATGTTTTGACCGATCGGTTACTTGCTTCGGTTAGGTCAAACTGTTCAAGCAGTTCCTGCGCCCTAGCTTTAGCGCTCTGCCTGGTCAGTCGGTACAAGCGCCCCATCATCTCTAAATTTTCGCGCCCTGTTAAAATTTCATCAACTGCCGCCGATTGGCCTGTCAGGCCAATCACGCTGCGAACATCGTCGGATGACGTACCGACATCATGTCCTTCAATTGTGACCGTACCATCATCAAAACCGAGCAGTGTACTCATAATTCGAACGGTCGTCGTCTTGCCAGCCCCATTCGGGCCAAGCAGCGCCAGCATCGTACCACGTTTTACCGTTAAGTTTATTCCTTTGAGAACATTGTTCTTGCCATAGGACTTTTTCAGATTTTTTACGACGATTGCATCATTGCCAGCCATACTGCTACGCGGTTCCTCGTTTAAATATTCTATCAATTATATCAAAAAGACTTTGGCTATTATTGCCGGGTTACTTTGACCATACTCGGACGCATAACAATACCATCGATTTTATATCCCGGTTGCAGTTCTTCGGCAATAATCTCATGCTCGCCTTCAGCATTTTCATCGAACTGTACGGCATCGTGCAGGTCGGGGTCAAAATGACCGCCAACTGCCGCGTCAATGCGCTGAACGCCCATGTCATTTAACGATTTCTCCAGGTTTTTCGTAAGTTTAACCACACTGTTTGCCCACGGGTCATTCTTCAGATTCTCAGGCAAATGAGCTAAGGCTCGTTCGATGTTATCAACCACCGGAAGCAGCTTCAAAATTGCACTTGCCCGGCCTGAACCGCGCGCCATTTCTTTTTCTTGTTCGGCGCGTTTACGATAGTTCTCAAAGTCGGCTCGCGTGCGCTGCAAATCCGCAGTTAATTCACCCACCTGCTGCTCAAGTTCTTCTTGTTTTTTGTTCTTCGCCATCTACAATACTCCCTCTAGCATGGCACCCGTCTGGCGAACCAAGCGCATAACCCTCGCGTAACTTTGTCGAGTCGGGCCGAGCACACCAATATAACTGTTGTCAGAGTACGGTGAACGGAATTTGCTAATGATGAGCGTTGCACCGCTAGCTTTACCAATCGGATTTTCGCTGCCAATAAAAACATTTAACGGTTCATTTGGTGCAGCCTCACGAAGCCATGGCTCTAAATTATCGAGCAGCCGCGCAACATTTTGAGCATGTATCCCACTCATAAATTCTGGTTGCGAGAATAGGTTCCCCATGCCGCTTAGATAAAGCTCGTCGCCTATTGTTGCCAGGCCTAGGTTCTGCGTCAGGTCGACCAGGCTGTCGACGGCAGAGCGGATTGCTCTGTCAGCCCTTGTACCGTGCGTCGACACACGTGCCTCAATTGCTCTCGCGCTGCGATCGGGTAAGCCCGGCTCATCATCTTTTTGTGTCAGCAAGTTAACGTAGAACCGGTAGCCCTGGTCAGTTGGGATTCGCCCGGCACTAGTATGAGGCTGCGTGATAAAGCCAAGTTCTTCGAGTTTTGCCATTTCGCTGCGAATTGTTGCGCTGGATACATTGAATAGCTTTGCCAGCGTGACACTACCAACGGGTGCAGCAATTTCAGCGTACTGTTCAATGATAGCGGAAAGAATGGCAATTTGACGATCGGTCATAGTTGTATTATATAGCCATTTTGGCACTCTTTCAAGGTGAGTGCTAGATTACGAAGTGAGCCAGCTTTTGAAGGCAGAGATAACCTTATCTACCGTCTCATCAATTGTGTAGCTTGAGGTATCTACTACCAAGTCATAGTTTGATAGGTCGTATGGGTTAATTCCATAAAGTTTCTTGTATCGTTTCGCTTCACTTTCTAGTCGTTCGGCAAGTTCCTTGGCATATTCCTGAACACTTTCCGGGATATATTCATTAGCTTCGTGCCCCCGATCAAGTGAATTGAGAATCCTGTCGGCTGCTGTTTCTAAATTTAAATCGAGATAGACTTTAAATGAATCAGGCATCCAGTGCCAGGCTGTGCGTGAATCTATCACGATATCGGACTCGGTCTTTCCCATTTGCTGGAGCTTGCTATCCACCAAATCATCAATGCTTGATTCTTTTTCAGCATGTTGATTAGCAGATTTAACGTCCAGACCTTTCTCTTTGGCAATTGCTCGGAATAAGTCACCGGAAGAAAAATGCCGATAGCTTAACTGAGCAGCGACCGCTTTAGATGTCGTCGATTTGCCACTGCCAGGTTTGCCGGCAATAGTAATAATGGACTTTTTTGACATTAGCTGTAGTATACCACAGCTACCTCTGTAATCTAAGTTCAAAGCTTCAATTTATACCGTCACTTCGACAAGTCAGATATCCTCAAGACGCGTGAATCATTTTTCAATATGTCACGCCAGGTGTCTCTGCGAAGTCCGTCGAGTTCCCAAGTTCCATCAGGGCTGTTGTGCGGGGAGTCGAAGTAAGAGAAAGCGATGCCGTCTTTCTTGTTTGCAAAAGTCCAGTTCCAAAAATCACGCATCTTTTTGGCTGATTGCGCAGCGTCGCCATAATCTCGAATACCCCATTCACCGACAGCATATGGCAGCCCTTTTGCTGCAATCCAATCGACAGCCTTGTAGTAACTGTCGCGGAGCGGGCTTTGTGAAGCGTTATTGGTGTAAATGTCAAACGCAATGGCATCCCATACACCATCGACATACCATTCTTCAGCGTTGTACTGACCGCCCCACGAAGTTGCGACATAAATCGGCATAAATGCTATGTTCTTTGTACCAACAGCATCCATGCGATCCCGAATCTTCTTATTCATAGCTTTGAAGTTTGCTCGGGTAAATTCACCTGTTGTTGTTGTGTCACCTTCGAATTCGTGATGAACGGTAAACCATACGGGCTTTCCATTGGCAGTAGAATCCATAGACCGGAGCATAGAATCGATTTCGCTATCGCGACTTCCGGATGCCAAAGTACCCCACCCCGGTGTCTTAACCGATACCCAAGGCAAACGGTTATTGTCGTGGGCGGTTTTTATCTGGGTATTCAACTGGCTTCGTTTGTCCCATGAACTCACAAACGTCCGATGAACAGAAACTGACTTAGCTGTCGCGGATTCGTGTTCCGCCAAGTGGGCACCTGACGCACCCCAGTATGACCTCCCTGTCACCTTTGTGTTCGGATCTCCAGGGAAGCGACTATTACCAGCTACGGTATTCTTGACAGTGACTATACCCGATGCTTCTCCGACATTACCACTGGCGTCGTATGATTTGACTGATAGGGTATGGACACCGTCTTTGACTGTACTCGTATCCCATGCCGCAGCGTAAGGTGCCGTGGGATCGGTAGCTAAGTGGGTAGCGTCAACATAAAATTCAACTTTCGTAACAGCTTTATCATCTTGAGCCAACGCGTTTATATCGACAATACCTTTTACTTCTTCATTTCCTAACGGCTTAGTAATGACGGCTGTTGGCTTGGTGTCGGGAGTAAGCTCCTCGGAAGGATAGTTAACGAGGATTTTGTATCCTTTTTTAGAGGTTGTCTTGAATGCGACAGACGATTTTAGGCTGATTGTGTACACGTCTGGTACAACATCAACTGCTAATTTTACGTCGCGTTTACCAACGCTCTTGACCGATCCCACTACTTTTTTCGCACTGTTTATTACACTGAGTGTGAGATCGGCCGTATTGTTACTGAACGCGAGGTTCATTGTGCCGGCGCCGGTTGTTACTTTATAGCTGGCAGTGGGATTTGCCTTCGTCAGAGTACCCCAGTACTTCACTTGCTGCGGTGCCGCGAACGTCTGATAGAGAAAGTACCCTAGACCAACGGCACCTACTATGAGAAAGACCGTTATGACTCGATTTTTCGCGTTACCTAAGTACGATCCAAGGCTGCCTTTCCTTTGCCTTCTTTTTGATACCATCGCTTTTCTCCCTAATAAGATTACCCCACCGTTGTGGTGGGGTACGTTGAATGTCTACGTCTGGTTCGGTGTTGAGAGGCCCTTCTTGAAGGCTTCAAGACGGTCACCCGAAAGAGGAATTCCAAGGTTGCCGGCTTCACTGTTCCACACACATGCCCATTTTACGAGCGGTTCAGATTTCACGGCGTTCATCGCTTCCGTAATACCGGCTGCGCTCAGTCCGTTAAACTCACCTATTCCGATAGCTTTTGCGCCAACGCGCTCACCCCAAGCCGCCAAGTTTTTAATCTTTGGGCCACCACTTTCAACAAGGTTTGCGTCCTGATATGTGTCTGCGGCGATGACGTCGGAAATTGTGATTACTTGCGCCGGAATCCACTGGGCAATTTCTGCGTCACTTAGACCCTGGGCGCGGCTTGACCACCACCATCCGTTGCCGATAACACCCACACTGATGTCGCGGCCCGTCTTAAGGATAGGGAGAGCCCTGAGTTGCATATTTGACCAGTCTTTCGCTGTACCGTCACCGTTTGGTTCGTGATGGAGGGCGACGAATTTCTTGCCTGGGATAGCGTTGAGCTTAGTAACGACGTTTCGAAGATCGGCATCTGCTGCCCCAGAGGCAACTTGTGCCCAGCTGTATGGACTAACTTTGTAAGAAATAATTGGTACCATACCAGCGTTCGCAGCCTCTTGAACCTTGCTTAAGCTCGCATCGAAGCCAACCAAGAAGATACGTCGGTATTTAATGTGCTCCGGACCACCCACTTCGGCGAGACGCTGATTCCACAAGTTGGCAGGTGCTGACATACCGAACTTATCGTTCGCAGCTACGGTCGTTGGCTGCTTAACAGATACTGAACCAGAGGCTTCACCAACAAGGCCAGCCAAGTTTGTTGATTTAACAGCTAATTGGTGCGGGCCGTCGCTTACTGTCTTGGTGTCCCATTTGACACTGTAAGGTGCGGTCGTATCGGTTCCAAGCAGTTTTGCATCAACATAAAAGTCTACTTTTGCGACCCCTTTTGTGTCTGTAGCGTTGGCACTAAAGTCTACCGTGCCAGAGACAGTTTCGGTGCCAGTTGGGCTTGTAATAACTGCCGTCGGCTTAGTTGCCGTGTCGAGCTTAGTCGGATAATCTACTGCTATCTTGTAGCCTTTTTTGGTAGTAAATGGCTTGGTTGCCTTTAAACTAAAGGTGTACGTATCGGGTGTTACGTCAACGGAGAGCTTGACGTCACGCTTACCAACGCTTTTCAGCGACCCAACAACTTGTTTGGCGCTGTTTGTCATGGTCAGGGTAACATCTGCAGTGTTGTTACTGAAAGCAACATTCATCGTACCGGCGCCCGTCGTCAGTTTGTAAGAAACCGTTGGTTTTGAGCTGGTTAGTGCACCCCAGTATTTAACCTGAGCCTGAAGCGCGAACGTTTGGTATAGCAAGTAGCCAACACCCAATAAGCCCACGATTAGGACAACTAAAAGCGCCCTAGATTTTGATGTATTAAAACGTGCTAGTGTACGCATAGTTTTTTTCTTCCTTTTCGATGGCATGTTTCTTTCCTTATATAGAGTTTGGGTACAGTATCGTAGATTTTACAGCAATAGTCAATACATATTATTGTTGTAGATTAGTCATCATACTGATTGTCTCTGCGATAGTCTCAGTTGAAGAAGACCCGCGTCCGAAGCAGCAAGAGCCGGACGAGGAGAACAAGCACATGGATACTCAGGAGTGTTAGTAAAAACGCCCCAAAGATTGAGATGGTCCCCAGAAGAACCGGAGCATTAAATGCGGCCTGAGTAGCAACGAAAGCTACCGGTAGGATTACATACATACCAAGGAAATAGAGGCAGACGATAAGGCCGACTGCAACCAAGCGCACAGTGGTATGAATCAAGGCTTCTCTTATAATAGCCCGACGGTCACGCTCGAAGTACTCGACAGTCTGCTCGAACTGGATGAAGTTTCGGATTCCCCGTCCCATCGAACTAACAAGAGCGTACCCGACAAGTCCTGCCAGTCCCCAAATCATAAAGACGGCCAAATTAGCTGCGACTTCGCTTGAATTGAGCGCTACGTTGACTTCGTCATAGCGCTGCAGAAGACCGTTCTGATTTTCACGGGCAAATTCAAAGTATTGGCTGACGTGATCATTGTTAAAAAGCTGGGGTAGAAGTAAAAATGCTACCGCGAGAGCCGCTCCTACCAACGCGACGATTGCACTGCTGATTGAGGGTGCTAAGAGCTCTGCTATTTGTTTTTTATTACTGCTAAACCAGTTCATAGCCCATACTGTATCGAACGACTTACCTGTAGGCAAGCGGCTGGCTTGCTATACTGAGACTCAGTGAAACAGTTCTTTCTTCTACTGGCAACGCGGTTACGGATCGTCCTCGCTTCTTCTTCCTTCTTTTGGCTGACGGTAGGCTTGTTCAGCCTCGGCGCCATATGGGTCGCTACAGCCAGCCTTTACCCCATGGCATTCGATGAGGATTTTCACATGGGCCTTATAAAGATTTATGCGACGAGTTGGTTGCCCTATGGCATCGAACATACGCGTGATATGTCAGTATACGGCTCTGCTACGGCTGATCCGTCATATTTATTCCACTATTTGATGAGCTTTCCGTACCGTTTGCTTGAATTTTTAGCGGTGCCGTTTGATACGATTGTCGTGTTGCTCCGGCTCCTCAATATAGGTATGTTCGTTGGTGCCATGGTCGTATTTAGAAAGGCCCTCATCTCAGCAGGCATTTCTCGGCTTATCACTCACGTATCACTCGCTTTGTTCAGCCTGATACCAATCGCGCCCGTACTTGCCGGTCAGGTCAACTACGACAACTTAGCGCTATTGTTCGTGGCGCTATCGCTGCTTCTCACCATACGTATCACTAATTCCCTGCGGGAAACGGGCACAGTACCGGCGGCAGCATTTTGGCTGGTTGTCATCGTTATCCTGTTTGGCATGCCTACTAAATATGCATTTATCCCCATCGCGGCTGCATTGGTATTGTGGCTGGTGTTTACACTGCTTAAGACGCGCCGCAAAATACCGTTCAAGCAGCATGCTCGTCGCCTAATAACGGACACCCATGCCTTATCTACCAAATCCAGGCTGTTTCTGGCAGCAGGTTTGATCGCCGGAACATTCTTTTCGGCACATTATGTTACGAATTTTGTGCAATATGGCAGCCCTATCCCTTCCTGCGAAAAGGTATTTGATACACAGGCATGCCTTGCATACGGACCCTGGCGGCGGGACTTTCGCCTGGAAGCAGAGCGCCCGGCAAGTTTCGTGCCCTTACCTTTCGCTGGTTACCTGACGAGATATTGGGTTCCGGACATGGGGTTCCGACTGACATTTGCCGTTGCCGGACCAACAAACGGATACCAAACTAAGAAACCTCTTTCGTTCCTCTACCCCATGCTTATGGTTGTCGGTTCCATTGGTGTTGTCGTGCTTCTAGCTATGGCCTGGAGGCTGCGCGATCAGCCGCTCGTGTGGATCCTGCTACTGGCGAGCCTGCTTTATCTTGGGACGCTAGCGGTCAAACTATACGGCTCGTACGTCGCAACGACTCAGCCGGTCGCTATTAACGGTCGCTACTTGTTGCCGCTACTCCCCATTGCTGCTGCCGTAATCATGTATGCTATCCAGAGACTTTTTCAGCGTCGAAATCTTCAAGTCGTCGGGCCAATTGTTGCGGCTATCGCCATCATCGTAGTGCTGATAACAGGCGGTGGGATTGGTACATATGTCATCCAAGCCGAACCGCACTGGTTCTTCCCGGGGTGGGGTCAAGACAGTCATCAATTCTTGCAGACTATCTTCAGTCTGTTTGTAATTAAATAGTAAGTAGCTAGTCGCGCTTGAGCATAACGGTGAATGCTTCCGAAGGGATATCGATTTTGCCAAACCGCTTCATGCGTTTCTTGCCTTTGGCTTGTTTGGCGAGTACTTTCTTTTTTCGGCTGACATCTCCACCATACAGGCCGGTCGTAACGTCCTTGCGGTAGGCACTTAAGTCTTCGCGGGCAATAAACTTACCGCCAATTGCCGCTTGCAGGCTTACCTGAAAGTTTTGGCGTGGAATAACGTCTTTCAGTTTTTTGACCGTTTCGCGGCCGAGGCTTTGGCTTTCAGATCGGTGCGCCATAACACTAAGTGCATCGATAATTTCGCCGGCAACATAAAAATCGACCCGCACCAAGTCTTCAGCTTTATAATCCGACAGTTCGTAGTTAAAGCTCCCATACCCACTGGTAACCGATTTCAACTGGTCATAAAAATCAGTCAGCAAATTGGCAAGTGGAGCTTCAAAGCTGATAAGCGCCCGCTCATCAATATAGCTAAGGTTTTTTTGCCGTCCGCGCTTCGAAACAACCAGCTGAATAACGGATCCGACGTATTCTTGGGGTACGACAATTTCACCATTAATCCACGGCTCACGGATCTCACTGATTTTAGTAACCGGTGGTAAATCGGCTGCCGATTTGATATCAATTTCTTCGCCAGTCGTCAATGTAATTTGGTAATCGGTACTTGGATTGGTAACGACAAGCTCTAGTCCGTACTCACGTTCCAACCGCTCGCGGACAATATCCATATGAAGCAGGCCCAAAAACCCAATCCGGACGCCAAACCCAAGAACCGGTGAGTTCTCCGGTTCAAATTGCAGTGCCGAATCGCTCATCGACAGTTTTTCAATTGCGTCTTTTAGTTCATTGTAGTCTTCGTTGCTGACTGGGAAGAACCCAGCGTAAACGAACGGTTTGACGTTCTGGTAGCCAGGCAGCGGCTCATCGGCATGGCTCCGTTTGACTGTCACCGTATCGCCAACTTTTGCTTCCCTCGTTGTTTTTAGGTTAGTCACTATATAACCAATCTCGCCGGTAGCCATACTGGCAGCCGGTCTCATAGATGGGTTCAGTGAGCCGACTTCCAAAGCAAGGCCGCTCGCACCCGTAGCGAGCATTTGGATTGTGTCGCCTTTCTTTATCTGGCCGTCAACTGTCCGGGTATACAGAATGACACCGCGGTAGTCATCGTAATAGCTGTCAAAAATAAGTGCTCGAGTAGGTTTGGCCGCATCTCCAGCTGGTGGTACGATTCGCTGGACCACTGCGTCGAGTACATCCGGCACGCCTTGGCCGGTTTTCGCACTAATTTTCAATATGTCGGATTCACTGCAACCAAGCAAGTTGATCACTTCGGCCGTAACTCTTGGTACGTCCGCTGCCGGCAGGTCGACTTTATTGAGTACCGGAATAATCGTTAAGTCGGCGGCAAGTGCCAAGTAGACATTGGCGAGCGTCTGCGCTTGGATTCCCTGGCTGGCATCGACTACTAGTATTGCGCCTTCGCACGCTTCGAGTGACCGGCTAACTTCGTAGCTAAAATCAACGTGCCCTGGCGTGTCAATCAAATTTAATTCGTAGTTTTTGTAGTGCATCCGGACTGGGGCAAGTTTAATAGTGATGCCTTTTTCACGCTCAAGATCCATGCTGTCGAGCAGCTGGCTTTTCATGTCTCGCTTCTCGACAGTTCCAGTCAATTCAAGCAAACGGTCAGCCAATGTCGACTTACCATGATCGATATGTGCAATAATGCAAAAATTCCTAATGTTCGTTTGGTCAGTCACCTGCATAGTTTCAGGGGTAGATTATAACAGTTTTCAGCTTTTGTCGCGAACGCCGGCACCAAGTAAGCGGCGGATTGACGAAATAATCGGCCTGGCTTCTTCCAGCTTGAGCAAGCGGCAAATGAAAATATAAGTTCCAAAACTGACGAGAGCGATGAGCACGAACTTTGGGAAGGTGAAGTAGAAACTACTGTCGTCGCCGGCGCGTAGGGGGAATAGTAGCACCATCATGTAACTGACGACCGCCATAAATCCGGTCGCGCTAGCCATGCGCCAAACGGCGTTCCAGAAGGTCCGGTCGATAAGGCCTTTAAAGCGTATTCCCATGACGGTAAACAGAATGAAAACTTCGACAGCGGCCATAATCGACTGGGCCCACGCCAAACCATATGCGCCCATGTTCAGGCTACTTGTGAACCAAATGGCTAAGACGATATTAAGCCCGATTGAAAAGATTGAAATGTACAGCGGTGTTTTTGTATCTTGCTGCGCATAAAATGTGCGTGCCGCGATGTAGTAGACCGACCGGAACAAAATAGCAATGACGAGAGCTCCAAGTAAGCCGGCCATAAGCGCATCACCACCCGGCTTAATAAAGTTCACTAAATAACCGCGCGTGAAGAATGCAATGATTGCCACCGGTAATGAAAGCCAAATAATAACACGTAGGACCGTCCGCAGCTCCGACCGGAACAAGTCGGGCCGGCCTTCGCTGAGGCGTTCGGTCATTTTTGGAAAAGCTGCCGTCGAAATTGCGACACCAATCAGGTTAATAGGTGCCATCTGCAGCGTCATAGCCTGGTTGTAGGCACGCACGGTACCGGCCGCCATCCGTGAAGCTAGGTTCGTCTCAACAATACTTACTAAATAATCCATCCCTTGGTCGAGCGACCGGGCCGGAAGCAAAGACAGAACTTTTCGGAACCCTTTGTTCTTCCAGTGAATTTTGAACCTATAGTCAAATCCAAGTCCCATCAGCCCAACGCTACTCACAATCAGCTGCATAATTGATCCCAGTACAACCCCAAGTGCTACTCCCATAATGCCGCCATCGAATACCTGCCAGCCAAAAATATTTATGCCGTTCGTGAAAAACAAAATTCCAATAATAATACCGACGTTGTAGATCGTCGGAGCAAGAGCGTAGAAGGTAAACCTTCCTACCGCTTGCTGAATACTGGCAATAACGGTCGCAATTGCAAACAAGAACGGGTTCACGGCGATAACACGCATCATGCTGATGGCGAGTGCCGTACCAGATTCATTAAGACCCGGTGCAATAATAAAACGGATAAGCGGTTCTGCGAAAATAATGATAAGCACACTGGCAACCAACGTTGCCGCGGCCATCAGGTTGACCATGCTCGACGAAATTTCCCAGGCCGATTTTTTGTTCCCGCTCGCTAGGCGCTGGTTGAAGACCGGGATAAACGTAACGCTAAGCGCGCCGGAAACAAGGATAAAGTACATGAAGTCAGGCAAAAGGAACGCTGCCGTATAGGCATCAAGCCCGATGCTATAGCTATCGTAGTAATAGCTATTTAACAGACGTTCACGCAGGAACCCAAAAAGCATCGACGCAACAGTTGAGCTGGCAATCAGGATGGCCGCGAACCGAACTGTCAGTTTGCGATTGGCTCTGGCGACGACGCTTTGGACCCGGCCCATACCGATCCTATGCTGCGTGCAGCATTACTTCCTTTGGCAGAACCGTATCTTTCAGGATTTTTTCGACGACGTCTTCTTCGAGCGTTTCTTCTTTCAGAAGTGCGTCGGCTAGTGCTTCAAGGCTGGCCATATTGCGTTTAATGACTGTTTCTGCCCGCTGGGCGGCTTCCTTAATCAACTGTTCAACTTCTTCGTCAATTGCTTTCGCAGTGTCGTCACTGTACGGCCGCTCATGGGTGATTTTATCGAATACCATGCCGCCATTGTCGTCGTGGAACACTTGGTCACGTAGCTTGGTACCCATTCCTTGTTCAATAATCATGTCGCGGGCAATTTCAGTTGCCTTACGCAGGTCATTACCGGCACCGGTCGTAATACCATCGTCGCCATACTTAATTTTTTCCGCTATCCGGCCGCCCATCGCCCGGGCAAGGATGTCCTTGAATTCGTAAACATTGGTGTAACTTTTGTCTTCTGGCGGCAAAAACCACGTTACTCCCCCGGTTCCGCCGCGCGGAATAATGGTAACCTTGTGGACCGGGTCACTGTCAGGTAGGACATGCCCTACGATTGCATGGCCGGCTTCATGGTACGCGGTCAGCTCTTTCTCTTTGTCATTCATTATTTTGGCTTTACGCTCTGGTCCAATAGCAACTTTTTCGAAGGCTTCGGTTAGGTCTTTGTTCGAAATGAACTTCGAATTGCGCCGGGCGGCAATAATAGCTGCTTCGTTTGCAATGTTAGCGAGGTCTGCCCCGCTGCTGCCGGCCGTTTTGGCAGCCAACTTATCAAGGTTAACGGTTGGATCGGTCGGCTTGTTCTTAAAGTGGACCTTCAAGATTGCCTCGCGGTCGCGGCGTTCCGGTAGCATAATGTTCGTACGGCGGTCGAACCGGCCCGGACGGAGCAACGCAGGGTCGAGCACATCGGCACGGTTTGTTGCCGCCAGCACAATCACGTTGGTGCCGGTTTCAAACCCGTCCATTTCAACCAGAATTTGGTTCAGAGTCTGCTCGCGCTCGTCGTGGCCACCACCCATGCCGCTTCCACGCTTACGTCCAACGGCGTCAATTTCATCGATGAAAATAATTGCTGGTGCGTTCTTCTTTGCCTTAGCAAATAAATCACGAACACGGCTGGCACCGACTCCGACGAACATCTCGACGAATTCCGAACCGGAAATGCTAAAGAACGGTACGTTGGCTTCGCCGGCCACGGCCCGGGCGAGCATCGTTTTACCGGTTCCAGGGTTTCCTACTAGCAGCACACCTTTAGGAATTTTGGCGCCCAGCTGCTGGTATTTCTTCGGGTGTTTCAAAAAGTCGACGACTTCTTCTAGGTCCTGTTTAGCCGAATCATTACCGGCGATATCGGCAAAAACGACTTTTTCTTTGTCGAGGCCATAAAGTTTGGCTTTGCTCTTTCCAAATCCAAGCGCCTGGTTGTTCTGGCCTTGGGCTTGGCGCATCATGAATACAAAAAGCAGCCCGATAAGTATCACCGGCACAAGGATACTGGCCACACCCCAAATAACATTGCTCGTTTCGGACGGCGTGATAACTTTTACTTCTGTTTTGCCTTTTTCGAGGCCTTGTTCAGATATACTCGAGCCGTCTTCTTTGACTGATTTCTCGGTTGGCTTATCTTGTCCCTTCGGCGTTACCTTCAGGTTGTTGCCCTCAATCTCTATCTTGGCTATTTCACCTTTGTTCGCCCGTTCAATTACGTTTGACAGCGAGACTTCTTTTAGAGATTCCTGCGGGCTCACTAAAGCGAGTACGGTCAACGTCGCGACGACCAGAATAACCCAAAAAAGGCTCAGTCGTACCATGTTGCTCATACGCTTAGGAGAGGTTGGTTTTTTCGAGGCCATAGGGTAAGATTACAGTTCCTTTCTCACGTGCAGCATGTTTCTAGAGTAAAGTTTAACGTCTACTACTATAAATAATAGCAGTTAGGCTCTTCGTTTGACAACAAATTCACGCCGACTAAATATTATATTCGTTCCATCACCGGCTTCAAGGATTTGACCCGGTTGGAATGTCTTTATGGCAAGCAGCAGACGCTCACGCTGCGGACGCGTCAAACTGACTGAATTTGCAGCCAAGACGTTCCTCAGCACTTCTAGCGCAGAAGTATGGTCAATATGTGTATAAAAATACCGTGAGCTTGTTCGTAGTGTGTCCGCCTCGGTATCAATTTGTTTGGTTATCTCACACTGTTTTTGGTGCAGAGTCAGTAATTCTTGTCGAGCTGCCTCATTCAGATGCGCTAGTTGTTTGCGCAGTCGGTTTCTCTGGTATTTCGGGTTGGTGTTGGTTTCGTCCTCTACCCATTCCAATCCGTGCGCCAAAGCATAGTCGTAAAGCTGCCGTTTTGAAAACGAAAGTAGCGGCCGTTCAATCTGCGGATTATTCAGAACCGCCAGGCCTCGCCATCCCGTACCACGCTGCAAATTAATGGCAATTGTCTCCACAATGTCACCCGCGTGGTGTGCGGTCACAATTTTTGCATTATGCTTTTTTGCAATTCTCGCCAAAAACTCATACCGCCGTGTCCGCGCCAGTTCTTCGCTTGCTTCCGTGCCTAGTTGTTCGCGCGCTGTCTCAAACTTCAGTCCGTGTCGTTTCGCGATTTCGGCTACAAAGCGTGCATCGGCCGCCGAATCCGGTCGAATACCATGGTCAAAATGTGCTACGACAAGCTCGTGTTTGCCTTCGTTCAAAAGCATATCGAGCAGCACCACCGAGTCCACCCCGCCGCTGACCGCTATAATATACTTCACGCTCCTAAGTATAACGTTACATGTAGCGCGTGCTGCCAAACGGGATCTTTTCTCTCATCATCTTGGTCACAAGTGTGTCAGCCGAGTGGATGACCCGTTTGCCGTACCGGGCATTGATTTCATCGACGGCTGAGGTAATTGCTTGATCGCGGGCCAGCTCGTCGCCAAACAGGTGCAGTTGGCTGTCGTCCGGCTCGCTCAGTTCATAGCAACTGACACCAATTTCTTTCACGAATACGGGTGCTGATTCAAATAGTTTCCTTGCTTGCTCGTAAATTGCCTGGTTCGAGAAAAACGGCACCGACGCCATGGAGCGGGCATGCCAGAATGTCCCGCCCCAGCCCCGGCCGGTATCGCTGTAACTTCGGGCATGGACCGACACGCCGCGTGCTACTAGGCCTTGGGATCGAACCTTCGACCCGGTTTCTTCGCACAAATGGTGCAGTCGCTGCAGTACTTCGTGCCGCGGCATTTTGTATTTGTCGAGTACATACTGCCGGCCGGCGGTCCGGATAGGGAAGTCACGCTTGTCGACTTCCCACCCCCGCAGTCGCTGATGCCATTCCAGCCCGGTAATGCTTTTGAACACCATTTTCTTTAGCACCACCGGGTCAGCATCCAAAAACTGCAGGGGAGTGAATATACCGACGGCGTTCAGCCGCTTTTCAAACTGTCCGGCAATCCCCGTCAAATCGGTCAGTTCCAGACTGCTAAAGACTTGCCGTAAATTCTCATGAGTAATAACGTCCAGCCCGTTCGGCTTGTGCAAACTGGCAGCCGTTTTCGCCAAAAAGCGGTTGGTCGCAATGCCAACATTGCAATTCATAGCGCACCCGACTTCGTCCCACAATCGCTGTTTTATTTCATACCCAATCTCCGCCAAGTCACGTCCAGCCATGGCTGCTGTCGTTTCACTAAAATCAATTACGCCCTCATCGATACTTTTCATGCGCACGTAGGCCGAGTAGTCGTTCATTATCCGCATTAGCTGGTGGTAAACATATTTGTATTTTGGTGGGTCACTCTCTAGCCCTACCAAGTCCGGACACAGCTTCTTGGCATCTTTTAAACTCATGCCGAGCTTCACGCCCATAGCCTTGGCTTCGTAACTGGCCGTCACAATCATGGTGTGTTCCGTCCGGCGGTTAACAATAGCTACTGGCCGGCCGCGCAGCCGGGGCCTGGCCTGCTGCTCCACGGTCGCAAAGCAACTATTCAGGTCAATATGAAGCACCAGCGGACGGGCTTTGTTGTAGCCTTCGTTCATGAGTGATCGGCCTCCAGCTTGAGTGTCCAGGTCAGTCGTTCGCTGTCGAACTCCAGCCGGTAATCCGCCCCGCCGTCGGTCACATCGAACATATGGACCATGCGCTTACCTTGCATGGTCGGATGCCGCAGACCAATTTCCGTAACTGTGATTTCCCGCCCGTTCGCCCGTCGGAGTTTTACCGGCACGCATGGGTTCAAACCGGTGCCAAACGTCGCCACTACATCCACCCGTTCATCTAAAAAAGTTTCATCATTCATAGCAGATTCTCCAAAATTATTCTGAAGAACGATTTTTCTAATTGTTCGCCCGTTTTCCTTGGCCCGTTCTTAGCTATGGAATCCGAAGGCGATAAATGAATGATGATTCGTAAGGGACGCTTTGCCTTCTCGGAAGGGGAGGGCTAGTGTGTATTACGAGTCTACTCTTATTATAAATCTCTTCTATGTTCAGTGTCAAAGTTACATTTAACTATTTGGTTGAATGATAATTTGAAACAAATAAAAATTAGGCTTAGTTATGCAAAAAGCCCCGCGTCATCGACGCCGGAGCTTCCTGCTTCCATGCGGATGAAACGCGAGGCGTTGTTCCCGTTCAGCTGCTACCGAGCCGTGAGGCTAGGCCTGGGAATTTCTTCACCAGCTTCTTACGGGCATGTTTCTTCTTCTCGTCCCATGGGCATAGGACTACGTAGATGCCGACAGTCGCTACAACAACGCCAACATCCTTGATGCCTTGTAGCACCATCGAGCCAACACGTCGGAGAGACTGAAAAAACGAGAGGGGCATCGCCCTCACCTCCAGATTAGATCGAAGTTGATAAGCGATTACGTATAATTATGGAATTGAATTAGCCGGGATGCAAGCATGAGTACAACTAATTAATCACGAAGCTTCGACAAACGCCGTGATATATTTGTAGCTGGATGGTAGCTTCAAGTAAACGCAAATCAGAATCGCTTCTCAAGAAGATAATTACTTACACAGCTGGCGTCATTCTACTCATTTGGATCTTTCTTCTGACACAGTACGACCTGCCTACTTCAATTCCTTGCGCACTAGGACATTGCAGTAATCCTGGCATACTCGCATATCTAAGCTTTCTGCCATTAATCATCTGTGCGCTGGCATTAGGTTACGGGCTAGAGCGCGGCACACACCGCACAACAGCTAAACGCATCGCATTGGTTGTAATCTATTCTTTGTTATTGCTCATACCAGTATTGTGGATTGGTTTAGCGGCCGCATGGTTATCAAAGTAATACTCCCACGCGTTGGTGGGAGTATTACTTTGGTAGCAGCGGCTGGAATTGAACCAGCGACCTTAGGCTTATGAGTCCTACGCTCTAACCAACTGAGCTACGCTGCCATAATAGAATTGTCATCGTAAAGTGCAACCATGATGGTTTTGGCTAAATAGTCCAGTTGGTTAGAGCGTTACGCTATGATTTATGCTCAAGGCTGTCCAACTGAGCTACGCTGCCGCGTCGGCGTTCATTTTGAGTTCTCACTTTTGAACATGTTCAAAAGCTGGCACTTATCATTACGCCTCCTTTCAATTTACCAAACAGCTGAAGCTTGGTTTGATAAATTGGGAAATCGCTGAATCGCAATCACAGTTGATTGTAGCAAGAATCAAGAACTATTTCCAGGGGTGAGAGTAGCTCCTGTTATTTAACGCCTTGTGTTGCTTCGCTGCAAACTCGCCAGCAAATTCCGTACCTGCGGCCTACCGAGCGGCGAGATGTATAAGTCCACGAAAGTAGCCAATGTGGTTTCACCCACATTAGTAAGGTGGTAGTATTTGCGCTTCGGTCCACTGTTTGGTGATTTCTGCTCGGTAACCCGCAGCATGCCCATTGACTTCAAGCGCCGGAGTGCCCGGTACAGGCTTTGGTCTCTTACTTCAAACCTGCCATTTGTGGCGCTATACATAAATTCAGAAATTTCGGCCGCGTATTTTTTACCATCGTAGATAGCAAGCAGGGCCCAGAAGGTGAGCTGACCTTTTTTCTGGACTTCATCCCATTCGTAAACAAGTGATTCGACGTATTGGCGGTTCATAATACTACTCTTTCGTATACTATACTACCAGTATAGTACTTTTGGAATAGTATATTAACAATTTCGCTTGTTTGTCTGCCCGCATGAATTTGGTAACGGGTTACTATTCATGCCAGATATCAGATTTCATGACGAATCCATTGCGCTTGGCTCATTTTAGCTATCTGCCGTTTCTATGAACCTAGCATTTAGTTGACTGACTGGTTTCATAGCCAGCCACAGCCAGTGCTACTACTGTTTAGTAGTCTGACCGGGTTTAATCTATTGGGGCTTAGCCCCCTACTTTGTTCTATTCCAGTTCGAAATCGGGAAGGGAAGTGAGGCGGGACGTGACGTAGCCGCGCAGTTCTTCACTGCTTCGTTCCCTGTTCCAGCTTGATAGCTCGGCGCTTGGGTTGAATGTTGTTTGCATTTTGTCGTTTCCTTTACGTTTTGTGTGTTTTATTTGGTTGTAATACTATTTAAGCATAAACGTGATAAAAAAGCAATACCTTTTTGTCATTTTATGCCACTTTCTTTGCTATTACAGTAGTGGTTATGGTATAAATTAACTAAGGTTAAGCCTAAATAAACACTATGAATACCCCAGAATCACTCATAATCGTGGCCGTGGCTGCGCTTATACACGCCAGTTTTCAGCTGAGCGTTAGTGTACTCACACTCCTTTCGAGTCACACTATTGGGGCTAAACGCTCTCATGCCCGCCTGCTTGGACTGACGAATGCCTTCGCTCTTGGCGTGACTATCATGACGGTTTTGTTACTATCGACAACCGCTTTGCTGATTAAGCTCAAAAGCTCGTTTATCGACCAAACCGCGCTGTGGGTCGTTGCATGTGGGCTGCTGTTCGGCCTAGGGGTGGCCGTATGGATTTTTTACTACAGGCGAGGGCAGGGGACTTCCCTATGGCTTCCCCGCGGTCTCGCCCGCTACCTGTCTGACCGTACAAAAGCCACAAAACAGTCGGCCGAAGCCTTTGGGCTGGGCCTTTCGAGCGTCGTCGCCGAGCTTCTATTCGTGTTTGTTCCGATTTTGGTTAGTGCACTAGTGTTAATCGAACTGTCACCTGCTTGGCAGCTGGCCGGAATTGGCCTCTACACTGCCCTTTCCCTCGCTCCCCTACTGGCTATAAATGCCATGATTGGCAGTGGACACAAGATTAGCCGAATACAGCGCTGGCGTGAAGATAACAAGCGTTTCTTACAGTTTGCGAGCGGCGGCGGGTTACTTGTTCTTGGTTTTTATGTCTATGTTGACCAAGTGTTGACTCCAACCGTACTCGCAGCAGCAAACGGAGGGCTCTAGGATGGGCAAGGTCATCGACGTGGTCAAGCGCGACGGCACACGCCCCACCGAGCGCTTCGACCGTAACAAACTACACGCGAGCGTCCTGGCTGCTTGCTTGAGCGTCCGCAGCCCGCACGGCGAAGCCGAAACCGCCGCCAATTCGGTGTGTGACGTCGTGATTAGCTGGTGCGAGACTAAACCTGAAATTACGTCATCCGACTTACGCCGCACAGCTGCAAACCACTTAAACCGAATCCACCCCGAGGCCGCATATTTATATAAACATCACCGCTTGGTGCTATAGGAGGCCATCTCGTGGCAAGAAAAACTTCATTCGACTTTGACCTGATTGTCATCGGCAGCGGTGCCGGCGGGAGCGCTGCTGCGAGTATTGCTGCCCGAGCCGGTAAGCGTGTTGCCATTGTAGAAGCCGATACGTTTGGCGGTGATTCACCAAACTGGAGCGACGTTCCGACCAAGGCGCTGTTACATGCGGCACTGCTTTATGATGAAGCTCGGCATGGAGCCCGCTTTGGGCTGCGCACCGGGACGATTGGGTACAACTACCCTTCCCTTCGGGCCTGGAAAGACCTGGCCGTTAAGCGCACGGGTGCCGGCGGTAACCGAAAATTCTATGAAAACGAGGGGATTGCTACTTTCAACTCCGCTGCCCATTTCTTGAGTCCGAACGAGATAAGCGTTAACCGCCGGCATTTGTCTGCCGAGCAGTTTATCGTTGCCACCGGATCGCATTGGGTACCGCCAAACATCCAAGGTTTGGACAAGGCAGGCTACCTGACACCACGGACTATTCTTGAAGCTATCCGGCCACCGAAAAGCCTGTTTATTATTGGAGGCGGTACGATTGGCGTTGAAATTGCCCAGCTAATGGCTACGTTTGGTACAAAGGTTTATCTAGCCGAAGTTGCTGCCCGCCTGCTGCCAAAAGAAGACGAAGAAGTCGGGCAGCTTATGGAACGCCAGCTCGAGGAGCGGAAAGGCGTTACTTCCCTGACCCAGGCACGCGTACTGGTAGCCCAAAAAGAAGGCCTGGGTAAAAAAGTTACTTACAACCGCGGCGGCGTTGAAAAATCCGTCCGTGTGGACGAAATACTGATTGCCTGCGGACGCCAGCCGTCGGTTGACCTCGGCCTGGAAAACGCAGCCGTTAAATACACGCCGCGCGGTATCGAAGTAAACCAGCATCTGCAAACCAGCGCAAAGCACATTTACGCAGCCGGTGATGTGCTCGGCCACAATAGTCACACTCACACTGCCCTCCTAGAAAGCCGCGTTGCCGCTCACAACTTGCTGTATAAGCAAAAGTCATCACCAGACTACACCGCCACCCCGCGGCTGACGTTCACTTTCCCAGGCGTAGCCTCAGTCGGCCTAAACGAAGACGATTGTATTAAGCGCGACCTCACTATCCGAAAAGCTATTGCTCCACTGAACATGATTGCACGTTCAAATACCAGCGATTTCCGGGATGGGTTCGTAAAACTAATTGCCGACCGGAACGGTGTTCTACTGGGCGCGACGGTCGTTGCCCCGCATGCCAGTGAAATCATTCATGAACTCGCCTTGGCCGTTAAGTTTGGACTAACGGCAGCCAACGTTGCCTCGACTCCGCATGCGTTCCTGAGCTGGAGTGAAGCCGTCCGTGTCGCTGCCAGCCGTATCGGAGCGTAGTGATGTCCAAAATTTATCCGACTATATATTTCGACGGAAGGCTTGTTCCTGACGATGAAGCAGTCGTTCATGTAGCGAGTTCGGCCGTGTTGTATGGCCTGAGCGTTTACACCGTTTTTCATGTGACGGTGAATGACGGAGGGTATTATGCGTTCCGTTTGAAAGACCATTTTAAGCGACTGGTCGATTCTTGCCGGATTATTGGTATCGATACGTTTGGAAAAGAATGGTCGTACGAAGAATTTGAAAAAGACATGAAGGAATTATTGCACGCCAACAAACCGACGGAGAATGTGTTCGTTCGAGCCAGCTTTCATGTTAATGAAAAACTGCCAGGCACACGTTCGCGCGGGCTTTCGACCGTTCTTAGTGCATTCGTATGTGACGCTACTTCGATTATTCCGACTGACGGAACGCGGCTGAAGACCAGCGTTTGGCGCCGGACACCCGACTTTTCAATCCCGTCACGCGCTAAAGTTAATGGAGCATACGTCAACTCGGTTTTAGCACGCCAAGACGCGATTGATTCGGGTTATGATGACTGTATTTTGCTTGATTCGTCTGGGCAAGTCGCGGAATTATCGGCGGCCAACATTTTTGTTGTCCGCGGTGGCACATTAATAACGCCTGATACGAATACCGACATACTCGAAGGTATCAACCGTAAAACTATTATAGAAATAGCCCGTAGCATGGATATCCCGGTTGCTGAACGCGCCATCGACCTAACCGAACTTTACATTGCTGACGAAGTTTTTGTATCCGGCACCAGCTCATTTTTGACACCGGTTATCAACATTGACGCCCGCGATATTAAAGCACCAGAAAATGGCATTACATCAAGGCTGCAAAATGCCTATTATGACGCGTTGCTGAACCCAGACAGTCCATACGTTACTCACCTTTAAACAGTCGCCTGCTTTGATTTCCTTGCAGGATTTTTATATACGCCCTATAATAGATTTACTATACAATTTATAGCATTTACTCAAAGGAGGGTGTAATGAAAGCGGCTCAATTTAGCGAATATGGCGGTCCGGAAGTTATTCAGGTAGTGGAAGCTGACAAGCCAACACCTATGGAAAATCAGGTCTTGGTTGAGGTTCATGACTCAAGTATCAACCCGTTTGATACATCTATCCGGGCTGGCTACATGAAGGAAATGATTCCGCTTGAATTACCGGTTACACTGGGCGGTGACATTGCCGGTGAAGTTATAGAAATCGGTAGTGATGTCAGCGGCTTTGCCGTTGGTGATAAAGTCTACGGCCAGGCGAACGTCGTTGCTGGGAATAGCGGCGCGTTTGCACAGTTTTCGGCTACGAAGGCCGAGCAAGTTGCCATTATGCCTTCGAATCTCGACTATCTAGAGAGTGCCTCTTTGCCGCTGGTAGGAGCCAGTGCCCTGCAAGCCCTAACCCAACACATTAATCTGCAGCCCGGGCAAAAGATCTTTATCCACGGCGGTGGTGGCGGCATCGGGACGATTGCCATTCAAATTGCCAAGAACATTGGCGCACATATTGCGACTACGGCGACAGGTGAGCAGATTGAACTCGTCAAAAAACTTGGCGCCGACGAAGTTATCGACTACAAGTCAGCTGACTTTTCGGAAGTGCTGTCTGACTATGACGCTGCTTTTGATACCGTAGGCGGCGAAGAATTCACAAAGACATTCAATATTCTGAAGAGCGGCGGTGTTGCGGTGAGTATGATTGCCGAAGTTGACGAAGCAAAAGCAAGTGAGCGTGGAATTAGCGCGTTTCGCCAGCAAACCCATGTGACTACAAAGGTGCTCGATGAACTGCGCGTACTTGTCGAAGCTGGCGTTGTAACTCCGCAAGTCGACAAAGTATTTTCGCTCGATGATATCCAAGCCGCTTTTAAAGCAAAGGAAGAAGGCACGGTCAGTGGTAAAATTGTGCTAAAAATCAAGGATTAGCACAAAGTTTTCAGGGATACGTGATTGGTATCACTCGCAAACACGACGTAAATCACTGACACCACATCCGAAACCTCCTATGCTAAAAACGGAAAGGAGGATAGGTCATGCGTATCACTTGGAAAGACGGTGTTACCACGCTGGCAACTGCGGGGATTGTACTCCTCGAAGCCGCCCACTTCTATGAGTGGGGCTGGGCTCTCGTAGACGAAGTACGATGGGTCATCTTTGGCATCGCAGCGCTACTGGCTATCAGCTACGTATTCGGTTACGTATTTGATGGCACGCGCTCGACGGCTTGGAACTGGGTTGCAGCCCTCGTCGCGGTCGTAGCGGTCGTCACAGCCACTCTTGGCTTGATTTATGCCGCTTCTGGCTATGCAGCGGTACTGATGTTCACATCGGTAGCCTTCTGGCTAGCCTCGCTGGTCGCTCACCTGACCATACACTACCCCACCACGCATGGGCACACATATGCATAGGACCGAACCTATCTAGAAGTCCATGGATATGCCCCGCTCCTGCATTGTGAGCGGGGCTGTGTTTTATATAGAATAATTGCGGGTTCCAATCATTGCCCAACCATGAAAAAAGCCCATCCTTTCGGACGGGCACTTTTCATGGTTGCGGGGGCAGGATTTGAACCTGCGACCTCGTGGTTATGAGCCACGCGAGCTGACCAGACTGCTCCACCCCGCGATATACTTTGTAAATCATGACCTGGTCTCGTTTGTATTTTCATAACCAAGGTTATGAGCTATCGATGCGACATGGAGCTGACCAGACTGCTCCACCCCGCGATACTCATACAAATTTAACAGATACACTTTACTTTTGCAAGTTACCGCGGCTGGTAGTTACTCTTTAATTTCGTCCTTGGGATTGCTGCAATGTGCAACAAAGAAGCTTGCGCCTTCGGGTTCGTCATATACGAATTCACCGGATGCCCAATCTTGGCCAAATAAATTCACGTCGTTAAAACGCTCACTTAGCGCATCTTCTAACTCGGCAAATTCCCATTGGGTAATATGATCAGGATTAACATCGGCTCGAATGTCGCTTGGAGTCGACATAAAGAAATGTCCATCGTCTTTTGCAAGTCCAATCTGGACGCTGTCGAGTATCTGATGGCCGACTTCGCGCGGGACATGTTCGATAGCTTCAAAAAATGTCACGACATCGGGGCGTCCTTGCTCTGAGGTAACTCTTGCCCGTAGATATAGATTTGCGTCAGCGTGCACAAACTCGTTACCCGGATAGGTTGCTTTTGCGGACTCAATCGCTGCTTCAGACAAGTCGACTCCGACGGTAGATGCAGCTCCGGCTTGACGCATCAAGTCTGTTCCGTATCCAACGCCGCAACATACGTCAACTGCCGACGATCCAATCTTTATATAACGCGCTGCAAGCTCGTAGCGTCTTAAGTGGTGCCTTATGGTCTCGGGACGTATCGTGCTTGAAGGATCAAATGATAAACGAGGGATTATGGGATTATCGACATACTCTATACTACTCATGACAGCCTTTAGGTATAAACCGAATTATGTATTGTAATTCGGAATATAGCATAAATACCCGCGTAGTCAACTATAAGAAAATATTATTAACGATTGAGGTCGCGGTAGGTACCGCCAAACAAGAAGTTCACCCATTGCTGTAGGTTACTATCGGGAACTTGCTTCGGCTGGGCTTCCGCGAGCTTGGCGGTGTTGTCGCTCGCCGTTGCGGCGGCAGAGTTTGGCGGCAATATCAGCACCTTTTCGCCGGGCAGAACGAGCCCCATCCGCTCTCGGACGGCAAGCTCTTTGTACTCATCGCTTTTGTAATAGTTCTGTTCAAATTTCAGCTTTTCGGTTTCCAGTTCGGCAAGACGCATTTGACGCTGTTTGTAGTCGATTTCCTTTTGTAAACCATAATTACGCTCCATTGCCTGAACCGAACCCCATGCCCAGCTGGCCGCAATAAACAACCCAACTAACACGACAATGTTATTGGTAGTAAACACCCGGTGCCGGGCAAAGTAGTAGGTTTTTCGAACGTTTATGTTTTTCATGGCGCTTTCGCTTTGTTTGCATTATACCCCAACGATGCGAGAGATAGAAAGCTCACAAAGGTTTCTATCCGAGCGAGGCAGGATTTCAACTGCGAAGCAGTTATAGCTCACTCCTGTTAATTACGTTATAATATGCCGAGTACATCAGTGACTGGATACAATCCGTTCATTAAATATTTATTTCTGGTTTGGGGGCGTAGCTCAGCGGTTAGAGCAGCGGGCTCATAACCTGTTGGTCGCTGGTTCAATCCCAGCCGCCCCCACCAGAAATAAGTATTTAATTGGTTGCCGCTATCGCTTCGCTCTTCCGCCTGTTCATCGAGAAAGTAAACTTGTTCTCAATTTCGTGCGGCTCCACCAATCCCAGCCACACCCACCAATATTATTTTCGTCTTGATTTTAAGTCTTTACGCAGCTCTTCAATCATGAGCTGCGTTTTGTAGTGGTCTTGATTGCCTTTTCTAAACAAGTAGTCCGCCAGCGCGGCTATTAAGATTGCCTGGGTAACTAATTGGAGCCACTCGGACTGCCAGTTTTCAAATGTTGCCGACCAAAACTCTGGCCAGAACTCGCTCATCTGGAAGGTTTGGCCGTGTTCTTCGCTTTGCTGCTTGACTTGTTCGAGCTGCGAAAAATATTGCCCACCCCAGCTTAGAATGAAAAATACTGCCAGAATAAATACTGCCAGCCATCTTCTCCAAAAAGTATCTTCGTTTGCATACTGCTGCTGTAACGTCGCCATGCTTGTATCCTCCGTTATGTACTATCCGCCTTCATCGTACTCCCACTTTGGAAAAGAGAATGTGAAAAAGATAACTATTTGCTGACGTCGACGTGTGCGATATGTTACAGCGTCGTATTGTGCCCTCTTTCATAATAGAAATAGTAAAGGGAGGTTAATTATGACAAAAAACCACGGCAACTCCATTAAGAACGACAAGCAATACGAAGGTCTGCGCAAAAAAGGCATGAGCAAAGAACGAGCGGCCAAGATTGCGAACTCAAAAGGCGCTTCCAAGCGCGGCGGTAAAAACAGTAGTAATAAAAGTAGCTCTTAACGGCCGTTTGTAAGCTGGTCCCAAGATTCCGCTGCTTTTCGGCGAAGCTCAGCAGCTTCTTGGGCCTGTCGCTCGGCTTTTTGCTGAGCTGTTTCTTCTACAGGTTTCGCTTTTTCTAATAGGTTCCGTGCCAACGCCACACCTCGTGCATTTGTTGTACGTTGGTCTGGTGTAATCGGCCGCCTATCGGCGTTTGCGATGTCTCTGCTTACATCACGTCCACTTTGTTCAGGATAACTTCTTCCGCCGCGGCGACTAGCACGGCTAACCTTTTTTGGTGCACCTGAACGCTCTGGCTTGTCCTCGTCCGGCTCGGTAGGAATACCGTGTCGATGGCGTGCGAGATAGTACGAGCCGAGTTTATCGGCTTCGGTATCAGGATCAATGCCAATGCGAGGTGTTTCACTCATAATCTGCATATTACCATAAACGGTATTAAAAGTCAACTACTACTTGAGGTCATTGCTTTGACGGGCCTAATTTTAAGCCCTTGATAGCTTTCGCTAACCTCTGCCTTATCTTTCGCATGCGAGTTGCCTTTTCGGCTGCTTCGGCGTAACGCTCATCGGGTGATTTGTATCTTTCTTGTTCCATATCACTAGTCCCAACGGAAAACACGAAATGCGATAACATAAATAACTACCAACCAAATGGCAGTTAAGCCAAGTTCAGGACCGATTTCAAAGAGATTACGGCCTTCGGTAACGACAAATCGGAGCGCATCGACGATGGGCGTAAGTGGCAGTAACCCTGAAATAGTCTGAAGCCAGTCGGGCATTAAAAAACGCGGGAAGAATGTACCGGAAAGGAACATCATTGGGAATGTTATCAGGTTCGCCAGCGGTGCGGCCTGATTCTCATTCTTTGCCCAGCCACCGACAGCCAACCCAACGCCAAACATAGTGGCCGTACCGAGTAAGACAACGACGAGCATAGTCAGGTAGTCACCGCGCATGTTGAGGTCAAAAAATGTCAGTGCAACCGCAAACATAAGGGCAACCGAAAGTACCCCGACGAACATCTGGCTGAGTACGTTGGCAGTGAAGAATTGCCATACCCGCAGGGTTGTCGTGTGATAGCGGCGCAGGATACCTTGTTGTTTCATGCGGGGAAAGACGCTGGTAGGCCCAAAGATACCAAGGCTTAGGATTGAAAAGCCGAGCAGCCCGGCGAATGTGTAATCAAATTGGTTCAGGCCTTGTTCCTTCGATACCGTCAGCTTGGCAGTAAACGGTGTCGGTGCTTTGGTAATTTCTTTGTTAACTTGATTGAAAATTGCGTCGAAGATTGATTTTAAGGTAGCGCCCGCCTGAGCCGAGTTCTGGTCGACTACTACTTCCGCCTGGCCGCTCGGGTAGGGTTGGCCGCCGGTGACTTCCCCGAACGATCCGGGCAGCTTGATGATGGCATCGATTTCACCGCGCTTCATCTTTTCGCGGGCGTCCGATTCGGTCTTGATGTCTTTGTTAATCTTTATCAAGTCGTCTTTTTGGGCATTCTTTAAAAATTCCTTAGTAAACGAGTTGTCGGCTTGGTTGAGCAAAGCAACGTTGAACGATGGACCATTGTTACCGCCGAAGATACCCCCGAAGACGAACAGAAAGATTAGGGGGAACACAAAAATGAAAAACAGGGCTGTTTTATCGCGGAACGAACGCTTAATGTCGATGAGGGCGAATATAAGGATGGAGCGGAATTGTTTCATGCTAGTCCCTTAGCGCCTTTCCGGTCAGATCGATGAAAACATCTTCTAGGTTAGCTTGCTCGACGTGCTGTTCCTTTTTGAAACCTTTCTTAAGAAGGTTCCGTACCAGGTTTTTAGGGCTATCAAGCGCAATAATCTTCCCTGCATCCATGACCGCAATACGGTCGCATAGCAGCTCGGCTTCTTCCATGTAATGTGTCGTAATGACGACGGTAACACCCCGCTTCTTGATGTCCCGGACCAGTTCCCAAAGATTGCGGCGAGCTTGTGGGTCAAGGCCGGTGGTAGGTTCGTCTAAGAAGAAAACTTTTGGTTCATGAACGAGGGCGGCTGCAATTGAGAAACGTTGGCGCTGTCCGCCCGAAAGCTGCTCAACATAGCTGCCGGCCTTGTCTTCCAGCTGAACCGAGGCTAGGTGCTGTTTGGCATCGACTGTTAGGCCATAGGCCGCTGCAAAGAGTTGCAGTAGTTCTGTCAGCTTGGTTTTGTCTTGAAAGCTTGGGCTCTGCGGTTGGACACCAATAATTGCCCGGATAGCATAGGGGTCTTTGGCAACATCGATACCGGCAATCGTGGCCGAACCACCATCGATAGGCCGCAATGCCTCCAGCATTTCAAGCGTTGTTGTCTTGCCAGCGCCGTTTGGGCCCAGAATCCCAAAGACTTCGCCGGGCTTAACATCAAAGCTAATATTATCGACGACATTTCTGTCACTGTATGTTTTCGTCAGATTTTTGGCTTGTACCATCGCCTTCATTGATATTCATTATACATGCCCAAGCGTAACTTTGAGATAACGCTCGGTGATATAACAATCCGCTTCGCTTCTTGTTCTATCATTCGCTAATAGTTGTCAAATTAAAAATTATGACAACTATCAAAAAAGCCCCGCTTTGGTGAGGCGAAGGGCTACTGCGGGCCTGATTCGCCAAGCGAGGCAATTTTGGCACCTGTTTGTTTGATACTACTGTAGCATCAATAGTGCTAATGTTTCAATGGTAATTTTTACCAGCTGAAACACTTTCTGTTTTCAGCAAGTTTTTACCAAAGAAAAACCGCTCTTAGTGAGAGCGGCTTCCATTGATTTCGAATTTGGTTGTTCTTATTTCTTCTTTGAAACGGTCAAAAAGCCGTTACGTGGGTTTTCTTTTACAACGCGGTCGGCTGGTAGGTCGACTGGGGTACCCTTAGCGTTCTTTTCTACCTTTGCGAAGAAGTAGATGGTCTGTGGCTTGCCGCCACGTAGGGTAACTTCGGTTTTGTGTAAGTAGTATGTGACACCCTTGCTGTTAGTATGACTGTAAGCCATGTGGTTGATACCTCCTATTAGTTCTTACAAGAGTAAGCGTACGCCACACCCCGCCCCCCTGTCAACACCTTAGCTAAATTTAGATGCTCTGGTAGTGGCGCCGAAGTAGCAGCCGAAGCAGTACCAGGCTTAGTAACCGGATGACTATGAGAACTGTTATAAAGAGGCTAATCAACAGGCTAAAACCGGCAAAATCGGGGGACCAAACCGGGCTGGCAAATTCGTGGCGATACAGGTTAGCATTTGGAAGCTCTACCTTGTCAGGAGTGTTAGTAGACGCTGGGTATTTGGCGAGTTCGCTGGCAAAGCATTGCACATAGGCCTGGGAATACCCCCCAAACTGGGCCTTACAGGTAGCATCGGCTTTGACGTTGATATTGTTGGCCCTGTCATTGACACTAGCTTTCTCAATAGCCTCTTTGGTATCTCGCTTGTATTGGTCTTCAAGGTAAATCGTACCGCTACCGGCATTCATGTGCATAGCCGCATACCGCTGAAGATCGAACAATCGTGCCCGGGTGACTTCTTCGTCGCCTTGTTCATCGGCATGAAAGACGGCTGTTCGGCGCTCAATCATCCCAATGTTGTTAAGCCGCAAGAAGGTAGCTGAAATGAGAAGCGACAATATCAAAAGCAAAACCAGCTGCCAGGTCTTAACCCGCTGCAACTGCTTGATACTGCGTTTGATATGCTGTTTGTCCGCCACCGCTAAGTCGCCAGCCCTCCCCTTTTTTACTGAGTTTCAGTATAGCACGAGGAGTGCGAGCGAAATGGACGGTTATACCTTCGTTTCCGAGCCGACGAAGTACTACACGAGCGGAGCGAAGTATAGCACGAGGAGTTAGCGACGATAGAGACCAAACCGGGGCGTTGCTATCAAAAGTACCGCACCCGCTGTTAGGACATAGAACAGAGACAAAGCTGACTGCGTCTGGAATGTCCAGCATGCCCAAGCCAGGCATAACGCCGCCAAAAAGGCTCCGAAGTTTAGGGCGGCTTCCATAAGGGCAAGGTAGACTATTCGAAAACCGGTTACATCAGCCGTATCGAACTCGCCCCGCGTGAATGCCATAGTATACCCAGTCGTCGCCATATCGTTAGCTGCGTTCGTTGTGACGACCCCTAGCCCCGAGCTGACCGTTGGGCGCACAAGATGAGTGAAGGCGTTTATGAAGACCATGCTTTTGAGCAGCAGACGGCCCTGGCGATGATCAATCAGCCGGCCGAACAAGTACGATGCCAATAGAACGACGGCAAACGTAATAGATGTCAGGACACCAATTTTGGCATAGATTTCTTGGCCGTCGGCCGCGAATACGACAGCTGCAATAAAGATAGCCCAGACTGTTCCGCTGGCAAAAATATCGAGCCCGATAGCCGCCTCTGCCGGATAGCTCCGCCAGGTTTGCCGCCACGGGAACCCGCGGAACTTGAGATGCTGGCGCAGCTTGGTCGGTTCGGCCGTTCTTAAAAGCGGAAGCGCCGAACACAAGAAAAATATTCCAGCTAAGACCATCGCTGCCGGCGGACCAAACAGGCTCGCCACAATTCCGCCGAGCAGCGGACTGGCTGCTCCGGATATTCGTTCAACGATGTTCATATAGCCGATTTCCTTGCCGGCATGCTCGGCATGTTTGACTTTGGAAAAATCTATCTTGTAACAAAGGTTGTTAAGCGCGCCGGCAAACGAATGGAACACGCACCAGAGCGCGAGCACCCATATGCCAAACTGCTCGGTGAAAAACAAAAACCCCATGGCCGCAGCGAATACGAAATTCGCATATAGCAAGCCGTGCTTCGGCCCGAAATGGGCTGCCAGCTTGGCGGAAGGCCATGAAAAGACCGCCTTTAACAGATAGTACACTGCCCAAAACAGCGCGATAAACACCAAGTCATAATCGAGCTTGTATAGGTAGACCGACACGAAAACCAGCACAAACCTGATGGCAAACACATTCAGCAGACGCGAGGCATAGAGTTCGGCAATTTCGCCAAATGTCGCATAGCGCCAGAAATGGCGTCGTTTCAATAGGCGATGGATGATTTGTTGGAGCATGTGTATGTTATCCTGAGGTTCACGACTATTATATACTACAGTTATGGTTATCTATTTCTCGGGTATCGGCGGAGTCGGTCTGGGGCCGCTTGCCGAAGTTGCCCGTGATGCCGGACATACCGTCATTGGCAGTGACGCAGCCGACGGCCTGATGCTTGAGCGACTTCGTTCAAACGGCATGAAGATTGACCACAATCAGACTGGCGCCTTTTTGAAATCAGTCCACACCAACACACCGATTGATTGGTTCGTTCACACAGCTGCCCTGCCGGCCGATCATCCCGAACTACTCGCCGCCCGTGAGCTGGGGCTTCGAGTCACGAAACGTGATGAGCTGCTGGCTGATATTATCTCCGCGAAAGGCCTGAAGTTAATTGCCGTAGCCGGAACGCACGGCAAAACCACCACGACGGGCATGACAGTCTGGGCATTCAAGCAGCTCGGGATTCCGGTCAGTTACCTAGTCGGGACGACTTTATCGTTTGGTCCGAGCGGTATGTATGACCCCGAGAGTGAATATTTTGTGTACGAATGCGACGAGTTTGACCGAAATTTCCTACACTTCTCCCCTGCCCTCTCACTCATCACCTCTTTAGGCTACGACCATAGCGACACTTATCCGTCGCAAGACGATTATCGGTCTGCATTTTCTCAATTCATCCGAAAATCAGGCCATGCCATTGGCTGGCAGCGCGATTTCAAGCAGATGCCGGAAATTCCTGCCGATAGGCTATGGCAGCTGGCCGATAATGAAGTTATGGAGCTGGGAGTAGTTGGCGAGCACAACCGCCGCAATGCCACGCTCGTCTTGAAAGCACTCGAATACCTGGGACTGGTGCATCCGGCCGAGAAAGTCGACTTTATGAATAGCTTCCCAGGTACTAACCGCCGGTTCGAAAAATTGGCTGACAACTTATATAGCGACTACGGGCACCACCCGACCGAGATTGCGGCAACATTGCAAATGGCCCGTGAAATAAACGAGCATGTCGTGCTTGTGTACCAACCGCACCAAAACATCCGCCAGCATGAAATTAAAAGCCTGTACCGTAATTGTTTCAAACAAGCCGAAAAGGTATATTGGCTGCCGACGTACCTGTCACGCGAAGACCCGGACCTGCCGATTTTGTCACCGGAAACACTGACAAAAGATATTACCAACAAGGACGTGGTTGAAATAGCGCAGCTGAATGATGAGCTATGGACCAAAGTCGAACTGCACCGCGAAAGCGGTGACTTGGTGCTATGCATGGGCGCCGGCTCAATTGATGGTTGGGTGCGGTCTCACCTCAGTTAGTGTATTGACATTTTAACTGTTTTTTGTTATAATTCACTTATCGCCGTCGAGCGACCATTCTTTGGTGTGACTCCGGTGTAATTTCACATCGTCAGTCTTGCCAAAGCCCTACCACCACGAAGGAGGCGCCATGCCCGGCGTTGACGTTTACTACGAAGCCGACCGGATGGAAGAGCCGGTCGCCGACGTCATCAAGATGGTCGTCAGCGGCTTCGGCCAGGTCGAGTTCAGCACATCTGCACTGCGGCTCGGCCCGGACGACTTCAGCTTCAAGTTCCACAAGCCCAACACCAAGTTCGACCGGCTCAGCCACAACATCATCGTGCGTATCCGGCTCGATGACTGTGACGAGCGGGTCGAGCGGGTCGACGATGCCATGGCCAAGAGCCTGGCGCACGACATCAGGCAGCTACTACGGGACCATTTCAGCGAAGCGCGCATACCGACCATCGGTGTCGAGCTGATGCTCAGCAACATCAGCTGGGGAGCGGCGAACGGACCCAGATCGACCCGGCGCGGCCGGGTCATGGCCGACTGACGACCATCCAGGAGGGCGGCGGGCGAAAGCTCGTCGGCCCTCCTGGCAGTCACCAAGTTCATATGATATATGTGGATTTGGCAGCTGAAACTATGGACGAACGACAAAAACCAGTTTTAGATATTCAACCCCTGCTTGCATTGGAAGGAACTGCTGAAGCCGTGCAAGTACTTCGGGACTATGAAGAGCACCAGAAGGATGTTCTGACCGACTCTTCTGTTAGTTCCGACGAAGAATATTCTCATACTCGATATTATGCCGAGACGAGCGTTGAATGGGCACGCCGTAATTTATGGGATACCATTGTCGACAAGGCGTTTTCAAGAGAGCTAACATTTGATCAAACCGTCAGCCTATTACGATACTTTGGGTTTAATGTTGCCGATACGTGCGAGGCCGATTACACGGATGTGCTTACGGAATTCTTTGACGGGCAAGAAATACTTTTGAAACAGGACCACCACTACCTGGATGCCGTGCATGGCCACATAGCCGGTGCGCCGTTTATCGCGCCGTTCGCCGATCGGCAGGACAGTTTTCGGGCAATGATATACGCCGATATTACAGCCGATGGCGTAACCGACGGAGAGCTGATTCCTATTGTTACCCGTAACGATAAAATGACCACACCAACCGTTGTAGTTGGACAAGAAGCAATTGAAGCTTATCTCCAAAGTAGTTAGCGGTTATCGCCGCTGCCGCCAATAACACCGCGCTTCTGACGGCTGGTAAGCTTGTCAATATTGGTCTGGGCTATGTCTTCAAGCGTAATGTCAAAGTAATCACCAATCGTAGATAAGTGCCATAGCACGTCACCAAGTTCTTTTTTAAGGTCGTCTGCATCAATACCGCTGAAGTCACTATCCTTATCTCGGATGACTTTTTTCATCTTTTCGGCTATCTCACCGGCTTCTCCACATAGGCCGAGGAGCAAATGGAACAGTTCGTCTTTGGCGTCTTTTGAGCGAGCGGTACGAATCGCTAGCTGCTGGTAGTCATTCATCTGCATATGTTTATTGTAGCAAGTTCACTTCTTCACCCTCACTACCCCACTTCTCTTCGAACTCTTCAAAAAAGTACGGGTCATTAAAGAACGCACGGGCAACGATTTTTTCGACCGCTGGAGCCAGCTTGATAGAGTGCAGCTTGTGCGGCTGGACCCACTGCAAATAGTCGTTCAGTTCAACATCATCATTATAGAATCGGAATACGTGGGCCAACGTTGTCATCAGCGTTTCTTCGCCGTCACGGATACGGATATAGCAGTCGCCGGCGTGGGTAATTGTCTGATTTTTCAGCCCCAACTTTTCATCCGCCTCACGGTGCGCTGCTTCGAGTAGCGACCTATCGTCGATATGTAGTTTGCCATACGGCAGCGTCCACGTATTTGTATAAGGCTGGCGGCGGCGGCGAAATAGCAGTATGTCGCCTTCACTATTTTGGACAAGCAGCATTGTGATGATTTTTGGCTGAGAGCGAACGTCCAGTGTCGATGTGGTAACACGGTCGATATACAAGATGCCTTTTTTCGTTAGGGTGTAGCCGTCTTCCGTTTTTTCGACCAGCTTGGCCTTTTGAAGCAGTTTGAGATGGTATGAATACAGGTTGGTATCGACTTTTGGCGGCCGCAGGTCACGAAAACGGGCAAACTTTTGGTACATAAGCACGCTGATGATGTGCTTTTGGATGTGATGCTGGAGGGTAGTTTGCTCAATCATATTTGACTCAAATTGTACTTTCTAGAAGTCTATCATATTGTGGACTATACTGAAAATGTTCTCTGGTAGAGAGACACGGGTATAAGGAGGAGCGTTATGATAAAAACACTGTTCCGAAAAAATTTTGAGCCAACTCACCACGCGCATTTACCGCCACAGGCCGCTCGCATACTGCACGGCGTCGTACGGGAATTCGAGTCATCTGGACGAAGTGCCGCTGAACATGAGATGGCGCATGCCACCCTACATATGCGACTGTACCAGCACTTTGGTCACCAATCGTCCGATATTGTGTCGGAAGCTGACAAGCTGCTTCACAAACTAGTTGGTCCTAAGGCCACTGCCTAGGGCCTGATAGCCCTGACGAACCCAGTTTGTCTTCCCTCCCCTAACCACCGCTTTTCGTAGGTGGTCTGTATTTTGTAGTCGTTTGGCGCGTCCGATTCGTGAAGGTCAAAGTATAGTTCATTGACCGTCCATTTGCTGCGAACGAGCTGTTCAAGACTCCACCTAAAAAAATCGGGAGAGTCGTGTTTAAGGTGGAGCGAGCCGCGGCGTGCTAGCAATTTTTCATATATTTTTAGATATGTCGGGTGCGTAAGGCGCCGGCCGGCTGAGCGGCGTTTTGGGAACGGATCGGGAAACGTCAGCCAAATAACTTCGACTGAACGAGCGGTGAAACATTCTGCTATTTGGTCAGCCCTAGCCCGGAGGAAGCGAACATTTGAAAGCCCTAGCGCTTCTGCTTCGTACGCACCTTTTTGTAGGCGATCAGCTTTGACATCTACAGCTACAAACTGTTTTTCTGGATACCGTCTGGCCAGTTCGACACTGAAAAGTCCGGTGCCAGCACCAACTTCAACTACGTTTGCTTTGCTTTTCTTCCAATCTTCAAACTCGAAACATATGCTGGAGTTGGCAAACTTAGCAAACCTATACTTTTTGCGCCGTCTCGTAATAACGAAGTCTTCAGGATTAAGCATTTTACCGTATGCGCTCGGTGTCGCCATTTTCATTTACGCGGATCAACTTTGACGGTGTGTTGTCTTCGACGAAGCCGCCGTCTACGTAGAAGTCCACGGACTCTCCAAAGTAATCGTAGGCTTCGTCGACAGTCATGGCTGGAACTTGCCCTTCCGGATTGGCACTTGGGGCAATCAGCGGACCTGTCTGCAAAATGAGGTTCAGTAGTGGCTCAACGGCTGGCAGCCGGTATGCGATAGAGTCGTTTTCACGGCGTAGCCATTTCGGTGCAGCGTTTGACGGTAGAATCACACTGACCGGTCCCGGCCAGACTGATTTGAGTAGTTCGGCTGCTTTTTCTGACGGCACGTCGAACAATTGATCGACCGACGCAACGAGCACGATTGGTGATTTGTGTTCGCTTCGGTCTTTTAGCCTGTAAATCCTTTCAACGGCTGCCTGATTGTCGGCACGGCAAACAATGCCATAGAGCGTATCGGTACGAAGTATGCCGACGGCGCCGGAACGCAATAAATCTATGACATCAGATGAATTTACAGTAGTGAAACGCTTCATATCACGTGCTATAACAATTGTTTTGTCACTTCGCATTCAGACAAAAAAATGAGCCCTGCTCATTTTCATGTCACTCATTGCTAGTGCTATACTACCACATATGGATGGGCTCCAAAACCAACAGCTTTATGACGCAACCCTGGCCTGGCTGAAACAAAATGGGTTTGAACTCGCTACGATTCTTGTCGTTGGCCTACTTGCATACTTTGTCGGTGCACGTCTGGTCCGCTTTGTCGTAAGGCGGGCCGTCAAAGGTACTCACCACCGGGCCTGGCACAAGAAAGATATTGAGAAACGCCAAAAAACACTCGTCGATTTGTTCGTCAGCATTTGGCGGATTATTATTTTCTTTACCATCACGTATGCTCTGCTGCAGGTGTTCGTTCCGAATATTGGGTCTGCCATGGCACCGCTCTTTGCCAGTGCCGGTATTATTGGTATTGCGCTGGGGTTTGGCGCACAGTCACTTATTAAAGACTTCCTTTCCGGGATATTTATTATCTCTGAAAACCAGTATCGGGTGGGTGATGTTATCGACATTGAAGGTTTTTCCGGTACTGTAGAGCGGATTGGGACACGTTCGACGGTACTTCGCGATGTCGATGGTCAGGTACACTATTTCCCAAACGGTATGATCCAGCACGTTATTAACAAAACGATGGGCTATAGCATGGCCCGTTTTACCATGCTTCTCCACCCTGAAACGGATGTCGACAGTGTGACTGATTTGATTGACAGCGTAGGAAAAGAGCTTAGTGAAGAAGAAGCCTGGAAGGATAAAATTTTAAGCCCGCCAGCCTTTGTTGCCGTGGGCGAAATTACAGGTAGTTCAATAGAGATTATAGTTGCCGGCAAGACCCAGCCGTCCGACCAATGGAGTGTAATTGGTGAAATGAAGCGGCGCCTGCTTGAAGAGTTCGAACAAAAATCAATTCGGCTTGCCGTTGCCACTTTCCCGCCGACACTAAAAACAAAGTAGGATAATTTACTCGATTGATAGGGCTTTGTCGCTTAGGACATCCCCCGAAAAGGCATCTATGTCGATGAGTGCTTCTGCGGCTTTTTGGCGGTAGAGTTCATCGAACTCTTTAAGCGCCGCTGAATCAATACCGCCCTCGGACGAAAAGCCCTCAAAGACTTCATCGTTCTTGCTAACGGCTTCCTTACGGGCGCTATCGTAGCCAGGTCGTGAAAGGTCAAGCTGCAACGTACCGCTGCTTTGGTATAGGCTAAGTGCGACGTATACCAAAAATAGCGCTATGACGATAGCTGCAATAATTGCGCTAACAAACTGGTGTCGTTTTACGACGCGGACTGCCGTAGTCTCTTGCGTGTCGTTAAGCTCCATCACTGGTAGCCTCGTCTTTCTCGAAGTTAGTTTTAAAGTCGACAAATTTTATGCCGTACTGGCGGATTAACTCCTTTAATTTCAAATTAATCTTGGAGAGTTCGGTCCGCTTTTCGCGAGTTTCAAGCAGGGCGGTATAAAATGCGACCGGTTGTTTACTGCAATCAATCTTAAGAAGGTCGGACATTGCATTGTCATAGTCGATATACGTCGAATAGAATTTGTCGTATTCACGGTTGAAGTCAGCCGTAATGTTGACGAGTTGGCCGCCATCTAGCCGATTTGCCGCCAGCCGCCTATTCAGTGGTACCATGAGCCGGTCGCTAATCGTCCGGTAAAGGTTGCCCCTGTCGTTTCTTAGGAAGGCATCTGTTTGGTGCAGGCGATTCAAGGCCGCCAGGTTTTCAGTACAGCGTCCGCGGATTTTAGTAATTTTTTCCTGCGTAATATCGGCAGCGGCATTCGTCTGCAGGTTGCCGGCAATAAGAACAAAGCCAAACGAAGCAATAACCGCTACAAGAAGTTTTAATTTCACCCCCTTAGTATGCAGCCACATCGTCTATTTGGTCAAATGCAATTTACCGGCTGATTCGCTCACCAGACCGTCACGCAGGAGTCCCTCAAGTGCCGGGTCAAACCTATTGTCTGCCCCTAGAGCTTTGCGCAGTGTTTCACGCGCATACGTTTGGTTTCCGAGCTCGCGAATTATTGCGCCGCGAACCTGACGGACACTACCTTCAAGCTTTGATTGTTTTTTGTAGTGCTTACTTCTGGAAATATTCCGCATGCCATTCGCCTTTAACCAGCTGCCGTAGTCCATTAAGCTCCAGTAGAACCCCCGTGGGTCTTGTTTATCAATTGTTTGCTCAAGTTTCTGAGTGATTTGTTTGTCGTCAACGTCGAAATGGTCGTTAAAGAAATGATGAATGTAAACGGTACGAATATTAGTTTCGATGAAAATACTGGGCTGATTAAAACTATAGGCGAGGATTGCCCCGGTTGTATTTTTACCGACGCCGGGCAGCCTGATGATGTCTTTGTAGGCAGTAGGAAATGTTCCCTCAAAGTCATGTTGTATCATTTTCGCGGCATCGTGCAGGTATTTGGCCCGGCGGTTGTAGCCAAGGCCTTGCCACTGCTTTAACACGTCGGCCAGGCTGGCGCCTGCCAATTCCACTTCATTAGGAAAAGCATTAATAAATGACTGAAACTTTGGAATGACCCGAGCGACTTGAGTTTGTTGCAGCATCAGTTCACTAACAAGGACGTAATACGGACGGGTATCGCTGCGCCACGGCATAGGACGGTACAGCTCGCGGCCTTTTTGCCAGACAAGTTCTTTGAAATCCTCGTTGTGCACCTCTCTAGTATACCGGCGTATAATAGAGTAATGACTACTTATACCTTAGCCGGTGGATGCTTCTGGTGCTTAGATGCTGTTTTTCGTAAACTTCAAGGCGTTTCAGAATCAGTGTGCGGGTATGCTGGCGGGACTGAAGCTGATGCAACATATTACCAAGTTGCATCGGGAAAAACAGGACATGCTGAAGCCGTGCAGGTGACCTTTGACGAAACCATTATCTCAAAAGAAACCATCCTCGATATCTTCTTCTTGATTCACGACCCCACCAGCCTAAATCAGCAAGGTGCAGACAAAGGACCACAGTATCGATCGGCAATGTTTTATCAAAATGAAGACCAAAAAGCGGAATTTGAAGACGCCGTCAGACGAGCTCAGGAAAATTGGGATAAAGCTATTGTGACCGAACGGTCGAAACTTGAGGCTTTTTACGCGGCCGAGCCTGAGCACCAAGATTACTTTTCCAAGAATCCAACCAGCGGCTACTGCTACGTGGTTATCGAGCCTAAAGTGGTTAAAGCCCGCAAGCACTATAGCAATTATTTTAAGGAGGAAGCATGAGACTGACAAAATATGAACACGCGTGTTTTACAGTAGAAAAAGATGGTAAGCTGCTCGTTGTTGATCCAGGCGGATGGACGACAGACCTAGGTGCGCCTGAAAATGTCGTAGCCATCGTTGTTACTCATGAGCATCCGGACCATTTCGATGTGAATGCGCTAGGTGCACTTGTTAGCCACAATCCTGACGCTGTTATTTATGCCCAAGAGAATATCGTAAGCCAACTTGGGGAGGCACTGCCAAATACGGCAGTGGTGGCTGGCGAAGGCATCGAAGCAGGTCCGTTCAAACTCGAGTTTTATGGTGGAGAACATGCCGTGATTCATTCTGATATGCCAATCGTAGCCAACCTTGGAGTTATGATAAACGGAACGCTTTATTATCCGGGTGACTCGTTCACTTTGCCAGAACGGGAAGTTAATACACTAGCGCTGCCTGTCAGCGCCCCATGGATGAAAGCCAGTGAAGCATTTGATTTTTTAACAGCTGTCAAACCAAAAATTGTGTTCCCGACACATGACGCTATACTATCTGACACAGGGAAAGCGCTCGCCGATAGGATGATGCCGATATTCGCCGAGAAGGTCGGCGCGACGTATCAACGTTTGGCTGAAGCAATCGAAATTAATGGATAAAGCGCTCGAGCATCTGGCTGCGAAGGATCCAGTAATGGCACGGTTAATTGCCGAGTATCCGGTTCCGAAATTCGAGAAGCATGGGAATTATTACCAAGAGCTAGTCGACAGTATCATTTCTCAGCAGCTCAGCGTTAAGGCGGCCCGTGCAATCGAAGGACGCTTTAAGGATTTGTTTGGTGGTAGTTTTCCGACGCCGGAACAAATCGTGTCACGAGACATTGAAGAGTTCAGAGCGGCAGGACTAAGCTATGCCAAAGGCCGCTACGTTCAAGACCTTGCTCAAAAAATCATTGACGGCGAGGTTAGGTTCGATACTATCGACAAGTTATCAAACGACGAGATTACCAACGAATTAACAAAGGTCAAAGGCATCGGCGAGTGGACGGTGCATATGTTTCTGATGTTTTGCATGGGCCGGTTGAACGTACTTCCCTACGGAGACTTAGGAATTCGAAACGGAATTACGAAACTATATGGCTTCGGCCAAGTCGCCACTACTGACGATGTCCGGCAACTAGCCAGAAAACAAAACTGGCACCCGTACGAATCGGTTGCCAGCTGGTATATCTGGGAAAGTCTGGATAACGTGCCGTCTATTTGACGTTTTTTCTGACGTCGCGTTCAACTTTCTTCGATGTTGCCTTGACGTCTTCGGCAACGCGGCCCGCTCGGACTTTGGCTTCCTCGCCGAGTCGGCCGGCTTCGTCGCGCATAACAGTTGCTGATTCCTTGGCACTTTTTGCCATTCCTCGGGCTTCGGTCTCGACGCTTTTAGCTCCACTTTTGACTGACTCTGCTGCTGCACTGGCAGCCGCCTTGGCTTGTTCGGTGCGTAGGGCTACCTGCTCCTTAGTTTCATCGGCCTTTCTTTTAAGGTCGTCGCGAGTTTCCTTGCCGCTTTTTGGCGCCATCAGGATCCCGGCAATAAATCCGCCGGCGGTTGCTAGTATGAGTTTGAATAGTTTGCCCATGGTTCCTCCTTATTTTCGAAATATTTTAGCGATCTCGCTGAACAGCTTCATCGGCGATAACCATGCGGTAGCCGAAGCGAGGTTGTCTGTGATTTCATCGACGCTTTTTGCGATACTGTTCACTTTGATAATAACCAGCGTGACGGTTACAAGCAAGGCGATTATAACAATTGATAGTAGTATCACGACGATGGTCAGCAATGTTATGACAATATCCAGGTCCATTTATTTATGCTTCCTTTCGATTAGTAACCCGAGTATACCACCGAAGCTTCACGTAAGTTGTAAGTTAAATCACACGGATAGATGCTCTTTGTATCACTCTCACGACGTAGGGTGAAAACACGGTCAGGCAAAGCACGACGGTAAACTGGTGGCCAGCCGACCATAGCACATGTGATTCGGCGCCATCCGCAATGCTGTAGCGTTTATTTATAACGGCATCCCGAGCTGCCCGTAGGCTAACTATCGGCGCGGTAACCACGATGTTATCAAGTGCTTTGACTGCCTGGTCGAGGGCGGGTACACGTTTACGTAGGGCCGCGGCTATCGGCGTGTTTGCTCTCGCCACGCCACAAAGAGTAACAACTTTTTCTACCCGATGATTGGCGGCAACAATAAGAGCAAGCGCTGCCCCGGCGCTTTCACCAACCAAGATTACACGTTTGCCGGCTGATTGAGCTGTGTTGATTGCAGCTATAACGCGACTCGATTTGGTCTCCAGGCTTTGACCGTCATCCCATATGCTCGGAACCAGTTCGGCCGAGATGCCCCATAATGTCCAAATTTTTAAACCAAAGCTTCTGAACCACTCGTAATGGTCACCGAGGCCTGGTATATAGATTACGTGTGTAGAAGGTGAAGCCATTACCTACCAGTATAACGTGCTACAGTGAAGCTATGGACAAAGTTACGGTAGTCAGGGCACTTGCCTCACGTGTTGGCCTGCGGATGGTACGACTGGTAACAATCATTGTTTGTCTCCTTTTATTGTCGCTGCTTGTCGGCATATGGGCACTAGCGCATTTTTTCAGTGCCTGGTGGTGGCTGCTTCTTATTCCACTGCTCGCATTTGCCGTTGTTTTTGTTATACTCCGGTTCATTGTAAGGTTTATTGCCCATAGCCTGTATCGTTCGGCTCTTAGTAAATCCCAGAAAAAGCAGCTTGATGCTTTCATCGACAAAATTATTCGGCTTGCTGAAACTCGTTCGACCCCGCCATTTGTCTTTGCCCTGCTAACGATGAAAGACATATTGTTCAACCGCGATATTACGACAATCAAGGGAATAGTACGCGATTCGACGACACTTAAAGCTGATTTTGAGCGTTTGCAGCGCGACCTGTCGCGGCCTAACGTGATAGACCGTTAAGCTGTTCAAGCGTATTTGGGTCGAATCCGCTTGGAAGCGTTGGATTGTTTGACATGAAGTAGTCAACGGCCTGCTGAGCCGCATAAATAAGCAATAGGCCGTTTAGCAAAATAATAATGCCCGTAACAACCGCGAAAATCAGTACGGTTTTAACGGCGAATTTTTTATAGCGGTCGGCTTCACGAAGGGGCCGCCCTTGCTTGTCGGTCATTGCGCCGGACATAATTAGGACTAAATCGACGATAACCCAGATGCCAAAACCACCCAGAGTAAGCAACTTTAGTAAGCCGGTACCTATCTTTCCCAGGTAAAAGCGGTCAACTCCAAACGTACCCCACAGAAAGCTGAGGAAAAACGCCGCAAGGAAATGCCGGCCGTCGTTAGTTAGGCTTTCTTCATTCGAACCGTTCATGCGTGATCCTTTAGCCAATCACTTATACTACTTGTTACCTGCTGCAGTTGGTCACCGTCGTACTCATCGGTTGTATAGGTTCGGTAGCTGTGTTCCAAACCAGGCATAACAACCAATTGCTTTGAGCTACTTGCTGCCGCATCCATGAAAATATTTTGATGGGCTACGGGACATGGCTGATCTTTCTCACCAACGATATTTAGTATCGGCATCGTGAGATTAGAGGCGCCGGGTAGCAGGTCAAACCGCTTCAAGCTTTCTTCGCACTGCCATCCTATCTTAAATACGACACCCGGCCTTGATTTGCTCGCCGACTCGCTATAGCCGCGGTCTTTCCAGGCTATTACTTCGTCAGGCGGCATGGTTGTGATATGAAGGCTGTAATTTATAACCGGCGCCATAGGTGCCAAAAGTGATATTTCATCTGGATGATGCTCGGCATACCAGGCTGTCGATTGGGCTCCCATGCTGTGTCCACATAATGCGAAGGGAGATTGGAACCATTTCTGCTGGCGCGCCCAGTCAATGACATCTTCGAGGTCATGCACGTAGCTATCGTACGTGACGTCAATGACATCGCCGTCACTCTCTCCGGCGGCGTGCGTTCCGTCAAAACGTACAACCCTATAATCATTCTTCAAGAATGCTTCCGCAAACGCAGTTATATGTGGCTGATCTTTTGAACCTTTTTGCCCATGAGCTACAAACGCGAGCTTCGTCGCATCGCCACGAGCATCAATCTGAACCATAAGATTTAAGCCAAGACGATTCTTAATCGTAACTTTTTCGGTCGTCATGGGTCCAAGCGGTTCATGTCACGTGGGAAGAGCGTGGCTTCTTTGACGTTTGAGAGCCCAATAGTCTTTTGAACGAGCCGGTCAATGCCGAAGCCGCAGCCTCCATGTTGTGGCAAACCAAATTTGAATGCCTGTAGATAGTGGCGGAATCCGTCGTGGGCAACATCGAGACCTTTTTCGGTCATTTGTTCAATCATTTTTTCGTAGTTATTTTCACGAAGCGGTACCGTAGCAATTTCTAATCCACGGAACAATAAGTCGGCCCAGGCAACCGTTCCGTCGTCTTTAAACTTGTGATAGAACTTGCCAGCTTCTTTCGGAAAGTCCGTCGCATATACCAGGTCGCTCCCAAGTTCTTTTCGGGCATAGTCAGCAATCCAACGTTCTTCGTCCGGAATCAGGTCTTTTTCGTCCGTTGTGTCGGTACCGGTGGCTTTGGTATACATATCGTGAATTTCAGCAATCGTAAACTTTGGCACGTCTTCGGTTAACTTTAGCTCAGGTGCATTTAGGCTTTTCAAGTCATCGGCATGTTTCTCGTAAACGTCAGTAAGCGCATGTTTAGTCATATTTGCGACCATGTCCATAACTTCCTGGTGGCTCTCTACAAATCCCATTTCAATGTCGAGCATAGTCAGCTCGGTCAAATGGCGGGTCGTTGCCGAAGGTTCGGCCCGGTAGCTATGACCGATTTCATATACACGCTCAAAAGCTCCTACCATGATTTGCTTGTAAAACTGCGGGCTTTGGGCAAGCGTTGCTGTTTTGCCAAAATATTCTAACTTAAAGACTTCGGCACCGCCTTCTGTGGCTTCGGCGAGTAGTTTTGGCGTGTCGATTTCGACGAATTCATTGGCAGCCAAAAATTCTCGCAGACTCTGGGTCATACTGGCTCGAATTTTGAAGATTTTTTGTTCCTGTAAGTTGCGGACGTTAAGGACGCGGTGTTCAAACAAGGTATCGAGGTTTTCAGATTTGTGCGAGATCGGCTTATCGACTTCGATAGGCGGCTCCTCCGTAACTGGCGACAATACTTCAACTGTTACATCATGAAGCTCCGCTCCACCGGGTGCACGTTCGTCAGCAACTACCGTGCCAGTAAAGCTGACAACCGTTCCGACCTGCATGCCGCGCAGTTTTTCAAGTTCATCCTTGCTATCAAGAAGGCTTTGGGCGAGTCCGCTGCGGTCACGGACAGTTAAAAAGTTTAAACCACCGAGCAGGCGTTTTTTATGAAGCCAGCCCTGGATCGTGATTGATTGGCCGACATGGGATGGAATATCGCGGATAAGTGTTCGGGTCATATGTAGTAGTATAGCGTGAAACCCCTTCTTTCACCAAGCAGGCTATCAGGGGTCATTGCCCGTTCAGCCCATTCCTGTCATACTGATATCGAAACCATAAGTGCTATATAAAAATGCATAACCAAGAGATATTTACCGAACTCAGCCTGGTCCTTGTCATCGTTGCCGCGGTATCTATTGTTATGCGCCTGCTTCGTCAACCGCTTATTCTGGGGTATATCCTAACGGGTATATTGGTTGGCCCGATAGTCCTTGACATCATTCATGCCAAAGAAGCGTTTGAAGGCTTTAGTCAGATAGGTATTGCCTTGCTTCTGTTCATTATTGGCCTCGGGATGAACCCTTCAGTCATAAAGAGCCTTGGGAAGGTGTCGTTTTTGACCGCTGGAACCATTCTTGTACTCGTGGGAGGTCTCGGGTTCCTTGCCTCGAAGTTACTTGGCTTCAACGATATGTCCGCTTTGATTATCGGCATTGCGCTGTTCTTTAGCAGTACCATCCTTATTCTGAAGGTACTTTCTGACAAGCGAGAAGTCAGCCGGTTGCATGGTCAAATCGCCATTGGCGTCATTCTGGTAGACGACCTGGTAGCCACTCTTGCCATTGTGCTGGTGGCCGCGGCTGCAAATGGTGGTGTTGGGGTGGATGATTTACTACCGACCCTCGCAAAGGCAGTAGGGCTCGCCGCCCTGCTATACATTACCGGCGCCCATATTGTTCCGCGGTTCTCGAAGCTGCTCGCAAAAAGCCAGGAGCTCTTATTTATCTTTGCTGTCGCCTGGGGTTTTGGAATCGCCAGCCTGTTCAGCCTAGCCGGATTCTCGCCGGAAGTTGGTGCGCTTTTCGCCGGCGTCTCCTTATCATCATTGCCGTATGCGGTCGAGATGAGTACCCGATTGAAGCCACTGCGTGATTTTTTTGTCGTGTTGTTCTTCGTATCACTTGGTGAGACGTTCGTCTTTGATGACCTAGGAGGCACAATCATACCGGCGGTCATACTTGCAGCAATTGTCTTAATCGGTAAACCGTTATTCGTTATGTCGAGCCTTGGCGCCCTCGGCTATACTAAGCTAACCAGTTTCAAAGCCGGGATTCACCTTTCGCAGATTAGCGAGTTTTCAATTGTCCTTGTTGTGCTGGCGAACCAGGTCGGTATAGTAGATGACCGTTTGACCAGCGTAATGACACTGGTTGCCTTGATAACTATTGGGGTCAGCTCGTACCTCATGAAGTATGACGACTTCTTGTACCGCCGCCTGTCCCGCACCTTGGATATTTTTGAACGTAAAAAGCCGAGTGAACGGCGCCAAAAGCGGGAACTTTACACGGCAATTTTGTTTGGCTACCACCACGGCGGACATGAATTCCTGCGTCTTTTTAAAGACATGAAGCAGCGCTACCTGGTAGTTGACTATGACCCGGAAATTATTGAGCATTTAGAGGCCCAAGGTATTCGCCATGCCTACGGCGACGCAACGGATTCGGAATTTTTGGAAGAAATAAACGCCGGCCACGCGAAATTTGTTGCCAGTACTATTATTGACAAAAAAGTTAACGCGCTGCTGCTTAGCTACCTGCACCGCTACTCGACAGAAATTACATTCATTTGCCACGCCCGTACTTACGAAGACGCGCTTGAGCTATACGAGCATGGTGCCGCGTATGTCATTCTTCCACGCTTCCTCGGCTCCGAATACATTACCAGTCATATTAAACGCTACGGTATCGACAAAGAAGCCTTCGCAAATTTCCGGGCACGGCATATTATCAGTATCGGCCAAGCAGCGGTAGCAACTTCTGACTAAACGTCTTTGGCTGAACTCGTAGTATTGTTTTTGCGCGGATTACGTTCCGCTACAACCCGTAGGTCGTCATGAGAGTCGAATTCATCGATAATCTTTTTACCAAGTAGAACTTCGATGGTGTCTTCCAGTGTTAAAATTCCGACCGTTTCCCGGAATTCGTTGACGACGATAAACATATGGTGGTGCGTTTTCAAAAAAGCTGCCAGGGCATGTGCCAAGGTTTGATCCTGATGGATATAAAAGACATTTTTGCTCATTGCCGTTTCGGCCATGGCCGTATGTCTACGCGAAGTGTCGAGCCGGAGCAAGTCACGTAAATAAAGCACGCCGACCACATGGTCAATATCGCCGTCGATAACCGGAAAGCGGCTATACCCCGTTTTGTGCAGGTCATCCAGTACCAGCGGCCCTAGCATTTCATTTTTCTTGACCGTTTCGACGACGCTGCGCGGTGTCATTACCTCACCGACCAGCTGTTCGTCAAATGTAATTACATGCGAAAGGTAGCCCTTTTCATCGTCACTCAGTACACCTCGCGACGAAGCGATAATATGCGCGAGTTCAGCTTTCGAATCAATATGTGGCTCATCTGCTTTCGGTAGAGCCATTTTTACCCAACGAGTAATATGACGGTATTTGTCGAATAGACGTAAGATAGTCAGCTCATATCGCTCATAAAGTTTTTGACAGGCGCGTTGTACAACCGGCAATCGGGCAAAGGCACCGTATTCGAGTGCAACAACCACAGCAATCAGCGAACCGACTACCCATCCAAGTGCTGCTACGATTACCAAAACAAAGATAACCAGCAGAATAGCCTGCATAACCCGTAGGACCGAAACGATATCTCCGTAAAGCCGATTGCGTAGCTCATCTAAGTCGGTTGTTGGCTCACCACCGTTCTTGCGGCGGTCAAGCTCGAACCGGCTGAGTGATGAGGTTTTCGGTATAACTGCGGCCATCAGAATTAACAAGACGCCTACAACCGTAGCAATAGTAAATAACAAGCCAGTCATTACAATTTATTGTACCGTAGAAACCGCTATCCCTACAGGCTAAACTTTAGTACAATGAGAACTAGTTTTTAAGGAGAATATACCGTTGTGACAACTAAAGCCTGGATTATTTTTGTAGCTATCTGTGTGGTGGTATTTGGGGGACTGCTTGTTTGGTCCCAGCGCGACCGAATTGATGTATCTAAAGTAAGTGAAGCCTCTATCTTGTCTGGCACAGCCAAATCCGGCGATATTGGCGACCATGTCAAAGGTACCAAAGACAGCAAAGTTGTGCTGATTGAATACGGTGACTTCCAGTGCCCTGGGTGCGAAGCTGCTTATCCAGTCGTTAAATCACTCGCTGAAAAATACGGTGACAAAATTGCCATTGTTTTCCGAAATTTCCCACTGACAAACGCCCACCCGAATGCCCGGGCGGCATCTGCAGCTGCCGAAGCAGCCGGCTTGAAGGGTAAATTCTGGGAAATGCACGACAAGCTGTTCGAGAACCAAAGCGAATGGGCCGACGCATCGACCAGCGAGCGTGGTAAGTTCTTCGAACGCTATGCGACCGAAATTGGTCTTGATGGCAATGAGTTTACAACCAGCCTCGGCAGCCAAAGCGGTCGACTCAACCAGAAGATTAGTTTTGACCAAGCCCTGGGCCGCAAGATCAAGGTCGACGGGACGCCGGCATTCTTCTTGAACGGCGCCAAGCTTGCCGCCGACAAGGTTTCGAGCGAAGAATCGTTCTCTAAAGTCATTGAAGCCGAAATGGAGAAGCAAGGCATTTCAACCGAGACCGATAAAGAATAAGTATCATCTTGTAACGAAAATCACCCCGGTGCCTTGGGGTGATTTTCTTTTTGGATGTAATCACTCGGGGGAATGATTACTTAGTGAGAGCAAATTATTACTGCTCAATATACTTTTGCCATTCGGCAGGCACCACATCCACTGCGATCCGTTTGCTCCGTGACGGGGCAAACTCGATTGCGATTGGCATGTAGTTTATGCTCCTTAGCACGTACTTAAAGGACGTACTTGTTCCCTGTCCGCATTCGACCTTTAAATGTTACATTTTCGTGTTTCGGCGGTCAGGAACACAACGAATAGCATAGCAATTATGTGTGTTTTGGTCAAGATACTAAGAGCCGCTTACGGTTTTTTTACCTCTGTTAGGCTTAGAATATCCGCATTTTTTTGGCGACTAAAAAGACCAGCAGAATCAAAAATACCGTAAAGCCGACGACTGCACCATATGCCCAGGGCTGCTCGGCGAATGGCAGCGCGATATTCATGCCGTACATACCATAAAATACGTTCGGCAACGTAATAAGCACAGTAAAGACGGTCAACGTTTTCATACGTTGGTTCAGCGTGTTATTGGCAATTGTGCTGTAAGCGTTACGAATACTATTGACGCTCTGGGCGTGGCTATCGACTGCGACAACTAGCTGCTGGATATGCAGCGCGATATCATCGAGTGCCTCTAGACTCTCTTCTTCCAGCGCATCGTGCTTGTTTTCACGTATCCGTCGCACAAGCGCCTGCGTGCTGTCCAGATTCATACGGTAGGTATTCAAATTATCTTCAACCGTTACAAAGTGAATAAAGTCACGGTTGGTAACTTCGTGCGTTTTCAGGCGGCTAGCCGTGTCGGTGATGCTGCGGGCGGTGTGTGCCATTAGTTCCTCGTACTGAGCGATGACTCCGGCAATCACACCGAGGAGCAGGCTTTCGGTGTGTTCAGTCGTAACCGGAATGGTCGATATTGCTACCGATTGCGGAGCCAGCGTTTCGCCAATCGACATGGTAATAAACGTCTTGTTTTTAAGAATACACAGGAGTGGCAAGGCGCTGACATGGCCGGACTTTGCCAGGCGCGGCAAGCGTAGGAACACATAGGCGTCGCCATCCGAAAACTCTACACGCGGCAATTCTCCACGGTCACGCACGTCATAGACAATATTGGCATCGAGCCGGTAGGCTTCAATCAAGCTGTTTATTTCTTGGTCGGAAAGGCTTGAGCCATCAACCCAAGTACCGCTTTCTATCGGCCGACTGATTTCTTCAAATTCCTCACCCGGTGAGCGCTTGGCATAATACGCTAACATTTGCTTGCAGTATAGCGCGTTTTAACCATAAGCACCACTGTAACGCGTGAAATTTTTGCTACACGCCTTCGGCATGCTGGATTTCATGCGAGAGTTCGCGTTCGCGTACGAACACAACCAGCGCGGCCGCAGCACCCATCAGCACGGCAGCGCCAATAAATACCGAGCGCAGCGAGTCACTGAAAGCATGGGTTACTTTGCTCGAATACTCCGACTGGTTTTTTTCAAATGTTTTGGTCGCTTGCTCTTTAACTGGCACCGGTAATTTTTCGGTAGCCGAGCTAAAGCCGTCGGTAATTTTTTGTTTAATGTCAGGTGTGTTTAACGTCAGTTGCGTGTTGGTGTCGTCAAAACTTCCAATTTGTGTTGCAGCGGGGCTCTGTTTGAGCGTCTGAAGATACGGTTCATTAGTAATCCCAGTTAATCCGGTAGCTATTCCGGCTGTAAGTACAGCACCAAATATTGCCATCCCAATTGTCGATCCAAGGCTCCTAAACAGCTGCACTGAACTGGTTACCACACCTAAGTCCCGTTGAGGAAACTCGTTTTGTACGGCAATGTTCATTACCGGCATTACCAACCCAAGCCCCATACCGAGGAATATCATAACTATAGCTTCGTAAAGATAACTGCTTTCTGGTGTCAAGAACGTCAGCAGTGCAACCATTACTGTGGCCAGTATCGTTCCAACTTGCATGAATATTTTGTAGTGCCCAATCCGCGAAATAATCTGGCCGGAGCCAATAGCTGCCAGCATAAGGCCGCCGACCATCGGCAGTAACATCAGGCCGCTCTCAGTCGGACTGGCTCCGAAGACCTGCTGGTTAAACTGCGTTAAGTACAAAATTGACCCTAAGAAACCGGCACCAAATAGAGCGGCAATGCTCATAATTAATACGAAGTTTTGGTTTTTAAAGTATTTGAGCGGCAGAATAGGTTCTTCTACCCTATTTTCAAGCCAGACAAATGCGGCCAAACTGGCAGCTATGATAATTCCCATAATGATGCGCAGGCCAACCAAACTTAATCCGGTTGCATCCATCACATCACGGAATATGGATTCTGTGTTGTCGACGGCCAACACAATGGTAGCGAGTGCCACACTGAGTAGAGCTGCCCCAACGTAATCGATACGTACCTTAATTTTGTGTTTCAAGCTTGGGCTGTAATAGGCAATTAAACCGAAGGCGATAATAGCGACTGGCACGTTGATAAAGAATGTCCAGCGCCAATCGGTCGTTAGTCCGAATACGCTTTGACCGTCGGTCAGCCAGCCACCAAGCAGAGGTCCGATAACCGAGCTTAGACCGAATGTCGCACCAATCAGCCCTTGCCATTTTCCGCGTTCGCGCGGCGGAAACAGGTCACCAATAATCGTGAAGGCATTCGCCGTAATGATACCACCGCCAATACCCTGGAATGCTCGTGCCCACACCAGCTGAGTTACATCACCGGCCAAGCCGGACAGAAGCGACCCGAGTGCAAAGACAGCCACGCCGACAAGTAGTAAATTACGTCGGCCGAACAGGTCGCTCAGCTTTCCAGCAATCGGCACGGTTACGGTTGTCGTTAGCAAGTAGCTGGTAATAATCAAGCTCAGGCTCGTAAAAGCGTTGAACTCTTCGACAATTTTGCCAAGCGCTGTGGCAATAATAGTTTGGTCGAGCGCGACTAAAAATAGGCTTGCCATGACCGAAATCATAATGACAAGCTTGCCGCGCAGGGTTAGCTTATGATGCATCCTAGTCCTTTTTTGTTAGAAATTTCTTAAACGAGTCCATGTCGCTCGCAATGTGTTCCACCAGTTCGCGCAGCTGTTCCTCTTTGATGAAGCCAACGAATTTTCGGCTTGGCGACCCTATGACGTACAGCCTGTCCCCTGTTTTAATCTCCAGCTCTTCGCGGGCGTCAGATGGTATGACCACTTGGCCTTTTGTGCCAACGGTTGCTGTTCCATAAAGTTTTTTGTCGTGGAGACCCATTACTTTCACTGTATATTAAGTATGAAATGTATGTCAAGTATGACTTATTTCTATTCATGGCCATAAGGAAAATAAGGTCTGTCAGCTGGAGGCTCTGCGAAAATACGGACCGCAGACAGTTTAAAGCTTAACTATTTCTTCGTTTCGACCACAGTGTCGGGTGTCAGCCGTACTACCAGCATAAGGAAAAGCATACCGACTAGCCCGTAGACTAACATGGCGAACAGTGCCGAAAAGTCGACCACGTTGCCTGGTGCAATTTCCCTCGCCGTAAAGATGCCTCGGAACGGGTCGAGTAGCACATCACTCGAGTCATAGACCCACTGTACAAACCCTATATTCGAGTTTGCGTTAAAAAGCCGCAGTAGTACCCTCAGACCCAAGAATACTTCGGCTAGGCCGATGAAAAAGTTAATAAGTCCCGCTAAGAATCGTGCTACCATAACACCTCCTTTTTAATGTGACCTAATTATACTCCCTGAATACGGTATAACGCCAGCCAATCCTCAAGCGTCAGCTGTGATGGGATTCTTTCGGGTGAAATGCCGGCTTTGGCACGGCTGGTCGCAGCAAAAAACTTCTGCTCAGAAAAACAGCGTTCTATGAATTTTCGGTAAGCAGGCAGTTCGTCCATCGGAAGCAACGGCTCGACGCGCTGCTTCAGCTCCAGCAGCACCGTGTCGACAGCCGGCGGCGGCGTAAAGTCAGTTTTTCGAAGCGGTTTTCGGATTCGCGCTGTAAATGACGGTCCAATTTGAGCACTAAGCTGACTCGTAAAATGATCGTCGCCGGGAACCAGCTTACGAGCAAATTGCCTCTGTGTAATTAAATAGATAGCTTTTGGCGGCCGGTTTGTTTCGGTAAATTTTCGGACTATTTCTGCGCTAAGGCTGAACGGGATGTTGGCAAATATTTTGTACGGTTCAGCTGGCGGTTCGACGCTCAAAATATCACGCTCAACGATATCGACATTCAGGATGTTTCCCAAATTTCGTCGTAAATTTTTGAGTGCATTTGGCTCAATCTCTACCGCAACCACTTTTTTGCAGCGGTTAGCCAGTACGCTCGAAATGACGCCGCTGCCGGCGCCGAGGTCATACACCAGGTCATTCTTTCGGATGTTCGAATGGCCAATTAACTCAGCGACAAGTCGTGGACTGCGCAAAAAATGTTGGGCGTATTTATAGTCTCGGCTCATGCTGCTGAGTCAATGTCAAAGTGTCGAGAAATTGCTGCACCCAACACAGCATACTCCGTTAATGCCGAGTTCAGTCGACTAGCGCTTCTTACTACTTCGGCTGCTCGTGGCGTCTGATTCTGGAAACAGTCGTAAGCGTCCAGGAAATATTTCCGTAGCCACGCTTCATCGAATACCCCACCGAGAGCAGATGCCATGTCGCTAATTTTGAATATGTTGTCACCAGGTTTAGAATTCACCAATGCTGACATCGTTTCGAACATTGACGTACCGTAATCTATCGCTTTGTCTTGCGTTGAGTCGTAGTCTAAACGTGGAACGGCTCGCAAAATACTCTGATGCCCGATTTTGAACACCCTCCACGTATTTTCGGCTTCTAAGTGAACCTGCGCTACTATGTCCCCATTAGCTAACATAAGTTCAAGGAATGCTGCGTTATCGTCTGTCAGATCAACCTTAGGGAAATCGGGTTGAGACTCAAACTCTTTTAGTAGCAACATGTCTGTTTCTCCCGTTTATTGCTTGGGATTATACGCCCTTACAATCCAGTCGGCAAGCATTAATTTTCCCAAGAGAATTCGCTGTTGCCATAGTGGCCGTAGCGAGCAGTCGGCTCATAAATCGGGCGTTTCAGGTCTAGAAACTTTATGATACCGTTCGGTGACAAGTCATACCCTTCTATCTGCTCTTCTTCCCCATCGATTATCACGCTGGCTTCGAGCGGCTGGTCGTATCCGATTGCATAGGCAAGATAGACATAAACTTCCTTGGCACTACGCTGCTTTAAGTAATCAACAGCGACTTTACGCGCCATGTAGGCTGCTGAGCGATCGACTTTCGACGGGTCTTTGCCACTGAACGCGCCGCCGCCCAATGGGACGCGCGGACCATAGTTATCAACAGCAAGCTTGCGGCCGGTCAGGCCGGCATCGGCATCAAAGCCGCCCTGGTTCCAATCCCCGGCCGGATTGATGTGATAATTGACGTCATCGGCCGGTTCTGCCAATGGCTCGTCACTGAGCCATGCTCGTACGGCTTCTTCCAGCTCTGATTGTTTGGCATGTTGAAAACTAGCCACTACACTGGTGATTTTGCCATCTTTGGTTGTCACCTGAGTTTTACCGTCATAGGGCCAGCGTTCATACAGGCTTCTGTTCAATCGTCGTGCCAAAACGTATTCCAGCGGCAGCAACTCATCGGTCTCGTTCGTAGCATAGCCGACCATAATTCCTTGGTCACCTGCTCCACCGGTATCCACACCGTGGGCTATTTCCGGACTTTGGGCTGCAATATGTTCGATTACTTCGACATCACCGGCTATGCCCTTGACTATTTCTGTCACGTCAACGCCTGCAGCTTTCGACGTTACTTCACCAGTCACAAAAACGGTACCATGACCGCCCGCAACATCGACCGCCACACGAGCGTGTGGGTCTTGCGCTAGGTGGGCGTCTAAAATGGCATCCGAAATCTGGTCGCAAATTTTGTCCGGATGCTTTGGTGATACGCTTTCGGCGGTTCGGAATGTTGGCATTAAAATAACTCCTTTTCTCGGAAAGAAAGGAGCCGCTATATTATTGGTTCTCTATCTTTCCAAATCTTATTATTTGGCTAGAAGGGGCACCTACTACGCTTCGCTTATGAGACACCCTTTCAGGGTTTCTCATCGCGCGGGGCACGGAATAAATCCGTTGCTCCGGCTGCTCTTCCCAAGCAGCATCGTTGGTTGCCGGCAGGTCATAAAGCTAGTTCTCTCGCTGCACTCTGGATACGTCTGGTTTTTAATGAAATGTACCTAACCAGTATAGCAAATGAGCGGCGCCGGGTGTGCGTCAAATCACAGCGTTACCCCAGAAAAGGGCGTATAGTAACGGTACAAGGAGGTGCTATTATGAGCCTACCTACCACTTATACATCCATTAACGAAACGGGTTGCTGCGCTATTCCCGATGTCAAGAATTGGGACGAGCAGGAAGTGACCTTCGAAAACAAATTGTTTATCCGCGACTATACGCGGAGTATCTTCTACATACCGCTAAATATGTCGAAGGTGATGAGCAATTTACAAAAATCGGTCGCGGCAGCAAACGCCGAAATGCCGCCGCAAGAGGCTATGATTCTGAGCCGTGAATTATCGCCGTGGAAGGCCGAACACTTATATGCGGTTAGTCATACGGTTGATGGCGCCGACAACGTTACATTAACCGGTACATTTCTCACCAAAGTGTTCAACGGCCCGTTCAAAGATGCTGGCCAGTGGCACAAACAGCTCATCGAGTTTGTCAAAAGCCGGCATAAAGATGCCAAGCGCACTTATTTTTTCTACACTACATGCCCCAAATGCGCCGCGCACTATGGTAACAACTATGTTATCGGCCTCGCGCAAATTACTTAAAACAGGTTGCCATTCCGGCGAGGTTCGAGCAAAATTACAGTATAAGGAGTACATGTATGTCGCAAACACGTAAAGAAGAGTTCAAAGTTAACGGCGAAGAACTGCTCGGCAAGGTAAAGCAGCTTATCAACGAAGGCAATGTCCGCCGGATTATTATCAAAAACAAAGACGGCAAGCAGTTGGTGGAATTCCCGCTGACTATTGGCGTGGTCGGAGCGGTACTGGCACCGGTCCTGGCGGCTGTCGGTGCCATTGCTGCGCTGGTAACGGAATGTACGATTGTGGTGGAACGCGAAGTTAACGAGAAGGAGAAATAGTATGGGCAACACATCACTTTCACGTGTTATTACCGGCCTCGGTGTCATAACCGTCGGTGTCATCGCCATGCTGGGCGCGTTTGACGTGGTGGATTCCGGCGCCATTTTCCGTGACTGGTGGCCTGCCGCGGTCATTACGCTTGGTGTTGTTATGCTCGTCGGTCGAAATATTTTATGGGGACTAGCTGTAACAATTCTTGGCGGCGCACTGCTACTTCGTACGCTGGAGTACACCGATCTGAACGTTTTCCAACTGTTCTGGCCGGTAATCATTATCCTGGTTGGACTGTCCATTTTGTTCAACCGTACCGCCTCTGGCACGTTCAAAACGGATAAGACTCTTGATGATGTGACAGCGGTCTTGGGTGGCGTCGAGAGCAACAACACCTCCAGCGATTACAAAGGCGGCAAAGCCACTGCTGTTATGGGCGGCGTGACGCTTGATCTCCGAAAAGCAACCATCAAAAAAGAAGCCACGCTTCAAGTTCTCAGCTTTTGGGGCGGCGTCGAAGTCAAGGTGCCGGAAGGCTGGGTAATCAAAAACCGCACAAATGCTATCCTTGGCGGCGTTGAAGTCAAAGTTCCGACCGAAACCAAAAAAGACGCTCCAATTCTATACATCGTCGGCGACGTTATCATGGCCGGCGTTGATGTGAAAAGCTAGTTCATTCGACTCAATACAAGGGTTGCCATTACTCATATACAGGTGTATCATCGGCCGTAAGTTGGTCTCATCCGAGAGATCGACCATACGGAAGGTGTTCAGATGACACTCGACACAACCAAGGTCGCCACCTTGGTCGCACCTGTGGAAGAGGTGGCTCCCGTCGCCACGCCCTACGACATCGCCGTCAAGAAGATCGTCGACGAGGCCTTCGCCAAGACCGGCTGCACGGAGGACGAGGCAGCTGCCACGCTCGACTGGGTCCAGGGCATCGTCAACCGGATCCGGGAGTACGGCTCCGGCTACCGGACGTACCACCCGAACGACCGCGACATGGCCACCCGCCAGTACGACATCTTCGACACGGTCATCCCGCACGGCAAGACCTCGGCCGAGGGCAGCGCTCACCAGGCCATCGAGCAGGCCGTTCTCGACCCGTCGCTCGGCGAGCTCTCGCTGCTGCACGACGACACCGGCACGGTGCGGCGCCGCAACTGCACCGTCACGATCAGCACCCAGGTCTTCGACGCCAGCTGATCCACCTCTCCGCCCCCCTGCGTGGTGGCTCCGGAAACTCTCCGGAGCCACCACGCGGCACAACATTCACTTACTCCCAAGGGGAGTTTTTTAATGCTTACTCCACCCTACGGGCGAATAGCTCTTCCGTTTCGCGCATGAATATCTCGGCTGTTTTCGGCCCGACGCCGTATAATTTTTGCAGCCGTTTCGAAAATTCGTCTTCGGTTTCACAGCTTTCAAACATTAGTAACAGCGAGCCGTCATAAAACCGGATCAGTTGTTCCATGCATGTACGCAGTCCACGGGCGGTCACATGTTCGTAGCGGGCATACCCACCTTCGCGCAGCACGCGCGTCAGTTTATATTCCGGCGGTTCCAAAATCGCCCACGGCGTATCAAGTTTTTTAGTAATAAATAGTTTCCAGGTATTTACCGCCACGCCGGACTGAATTGGCTTGCCAAACAAATAACACAGCAAGAACCAGCGGAACATATCATCATCACCGGTCGTGATATCTAAACCAAAATCAACTGCGTGATGAACTGGTTTTGGTCGTCTTGCCATCATATATTCAATTATATTTCCCTTGCTTACGTGCCACCTATTTAGATATAAGGGTGAAATAAGGAAGCTGGTCGAGCCCGATGTAATTGAACATCTTGTAGTTTGCACGGCGAGCTTCTGCGGAAAGTTGACGCATTCTTAAATTTTTCTTTGGGACGAATGGATAAAGTCGGATTTCTTGATGATCGCCAGTTTTGTCATTCCATTTAAAATTTGTGATAAGCGGTGGCATCATGTAACCAGCTTTAAGTGTTTTATCGGTAATATCCCAGCCTGCACCAAATATTTCTGATTTTGGTTTTGAACGATTTGTTTTTATCTGCGCTCTAAAAACACATCCTGTGCACTGCACATCGCACATCGGATAACTTGGGGGTAAGAGCATTAATTCTTTACCACAATTTGGACAGCGAATGAGTTCAACAATCTCTCGCTCACCTGCATCACCAAGTTCTTTATTTAATCCGGGCATGACGGTATTAGATCATGCGACTAAGATAAGAGTCAAGGTTAAGAATTACGCTAACTACTTCTTCGCTTCTTTAAAAAGCTATCAACCCGATCCGCTGCCTAAGGCTTTAATAACACCCCAGGCAAAACGTCGTGCTTTTTGCGCAAAACGTGGGTCGGTTATTTTGTTGCGCCTCATAATTTCAATAAATATCTGGTCGTCCTCTGGCGAAAGGCTCGGACCGCTGCTTAAATACTGGAGCACACTTGGAATAATGTCGCCGTGGAGCTTGCTACCACCCACTTTTTGCCATTGGTCATCACACCGCTGTACTTCTGGCAGCGTGGAATTATAACGATAACGTTCTATGGCCTTACCGTGAGAGAATTGCTGGAATACCTGTAGAAAGAACGCTGTCGGCACTGATGGCTGAGGACTTGCATGCATTTGAAGTTCGAAGCGGCGGCCTGAACTATCGTCCTCCCACGAAGCGTCGTAAAACACTCTTTGGGAACCATTTCGTAGCTCGCCTATTTGGTCGATAATATTCGCGCTTGCGACAAACACCTGTTCTTTTGGGTTTAGTGCTTCGTGCAGTGCCGGAAATCTGCCCTGCGAATTTTCGACTGACATATTGCGGTTTATGGTACCACGTAACGATAGATGTGCAAGCATAAGAAATATGGCCGTTATAAAAGCCGCAACACATTTTTGCCCCTGTTTTTTACCATATGTAGCGTTCTAGAGTGTTGACCTACGCTACGATGCTTCATATGCTAGTACTTGTGCCTTTTGAAAATAGCAGTTCAAAAGTCACACATCGCACCCCTTAAACACAAACACTGACTGTCATTAATCGGTGCGATTAATAGGAGAAGAAATGCAATCTAAAATCGGTCTTGTGGCGCTGGGCGTCATGGCTTCCCTTGTGCTCTTCGGTGGCGACACTGCAGAGGCAAAAAGCGCAGAAACAGAGAAGAGTGAGACGAAATCGACCAAAAAAGTTGAGCAAAAAAAGGTTATCGTAACAGTAAAAGCCGGCGACACGCTGAGCGACATTGCTACGAAACATAAGACATCGTACATACGAATATTTAATGCCAACGAATCGATCCAAAACCCCGATATGATCGACATAGGTTGGAAATTGCGAATTCCGAGCGCGAAAGAAAAGCTGCCGAACCGCCTGGCTGAGATGCCAGCGGCCACCCAGGTAGCTGTTACGTCTGCAGCGGCTTACCAGTCGACAGCAAGCACGCAGCGCGGTTCGAGCGCCGGAAATACGTACGCATACGGCTGGTGTACGTGGTACGCCAAAGAAATGCGGCCTGACTTACCTAACAATTTAGGTAACGGCGGACAATGGGTTGCCAACGCGGCTGCCCAAGGTATTCCGACCGGATCTACTCCCCGGGTCGGTGCCATCGCGGAAGAACCGGGCCATGTTGCCTATGTGGAAGCAGTTAACGGCGGTATGATCACCATCAGCGAGATGGGATACAACTACTCACCAGGCCAAGTGAACCGACGAACGGTTCCGGCGGCAAACTACCGTTACATTTATTAAGTGTAGCCGGACAAGCAAAAACGAAGGCCCGCTGAAATAGGCGGGTTTTTGTTATGGCTTGGGGTGTTATGCACAATTGACAAAGGCTACTAAATTTGCTCTAATAACCATGCAGGGGTAAATTGCCCCTAGTTCTTCCCAAGAGATGAGGTGAAAAGCAATGTTCGAGTTCTTGGTGGCCATTTCGGTGGCCTTCGCGGCCCGCCCAGTGGTCAAGTACCTGCACGGTACGACCAAGGGCGACCTGAGCCGCTGGTGACACAATTACCAAACCAAGCCGAAAGGAACAATCAATGCTTCAAACGCTGATTGAAGGACTCGCGGCTTGGGCACTCGTGCTCGGCCCAGTCGTTTTCACTTACATGCTGATTCGCTGGCACGCCAACCGGTCCAACCAGACGGAGGAGTCATGACCGTCCTGGTGGTGGTGCGATCCGTCGTGGAGACGCGGCTGAACGACCCGCAGCGCTGACTTGCCCCCGAGAAAGAAAGGAGCATTCAGATGCCGGATGAGTTGTTGGACTTTCTGTTCGCCGCCTACTGGAAGCTGGTGGTGTGGTACAACACCTGGTGGGGATGGTTACTCACCCTCCTTATCATCGTAGTTGCCGCCTGCGCCCCCGTCTGGTGGCGCTCCCGCCCTCACAAACCGCAACCGCGGCGGAAGTCGCACTAACCCATGGGAAGAATCCCCGCCGAAAGGCGGGGTTTCCATTTTTAGAGACATTATCGTTTACGCAGAAAATAAAGACTCAGTGAGCCAGCCGATACTAAGCTGACGCCGACTATCATCCAAAATGCCAGGGGCGAGTTTTCGTCACCCGGTAGTACAACATTCATGCCGAACAGTCCGGCCAACATGGTCGGAATTGTAAGTGCCAGGGTGATGACAGTAAGCAGGCGAATGGTTTCGTTTAGGCGGGTGTCCATGACGGCACGATAGCTGTCACGCAAGTTGGTAATAGTACGAAGCAAGCTTTTACAGCGGGCAATCACCTGCTCGAGGTCGATGGAGAGATTTTCGACCATGTCCTTGTCTTCTTCGGACAGCTTGAGCATCCTGCCGCCCAGCATGCGTTCGACGGCCGTGTTGGTGGGGAGAAGCGCGTCGAGGTAATCGTTCAGTTTACGCTCGTACTCGGTCAAAATACCGATGTCGCGCGAACGGAGCTGGCGGACATCAGAGGTAGCCGCCCGCGTTTGGCGGTTGATATGAGAGACGCGGTTTTGGTAACTTTGGGCAATCATGTCCATCATACCGATGAAAAGCGTGGCTTGGTGGCGGGTATTGATGCGCGTTTTGTCGATGAACGGCTGCCACAAACGGCCCAAGGTGTCACGGCTGACGGTTACCAAATAGTCTGAACTGATAGCCACCATGATAGGCGTGGTAAAGTCGTTGAACTCGTCGCCGATGTCGGGTACCCGGGTAATGAAATAGGTCCAGCCGTCATCGGTTTCGACGCGCGGTACCTCGTGGGGATCGAGTGCGTCGGTTAGAATATCATCGTCGATGCCGATGTCGGATAGTGCTTTTTTCTCGTCGTCGGTCGGGCGTTCGGAGCGCACCCAGCTACCAGTAATCAGCCGCTCACGCGGAGTAATGACAGGGTCGGCCTTGGTAGACGCCAGGTATTGCAGCATGTCTCTATGATAGCAGTCGTATATTTTAAGCAGCACGCATAAAGAAGACGACCAACAGAAGAATGACGAGAGCTGCAACGACAACGAACAGTTCGAGCAAGGTAAAGCCGGCTTGGCGGTTGGGTCGTTTCATGTCTTTATTCTACACCTACTCCCACCAGTGGCTTAGCACAAGCTTTTTTGCTATACTGCGGACTAAGGAAACTCCTCGGGGGAACAGTGGTAAACATTCGTTGGTTAAAACAAACATCATTTACGGCCATGCTAGCCGCCGTTTTGGTGGCGCCGGCGGCACTTGCTTATACTTCCCTGTCTGAAAGTTATTCGTCTAAGGACGAGCTATCGCTGGGCTCTATTGTGAGCCTGAAGGAAAATTCGACCGACGAGGTTGTAGCCAGCAGTGGTGATACGGTTGATAACTTGCTTGGTGTGGTAATTAGCGCCGGCAGCTCGCTCCTAAGCTTGTCGAGTGGCAAAGATGGGCAGGTGCAGGTAGCGACGAGCGGCACCCTACCGGTAATCGTCAGTGATATTAACGGCGAAATTGTACGCGGTGATCACATAACAGCCTCGCCGTTCAAAGGGGTTGGTATGCGCGCCACGGCTAATGTCCGTGTTATTGGTATTTCCCAGGGGAAGATGGGCAACACCAAAAAGCAAACTTACAAAGACAGCAGCGGGAAGACACAAACCATGACACTTGGCGAAGTGCCCGTACAGGTAAACGTCGCTTATTACTTTAAGGAACCGGACAAAACTATCGTACCGGCCGCGATTCAGAACGTAGCCAATAGCCTGGCCGGCCGCGAAGTCGGTACCGTGCCGATTTTGATTTCTGGTGCTATTTTCCTTATTATGCTGAGCATTGTCGCCAGTCTGATTTATTCTATGATCCGAAGCAGTATCATATCGGTCGGGCGCAACCCTCTGAGTCAATCGGCAATTTACCGCGATTTGGTTCAGCTTTCCGGCCTGGTTCTGGCTATACTGGGTGTAGGACTGGTATCAATTTACCTGGTATTAACGAAATTGGGATGAAAGCGAGGTGGGCATGACATTTTTGGACATTTTTCTGCTCTTAAATGCCTTCTTGCTCGGTGTGGTAATTGTTTTGGCTATCCAATATGGTCTTGCCCACTGGCGAAATGAAAAAGCCCCCAAAGCAGCCGACTCGGCACCCGTACCGAAAGCTGTCCGCGAGCGAATTATCAAGCAAGCCGAGGAAAACTTTCAGGGCATCGTTAACCGATCGGCTTTACAGCTGCAAAGCGATCTTGGCTCAACCGGCACACAGCTGAACAAGCTGCTCGAAAAGTTTGGCGCCGAAGTGCTGGATGACGAGATGAAACTGTTCCGCGACAATGTAGCGCAAATACGGGCCTCGACCCAAGGTTCGCTGTCCGGTGCCGAGGACGAAATTACCAAACAGCAGACCGCCATTTTGCAGTCTCTTGCGACCCGCCAGGCTGATTTGGATGCCAAGCTAAGCCAAAAACAAACCGAACTCGAAAGTCAGCTCGAAGCCAGCTTTGCTACCCAAAAAGAACAGCTGACGGCCCGGCTGAACGACAAGCTGAGTGATGCCGTCAATGCCTTCCTGCTCGAAACGCTTGGCCACGAAGTTGATCTTGGCGCCCAGTCTGACTACCTCGTGTCCGTTTTGGAGGCCAACAAGGAACAGCTAATCAAGGGAGTGGTTGATGAAACTTAGCCTACCCGACACGGTTGCCAGCCAGCAGGACCTCGCCTCACTGATTAGCGAGGTACATGCCTATGCCAAATGGGCTTCGCACGAGCTTATCAAGCAAAAGGTCAGTGTCAAAACAGGCACACCGCAGCCGGCTATTTCCGCTGCGGCCAGCCAGCTAATCCGCGATTGGAGCGGCGGCAAACCCCTGACGCAGACCAGTATTGATAGCCTGTTGAAGGAACTGGACGAATACAAGAAAACTGCCCCGTCGATGACTATCACCCTGGCGGCTGTCGCACCGAACGAGGTCAAAGCCAAATTAGTCGGCTGGGCACGGGCGAATCTTGCCCCCAACATGCTGGTAAGTTTTCAGATGAACCGACATATTTTGGGTGGCATGGTGGTGAACTACGGCAGCCACATTTTTGACTGGTCTTTCCGGCGCAAGCTGCTTTCGGCCGAAAAACCATTCCATGAGGTATTTGTAAATGTTTGATAATACCGCCTTTCAAAAACTGGTTGAAGCCGACAACCTAACCGGTGAAGTTGTAGCCGTTAACCGCTTTATTGTTGAGGTAAAAGGGCTGGAGGGCGTGCGGGTAGGCGCGCAGATTTTATTTGATAACGGCCAGCGCGGGTTCGTCCGTGAAGCATACCAGGACAAAGTTATTCTCTATAACATTGACACTGAAGACCTGCCTATCGGTTCGCTTGCCGTAGTTGAAAACGACTTGCTGAGCGTTCCAGTCGGTGAAGGCCTGGTCGGACGCGTGGTAACTCCGATGGGTGTGCCACTCGACGGCAAAGGTGCCGTTAAAGCCACCAAGAAATCGGGGATTTTTACCCCGGCGCCAGGCATTATGGACCGCAAGATGCTTGACGAGCAGCTCGCCAGCGGCGTCACGGCTGTCGATAGCTTTTTCCCTATCGTGCTAGGCCAGCGTATTGCCATATTGGGTGATTCAAAAGCCGGAAAAAGCACCTTTTTGTCACAACTGTCCGCTAATCAGGATGGCACGGACCGAATCGTCGTATACGTACTGGTTGGCAAGCGTAAAGTTGACGTAGAACGTCTGCTTCGAAACCTCAACCAATCTGGTGCTATGGAGCACACTATCGTGGTTCTGGCCGACATATTTGACAGCCTGACCCAGAGTTATTTAGCACCCTACGCCGCCTGCGCCATGGCCGAAGAGCTGTGGTACAACCAAAACAAAGACGTCATTATTATCTACGACGACCTTTCGAGCCACGCCGAAGCCTACCGCCAGCTTTCGCTCCTGCAGGAAGTAGACCCGGGGCGTGATTCGTACCCAGGTGACATTTTCTACACCCACTCCAGCTTGCTCGAACGGGCTGGAAAACTACTGAGTAACGAAAAGACGCTGACATCTCTGCCGGTAGTATTGACCCCGAACGATGATATAACGGCCTATTTGTCTACCAACGTTATGTCAATTACCGACGGCCAGATTATTTTTGACCTGGGCTATTTCCGCAAGGGCATCCGGCCGGCCGTTAACGCCGGATTGTCTGTATCACGTGTTGGTGGCCAAGCACAGACCAAACGTCAGAAACAGCTGTCGACGGCACTCTTCAAGGCACTTGCCAAGTACAAGCAGGCCGAGGAATTCAGTCACTTCTCTTCGCAGCTTTCCGTTGAAACACGGCTCGACCTCACCCGCGGCAAGCACCTCTACCAAGCCTTAGGCCAAAAGCCGGAGGAACTGTTTAGCTTGGTCGAGCAGCAGCTGATGCTTGAGACGATTATGAACAGCCCTGACGACAGGGCAATTGATGTAGCCGGTTTGCGGGTTGCCGTTAAGGAAGCCTCCTCAAAAGTAAAAGCCGAGGAAGATTACGACAAAATCGAAGCCGAGCTGCTTGCGAAGTTTGGGGCTAAGCCACTCGAGAAAAAAGAGGCAAAACCGGAAGAAAAACCGACCGAAGAGCCTGCGGACAAAAAAGAACCGGCGGAGGCTAAAAAATGATTTGGCAACTGACAAGGGAAAAGAGCAGCCAGAGTCGGCGGATTCATTCCGCGACACTGCGCGATGAGAAAAGCCGGGGTCCCCGGAAAGTCGTCAGACTTTATGGGGTGGAGTACCGTAGGTTTGTCTTATTTCCCGGAGGGAGCAGATAATGCGTAGGCCCGGCGTAATTGAAAAGGACATGACCGGAATCGGTACGCTGAAAGACTTGACCAGCGTGTTTGAAAGCCTGGCCAGCACCCAAGTCGCTAAGGTGAAGAGCAAGGTGCAAATGAGTAAACAGTTCTTCGACTTGTTATGGCAACGCTACACTTCCCTGCGTGTCGACCCGAAACGGCGTATCACCGAACGTCCGGGCGTCGGCGACAATGGACGAAAGGTGCTTGTACTGATATCAGCCGAGGCCGGTCTGTCAGGCGACCTCGACATGCGCATGATTGAAAGTATGCAGAGTGAGTATGACCCCGCTACGACCGATATCGTCGTTCTTGGAAGCCACGGCGCCTCCCAGCTTTCCCAGCGCGGAATTCCCTACATAAAATTTTTCCAGCTACCCGAAACCGACCAATACATCGATGTCTCCCCTGTTATCCAAACCGTACTGCCATACGAAAAAATTACCGTCTATTACGAAGAATACCTGTCCCTCGGCCAACAGGAAGTCCGTTCAATCAACTTGGTAACCCACATTCAGCAAATGAGCGAAGGCGCCAACGAAGATGTTATGACGGACAATGATACTATTTTCGAACCAAGCCTCGACGAGATTGCCGACGAAATGGAAGCCAGTATGATGAGCTTGGCATTATCGCAAACCATCTTGCAATCCGGGCTAGCCCAGGCAGCCAGCCGATTTAACGCTATGACCGTTGCCGAAGACCGGGCCGGCGAGCTTTTGGGAGAGTACAAACTAGAATTTCACCGCTCCAAACGTGCCGAAAGCGACCGGCGACTGCGCGAAGTACTGGTTGGCATAAAGAAAAAGCGGCGTGAAAGGTCGGGAACGTAAATGGAAGCGACTAAAAAACTAGACAGCCCGATTGGTGAGATTGTCACGCTGCGCGGCTTGACGGTTGAAGTGCAGCTATCGGGCGAGCGCCCCGAAGCCAAGGAGCTTTTGAACGTCGAGGGCCACCCCGAGGTATTCCTAGAAGTTAACTTTTTTCGCGGCGACAGGGCTGTTTGCCTAAACTTGAACAATGACAGCGTGGTCCGCTGCGGCCAAAAAGTCGCCCGGACACATACCAAAGTATCGGTTCCGGTTGGCGCAGCCACGCTCGGCAGGGTATTCAACGCCCTCGGCGAGCCGCTCGACAAAGGCGAAGGCATTCAGGAAAACCGCCGCCCGATTAGCGTACCGAGCGGCACCAAAAGCTACCGCGACTCATCAAAGCTGGAACTGCTTGAAACCGGCCTGAAGGTTATCGACTTTTTGACGCCATTCGTAAAAGGCCGCAAGATTGGCGTTATCGGCGGTGCCGGTGTCGGCAAGACGGTTCTTACCATGGAAATGATTCACAACGTAACCCAAGGTAAAGACAAAGATGCGAGCAAATCCCTGTCAATTTACTGTGGTGTCGGTGAGCGTATCCGTGAAGGTAACGAATTGTATGAAACGCTGAAAGAAAGCGACGTATTAAAAGACACGGTCATGTTCTTTGGCCAGATGGACGCGACTCCGGCTATCCGTTCGATGGTCGGTCCGGCTGCCGCCACGGCTGCCGAATACTTCCGCGATGATGAGGGCAAAGACATCCTGTTCTTTGTCGACAATATCTACCGGCACGTCCAGGCCATGACCGAACTTTCAACCAATATGGGGTTAATTCCGAGTGAGGGTGGGTACAGCCCGATGGTATTTTCTGACTTGAAGCGGCTGCAGGACCGACTGAGCTCGACCGAAAAAGGCACAATTACTAGCGTGCAGGCAATCTATGTACCGGCTGACGACCTAAGTGATCCGGCCGTGCAGGCAATCAGCCAGCAGTTGGACTCAGTATTAGTGCTTGACCGTGCAATTGCCGAGACCGGCATCCGTCCGGCCGTCAATTTGCTGAAGACGACCTCATCGCTTTTGACCCCTGACATCGTGGGCGAACGGCATTATAAACTTGCCGAAAAGGTACAGGCCATTATGCAGAAATACGACAGCCTAAAGAACATTATTGCGATTGTTGGTGAGAACGAGCTGAGTCCAGCCGACCGGACCGACTACCAGAATGCTAAGAAGCTTATCCAATTCTTTAGCCAAGACTTCGCCGTGGCCGAAAAGTTTTCGGGCCACCCTGGCGAATACTACACGCTCGAGGAAACGCTGGCTGGTATTGAGGCAATCCTAGAAGGCCGTGACGAAGCCAAGGAGCCAGCTGACAAAAAGGCAGAAAAGCCGGCAGCCGAAGCGCCAGAAGCGCCAGCTCCAACAGAGGAAAAAGCCGATGCCAAAAAGTGATTTAACCGAACGGTTAAATGTTGTTGCGAGATCACCTTTTGAACTGTATTTTGAAGGAGAAGCTACCGCTTTATCGGCAACTAACCGGATTGGTGATTTCGATATTCTTCCCGGCCACGCCGACTTTTTTTCAATGCTAGAGCCCGGCGAGATTATCGTCACCCCCACTGAGGGCGAGCCAGTAAAAATCGACACAAAAAGTGGCATTATCACCGTCCGAGACAACCAAGTTTTACTTTTCGTTAATATGTAAAAAGAATACGGCCCAGACAACATCCGGGCCTGGTCGCTCAGACAGCTATTGGCTGGAGCTATTTTGGGTGGAGCCGATCACTCCGGCAAAGAGTATGCGACCGACTCCACCCTCTTCCAGCTGGCAATAGCAAGGAAGGCCTTTATTATGGCGTATTTTATGCAGATTACGCAATTACTGCATCACGATATAGTCGAACGCGTAACCGCCGGAGCTCATGGCACTCGACGAGTAGATGTTGAAGCCTCCTATGGAACGGGTAACATATACATCCGCGTAGCGGCCTACCGGAGTGATAAGAACGTGAGGCATGGTTCCGTATTGGCTTCTGAACGCCACCTGAGCAAGCAATCCGTTGCCGGCTCCAGTTCCAGCGTTAACTGCAACCGTACCGGAAGCATCGTTACCTGAGATAGATACGGTTCCGTTGTTACCGACAGCGCCGCCCGGGCCAACTGCCGGGGCTGAACCGCGGGTAATAATATGTCCGCCGATGGTCAAGGTACTACCAGATGTAAGCGAGTTGGCTTGGAAGTTCCGTGCGCTTAACGTTCCACCTATCGAAACATTACCCGCTACATTCAAGTTGTTATTAATAGTCAGCAGCTGTGCCATTGTGACGGAGCCTTGTATCTTTACGTTGCCAACAACGTTCAGATCTTTACGCAAATTTAGCGTCGTCGCCGTGACATCACCATTGACGGTCAGTTTTTCAAGAGCTGTTTCGCCGGCTTTTAAGTTAGCGAAGCTGGCACTATTGGCCGAAAAGTCTCCCTTTAACTGGAGCTTACCGCCAATTGTTAGGTCGCTTCCCATTGTGACTTTATTATTAAACGTCGTTTGCGGTCCAATCGTCAGTTCGGTACCCAGGTTTCCAACCGGATTACGGCTAACGCCGAGGCTATTGAGGGTTTTTGCGCTCAGGGTAACCGATTCTTTGGCGGTTTCGGCGGCCGCATTTTGTTGGGCGTTCATAAGCCAGGTAATGACGGCGCCGTTAATAGCTAAAACGCCTGCGACCACAGCCAAACCGATAAAGGTCGCCTTGTGACTGGGCCGGTATGTAGTACGCAGCCGCGGCTTTGGTGATTTTGACGGTTCGGAGGGAGTTGACGGCGACGGAGCCGGTGCTTCGTCTTGAGTATGCAAAACTTCCGGTGCTGGTGCGCCGGATTGCTGGGCATCTTCGGGTTTGTTGGTATCCACTTGTTGCTTTTCCCTCGGTATTGCTTCCATGAGTATAACGCTTACCCTTATCGCTTGCAAATCCTCGGTAGGTATTTAACAATATCTTATACGATGAGGAGACAGACAGGGAAACAAATTGCTGCCTGGGTTGTGACTGCTTTACTGCTGTCCAGCCCGGCCTATGCGACCGACTTTCCCGCCTCGACCAATTACCGGTTCGACGAGACCAGCATTGGCGTGAGCAGTTTGCTCGAAAGCAGTTCGGCCAACTTCCGCGGTCAAACGGGTGCCGGCGACGCAGCTGCCGGCGGATCAAGCTCGACCAATTTCCAGACCGAAGCCGGTTCGGACACGACCGCCGACCCTAATTTGAGCGTTACGGTCGACACCAGCAGCGCCGCCTTTGGCGACTTTAGCCCAGCAGCGGCAGCGACAGCCACGGCCCAGTTTTCTGTCATTAACTATACGAGCTACGGCTATACCGTCCAGCTAATCGGCGATCCGCCGACGTATGGCAGCCACCAGATTGCTGCCATGAGTGCCAACGCAGCGTCTCAGGTAGGCATTGAACAGTTTGGGCTTAACCTCGTCGCTAATACGTCACCGATTTCATTTGGCCAGAACCCGGACAACGGCACCAGTCCAAATGACTTTGGATTCGGTACGGTCGCCGGTAATTACTCAACCCCGAACCAGTTCCGGTATGTCAGTGGTGAAACGATTGCCAGTGCCCCAAAGAGTTCGGGTAAGACTATCTATACGATGAGTTATGTCGTCAATGTGACGAGCCTGACACCGGGCGGCGTTTATTCGACCGACCAGACATTGGTTGTGACCGGCACATACTAGCAACTACTTACTTGTTGCAAAAAAGTCAGAAAAAGTTGTTGACACGTCAAAATGCTCGTGCTATTCTTCCCTTAACAACTCTATAAAAACAAAAAGAATAAAAAAATGACAAAAACACCACAACAATCATTATTCAGCGTCATGGCGGTAGTTTTACTTGTCCTGGCGCTTGTATTGCAAACCTTTCTAGCGCCGACGGTTTCGGCTGCCCAAATTACCGACCGCAAGCTTACGCTGCAAGCTGGTGCGAGTGACGGCGGATCCAAACCAGGCGGTGTCGTTAATCACTTGTTCAACTTTACCGTTCCAACGACCGGTAACGTTGGCTCGATTAAATTTGAATATTGCACGCTTGCTGCCGGCACTTGTACGACCCCGACCGGCCTAAGCACTACGTCTGCCACGCTCGGGTCTGAGAGCGGTGCGACTGGTTTCTCAATTGTAAACACAACCAACGGTTCCCCATATCTAACCAGGACGGCAGCTTCGATTACCGCAAGTACAGCAGTCGCTTATCAGTTATCTACAGTTACCAACCCGACAACCGAAGGTACGTTCTTCGTCCGAATTAGTACTTATGCCAGCACAAACACAACAGGCGGTACTACAGACACCGGTTCGGTTGCCGCCAGCACTGCCGAGCAGATTATCCTGAGTGGTACCATGCCCGAGTCCTTAGTCTTCTGCGCCGGTGGCACGGTAAGCACTACCAGTAGCGTGCCTGACTGTGGCACAGCAACATCCGGAGCTATTAGCTTTAACCAGCTGTTTAGCCCAACCGACACAGCAATTGCCAGCTCCCAGATGGCCGCCAGTACCAACGCCGGATTCGGATATGTCATTAGTGTTAACGGACCAACCCTGACATCTGGTGCTAACACGGTTACCGGCATGAACTCCGCAACAACGAGCATTAAGGGTGTCAGCCAGTTTGGTCTGAACCTAAAAGCTAACACCGTCTCAGCCGCCGCAAGCTTCCCAGGCAGCAGCGCCGAAGTTGCGCCGGCCGCCAACGGTACCAACTACAAAGGCCAGGCAATTACCGGATATGACACCGTAGACACGTTCAAATTTACCTCTGGTGACTCGGTTGCTAACAGCTCCAACGGTGGCGCCGGTGGAACAGACGCCCAGATATTCACTGTCAGTTACATCGCAAACGTCCCTGGTAGCCAACCTGCCGGTACATACACCACGACACTTACCTATATCTGCACCCCAACCTACTAGTAATCAGACGGACTTTTCCACAATTCGTTGACGCTGATTTGACGCTTATGCTACAATTCACGCATGAGACAAACAGTGGGGAAAATTCTAACAGGTCTATTAGTCCTTGCGCTTAGTGTTACCTTTCTGTCAAATGGTGTGGCCAATGCCGCCGAACTTACTTCTCGAAAACTCACCTTAGTTGCCGGTGCCACTGACGGTGGTTCAAAGCCCAGCGGTGTGGTTAATCATCAGTTTACGTTCACTGTTCCGACCGGCGGCAACGTCGGATCGATACGATTTGAATACTGTACAACCGCCAGCGGAACCTGTACTACCCCGACCGGCCTGAGTACTACATCGGCGACGCTCGGATCTGAATCCGGTATTACCGGCTTTACGGTCAACAACACGACCCAAGGTGCTCCATATGTTACCCGAACAGCAGCCAACGTTACCGCCAGCACAACAGCCGTTATTCAACTTAACTCGATTACCAACCCTTCAACCGAAGGCACGTTCTTTGTCCGAATTAATACCTACACCGCTGCTGCCCTTGGTGGTACGGTAACAGACACCGGTACTGTCGCCGCTAGTACGGCCGAGCAGATTATTCTGACCGGTACTATGCCTGAGTCGCTCATTTTCTGTGCCGGTGCAACGGTCAGTACGACTTCTAGCATTCCGGACTGTTCAACGGCTACTTCCGGTGCTGTCAGCTTTAACCAGCTATTCAGCCCGACCGATACCGCGGTGGCCTATTCCCAAATGGCGGCCAGTACCAATGCCGGAACCGGATACGTGATTACCGTCAACGGACCAACTATGACATCTGGAGCCAACACGATTCCGGCGATGTCGTCAGCAACAACAAGCACAAAAGGTGTCGGTCAGTTTGGTATGAACTTGAAAGCAAATACTTCGAGTGCCGCTTCGACCTTCCCGGGTAGCAGTGCCGAAATTGCCCCGGCTTCCGACGGTGTTGATTTTAGGGGCCAAGCAACAGCAGGATACAATACGGTAGATACGTTCAAGTTCGTGAGTGGGGATACTGTTGCGAACAGTGCTAACGGTGGTGCAGGACCAACCAATTCCCAGATTTATACAGCTAGTTATATCGTCAACGTTGCTGGTAACCAGCTAGCTGGTACATATACCTCGACATTAACGTACATTTGTACACCGACATTCTAAACGTATGACACGATTTGGCCGCACACTCGGCACGCTCCTCCTCAGTACTTTAGCCGTGTTGAGCATTATGCCCGTGTCTTCAGTTCATGCAGCAGCCCAAGGAAGCGGACAGGCATTGGAAATAGCGCCGCCCGTCCTTAACGTCAAAGCCGACCCGGGCGAAACAATTACGACTTCGATTAAACTGCGTGACGTCTCTACCAGCCCGCTGGTCGTACGTAACCAAATAAATGACTTCGTGGCGGCCGGTGAAGACGGAACGCCAAAGCTGCTACTTGAAGACAGCGACCAGAAAAGTCCTTATTCGCTAAAGGATTGGATCCAACCCCTGCCACAGTTCACCTTGAAACCTCGCCAGGTCAACGACTTAAAAGTTAGTATAAGCGTGCCTGCAAATGCTGCTCCTGGTGGTTACTATGCCGTGGTACGCTTTACGGCCAGCCCTCCAGGATTGGAAGGCAGCGGCGTGTCGCTTTCGGCTAGCCTTGGTACGCTAATTCTGCTGCGGGTTAACGGGGATATCAAAGAAGATGTCGCAATTGAAAGCTTCACTGCCAGCAAAAACGGCGAAACCAATTGGCTGTTTGAATCACCGCCCATTGAATTCATTGAACGGCTGCGCAATAATGGCAGCTCACATGAACAGCCAACCGGCCAAGTCGTCGTGTCGGATATGTTTGGTAACAAAATTGGTGCAGTTAACGTCAACTTGAATGGAAATAATGTACTGCCCGGTAGTATTCGTAAGTTTAATCAGACACTAGACTCATCCGTAATTGGTGACCGCGTATTGTTTGGGCGTTATACGGCTGACTTGAAGATGACGTATGGTACTGATGGCCAGACTTTGACGGCCTCGACGAGCTTCTGGGTTATCCCCTACCGGCTGATTGCCTTTGCCATTGTCCTTCTCATCATTGCCTTTGTTCTTATCCGTATCGGTTTGCGGCGCTACAATGAACGTGTTATTGCTCGGTCATCCCGCTCACGCCGACGACGACGCTAGCACTGATCCGACCAAGGTAACGCTCATGCTATACTACGAGACATGGCACACCTTAAACTAATCCACCATCGCCACAGCGGCCGTTTGCGCCCACATGAACATACGTCGTACTTACCACTCGCTGTGCTCCTTGCGGCCGTTGGGTTCATGCTGACCGTTTATACGTCATATGCCGCCAGTCCGGGGCCGGAATCGAGCTCAATCGGACTTACAGGCGTTGTTGAAGGCAAGCCGCCGACTGCTGCCCCTACAATCGACAAACCAAAGAGCGGCCAGCGGTTTTCGACTACTCCCGTAAGCGTATCTGGAAGCTGTCCAAAAGATACGCTTGTTGAAGTATTTAAAAACAATATCTTTGCCGGCTCGGTACCGTGCCAAGATGATGGGTCGTATTCGCTGGATATTGACCTGCTGATCGGTAAAAACGTTCTTGTAGCTCGGGTATATGACGACCTTAACCAGGCTGGTCCTGACTCTAACAAGCCGACGGTTTTTTACGATGCCCTGGCACCACAAAGCGGTCCGTTGACCTCGCTTGATTTTGGCGGTGCACAGCTGCTACTAAACACCGATGCAGTTTTTCGCGGTGTATTCCCTAATCAAGAGCTCAGCATGCCTATTGATATCCTTGGTGGAACGCCTCCATATGCGGTTAACATCCAGTGGGGGGATTCGTCAAACAAGGTAGTCCCTCGCAAAAATAACCTTGGTTTTACGGTTGGCCACGTTTATTCCAACCCTGGTACCTACCAAGTGAGTATTCAGGGAAGTGATGCCAATGGCCGAGTTGCATTCCTAACGGTAGCCGCTATCGTCAATGGCCAGCCTACGGTAACGACGTCAGACAAAGATGGTGCCGCCGTATCAAATTCCGTTTTAACGCGCCTCTTAACGCTGTGGCCGCTCTATACGAGCGTCGTTGCAATCGCTGTCAGTTTTTGGCTGGGCGAACGGCGCGAAAAACGCCTGCTGCTACGAGCTGGTCCGGTCTATCATTCGTAGTATTTATTACACCAAAAATCTTGCAATCACAAGCGTTATGGAGTATGCTTGTACCAGATAAAATTGTGTGAGAAATAAAAACAGCTTTATCTAGCCAAAAATAACAAAAGACAAACATGTCAAATGGTGTAAAAACGATTCGTCGGCTGACGACGGTCGCCCTTGCCTTTATGGCAGTTTTGGGCGGTCTTTGGGTTCTATTGGGGCAGTTTTCTACCCCTGTTAATGCTGTTGCCGGCACAAATGAGCAAATCAATTTCCAGGGACGTCTTTTCAACGGCCAAGGTGCTGTTGTGCCCGACGGCTTTTATAACGTTGAGTTCAAGATCTACCAGGACGGTACCGGCACGGCTGTCGGCAACCCTTCAGGTACTCTGGAGTGGACCGAGAGCCACCTGAATAACGACGGCAACGGTATCCAAGTTAAAAACGGCTATATGTCGGTCGAACTGGGTTCGGTCAATGCATTCGGTAGCCAGGTCGACTGGAACCAAAGCGTACTATGGCTCAGCATGAACATCGGTAGCACCAACGGTACTTGTGCAACGTTTGCTGCTTGTAGCCCTGATGGCGAAATGATACCGATGAAGCGGCTGTCGAGTTCGGTTTACTCCTTACAGTCGAGTAACTCAAACAAGCTTGGTGGCCTAACGAGCGGTCAGTTCGTGCAGATGGCGCAGGGCGTACAGACCGATGCCTCGACTGCGTCGAGCATTTTCATTAACAAAACCGGCGGAAGCGGTAACCTGTTACAATTGCAGGCTTCGGGAGCCGACGTCTTCAACTTGACCAACTCAGGGGATATCCAGTTTGGCGCGGGGTCGAATCATGCGCTATCCATTGCTACGTCTCCTGCCTCAACCGTTGGCCGTAACCTGACGATGAGCGCTGGCACCGGTGGCAGCGGAACCGGCTCTGCCGGCGGTGATTTGGTGCTACAAGGCGGTAATGCCGGCGGCACGAACGGCAACGGCGGCAACATAACAATCGATGCGGGCGCCAAAACCGGTGCCGGCACAGGAGGCATAATTAACGTTGGTGGTGCCAATGTGAGCACTGTGAATATTGGTAACACCGGTACGACTGCTTCTGTTCGAGTCGGTAACTCAACCGGTGCGGTTGCGCAGAGCATCGATATCGGCACCAATGCTACGGCTAGCTCGTCGACTACTCTTAGCATGGGGTCTGCAATTAGCACCAGCTCGACGGCTATTAACGCTGGCACCGGCGGACTGACGATCGGTACGGCCAATGTTGCGAATACCTTACAAATTGGTAGCACAACCTTGAACAGCGGCACTCAGACCATCAACATCGGCACCAATAACACTTCCGGTGGTACCACAAACGTCACAATTGGTTCAGGTAGTTCGGCAACAGGCGGTACAACTAATCTGCAGGCAAAAACGTCAATTGCGCTTTCGACGAATGGTATCGCCCGGGCGACATTAGATAACGCTGGGGCAATTTACTTTGGTAATGGCGTCACAGCTGCAGCACCAAGCAACTTCACTATCAGCGGAACGGGCAGTAGCACAACGGCGGTAGCCGGCGGTACGGTGACGGTCCAGGGCGGCAACGCAACGGTCGGCAACGCCAATGGCGGCAACCTAACTTTGTCGGGCGGAACCGGCGTTGGTACCGGCTCAAACGGACTTGTTGTAATAAGCACTCCTACCTTCTCGACCACTTCGAATGACCCGAACTGTTACACCGGCGGGGCGCTCGTTGCCAGTAGCTGTACTATCGCTGCCAGTTCGGTGAATAATTCTTCAGCCGTCTTGGCTGGCTTCAATACGTCGGGCCAGACAGCAACGCTTCCCGACCCGACAATTACGACAGCCGGCCGTGTCGTTTATGTAACCGCCGCGAACGGATCGAGTGAGTTCACCCTTTCGGTCAACGGTGGTGGAGCCGGCAACCAGATTGCAATGCGCCAAAACACGACAGCGACGATGATTTGGAACGGCAATGACTGGACAGCCGCCGGTGCCTCAAGCTCAACTACCCTGCAAGCAGCTTACGACAATACCCTGACCAGTGCAGGTGGTGCAGAATTGTTACTTTCGAACGGCAGCAACGCCAACGGCTTGACGATTCGAGACAGCTCGACCAACCCTGTCAACGGAACATTGCTCGAAGTCCAAAACTCCTCAGCTGCTAACCTGTTCTCTGTCAATTCGAATGTGACGGAATACGCCACTAACGCTGGAGCCGAAACGGCCGGCGGCACTTCGACGACTTTCCCATCAAATACCTGGAGTGCTCTGACTGGAGGAACTGTTACCCGCTATATCACTGCCGGCAATAATGTTGCTACCGGCCAGGCCTCAGTTTCAACCGTAACGACCGGTACGGCCAATGCCGGTGTTAAGAACCAGCTTTCTGGTACATTGAGCGCCGATACGACTTACAACGTCAGCTTTACCACTCGCCTAAGCACGGGTACTTTCACCGACATGAATGTGTACTACTCAGTGGACGGGTCAGCAGCAAGCGTCTCGTGTACGACAGGTGCAACGGCAGCCACCAGCGTTTGGACTAAGGTCAACTGTACCTTCACGACGCCATCGGCAGGTATTACTTCAAGCAACGCCATCTTTATACGGCAAACAGCGGGCACCGCCCGAACATTTTACGTCGACAACTTATCCGTCACAATCGCAGCCGATTACAATTTCGCTACTGATGGTTCGGTAAACGATAACACCAACTTCGCGACAAACTGGAGCTACAGTACTGGTACGGGAACAGGTACGGTCACCCGAAACACCAGTGATGGCTATGACGCATCAGACAGTGCGCAAGTTGCTATTTCGTCGGGAGCAGCCAACGCGGGTGTTAGAAACGCACTAAGTTCAACGCCACTACCTAGTACGTTATATCGTATGACAGTTTATGCTAAGTTATCGAGTGGTACATTTACCGACTTCAAACTACGCTACAGTCGAGATGGCGGCACCAACTTCGTGGACTGCGTAGACTACAACACGCAGACCCTCTCTACTTCTGCATGGACGAAAGTGACCTGTTACATACAAACAGATGCAACAACAGCGACTAACCCTTATGCATACTTTGTTGAAACGACATCGAGTGCCCGTACGTTCATGGTAGATGCGTTCAGCATGACCCTCCGTAGCGCAACCACTCCGAACGTTCAGATTGGTGGTGGAGTAAATGGCGGTCCGACAACCCTGCTGACGCTCGATAAGGGAGCCAGCGCGCCCATTGCCAGCGACAACGATGCGCTGCTAGGCAGTATGTACTATGACACGACACTCGGTAAGCTGCAGTGCTACGAAGCAGACGGGTGGGGTGCTTGTGGTTCAAGCCCAGATAATATCGTTACCATTAGCCCGGAATATACCAATGCTGTAATGCATGGTACCGGTGTAGGCACCATGACTTCCGACCTCTGCTCGGACACGCTGAATATCAATGACGGCAGTTCAAGCCAGCCAACCATCTGTGGCTCGAATGAAACCTATAACTACTACAAATGGACTTCCCCACAACCGACGTCACAGACCTATAGCATATACGTTACGTACCAGCTGCCGAGCACCTTCAAGGAGTTTTCGTCGGGTCAGACCAGCCTAATGGGACGTACCGACAGTGCTAACTCTTCCGTTACATATCAAATCTACCGAAGTGACAGTTCAGGTTTGATAGCATGTGGCGCAGCAATCTCAGTATCGAGTGGAGTGCAGTCTACATGGCAAACCGGCCAGGCAACAGGCTCGGCCGACCCGTCAACTTGTGGCTTTGGGCCGGGTAACAGTATCGTGTTTAAGATAAGCATGACATCCAGCAGCACCGCCAATGCCTATGTCGGCAACCTCGGCTTCACCTTCAGTAACCGCTAGCCGGCCGCTTGGTGTCCCATCCCTGTTATGCTAAAATGCCAACAGTAGTAAGGCGCGGTTGAAACAGGGAGTATGAGACAGACAGATAAATTCAAAAACGGACGGGTCATGGCTGTTTTATCCGTGGTACTCCAGCGGGTTGGGTTTCAGCGGGCTTATCGTATCTTACTGTCTCGCTGCAGACAGCTTTTTAATAAGTTCCTCAGCCTGAAGCTCCGCTATCGCTTCCTTATTATTGCTGGAATCTTGATGCTTGTCGAAGTGATTTCACTGCTTCAGCCATATTTCCAAGATCATTCATATGCACTCGGCGACGGCGAAGGACTGCTTAGTGAGGCAAGTCCGGAGATGGCTGCTAAAATTACCTTTAATTCATCTTCGAAGGCCTTTGAGTTCAATACAAAACAGAATGAGCAGACGGATAGTCTTGGTGGCTATTCCTCTGCCTCGGCGACAGCCTACCAAGATCCCACCAAGGGTGTGACCGTATCTGACCCGGTAAATAACATCAGCCTGACGATGACTCCTAAATTCAAGCTGCAAGAGGGACGGCGTGACCGTAACCGAATTGTGTATCCGCTGTCAGACGGCAGTGGATGGGCCGTTTACACAATGCAAAGCGTTGGAGTGAAAGAGGATATTATTCTTAAGCAAGCCCGCGAAGACACGGCTTCGTACACCTACGAACTCCAGCTTGGTAATAATCTCCGGGCAAAGATAGAGAAAGACGGTAGTCTTGGGATATATGGCAATTCGCTATTGAGCGGCAGCGTTTCAACTGGAAACGAAAAAGACGCGGCTCTTTTAGAAAAAGCTCGTAAAAATGCTCCGAAAGATACGTTGCTTTTTACGATCCCAGCGCCAGTTGTGAATGATCAGCATGGCCCTGCGAACGGCATTACTGCAGCCTACTCACTTCGTGGCAATAGCCTTACCGTTACATCCAAAGGTCTAGCTAAAGGCAACTACCCGCTGGCAATCGACCCTAGTATCTACGTTGTTACCGCCCAGCAATTTATGGCGGGTAACAACGAAACAAATATTAACTTTGATATTGATAACAAGTTGATTAAGAAAGGACGGACTACCGGAGCAAGATTTGATTCATGGAACAGTACCAGTGATCTTCCGACTGCGACATGGGGTGGAAGCACGGCGGCAGCCGGCGGGTACATTTATCAAGTTGGTGGGATAAATTTTAATGGTCGAGTGTTTACCTCTCAGGGGGCGGATAGCTACGTCGTACCAACTGGCGTGACCAGTCTTACCCTTAAGATGTGGGGTGCTGGGGCTGGTGGTGGTGGCGGTGGGTCAACTGCTGGAGCGGCTGGTGGTGGTGGTGGATTCGTCGAATCCACCATTTCAGTTACTCCCGGGGAAAGCCTGAGTGTTTACGTCGGCGGCGGTGGCGAAGGTGGGAATTTTAGCGCAAGCGGATCTGACGCCGGTGGTGGAGGCGGTGGTGGA
>DDCA01000003.1 GCA_002335175.1 Candidatus Saccharibacteria bacterium UBA2018
GTCACAATCCATACGCTCGAACTGCTTGATTACACATACCCGAACGTCAAAATTCGCACCCATGTCAGCTCTGGTACGTATATCCGAAGCCTCGCAGTTGATATCGGTGAAAAACTTGGTACGGGCGGCTACTGTAGCCGGCTTCGTCGCACGCAAATAGGGGAATGGTCAATCTCGGAAGCCGTATCTGTAGAAGCGACCACGTAGCACAACCATACTATTGCTTTTTTATCATAATTATGCTATAATGAAAGAATGGATTCCGACAAGGAAAAACCAATAAAGCACATTACGCATAAAAGCCTCGAGGATATTCCAGAGGTTGGCGATGACCTGCGTGAACACATCGGCCACAGCTACGATGCCCGCGACATAATTGCCGATGCCTTATACAACAAAACTTATTACGAATATGCTGTGCATAGGGGCCAGATTGAGGTCAAAGACGTCGATCCAAAGATTCGCCACTCCACGGCTTTCCAGCAATTTATTGCCGAATATGGCTGGCCGAATGCCAAAGACGACAATGGTATTGAACCGCCCAATCGGTACGATTCTGATGACGAGCCGGACTACGAAGCCTTCCTAGATGCTTTTCTTTCCCGGAGCATAAAAGATGCGGACGAAGGTCCGGCGCTCGACCTTGAGGCGAATCTTGATAACTTTCGGATGTGGCTCATCGTTGAACCCAGCGACCAGCCACTTAATGGCGGCAGCATAGAGCAGTTCCATGCAACTCACCCAGCGCTCCACCGCCTGTATGCCATCATGCCGGAGCTCATGTCAGCTGTTCGCACGTTGGTACGGGACATCTATGTACGTAACACCGGTCAGCACGCTGCGAATGATACCTCCGACTTTGCGGACGAAATGTCACTTGGCGTGAACGACGAACTTGTAAAAGCGATTTACCTTATTTATCAAGTGGCGGGACGCCTGCTAAAGGCGGACGACCGGCAGCGGCAACGCAAAATCCTTGGTCTACCCGAGCAGACTGCCAGCAAGATTACCGACGCCCACCAAGAGCTTCGGACTTGATAGACTAGCTTATCTCTGTTACAATAACCTACTAATGATTACCAACGAGAACAAAGCCAAAGCCATCGACCTGACGCGTACGCACAAGACCGATGTCGGCTCACCACAAGCTCAAGTATCAATTCTGACAGCCCGGATCAAAGAGATTACCGGCCACTTAAAAGGCAACAAAGGCGACCACATGGCTCGCCGCGGCCTGATTCAGATGGTCGGACGCCGCAAACGGCTGCTAAAATACTTGGAACGCCGCGACTTCGAAGCCTACAAGGCTGTGGTTGCCAAACTAAAACTCCGCAAATAACAGCGGAGTTTTTCTTTATACTGGATTTATGGGAACGCGTCTGATAATTCTACGAGGCAACTCGGCTAGTGGAAAAACAACAATTGCTCAACGTTTGCAGAAAGAATTAGGCAGAGGCACTGCACTTATAAGCCAGGACGTCGTACGGAGGGAAATACTCCGCGTCAAAGATACGGCTAATAACCCAAGCCGCGAGATGATCGAACAAATGGTCAGGACAGCATGGGAACTTGGCTTCACGGTAATTCTAGAAGGTATTTTATCGAAAAAGCGGTATGGAGATATTGTTAATCGTCTGGTTCGAGATTGTCCGGGAGGCGTCCTAAGTTATTATTTTGATATACCTTTCGCAGAAACGCTACGCAGACATTCGACAAAATCGGTGGCGAGTGATTACGGTGAAAAAGAAATGCGTAATTGGTGGAACGCCAAAGACTATCTTGGCATTACAGGCGAAGAAACTATTACGGTGAGACATTCGGTTGATGAAATCATCCATATGATATTAAGTGATGTGAAGCGACATATGTAATATAGCAGGGTGTACAATAAAACCATGAGCAAATCGCCCGTTGTGATTGAGCTAAACGGCGTAACCAAGCAATTCGGCCGTTTTAAGGCCGTGGCTGATGCGACGGTAGCAATAGCCAAGGGCGAAGTTGTCGGCTTCGTTGGGGCGAACGGTGCCGGCAAAACGACTACTATCAGCATGATGCTGGGCTTTTTGGGAGCCACTAAAGGCGAAGTCAGGCTATTCGGTGAAACAATCCGCCCGCAAACTGCCCATCGTCTGCACGGACGTATTGGCTACGCGTCGGGTGACATGGAGCTACCGCTAAACCTAACAGGCAAACAATATCTGACATTTCTGTTACACCAATCGAACACAAAGGAAAGCCGGTTAGCTGAACTGATCCAACGGTTGTCGCCACAACTAGACAAGAAAATAGGCAAGCTTTCACGCGGAAACCGCCAAAAGATTGCCCTGGTAGCAGCTTTTGTGACCAACCCCGACGTGCTCATTCTCGACGAACCGACCAGCGGGCTGGACCCGGCCATGCAAGAGGCCTTTTTAGCATTAGTCCGCGACACTCAGGCCAATGGTAAAACCGTTTTTATGTCATCGCACTATTTGCAGGAAGTCATGGATGCTTGCAGCCGGGTTATCCTGATGCACAATGGAAAAATAATCCTCGACAAGCTAACCGATGAGCTGCTGACCCAGGGCGGGAAGCACATCACCATTAAAAGTGCGTACCGGCCGACGAAGCCGCCCAAAAAGGCCGAAGAAGTCGAAACGTCATTTGAAGATGGGCTTTTAACTATGAAATTCGTTTACAAAACGGATGTAGCAGAGCTGCAAAGCTGGCTGGCAGCCGTGAAACAGCTGAAAGACGTGGAAATAAGCGAATACAACCTGGAAGAAACATTCAAGTCGCTCTACGAAGCAGAGGAGACCGCCTGATGATGCGCTCGGTGTATCTGAAAACGCTGTATGACAAACGGTACTTTTTGTTCGGCTGGACGATTGCATTTGCGGCTATTGCGGCGCTTCTTGCGAGCTTTTACCCGGCCATGCACCAGGATGGTGCCATTGATGAGCTGTTAAAAAGCATGCCGGCGGCATTCCAAGGGCTCATCGGCAGTTTGGCCGATCTGAGTCGGTTCGATACGTACATTGCGTCACAGCTTTTTGATATCCGTATGCCGCTAATTGCCGGCATAATGGCAATTATTCTTGGCATCGGGCTATCTGTGAACGATGAAGAAAAAGGTGAGTTGAGGACAGTGCTTAGCCTGCCGATTGGCCGCACGAAGCTCCTTGTTCAGAAATGGTTCGCCATGCTGACAATAATGGTTGTCGTTGTGCTCGGTATGGTAGCCGGTATGTACGCTGTTTTGCCGTTTATCGACATAGCCAGCATTGAACCCGATGTCGTGGTACGCCTCAGCGCCATGACGCTGCTGATTATGGTAACGTTCGGAACTATTCCGTTCGCGGTTGGGTTTGCGTCGGGAAGGCGGGCGGCTGCTACCGGCATCAGTATCCTCATTATTATCGGCAGCTTCATCCTGTCGACGTTTGGCCAGGCCGTCGATTGGCTATCTGACTACGAAAAATTGTCGTTACTGCATTACTTTCCGGCTGTCGACATAGTAAAGGACGGGATTCAGGCGTCTGACGCACTCGTGTTTGCTATCGTGACGATTGGCTTACTTGCAGCGTCTATCGTTATATTCCGTGGCCGTGACATCGCCTAAATCGCTAAATTGCGGTAAAATAAGTAGGTACAAACGCGGAAGGTGATAGATACGAGGGCTTTTTAGACAAGGCTTCGCACCTGTTACTCTCCGCCTAATGAAAGGAGACTCATATTATGAGTACTATTAACCCGAACGGGAAAGAGATTACCTCTGTTTCCGTAGATTTTTGCGGTAAGCCGCTAACCCTAGAAGTCAATCGAGTCGGTTTCCGGACGACAGCCAGTGTACTGGTAAAGTACGGTGACACCGTTGTTCTGGGTACGACGATGGTCGGTACACGTCCGGTCGTACTGGATTATTTCCCGCTTTCAATCGACTATGAAGAAAAAATGTATGCAGCTGGCAAGATTTCTGGCAGCCGGTTCATCAAACGAGAAGGCCGTCCAAGCGACGAAGCTATCCTAATCGGCCGATTGATTGACCGCCCAATCCGGCCCTTGTTCCCGAAAGGCTACCGCCAGGAAGTCCAGGTTGTTTCGTCAGTCTTATCAATGGATCCGAACTTCCGGCCAGACGCTGTCGGTATGATTGCCGCATCAAGTGCTTTAATGCTGAGCGGCGCACCATTTGACGGTCCCGTTGCCGGAATCCGGGTCGGCCGGGTCAATGGTGAATTCAAAGCATTCCTCACGCCGGAAGAGCGCGAACAAAGCGACATCGACCTGGTTGTCGCCGGTATCGAGAGCGGCATCACCATGGTTGAAGCTGGTCTGAATGAGGTGTCAGAAGAAGACATTGCCGCGGCACTTGAGTGGGCGTTCAAAGCCTACCAGCCTGCCATTGCACTCCAGAAAGAGTTAGCTGAGAAACTGGCTCCAAAAGCTCTCGAATACAACTTGGTGCTGCCAAACGAGGATGTCCAGGCCAAAGTCGACGAATGGATTGCCGACAAGTTAGGCGCGGCGCTTCGCAAGCCGTATCCGGAACGCAACGAGATGGTTAACGACCTTCGCTGGGAATTCCACGAAAAAATGGCCGAAGCTAACCCAGAGGGATACGAAGACCTGCGTGACGAATACGATGAAGCCTTTACTAGTGCGCTTCACAAAGACGTCCGCCGCGGTATCGTCGAAGAGCAGACCCGTCCCGACGGCCGAAGCCTCGATGAAATCCGCCCACTTTCTTCAGAAGTCGGCATTTTGCCCCGTGCTCACGGTTCGAGCCTCTTCACGCGTGGCGTGACCCAAGGCATGAACATCGTGACATTGGCACCACTAAGCTATGCCCAAATGGTAGACACCATGGAAGTCACTGATGGCGAACGGCGCTACATGCACCATTACAACGCACCCGGATACACCGTTGGTGAAGTCCGCCGCCTTGGTAGCCCTGGCCGCCGCGAAATCGGCCACGGATACTTGGCCGAGCGTGCCGTTATACCGGTACTTCCAACCGAAGAAGAATTTCCCTATGCAATTCGCAGCGTGACTGAAATCATGAGCCAAAACGGTTCAACCAGCATGGCCGCAACATGTTCCAGCGTCCTGGCGCTTATGGACGCTGGTGTGCCGCTTAAACGGCCGGTTTCCGGTATTGCCATGGGCCTAATGCTCGACGGTGACAAACCGTACGTCCTAAGCGACATTGCCGACGCCGAGGACTTTGCCGGCGACATGGACTTTAAAGTCACCGGAACCAGCGAAGGAATCACGGCGATACAAATGGACATGAAAGTTCATGGATTGCCGGTCGAAATCCTGAAAGAAGCAATTACCAAAGCCAAGCCAGGCCGTTTGCATATTTTGGAACACATGCTTTCAACGATTGCCGCACCACGCGTCTCCTTAAGTCCGCATGCACCACGCATCGAAAAAATTAAGATTAACCCAGATAAAATTGGGGCAGTCATTGGTAAAGGCGGGGAAGTTATCAATAAGATTACTGCCGAGACCGGTGCCGAAATCGACATCAAGGATGACGGTCTGATTACCGTTGCCAGCCCGAACGGCGAGAATATCCAAAAGGCTCTCGATTGGATTAAGAGCCTAACGGAAGAGCCGGAAGTTGGTCGTATTTACGACGGCGTTGTCGTCAGCATTAAAGACTTCGGTGCATTCGTGAACATTATGCCAGGAATTGACGGGATGGTTCACATATCGCAGCTGTCTGACAAACGGGTTGAAAAGGTAACCGATGTACTGCACGAAGGCCAGGAAGTTAAAGTTAAGCTGACTGCCATCGACGAACGCGGCCGGCTTTCCCTGAGCCTCAAAGACGCCCAGTAGTAGGCGTAGGCCTCTGGCCGTGAAGATACCCCCGTTTCAAAACGAAGGGGTATTTTCATAGTTGGGCCACAGTACGACAATCGCAGTTATTGAATAATTCGCCGCAGAGTATAATAAGTTCATAGTCCGAAGGAGGGAACGTGCAAGCAAAAGAGGCTGAAACGAAGCAGCAACGGTGGGCACTGGCAGCCGGGGCAGCGCTACTGTTCATTATTGGAGTTTGTTTAGCGGTGTGGCTGCTAGGTTGGTCACAGCCGAATAAAAAAGATTACCAGCAGGCAAAAACGGCCGTAGCCGGACTTCAGAAGGAGTATGACAAACTGAGCAGCGCGCTTTCCAGTTATACGAGTAACGTGACGATCAGTTTGAACAGCGCGGCGACGGCAAAAAGCAAAACTGCTTACGAAACCTCTGTTACCAACCTGAATAAAACATTCGACAAGATTAGTGACATGAAAGCGCTGCGTAACGACGACGTTAAAACGGCGTTCGACAACCTGAGCGCGCGAAAGGATAAAATCCTGTCATATACCAACGGCTACGCTGTTCTACGAAAATCATTTGTTGCGTGTTCGGACGTATTCGATGTCATCACGAGTAAAGGCAGCGCCAAATCAATAGCCGCGGCCCATTCCACGGCAGCCAAGGATTGTTTACCTGAACTAGATACCCTGAAACAGTCAAAAACACAGGTTTTTGCCAATTATGGCCGTGATTTTGGCCAAGCGGTGCGGGACCGTCAGACCGCGTTCGACAGCTACGCTGATGGAAAGCAGTCAGCGGACAAAACAACCAGCCAAATCGAGAAAATCGGTGCCAAGCTCAAGACGATATTTAATATTACGGCTGCCTTGCAAAAAGCCCGTGATGACGCCTCGGCCGTCGATTTGTTCAAAAAGCTGAACCAAGTCCTCGACGATCAGATTAAGAAGGCGTAACCTTACGGATGGATAAACAGGCTGAACTCGACAAGCTGAAACAAGCCATTTTAGATAATAGGGTAACCCCCGAGCTGGCGGAACAGGCAACTAATTTAGTCATGGGCGACGGCAATATCGATGCCAGCATCGTGTTTATCGGTGAGGCGCCCGGCAAAAACGAAGACGAGCAGGGGCTGCCATTTGTCGGTGCGGCCGGCAAGTTTTTGAACGAGATGCTAGCGAGCGCCGGCATGGACCGTTCCGACGTCTACATCACCAACATTGTCAAATACCGTCCGCCGAATAACCGTGACCCGCTGCCTGAAGAGAAAAAGGCATTTTGGCCGTACCTCTTGAAGCAGCTGCAGATTATCGGGCCGAAAGTTGTCGTAACATTAGGCCGCCACAGTATGGAATATTTTCTTCCGGACATGAAAATCAGCCAGATACACGGGCAAGCCAAGCGGATACAATTCGGTGATGAAAAAATAGTCATAGTACCGTTGTACCATCCGGCGGCAGCGCTTTATAACGGCAGCATGCGCCAAACGTTAATCGACGACTTTCTGAACGTGCCACTCATCATTAAAAAGCTGTAAAACTTGCAAAATTGGCCATAGTTTGCTATAATAAGAGCTACTACAAGAGGGAACCGACTGATTTTTACCTAAAACCCCTCGCTAGCACTCATTTACTTTCGAAATTAAAATAAATTCTTTCAAAAAAGGAGAATATACAATTTATGGGTCAACGACGACTCGCGAAGCCGCAATCTGATGATATGTCTAAGCGGCCAGACAATACCAATAAAAAACGCAAAAGTGACAATACCGTCATCAATAACACCAGCACCCGCCGTGGTGAGGTGTTTAGGGCGCAGCGCCGCACGTCAGAGGACGTTAATTTACGCGCCAGCCAGCACATTATCAACATTCCAGTAAATAAGAGCATCTACAACGGCTACGAAGGCCGGCAGTTTAGCATTGCCGACCAAAAGAAGCAGCCAAAAGTGCCAGGTCCGAAACTCCGCGTCATGCCAATTGGCGGACTGGGCGAAATGGGTATCGGCAAGAACATGATGGCCATCGAATACGAAAACGACATCATTGTTATTGACTGCGGATTCTTGTTCCCGGGCGGTGATTACCCGGGCATCAATTACATTATTCCTGACACTACCTACCTAGAAGCTAACAAGCACAAGATCCGCGGACATGTCTTTACGCACGGCCACCTGGACCATATTGGCGCCTTCCGGCACATTGTCCACAAAATCCCGGCACCGGTATATGCGAGCAAATTCACCATCGGTATGCTCAAACGTACCATGGAGGAGAGCCAAAGCGGCTATGAGCCCGAATACTACGAACTAAACCCGGAACTCCACGAGCGCGTACAGCTGGGTGATAGTTTCTCGATTGAACTCGTGCGAGTCAATCACTCAATCCCTGACGCCACAGCCGTCGTTATCCGCACGCCACTCGGTGTATTGGTAGACAGCGGCGACTGGCGTTTCGAAGACGAACCGGTCGACGGTAAAAAGTTTGACCTAGAGCGGCTGACCGAGATTGCCACCAAAGAAGGTATTTTGATGTTTATGAACGAGAGTACCAACTGCGAAAGCGACGGTACCCACACCCATGGCGAGTTCGATATTCAGGTCAGCATGGGACAAGCAATGGAGAAGTATCCGAACTCACGTTTGATTTTAAGCTGTTTCTCAAGCCAAATTCACCGTATGCAGGTTATCCTCGACGAAGCCAAGAAACACGACCGTAAAGTCGCCTTCGCTGGCTACAGCATGATACAGAATATGGAAGTAGCCCTTCGTGCCGGCGTCATAAAGGTTCCAAAGGACGTTGTCATGAAAATGGAAGACATCGTCAAGCTGCCAGATGGCAAAGTAACAATTGTTTGTACCGGTTCTCAGGGCGAATTCAATGCCGTCTTGAACCGCATGGCAAGCGGTGCTCACAAGCACATCAAGATAAAGAACAGTGACGTTGTCGTGTTCAGCTCGAACCCAATCCCTGGTAACGAAAAGTATGTTGTCCGGACTATCGACGGCCTGATGCGCGAAGGCTCAGAAGTCGTTCAGAACGGCAAGACGCACCTGACCGGCATTGGTCCGCTCCACCTTTCTGGACACGGCTACTACGACGACCACGTTAAGCTGATTAATGCTCTCAACCCAACCTACTACATGCCGATTCATGGTGAATTCCATATGCTCGTACACAACGCCCGCCTGGCCGAAAAAGAAGCCGGCATCCCACGCAAGAATATCTTTGTTTGTGACGCTGGTGATGTTATTGAAATCACTCCGGATGGTGCCCGCAAGAATGGCCGTATACCGGTTGGCGGCATCATGTACGATGATTCTGGTGCCATCGTGTCCGAAGTTGTCCTAAAAGACCGCATTCACATGGCAAACGAGGGCATGTTTGTCGTCGTCCTAACTGTCCAGCGGGGAACCGGACGTCTGCTGACGAGTCCGGACATCATCTCGCGCGGGTTTATTTACCTGCGTGATTCCGAAGAACTGATGGGACTTATCCGTCAATACCTCAAGCAAAAGGTTGCCCGTGGCTTCAGTGGCAAAAAGATTGACCTCGACCAAATGAAAAAGGAAATCAAAGACGAAATTACCCACGTGCTATACGACCAGACGCGCCGGACGCCAATTGTCATTCCCGTCATCAACGAGATTGGCGGCAGTTCAACCCAGAGCCAACAGGGCGCTAACCGTTCGCAGCAGCAGAAGCAGCCAGCGTTTAAACGCCCCGAGCCTAAGCAGTTCCAGCCACCACAGGTGCCCGACACTGAAGTCATCGCCCCCAAGACTCCCCGCGAAAACCGCGGTTACTAAACGGCTTCGCCTTATAGGACAAACCTACGGTTTTTCCTATCGCTTCGCTGGGCTTTTCCCTTAGTTAATAAGTTTTTACAGAAGTAAATTCTGATAAAAACTTAGATTCAAAAACATGCCGCAAAGGCTTAAGCATTCCTAAGATTGACATATCAGGGTAAATTTGCTTTAATATACTTTTATGGTAAATTTCGACCATCCTATAGTTGCTGAAGTCGTAGCGCTTAATCTTCCTGTGCAAGAAGAGACGATTATTACCGATGGCGCCGCTATGGTCCTCAATGGTATTAGGGAAGAGCACGAAGACGGTGACATCGACATCATTACATGTCTTGAAAATATCCAGTATCTTCGTAATGAACTAGGATGGCGAGCCGTGCGAATGCTTGTCGGCTATAGTAGCACTGGCGAGCGGCGCGAAATTATATCAACGCGCGATGTAGCCGAGCGCTTTGATGTCCACCGCTGGCACTTTTCGATGCAAAGGTACAACGCTACCAACGGCAAGGGAAGAATCTACCTTCCGGAATTAGGCCGTATGAGTGTTCAAGATACAAAAACGGGAATAAGCGTTGCGACACCAGAGCTAATACGGTTAACAAAAGCCGGAAGCGACAAACCAAAAGATATAGAAGCAATTGCATTAATTGACCAGTATTTAGCAGCCTAATTAGATACTCATGCAACTCCAGCGGTAAGCTGGTTGACTTTTTATGAAACTTATGCTAATATAGAACTGTAAACTCAACTAAAACCAAAATGTTCATCATCGAAATCATCTACATTACCGGAGCACTCGTCGCAATTTCAGCCTGCGTACCGCAGTTGCGCCAACTCTACGTTTCCAAAGCTTCAGACGAGCTCAGCCTCTCCACCTGGATGATCTGGTTCCTAACCCAAGTCACTTCACTGGTATATGTTGCAACTTTAGCAAATGTTCTAATGATTGCTGTCAACACTGTATGGGTTGGTTTTTATGCTGTTATGGTAGGACTAATCGTCCACTATCGTCATTTTAGGAAATCACCTGTTTCTGTTGTGGCTGACGAGACACCACAAGCATAAACATTATTGCTTTTTGTTGCAAATTATGCTACAATTATGGTGAATCATCCCTCGACAGGGGTGAAAGGCATAAGTATAATAACGAATATCTATGGCGAAAAGAAAAAGACGGGCAGCAAGCCGCAAGAAACAGACTAAGCAGGTTCCGCAGCACACGTTGCCGGCCGGTTTTTGGTCGCAAGTAGGCGCCGTCATTTTGGCGGCAGTATCGGTTCTTTTTATCGTCGCATGGTTCGGCGTCGGAGGCCCGATACTCGAGTGGCTGCAGCAAGCTACGCTTAGTACTATCGGTTACGCCGTCTACGTACTCCCATTAGTTTTCATTTATGTCGCGGTCGAAATCTTCCGGGCCGAAGAGAACCGCCTGCCGGTCGTCATGCAGCTCGGTGCGCTGCTTCTACTGCTTTGGTTTGCAGGACTGTTCGGCTTGCTCGGAACCACCGGTCAGAACACCGGAGGATTTTTCGGCAATCTGTTGAACGATGGCATGCTGGCGCTACTTGACCGAGGAGTAGCCATTTTCGTTTACGTGTTGCTCATATTGTTAACCACATTATTTGTTATCCGTGTTTCGCCGTTTACGCTTATTAAAAAGCTTTGGGACATGATCCGTACCCGTTCAGAAGCCGGTGAACAGGCCGAAAACGTCAAAGTTATGAAACGAGCTGCCGAAGTCGATGTTAAGGGCGAATCGGTCGATTTCAAGCTGAATGCCGGCGTACCTATGCTTGACCCGAACGAGAGCAAAAAACGCTTGTCGAGCCTGAAAGGTAGCGTTCCGCAGGACAAAGCAGCCGAAGCCCAGTCGGCGCTGGTTAGTGTTAACGACCCGAACTGGAAAGCGCCCAGCCTTGATTTACTTGAAAAGAAGCAAAGTCCAGCCGATGCCGGCGACGTCCAGCACAATGCACAGGTAATCAAAGATACGCTAGGCGAATTTTCGATCGATGTCGAAATGGAAGGCGCCAACATTGGTCCAAAGGTCACCCAGTACACCTTGAAACCGCCTCAGGGAGTTAAATTGACGCGTATTACTGCGCTCGAAACCAACATTGCTCTCAACCTGGCTGCCCAAAGTCTTCGTATCGAAGCACCAATCCCCGGCCAGCGTGCCGTTGGTATTGAAGTGCCAAACCGCCGGGCGGCCGACGTACGCCTGCGCGGCATTATGGAAAGCAAACAGTGGGCGAGTACCCACGAGCCGCTTGGCTTTGCAATTGGTAAGGACATTTCCGGCGAAGCGGTCGTTGGGCAGCTGAACAAAATGCCGCACGTCCTGATTGCCGGACAGACTGGGTCGGGTAAATCGGTCATGATTAATACACTGCTCTCGAGCCTCCTTTACCGTAACAGCCCGAGCGAGATGAAGCTGATTCTGGTTGACCCGAAGCAAGTTGAAATGGCACCGTACGAGGACATTCCGCATCTTCTGACCCCCGTTATTACCGAGCCCGAAAAAACCATTAGTGCTCTCAAATGGGCGGTTAACGAAATGGAGCGCCGCTACAAGCTGCTCGCCGAAGAGAAGCTGCGTGATATTAAGAGTTACAACCAAAAAGTAGCTTCACGCGGCAAGAAAGTCGCTATCCAAGACGAAGAAGGTGAAGCCGCTCCAACCGGTGATGGTGCAATGCCGTATATCGTTATCGTGATTGACGAGCTGGCCGACCTGATGATGGTGGCGGCCCGCGATGTTGAAGCTTTGATTGTCCGTCTGGCCCAAAAAGCCCGAGCTGTCGGTATCCACCTAGTGCTGGCAACCCAGCGTCCAAGCGTCGATGTCATTACCGGTCTCATCAAAGCTAACATACCGGCCCGGATTGCTTTTACTGTGGCCAGCCAGGTAGATTCCCGGACGATTCTCGACGGGATTGGTGCCGAAAAACTGCTTGGCCAGGGTGATATGTTGCTTAAAACCGCTGAAATGCCAAAACCACGCCGTATTCAGGGCGCATGGGTGATGGATGAAGAGGTTATCAAAATTACCGACCACTTGCGTATGCAGTCAGCACCACAGTACAACGACGAGATTATTTCCCAGCCGGTGCAACTGAACGGCAAGGGCGGGGTAGTGATGGATATGCATTCAGAAGGCGGCGATGACATGTACCAAGACGCGCTGCGCGTCGTTATCGAAAGCCGCAAAGCCTCGACTAGCTTATTGCAGCGCCGCCTACGCATCGGCTATGCCCGGGCAGCCCGGATTATTGAAGAAATGGAAGACCAAGGTGTCATCGGGCAAGCTGACGGCTCCCGCCCGCGAGAAGTGCTAATAAGCAGTCTTGAAGACTTAAGTCCGACCGAAGAATAAGACGCTTACGCTTGTCGCTTATACATGACCTGCCTATACTTATTCGTAGCTACTACAAATGGGGGAAATGATGGCAGAAATACCAGGTCCGATGACGTATGAAGCAAGCGGGGTAAATTACGGGGATCTCGACCCGTTCAAGCGGGCTGCGCAAGAACAGGGGCGAACGACTGCAGGCCACCTTGCGGCATATCATGGCATGAGGGAAGTGCCAGAGAGCCGCGGGGAGTCGGCATACGTGTGGGATCGTGGCGACGAATATGGCGCAATGGTTACTGAAGGACTTGGAACGAAGAATCTAATCGCTGACGCGTATCGTGAAGAGGTTGGGCCGACCTACTATGATGCAATCGCGCAAGACACTGCCGCGATGATTTTGAATGATTTAACGGTTGTCGGAGCACGGCCAGAAGTGGTGACAATGCACCTATCGGTGGGTGAGTCAAGCTGGTTTCACGATACGCAGCGGGCTGAAGATCTTGCGCGTGGGTTTGCTCGTGCATGCGATCTTGCCATGGCAACATGGGGTGGTGGCGAAACACCGACCTTAAGAGGAATTATTGTGCCGGGCGCTAGTGAATTGTCGGGATCAGCTTTCGGAAGTATTCGTAACGGCCGAGAGCCGATTCTTGGGAAAGATATTGCACCGGGGGATGCGATTGTTGTCATTAAAAGTAGTGGCATGCATGCCAACGGTGCCACCTTAGCTCGAGACGTCGCAAATGTTCTCGATGTCTCGGGTTACAAGACCAAGCTATCTGATGGGCGTGAGTTCGGCGCTGCCCTGTTAACACCGACGACGATATATGCGCCAGCAGTCGAAACAATGCAGCAAGCCGGCCTTGACATTCACTATATGTCGAATATAACCGGCCACGGATGGCGTAAAATTATGCGCGCTACAAAGCCTTTGTCGTATCACATTGAAGAGCTACCGATACCCCAAGACGAATTTAGGTTGATACAAGAGATATCGGGTAATGACGACAAAGAGATGTACGGTAATTTGAATATGGGCGGCGGCTACGCAATTTACCTGCCAGCCAACCAGGCGCTGGACTGTATACAGTTACTAAATGACATTGGATTTGAGGCAATTTATGCCGGCGAAGTTGCTGAGGGGGATAAAGCTGTTCATCTAGAGCCGCTTGGCATAACCTACCATGAAAACGAACTCGAAGTTCGCTAGACTTCTTCTTCAAAATACAGTATAATTACATCTGTTATTAACCTAGGCTTACCTGAAAAAGGGTAAGCATTCCTGAGAAGGAATTCCAGAGGAGGAAAATCTATGGAATATGAACTGACCGTGTTGGTTCACCCAGACCGCGAAAGCGCGCTGGAAAAAGCACTCGACACCGTACGCGAGCTCGTCAAAAGCTCTGGCGGTAAAGTTAAGAGTGAAGACAACTGGGGCAAGAAAAAACTAGCCTACAAGATTAAGAAGCAAGACTTTGCTTTTTATGTATTAATGGAAGTCGAACTGCCGCCGGCCGCACCGCTTAAGATTTCTAACGCGCTGAACATCAGCGACGACGTTATTCGTTACTTACTAGTGAAGGTAGATGAAAAAGAGCGCTCGCGCATAGCCGAGGCTAAGAAGAACGCTGGTGATGACAGCGAGGAAGAAAGCAGGGACAGGGATGGCTCGTAGTATTAACCAAGTTATTTTGATGGGACGCCTAACCCGCGACCCGGAAATGCGTACCACGACAACCGGTAAGAGCATTGCAAGCTTTAGCCTTGCCGTTGACCGCAACACCTCTGACGACCAAGCTGATTTTTTTGATATTACTGCCTGGGAAAAATTGGGCGAACTGGCTAACCAGTACCTATCTAAAGGCCGCCGCTGCCTCGTCCAGGGCCGTCTGCGCCAAGACACGTGGGACGACAAAGAAACTGGTAAAAAGCGCTCGAAAGTTGAAGTCGTGGCGACTGACATCACGTTCCTCGACGGCCCAACCGGAAGTGACAGCACGAGCAGCTCGGCTGCGCCGGCTCCATCTTCAGACAAGAAGAACAAAGACGTCGTTATCGACGATATCGACGACAAACCAATTGATCTTTCAGAAATACCATTTTAATTTTTAGAAAAGGAGCAGCTCCAGGAAAAAGAGCAGCCCGACAAATTTTCACACAAATTTGCCGGCGCGATGAGAAAAAACGTAGTTTTGTCTTATAAATGGAGCGAAGTGAAATGACCCCGAAACGATTTAAAAAAGACGTTACGACGTATTTTGACTACAAAGATGTAAAGACTCTTGGTCGTTACATCAACGCCTACGGCCAGATTGAGCCAATTGGCAAAACCGGCCTGAGCCTTAAGCAGCAGCGCCAGCTGGCTGTCGCTATCAAGCGTGCCCGACACTTGGCACTATTGCCATTCGTAACTCAAGGGTAATAAACTAGATGCCCGAGAAACCTTCCGAGCCCAAGGATGTAGATTTTGGACCTTTGTGGGAAGGTGAAACCACGGCTTCGAAAGAACCCACTGTAGACATTCCTGACATAGCAAAAGAAGCGGACCATGATATGGATATAACCCTGAAATGGACGGCAGCCGGCATAGCTGCAGCCCTTTTGGCGGGTTACGGTGTCAAAAAAGTAGTCCAAAAACGCAGAGGTAATAAATAACCATGTACCAACCAACTGATCTCAAAAAAGGCACCGTCGTACAAATTGACGGCAAGCCATACCGTGTGACCGAATATGCCCAAAAAGTGATGGGACGGGGCGGTTCGATTGTGAACGTCCGGTTGAAGAACCTGCTCGATGGTAGCGTTATCCCAAAGACATTCAAAGGTGCCGACAAGATTGAACAAGCCGAAGTCACCTCTAAAACAGTGCAATACCTGTATACCGACGGTACGAATTACTTTTTTATGGACCCTGAGAGCTTTGAACAGTTTGAGCTGCCGGCCGACATCGTTGATTCGGCCAAAGACTACTTAAAGGAAGGTGACAACTTAAGCCTGCAGTTCTTTGATAGCCGGGTGATTAACGTTGAACTGCCGAAAAACCTATTCCTCGAAGTAACCTATGCAGAAGATGTTACCCGTGGCGATACCTCCGGTCCGGTGCTAAAAGATGCCACGCTCGAAACCGGTCTAAAGGTACGCGTACCGGCGTTTATAAAAACCGGTGATATTATTTCGGTCGACACGACCACCGGCGAATACCGCGAACGGAAAAAATAGTGAAACAGCGTCTGGACCAGTTAATTGTCCAGCGAAAGTTGGCGCAGTCACGCTCACAGGCTGAAAACTTGATTCGCCTCGGAAGGGTGAAGGTAGATGGCAAGCCGGTTGCAAAAGCCGGCACGTTTGTTGATGACAAAGCGAATATCAGCGTAAAAGCCGAGCGTTACGTCAGTCGGGCGGGCCTAAAACTTGCCAGTGTCGCTCAAAAACTTTCATTAGACTTTCGGGAAAGCGTCGTCCTCGACGTCGGCTCAAGTACCGGCGGATTTACTGATTATGCACTGCAGCACGGGGCCCGAAAGGTGATTGCGGTCGACGTTGGTACCGACCAGTTGCATCCAAGCCTATTGGGTGACAAGCGGATAGAGCTGCACGAAAAAACCGACATCCGTGAGTTCGAGACCGATGAAACAGTTACCATTGTCGTGATAGACGTCAGCTTTATATCCTTACGTGAAATTCTGCCAAGCGTGGCAAAACTTGCGCCTAAGGCAGCTATTGCCGCCATGGTGAAGCCGCAATTCGAAGCGGGCCGAGAACAGGTCAGCAAAGGTGTTATTAAAAACGATAACATTCGGCGCCAGATTCTGAAGGATTTTGAGGCATGGACGAAGCAATATTTTGTCATCCTCGATAAAGCTGACAGTGACGTGAGCGGCACAAAAGGTAATCGAGAACGGTTCTATCAGCTAAAACCATTAGCGTAACTATTTACTTTTTACCTTAAGTATGTTATAATGAAAGTATCTGACCCCGGTTATGGGTTGTCGGTGTTGTTGAGGTATGTCTAGCTTGAGTTTTACACTCGCCGGGCGTATGCTCGGCAGTTAACAATTCGGTTTTAGCTACTACATATCTCTGCCACGCCGTTGACCCGTAAAGAACGGATCCGCTATGTGGACGGTCCTCCACATCCCCACCAAAGATAAGGAGATGAGCCATGAGGGCTCTTCTAACCAAGCGGCGCATTGCCGCGTGGGCCACAATCCCAGCCCTAGTGGCTGGCGGCCTGGTTGCCGGTACGGCTACGCCGGTCTTCGCGCACCACAACACCATCAGCGGTGAAGTGGTCTGCAAGGACGGCGGTGGCTGGACAACCAACTGGAAGGTGGTCAACTCGGAGTCCGACAAGTCCGAGACCATCATCCAGAGCAACCGCTCGGTCGTGCCGGTCGGTACGACCATCGCGGCCGGTGGCACGAAGTACTTCTCGGAGCACTTCACCACCAAGCCGACGGCCGACGTGACACTGACCCTGAAGGGCCGGTGGAGCAACGGCGTCACCCAGGTCAACTCTGGCACGGTCTCCAAGACCGCGTTCAGCGACGACTGCACCACCAAGCAGGTCGACGCCAAGGCTCTCTGCGATCACCAGATCGACAGCACGGAGTGGCACTTCGTCGCTACCCAGGTGAAGGACGAGGCTTCGGCCGACGACTTCATCACCGTGACATGGGACAACGGCCAGACCGCTGAGGTCCCGCTGTCCAACTTCACCGGGGGCGTGGCGCACTACACCACGACCCTGAACCTGGGCAGCAACGTCACCAGCGCCGTGATGGACATCTACGGCAGCTGGTCGGGGCAGTTCAACCTGTCCCACGGCCCCGCCTGCGAGGGTGGGCAGAGCAACTTCACCAAGAACTGCGAGTCGATCACGCTGGAAGCCCCGACGGGCGTCCGGCCGGCCGGCGCGCAGTACCGCTACAAGATCGACGGCGTCGTCAAGGCCGTCGGAACGCATCCGGCTACCCCCGGCAACCACACCATCACCCTCGAGGTGCTGCGTGACGGTGTCTGGAAGCAGGTCGACTCCGACAAGGTGTGGGTGGACGAGTGTCCAGTGGTCAGTCCCGTCAACCCGACGGTTCAGCAGAGCACCTGCGTGAACGGTTCGCCGTCTGCGCCGACGCTGACGCTGGCAACCACCCAGGGCATCACCTACTCCGTCTCGGCTCCGGCTCCCTACAGCCCGGGGCAGACGGTCACGGTGACCGCTACCTGGAACGCCGGCTCCGTGCAGCCTCAAACACTGCCGGACGGTTGGATCATGACGTCGGCCACGAGCGCGACCTACACGGTCACGTTCACGACGCCTGACTGCAGCACCCCGCCTCCGCCGTACGAGTGCCCCCCGGGAACCACCGGAGGGGACGAGGACGGCGATGGGGTCATCGAGCCCGGCGAGTGTGACAAGCTCGTCCACAAGCCCCGTGCTTCGGTGAACGCCTCGTGCGTGACCCAGAACTACGGGGAGGGCGTCGCCAAGCTGAGGAACAAGGGCGACTTCGTCGAGAAGTTCCGGATCGTTCGGAGCGGACCCGACGTCTTCGTCAAGCTTCGGCCTGGCAAGATCAAGCCCGTCAACCTGTTCGGCCTGAAGGTCGGATCGGTGGTCAAGGTGAAGTCGCGTGGCGAGGTACTCGACCGCGACAAGGTCGAGATGCGCCCCGTCTGCCAGCCGGCTCCGCCGCCCCACACCGGGGCAAAGGAGTCGACAGCGCCGGCTTGAAGAGTCCAGAGTCCGTCCATCGGGCTCGACGCTCCTCTCGTCCGGCGTGTCGGCACATCCGCACCCAACAACGTCAAGCGGGTCTGGTGGTCGTCTCGGAGTGCCGTTCCCGGCAAGAAGGGTAACGCCTTCCTGTTCGGGCACACCTACGACTCCAACCCCAACGGCGTTGGTGTTCTCGACCACCTGAAGCGGCTTCGTGTCGGCAAGCTGGTCAAGATCACCATGGGTGACACGACTGTCACCTGCAAGGTCAAGAAGGTGGTGCGCAATGCGCCGCTGCACTTGTCGGAGCGGGCGATGGCCAAGCTCCTCAGTCACCTGGGGTCGCCTCGTGCGACCATGACCACGTGCCTGTGGAGCAAAAAGCAGGGCAAGTATGTCTCGCGTGTCAACGCAGAGATGGCCTGCTGAACAACTGGACATGAAGAGCTAGAACCGAATTAGGCCCGAGGCCCGCGCATTTTTACCAAGTGCGTGGGGCCTCCGGGCCTTTTTCAATTGCCTATAGTATTGCAATTTCATTGAACTTATGCTATAATAAATAAGTTACCATTGCGGTGTTGACGTATGTCCGCCCAAAGAGGTGATGTACGTTGAATCTTTGCCGCAATCCCCCCAAGAGAAGGTGGTTTTCGTATGAGGAAGTACCTGCTTCTGCTCGTCGCGGCTTTGTTGCTGGCATTGGGCTTCGGCCCGACAACCAGTCCGGCCCATTCGATCACTCCGGAAGGAGAGTCGACTGCGTTCGGACTTGCCATCACCAAGTTCAAGCCCGGCATCAACAAGTCGTGTCCCGAGGGATCCATCTCCGTCTTCTACGCGAAGGTGAAGGTCGCTCCCGGGTACGATGGACAGATGATCGACAACGACTACGATCGGGGCGTCCTGGTTCGCAAGGGCGGTCGCAAGATCGTCACCGATCTCGATCTGATTGGCCCAACCGGCTTCAAGGGCGAGTTCATCTGGTTCGCTGGCCGCAGGGCCAAGCTGAACGTCAAGTCGACATCCGACTACGTGCAGTTCAACGCCACCGGTCCGAACATGGCGTTCACCCTGACGAAGGTCAGACGTGACTGCCAGGAGGACTTCGGCGGCGAAGAGGGCTGAGAACTGGCCTGACTCAACGTACGGCGTGTCCGTGACTCCGATTCTGGAGCTCACGGGCACGCCGTTTCGCTTTTGGTTGCTCTATATGCCGGGTAAGGTGTACTATTCGACCATGCAAAACCAAGGTTTTGTTGCACACGCCGGATAACGAACCGATCAACGATTTGATAGGGTGATAGGTATGGCCGCTAAGACCAAGCGACTCAAGCACGCTTCTGTCATGATGGCACTGGCTGCAATCGTGGCGGTTGGAATGATCGAGGGAGTCAAGAACTACGGGGTGAATGCCTCGCTCTGGGACTTCCTGAAGGAGCTGGCCGGGTTCTAGTTCCCAACAGGCAGATGTGCACCCCGCTTAGCAGCAGGCTAGGCGGGGAGATTTTTTTGAAATAAGACACCCGCAAGCGGGTTTCTCATCGCGCGGTGCGTCGGAATAAATCCGCCGTGACCGGCTGCTCTTCCCGAGCTACTTAGAGACGTTAAATCTGAACTCTACCACGTCGCCAGGTCGCATAACGTACTCTTTACCCTCGGTACGGACTTTGCCAGCGGCTTTGGCGGCTTGCTCTGAACCGGCCGCGACCAAATCATCGTAATCAACGACTTGGGCTGCAATGAAGCCACGCTCGAAGTCAGTATGAATGACACCGGCAGCTTGCGGTGCCATTGAACCTTTTTTAATTGTCCAGGCCCGGACTTCTTTTGGCCCGGCTGTCAGATAACTTTGTAGCCCCAATGTTTCGTACGCGGCATGAATCAGCTGGGTGAGTCCGCGTTCTTTTACCCCATAACTTTCTAGCAGCTCAGCGGCCTCAGCGTCCTCCAACCCTTTTAGCTCTTCTTCTAACTTGGCACAGATAAACACACTGCGCGCGGGTGCGACTAATTTGTTCAGTTCGGCTGTAGTGTCCGGGTCAGACAGGCCGGCTTCGTCGATATTGAACACATAAATAACGGGTTTTGCCGTCAGCAGGTGCAGGTCGGCAATCTTGTCATGGTCAAGTGAAGGCAGGGCAGAGAGCGGGGTACCTTCGCTTAAGTGGCGCTGCAGGCTTTCGAGGTAGGTTAGCTCTTCGCGTTTTACAGGGTTCGCTTTGGCTTCTTTCTGGATTTTTGGTATGCGGCTTTCGACTGTTTGTAAGTCGGCTAGGATTAGCTCGGTGTTAATGATTTCAATGTCGCGCTTGGGGTTGGTAGGGGTTTCGTCGTGACGTAGCACGTCGGGGTCGGCAAATGCCCGCACCACATGAATAATTGCGTCGCATCTTCGAATGTTTGCGAGGAATTGATTGCCCAAACCTTCGCCCTTTGATGCTCCTGCAACAAGGCCCGCAATGTCGACGAATGTGACAGTGGCAGGCAGTAATTTAGTTGAACCGTAGATATCGGCAAGTTTTTGCAGCCGTGAATCAGGAACGGGCACTATGCCGGTGTTGGGTTCAATGGTAGCGAACGGGTAATTGGCGGCCAATATCTCGCTATCGGTAAGCGCATTAAATAACGTCGATTTCCCGACGTTTGGTAGCCCGACGATTCCAATTGAAAGACTCATGACCAACTTATTGTAACAGAGGTTGTAACAAAACTTAACACTGTAATATTGACAAATAAGCACAAGTATGATAACATTTGATAAACACTCAAGAAACAAACAAATGTCTATAGATTTAGCACCTAGCACACAATCAGATCCAACTCCTGACGAAAGGGTCGAACTTTGGAGGCAGGACCGTCTTAAGGCAGTTATGGAATTAGGAGAGAACGCGGTCTTGTCGTACTTCCATGGGACGAATTATCCACTCAGCCCAGGGGATGAAATCGTTCCTGGAAGGCAAGCAGTCGTAGATAAGGATGGTTTTAGCTACGCTTCAGCCTCGAGATACGAAGATGGTGCCTGGCATTACGCGGACAGTAAAGAAGCGCTTGAAGGCGGAAGAGGACGAGTATATAAAGTGGTGCCATCTGATGGCAAAACAGCTGAACATCTAGGCCCTCAATACGGCGAAGTCAATAGTCGGCGATTCACAGTGGTGGATCAGATAGATATTCAACCTGGCCGGCAAGGGACCTTACCCGGTATTAACTGGAACAATCATTCGCCGTACTCCTACGAGAATCACCCGCAAGATCCGCCATGGACGTTTCACGATGATTGGCAGGAGCCCGAAGTCGTTTCACCTGAAGAAGTACCATTACCTGGACTCGGGGAAGAGTACGTACAGGATGAACTAGAACGTAGGCGCAAGGAACTCGGGATACCTTTTGTATAGAGTTTAGATTTTGTAGCATAGTACGCTAAGAGTCTTCAGGTAAAAAGGGGTGGTGCTAAAACCCTGGATTAGCTCGTTGTAGGGTGAGTTTGTTGTTAAAAATGTGCTTGTCACCAAGGTGCTTATGCTGTACATAACACCTAAAAGATACTATAATCAACCTTGACAATTACCGACGTGTTTGGTGGTTGCCCATGGCTGGACTAGTGAAGCGCCTGGCTGAAGCTCCAAAGGCTTCTGCAAGTGGCCCGCTAGCACGCGGCCAGGTTCTTTGACAGTACAGCTTTGAGCAACATCAGGCACCCACAACTACAGGGCTCCGGCCCGGAAAGGAGACAGCAATGTCTCGCATCTTCAAGTCGTGGGTGCTGGCAGCACTCACGTCTCTCTTCCTGCTGGCCGGAGTTCTGATCTCCGCACCAGCTGTCGCAGCCGACTTCGAGGCACCCGCCCCTGTCCCGAACGACCCGTGCGAAACGAGTCAGGACAACCTGGTCATCGGCCCTCCCTTCAACCACCCGGTGAACGGATGGGGCGGCTACTACATCGACGGCAACTCTGCGCCGCAGGGTACCTACTCGATGTCGACTGCAACCTCGGTGGTGGTGACGACGGACTACAACTCCGGTTCGTGGACGTTCAACTTCACTAACGACGGAGCCTGTCCGGCGCAAGCGCCGCATGGGTACTCCTATGTGGTGGGGGCGTGCCAGCCGGACACCGGCAGGACGATCGTCAATGCCATCTTCCACAACACCGACGACGCGACCGACCTGAGCGTCGGAAGGGTGGACGTCAAGTACCAGCGGTGGGATGGTCCAGGTGGGACTGACTTCGTCACCAACATCGCGGACGGCCAAAGCAAGCCGATCGCGCTGGACGGTTTCGACGGAGGCCTCTACCCGGGAACGTACACGCTGCTGTTCTTCCTGGAGAAGAACTACAGCGTCGTGGCTAAGCGTCTGACAGGGGTATTTGTTCCTGCTTGCGGAGACGAAGTTCCGCCTGACGGCGATCCTGGTCCGGGCGGTACCTCAGTGAAGCCGAAGGGCAAGCTGAAGCAGGCCAAGGACACGACCGTCGTTTGCGGAAAGGCCATCAACAAGAAGGTCACGAAGCGGACGAAGTTCAGGCAGATCGGCAAGATGTTTGTCGCTGGCAGGGTAATCGCGCTGAACCGGCTTGTCGTTGTGAAGGCCGGCCAGAACGTGAAGCTCAAGTGCTTTAGAGCACCTGTCGGCACTGTAGTCAAGCTGAAGGCCAAGATGAACGGTAAGTTCAAGCCTGTCGCTAAGTTGAGGGTGCAGCGGCGACTCAGCTGAACCTCATCTGTCGAAGCACCGTATGGCGCTCGTCGCCCCGAGGAGAATATCCTTGGGGCGGCGGGCGCCGCTTCAATTTAGAGGCGTAACGGGTAAATGCTTATGGTACAATAACGGTACAGTTTGGGAAAACATGAAAACATACGTCCGATTGAAATTCAAACACCCCATCGGTAAAACACTCCTGGCAATAGGAATCATCACCGGGATAGCTTTTAGTGTGACATTGACAGCATCGGCATTACCTGGAGCCGTGTTAAACAGACTGAAGGATAACTCAGAGAACACTAGCATCTCACCAAATCCATACTCGCTCCTGCTTTATAAACAGGGAAATGATGGTAATTGGAATTCATGGGGCGCGTCGATGTTCAACCCCCCCGGAGGCAACAACCAGTCTTCGGGTGTGGGATTCAAACATCTTTTGAAGAACGAACAGACGTCTAATATTCGAAAATTGATACTGCGTGCATACTACAAAACGCTAGGCGAAGCCCAGAGTGCAACAATCTCGGTACGATCGGACTGGTGTAATTTCTCAGCTCGAAATGGAGGTCCAACCCCAGACACTGACGGAGATCCAAACAATAACAGCGGAACCGAAGAAAACCACAGGCTTGAAGTTCTGGTAAATGGAGTACGACGATTCTATTCGAATGCAACTCAGAACAATACCCCGGCCGTTTGTAATAATTTTGAAAATGCAAATTATTCAGCATCAGGTACACCGGTTCGCGCGCCGTCAGATGCTAACAACGGCACTGGCATGTATTTTAACCAATACGAATTTATCCTCCATGGGAACAGATATACCAGTGGCGGTCAACAAATCCGGTTCCAAGCCCGGGCTTCGGGTACAGGGGTAATTGGTCTTAAGAAGCAGGCACTGCCTACCGAGTTTGGGGTAGCCGAAAACTTTAACCAATTTGATCATAACGTAGCTGTATCAGTACCATTTGGTGCTTCGTGTAAGGATCCTGATAATCAGCCCTTTTCGCAAATAAGTATATATGATGGAGACCTGGAAGTATTTGGGAACACTTACGTTTTCATCCTTAAACGTACTGATGGGGGGGCTTGGGAAAAGCTGGCACAAAACGAATATGGCGATGTAGGCACGCCGTATGAACCTGTCAGAGCAGTTTGGGAAGGCGGTAATGAGCGTTTTAGGCTTACTGCTACCACCGGTCAGTCCTCCATTTTGTATTTGAAAAACTTCAGGCAAAACACAGACTACCTATTGGTGCTTGATAACCCTGATCAGACTGCTAACCACCCGCCTGGAAATGTTTTAAGTTTTGAGGTACCGGGAGATTCTATCAATACACAAGTGGACTGTGATTATAACTTAACTCCTGGGGTTACCCAACAGCAGCCGGCCGGCGCGTTTACTGGGGACGCTAACTTCAACGTACAGGGGACTATCGACATCGATGATGCCGTCGACACAGATGCGCATCTCTGGCAACTGTCAGTAGTTAATTCGCCCAACAGGCCAGCTAATGTTGCTGCCGCAACTAATAGTTCACTACCCTGTGCATGGCAATCAAACTGTTCTGTTCTTGCGACTGGCTCTGATCCGGATGGTTTCGAAGCTGATTTTGCAACCGCAATGGAAAACTACCAGCAATCCGATACCCCGATTGGTACTTGGATATGCTTTTTCATGTCCGTTAGCAAGCCAACCGATACTAGCGCTGCTGGTGTGTGGGCGCATAGCGCTCTGATATGTAATGTGTCTGGCAGGGAGCCGCGCATTCAGGTATGGGGATACGACGCACGGGTGGTAAGCAATATAAATACTAGTACTACAACCCAGGGGACAGAACTCCAAGGCAGCTGGGGCGAGTATGGCATACTTTCCAACGGCACAAATACAAATATGGGCTCTGGAAGCGGCTTGCTAAATGGGTCGACAACAGCGACGCAGTCTGGTTGGAGCGGTCTGACATTTGCGAATACTTCCGGGGGCGGCCTGGGGCTACCGCAGTTCGGAGGTTATGGGGGTGTGACGTATCCCACAACCAATGAAACAATTACTGAAACCTACCTGACCCGCTCTGAAGGTGGGCCGATTGCAAGTGGGACCAGGCGGGTGGTGCAGGTGGGTACTCTAACAATAACCAGCGACATGATTTATGACGATGACGGACCGCTTGGGACTGGATACAGCTCAATCACGCAGATTCCGCGGGTTGTCTTTATTGCCGACGAAATTATCATCGACGCCAGTGTCCGGAGGATTGATCCGTGGCTGATTGCCAACAGGATAACGACATGCGACGATGCAAGAGACGGCAGCAACAACTACTTCTTGCAGGTGTCTGAAATGCAAAACTACAACCTGCATAGCGGCATGTGCAATCTGTCACTTAAATTCAACGGTCCGGTGATTTCTGATTCAATTTACCTCATGCGAACAACGGCACCGACCGCGACGGACGACAACCCGGCAGAAACCTTTAATTTGCGGTCCGATGCCTTCTTGTCATCGATGGTTGGCGGTGGTGGTGAAGACCCGGTAGCCACAACCGACCAAATCACTGACGTACCGCCACGATTCTAAAGGGGAAGAAATGCTTGCCCGACCTATAGTGCTTATGTATAATGAGGCGTACTATGGCATTCGTAAAAAGTGTGGGCGATTTCTTTGGTCTTGATATCGGTACGAACGCAATCCGTGTCGTCCAACTCTCGGGCAACCCTGGCAACTGGAGCCTGTCACACTATGGCTATGCACCAATTGACTCCAAAACAAGCGCAAGCGACTCTCCTGAGGCCCGCCGGCGTTTAGGCGAAGTGATTATGACGGCGATTGGCCAATCGGGCATTAAAACGCGCGATGTGGCGATCGGGCTGCCGTCCCAAAAGACATTTACAACAGTCATCGACGTACCAACTATGAGCGAAGCCGAGCTGCGTAACACCATTAAGTATCAGATTGATCAGTACATTCCAATGAGTATCGACGAAGCCAAGGTCGACTGGAAGCTGCTTGGCCAAAGCTTACATGATCCCAAGCAACAAGAGGTATTACTCACCAGTACAGCTATTAATTACTCGGAAGACCGGTTGGAACTGGTTGAGGGTCTGGGACTGAACGTGATTGCCGCAGAGCCCGAACCGATTGCTATGATTCGTTCATTGCTTCCGACTGGCCTAGCCGATGCCCGGCTGATTGTTGATATGGGCGACCAGTCAACCGACCTTGCGATTACCTTTGGCGATGCTCCACGGCTAGTGCGAACAATTCCGGTCGGCCTTAGCTCACTCTTAAAGGCTATTGTACAGAACCTGAATGTCCAAGAAGACCAAGCCCGCCAGTTCGTGCTGAAATTTGGCCTGGCACCCGACCGCCTGGACGGCCAGGTATTAAAGGCACTCGATGCAACGCTCGATAATTTTGCCAGCGAGCTCACCAAATCAGTCAAGTTTTTCCAAACCCGCTACCCGAACACGCCAGTCGGCGGTATTTTGCTGGCCGGTTACGCTAGCAGCATCCCGCGCTTCAACGAATACGTCGCTGGAAAGACCGGCATTGCCACTGAGGCAGCTAACCCATGGCAAAAAGTCCGGGTATCACAGAATGACCAGCAGCAGCTACTCCCAATCATGCATGAATTCGCTACAGTAGTTGGATTAGCTCAAAGGAGCGGGAAGTCATGATTGAAGTCAACCTGATTCCGGACGTCAAACTAGAGCTGCTGAGGGCAAATCGCCAACGCCGGACGGTTATTTCGTTTGCAATTTTGCTGGCAATCGGTTCGCTGGCTGTTGTCGTACTGTTGGCATTTTATGCATTTGGCGTACAGACTATAGCTGATAGCTTAGCTGATAGCAGTATCTCGTCAGAAGGCAAGAAGTTAACCAGTGTTGAAGACCTTTCGAAGACGCTGACAATCCAGAAACAGCTCAATACACTGTCAACGCAGCACGACGACAAAAAACTTACGTCGCGTCTGTTTGACATCCTTGATACGACGATACCGAGTGGTGAAAATGTCGTTGCCATTTCGCGCTTAGCGCTCGATACAGACGAGCATACGGTCAGCTTGGAGTGTGAAGCCAGGAATGGCTACGAAGCCCTTGAAGTCTTTAAGAAGACGATTCAGCAGACCAAGTTCCAGTATTCGGTTGGTGGCGAAGCCCAAGACCCCATCAACATTGCTTCGAATATATCTGATGGCGAACGGCGCTACGGTGAAAATAGCGCCGGCCAGCGTGTCCTGCGCTTTTCCCTGACGTTTACGTACCCCGACGAGTTGTTTGCTCCAACCAGCCAAAGCGGCAAGGTTATCGCACCAAACAAGCAAAACGCAACTGACTCAGCCCGTGGCGTACCGAAGAGTCTGTTTACGGGAGGACAAGAGTAATGGCTGACAACACACCGGCACTCCGCAAACGCCAACAGATTGAAAATGCTGGCCGCACTATGTTCCTGTGGGTCGCAGGTGCCGCTGCTATCGTTGGCATCTCTGCCGTATTGTCATTGTCACTTGTCGAGCGGATTACCTTCCGTCAAGAGGTTATCGGCGAAAAGAACAAGACCGTCGACACGTTGAAGAAGAACAACGAAACCGTCGAAACATTAAAGCAGCAGGTGCGCGTACTTAATACCAACCCGGCGCTGAATGCTACGCCGCGGCTTGCGGGTACCGAGGCAATTTCTGTTATCCTCGATGCACTGCCGGCTAACCCGAACTCATCGGCACTTGGTGCTTCTTTGCAGCAAAAATTACTCAACGTTAGCGCCGTATCAGTTGATTCCTTAACCGTCAACCCGATTGCCGGCGTTGAAGACACCGGCGAAGAAAGCAGCAGCGAATCTGGCGGCGAGAATGAAATCACGTTCCAATTTGCCGTGACAGCCAGTAATGCCAGCAGTTTGAAGCAAGTCCTCCGCAACCTTGAAAAATCTATCCGTGTAATTGATTTAACCTCGGTGACTATTGAACAGCAAAGCAGCCGGATTACCCTAAATGCCGAAGGCAGGGCGTACTACCAACCCGAAACGAAGGTTGAACTAAAGGAAAAGAGTTTACGGCCATGAAATCAACCGATATTGCCATGATTATCCTGATTGCTTCGGTCAGCGTGGCCGTAGCCTATGGCGTGGTGAGCGCTATTCCTGGCCTTAAACTGTCGAGTGACCCTGTCAAGGTAAAAACGATCGAGCGCTACACGAGCACGATTGACGATCCAAGTTCAACAGTCTTTAGCAACAGCGCCATTAACCCTACCGTTGACGTCGAGATTGGCGGTACCAGCGCCAAAACGTCTGGATCAACGGGTACTCCGTAAGGAAGGACGAGGCGTATGGCACTACTGACAGCCGAACTCCAAGACAAACTGCTCGGCCTGTTAAAGGACGAGGGGTTGGTAGCAAAGGAACAAATCGAGGCGGCTCAATCCGAAGCAGCGACGGCGAACAAGCCGGTACTGGCACTACTAACAGAGCAGGGCCTGGTTGACGACGAGTTGCTGACACATGCGACCGCTCAGGTATCGGGCGTACCGTATGTCAACTTGCGCAACACCTTAATTAACGAAAAGATTCTAAATCTGCTGCCAGAGGACATCGCCGAGCGTTTCATGGCCGTGCCGCTGGCCGAAGTTCAAAACCGTTTAGCCGTTGCGATGATTGACGCTAACAACGTTCAGGCTGTCGACTATCTGGCGAACCGGATCCAGCGCCCTATAAAAGTATTTATGGCCTCGGAAGCTGGCGTACGGCATATTCTCGACCAATACAAAACGGACTTATCAAGTGTCGATGTTGCCGCCGAGCAGAGCGAACAGGATGCTTCAACTGAAAAAGCTGCCAATATCAAAACTATCGTTCAGGATTCGCCGATTTCCCGGGCACTTAGCACTATTTTGGAGTATGCCGTCAAAACCAGAGCGTCAGACATCCACATTGAACCAATGGAGTCCGCTCTAAAAATTCGCTGCCGGGTTGACGGCGTGCTGCGTGAGATAATGCAGCTGCCAAAAAGCATTGAGCCGGCCCTGGTTAGCCGAATAAAAATTTTATCCAGCCTGAAAATTGACGAACACCGCACGCCGCAAGACGGCCAGTTTGCCATTGCCGTAGCAGACAAAGAGGTTGACCTCCGTATTTCCGTCAGCCCTGTTGTCTGGGGTGAGCAGGTCGTCATTCGTCTGCTCGACAAGTCTGGTAATAGTTTCGATCTTGAGGAAATGGGGTACGCAGGCCGGGCACTCCGTGCTATCCGAAAAGGTATCCAACGCCCGAACGGCATGATTATAACCAGTGGTCCAACCGGCAGCGGTAAGTCGACCAGCCTGTATGCGCTCATCAAAGAAATTAAAGACGACTCGGTCAATATCGTGACGCTTGAAGACCCGGTTGAATACAAGATGCAAGGCGTCAACCAAATCCAAGTCAACGCCGAAGTCGGCCTGACGTTTGGCAATGGCCTGCGCTCGATTCTGCGCCAAGACCCGGACGTAGTGATGGTAGGGGAAATTCGTGACAAAGAAACGGCCGAACTCGCCGTTCAGGCGGCACTAACTGGTCACTTGGTTTTTAGCACGCTTCACACCAACTCGGCTGCGGGTGTCTTGCCGCGGCTTCTCGATATGGGCATCGAGCCGTTTTTGATTGCCAGCACCGTCAACACTATCATTGGCCAGCGCTTGGTTCGCCGAGTGTCGCCAAAACGTGATGCCTACAACTCGACACCTATTGAAACCCAGAATATTATAACGACCGTCGGCCATTTATTGCCAAAGACGAAAGGCCAAGTTGCTCAAGTAGCTGAAGATATTGGCTTCAAAGACTTGCCGTTAGCTGGCCAAAGCGCTTATACTTTAGTCAAGGGAAAAGACACGCCTCAGACCCCAAGGGGTTACACCGGCCGGGCTGGCCTGTACGAGGTGATGGACGTGACCGAGGACATTCAAAACCTAATCGTCAAACGAGCTACGAGCGCTGAAATCCAACGGATGGCCGTGCAGCAAGGCATGATTACCATGCGCCAAGATGGGTATCTAAAAGCGCTGACAGGTCTGACGACACTAGAGGAAGTAAACCGGGTTGCGGCCGATACGGCCTAGAAGAAAGAAACCGAGGTGGGATAAAACATGAACCAAGAACTAAGAATCGAATTACTGTTAGAAGAAGTCGTCAAGAAGCGGGCGAGTGACCTTCACCTTCAAGTCGGCTTGCCGCCAATGCTTCGTGTAGATGGCTCGCTAACACCGATAGCGGGCTATAACGCCCTCGGCGAGGCTGAAGTTGAAACACTGATTTTTGCTATTCTCGACCAAGACCAGCAGCAAATCCTCCAAAAAGACAAAGAATTCGACTTTTCATTTGCCTTTGGGAACCTTGGCCGTTTCCGTGTAAATGCCTTTCATGAACGCGGTAACATGGCCGCAGCGCTTCGTCTAATACCAAATGACATCAAGAATGTGCTGGAGCTTGGTATGCCGCAAGTTGTTAACGGCTTCGCCGATTATCCGCGTGGCCTGGTGCTCGTAACTGGTCCGACTGGTTCCGGTAAGTCAACGACACTGGCGGCACTCATCGACAAGATAAACACCGAACGTTCTCACCATATTATCACCATCGAAGACCCGATTGAATTTACCCATAAATCCAAGAAATCTGTCATCGTTCAGCGCGAAGTTCATTACGACACCTACAGTTTCTCGGCTGCGCTCCGCTCAAGTCTTCGCCAAGACCCGGACGTTGTTTTAATCGGTGAGATGCGTGACCTTGAAACGATCTCGGCCGCCATTACGATTGCCGAAACAGGTCACTTGGTGTTCGCGACGCTTCACACTAACTCGGCAGCCCAATCTATCGACCGTATGATCGATGTTTTCCCGCCACACCAGCAGCCGCAGATACGCGCCCAGCTATCAAACATCCTGATGGCTATTTGTTCGCAGCGTCTCGTACCGTCTATCGGTGGTGGACGGGTAGTCGCTGCCGAAGTACTGATTGCCAACCCAGCCGTCCGCAATATTATCCGTGAAGGTAAGTCTCACCAGCTCGACGCCGTTATCCAGACTGGCGCCGACCAAGGTATGCAGACGATGGACCGTACACTGGTCAGCTTGGTTCAAGCCGGTACCGTTACATTTGACGAAGCCCGTAATTACGCCGTTGACTTAACCGAGTTTGAGCGGCTGATGAGAGGCTAGGCGAATAAGTGAAGCGGTTTAACTACGAAGCCAAAGACCTGTCAACTGGTAAGATCGTCAAAGCGACGGTCCAAGCTGACAGTGAGCGCTCTGCAGCTAAATTGCTGATAGGCCAGGGATTCACACCCCACGAAATCAAAGAAGCCAACGACGATAACGGCCTGCTGACTAAGTTTACGGGCCGTATTACCATTAAAGACAAAGTGGTCTTTACCCGGCAGCTGTCAACGCTGATTGGCGCCGGCCTGCCGCTCACCCAAAGCCTGCGGACCGTCCACGAACAAACCGAAAATAAGAAGCTGCAAGCCGTTGTTGATGACATAATTGCCAGTGTTGAAGGTGGTAAGTCGCTGTCAGAGTCCTTCGCTAAACATCCGGAAGTGTTCGATAATGTTTTCCTTGCGCTTATTACAGCAGGTGAGGCCTCCGGTACGCTCGATGAAGCCCTGCGGCGCATTGCTACCCAGCAGGAAAAAGACGCAGCCATGATGAGCAAGATAAAAGGTGCACTGACGTATCCAATGATCGTGCTGTTTGTCATTATGGGTGTAGTCGTCTTCATGTTAGTAGCCGTCGTACCACAGGTAAAAAATCTTTATATCGACTTGAACCAGGAATTGCCGCTAGTGACTCAGTTGATGGTTGGGTTTGCCGATTTTATCATCCGCTTTGGATGGGCCTTGATACCAGTGTTTATCGGTTTAATCTACTTCACCCGACAATATCTCCGGACGGAGGGCGGTATAAAAACCAAGGATACGCTTAAGCTAAATGCACCAATTTTCGGCCGGATGTTCCGAAAACTCTATATGGCGCGCCTGGCACGGACCGGACAAACGCTTCTTAACACCGGCGTACCAATGCTCGATATGCTGAAAATTGTGGCCCAAGCAGTGAACAACACGGTTATTGCGAAAGCAGTCGACCGTGCCGCCGAAAAGGTAAAAGGGGGCAAGGCCCTCAGCGCGTCATTAAAGGGGGAGGAGTACATCCTGCCATTCGTTCCTCAGATGATTTCAATTGGCGAGCAGTCGGGTAAAATCGACGAAATGATGGGCAAAGCCGCCCAGGTGTACGAAGACGAACTTGACGAAGAAATCAAATCAATTTCTACCGCTATTGAACCTGTCCTGATGGTAATTTTGGCCGTTGTAGCCGGTACTCTAGTAGCTGCTATTTTGCTGCCGATTTATGGACTTGTGAACAACCTGAATGTATAAAGTTGTAAAAAGTGTAGACAATTAAAAAATGCCAGAGTATTATAAGGCGTAAGCGGAATGCTCCGACTTACATTAGTTCATCGAAAGGGTAGGCAACACATGAACGTACAAGCAAATAAAAAAGGGTTCACCATTATCGAGGTCGTATTGGTGCTGGCAATCGCTGCGCTCATCTTCCTAATGATATTTATAGCCCTCCCAGCGCTCCAGCGCGGACAACGTGACACAGCGCGAAAACAGGACGTAGGTACGGTCGCATCAGCGGTCAACAGCTATCGTTCCAACCATCGTGGCACCGTGCCACCAGCTGGAAACTTAACCGGAAGCGGTCTGAGTGAATACATCGACAAGCTTTCTCAGGTTTCAGTTGATGATGCCTCCATCACGGTGGTATCTGATGACGCTGCTGCATTGCCAAACGAGGGTAGTATCGACACCATTAAGGTATATACTGACGCTAAGTGCGCAGATGACAACACCGTAACAGATGGTTCTGCCAAACAAGCAGCCGTTACGACTTTCCTTGAAAACGGCGGCGTTTACTGCCAGGACGTCTAAAATAAGTAGTACATAAAACACAAGCGGCTTCTCACCAAGCCGCTTTTGTTATGTATAATGAATGACAATGGATTTAATAAGCATCGGCTACGGCGTAGTCGCATTACTCGGCCTCGCCATGGGATCATTCGCTGGTGCGACGGTTTGGCGGATTCGCGCCCGCCAATTATTGCAGGACAAAGCCGCGAAAGAGAAGCATGACCCGGCGGAATTAAAGCGCCTGCGGCCGCTCACCAAAGCAAACCTGATATCAGACCGCTCTCAGTGCCTCCACTGCCATCATACGCTGTCCTGGTATGACTTGCTGCCTGTTGTTAGCTGGCTGAGCACGAACGGCAAATGTCGTTATTGCCATAAGCCTATCGGCCGATTTGAACCACTGATTGAAGTTGGCACGGCGCTGGCGTTCGTCGCCTTTTACTGGCATTGGGTTACGACTTTCGGGTTTGGAACGGGTATTTTATGGGTACTGTTTGGCCTATGGCTGGTAGCGTTGGTTATGCTGGCGATATTGTTCGCCTACGACGCAAAATGGTTCTTACTGCCCGATAGGGTTATGGTGCCTTTGATTGCGGTGAGCATTGTCCTATTTTTCTTTCACGTTAATTTATCAAGCTTGGGGGAGGCAACCATTACCGGTCCTTTACTGTCGGGTCTTGGGGGTATTCTAATTCTTGGCGGCTTGTACTTACTGCTTTGGTTCATCTCAAAAGGGCAGTGGGTTGGTTTTGGTGATGTTAAACTCGGCTTGGCTCTTGGGCTGCTGCTTGCAGACTGGCGATTGGCGTTTTTGGCGTTGTTCCTTGCCAACTTAATTGGCGTACTTTTTGTTATTCCGGGCCTCGTCAGCAAAAAACTGTCACGGCGGAGCCAAGTCCCATTCGGACCGTTTCTGATTGCCGGATTTGGTGTCTCCTTGGTCTGGGGATACGCTCTTCTAGGCTGGTATGACCAGCTGTCTCTCTGGCTTTACAGCGTGACGCTTATGGTATAATGACCCCAAGATGGGTGCGAGAAACCAACACGGCTTTACGATTATCGAAGTAATGTTGTTTATAGCGGTGTCGGGAATTCTCGCTGTCGCGCTACTGACCGGCTGGACCACTATGCTGAATACGCAGCGCTACAACGACAGCGTCAAAACTTTGCAATCTTTTCTGCAGCAGCAATACAATCTGGTTTATAACGTCGAAAACGGCCGCAGCAAGGACTTCGTCTGTAGCGATTCGTCGGTAGTCACGCCTGACGCCTCCTCCGGCGTCGACCGAGGGCAAACGGACTGCGTTATGATGGGGCGCTACATTCATATTGACCGCGGGCTTAACGTAAGGGTATACGCGATTGTCGGCTCAGAGCCGGCTACGAGCGACGATGACGACCCAGCTATAAGCGATATCGATTCAATTGTTTCGTACCAGCCGAAGCGGACGTCTGAAGCGCTGGGACTAACCGAAACAGAGCTCAAGATTCCGTGGGAAGCAATTATCACTGATTCGGACGACGGTGCAACGCCGCAGAGCGTGGTTATCGTGGTCATACGAAGCCCTTCGACAGGTACTGTTCACACCTATACGCGGTTAACTGGCGATGACCAATTACCGGATGTTGTAGGTGCTGATGGCTTGGTGGCGGTTGCGAATGAGCAAACTGATGTGCCGCTTTGCCTTGACCCGGGTGCACCGTTCTCAGGTGGCCAACGTGGCGTTATTATCAAACGGAACGCCTCGAGCCAGAGCTCTATTCAGACGACAGACAATGGTGAGGACGTATGTTAGGTATTTCGGCAGATCGTGGCGACACTATTATCGAGGTACTGCTTGCCATTACCATATTCAGCATGGTCTCGATTGGGGCAATGACGATTATGAACCAGGGAACTAATGCATCACAGCGTGCACTAGAAATCACTCTCGTCCGTCAGGAGATTGATGCTCAGGCAGAAGCACTGAGGGCCGCCCAGCAGGCATACACATCCAATCCCGAGGCCGCTACATGGGCGGAAATTGCCCAGCCAACACCATCCGGCGGCTTTGATGAAGAGGGTACGTGCCCTGCGGGGCCGGCAGATATTGATGACAGTTTTATTATGGATACAAGGACGGCGACGAAAGCATTAGGGAGCTGGTTTAAGCCAATTGACGATGGTACCGACGTTGATACGCCGCCATATGCCAAAGTCCGCTACGAAAGTGGTGAACCACGGGCCTACAGTATGTGGATTGAGCGGACGTTCCATAATAGCAGCGCGGCAACCGTGCCGGATTCGTATGAGTTCATTGTCAAAGCTTGCTGGTACGGTGCCGGGCTCAGCGTACCGCTTCACATCGAAACATCAGTGAGGTTATATGACCCGTCGTAATCCTAATACCGGTTTCACTCTCGTTGAACTTATGTTGTCCATGACATTTGTTTCGATACTTCTGCTCGCGATTGCTATCCTTGTCCTGCAGATTAGCTATATTTATAACAAAGGGCTAACTATGAGGGCGGTGAATGAAGCTGGCCAGCTGATCTCGAGCGATATCCAGCGGACGCTCAATACGTCGGTTCCACTCGACACCATATTTGTGGCTAAACCTGATGTTGATCCAACGGGTGGTCGGTTGTGTGTTGGTACCACGGTCTATGCCTGGAATTTTGGCCCCTATGTTGATAAACCGGACGGATTTAACGTCAACACCAGTGGGAGCCGCGATATTTTGTTCGTCAAGTTCCAAAGCGCCGGAAACAAATACTGTGAACCGGAAGATGACGGTGATTATCCGGCAATTCCTACTCAAGTTACCCAGTTACTAACCAACGGTGAAAGTAACCTAGCACTTCATACGTTTACCGTGCTCGACGAGGACGGCGACGATGTAACAGGGCAGCCTGTCGCCGATGACCCGTCTCAGCGCCTGTATAATGTATCATTGACGATTGGGACAAACGACGCTGACTTTATTCTCGCCAACGGCTGTAACGCACCGGCGGATGCCGCAGAGAATGAGTACGCTGCTCACGACGATGAGTATTGTGGGGTCAACACGTTTAATTTCGTTGCCAGGGCAGGTAACAGAGCTGAGGAGTAAGGAAGAACTATGAAGCATTTAGAATCAAGCCAGCGTGGCGCCGTCTCCATCTTCATTGTCGTGTTTACGGCCTTACTTGTGACTATCGTGACCACTAGCTTTATCCAGATTATGCTTCGTAACCAAGACCAAGCCACCAACAACGACTTGTCGCAGAGCGCCTACGACTCGGCCCTGGCAGGCGTAGAAGATGCCAAGCGTGCACTGGTAACACTCAAAAAGTGCCAAAGTGACTCAGCGCCAACCGTTTGCACCGGGATTGAGAGTGAACTAAATAGCGGGGACTGTGACAGTTTGGATCAGGCTGGTATCGTGACGTTCAACCCAAGCGGAGAAGTTCCGGTCGGCAGTGCAAATTCCAATCAGGCGTATTCATGTGTCAAAATCGACGTGACGACCGAATCGGTCCAGGGCTCCTTGACCGAAGAAGGTACCAAGGTAATTCCGCTGGACTCCGAAGGCAGCGACGATGACATTACCGCAGTCGAAATCTCGTGGTTTACCAGCGACGATTTACCGTGCATACCAGTTGACCCACTTGACTTAAGCCTTGGCTGTACACCCGGTTCGCCGAGCTTTACGGGTATCAACCCACCGCTCTTACCGCCGGTGACAAGCTGGCCGGAGAACGGGCCGCCTATTATGCGTGCTCAGCTCATTCAATTTGAACGTCAGGGCCTGCGGCTTAGCGAGTTCGACCAAACCGATACAAACAAAGCCAAAACACGGTTCCTTTACCCATACCCTGGTGGATCTACTACTGCCGACTTTAACGACGACGACCGAAGAGACGTAGCCCGGAACAACCCCGTAATTACAAACTGCGCGAATGATTTTACAAGTGTTACGTATTTGTGTAGCACCAGAATTACATTGCCGGACCAAACTAACCGCGAAGCTTATTTACAGCTTGCAACCTTCTATGGGGGAGCGCACTATCAAGTCCGTCTCATCGGTGACGATCCTGGTGAAGTCCTGGATTTTGACGGTGTTCAGCCGGAAGTTGATTCAACCGGCCGGGCGAGTGACTTATTCCGGCGAGTAAAGGCCCGCGTGTCGGTTAGCATCGGCGGTACGCCAGTTCAGTTCCCGAACGCAGCGCTGTCTGTCGGTAAAAGCCTCTGTAAAGACTTCTTCATTACTAACGAAGCTGCCGACTTCAATCCGGATACCGATACTATCGTGTGCGATCCGGCTAATTAGTTAGCTGTCGCTGTGGAATCGTTCGTGAACATCTCGGAGGTGTTCATCTGTCACGTGCGTATATACCTGGGTAGTGGCAATATTGGCGTGGCCTAGCATGCTTTGGACGCTCCTGAGGTCGGCGCCGTTCATTAACAGGTCGGTTGCAAAGCTATGGCGCATGACATGGGGGTGAACATGTTTTGTCAGGCTGGCCAGTTTGGCATATTTCGTAACCAACCGCTGGACAGAGCGGGCAGTCAATCGTCGGTAATCACCGGACTGGTTGGCAACATTGTTGCGTGAATAACTAAGAAACAAGGGTGGAAGGTTGTCTATTCGGGTAGCTAGGTATTCCTCGACATATTCGGCCGCCTTTTTAGATATAAACACCGGCCGATCTTTTTGACCCTTACCGCGCACCATGAATTCGCGGCGCTTTGGATTAATGTGGCCACGGTCAAGTTTGACAAGCTCTGACACGCGCAGTCCTGACGAAAATAACAGCTCAATAATCGCCCGGTCGCGCAGCCCGCTCTCATTTGACGGGTCGACGGCTTCAAGCAGCCGGCTAACTTCGTCAAAATGAAGAAATGTGACCTGTTTTCGGCTGACTTTAGGGAGTTTTATTTTGTCTGCAGACAAAGAATCAATATTACGGTCAGACAAATACTTTAAAAAGCCGCGCAGCGCAATCAAATGATAACTCTGGGTAATGGTGCTGAGGGGGTCGCCGGCGTCGTTTTTGTAGCGGTTCAACCACAACCGGTACTTGCGAACAGTTTCGGTAGAAATATTTGCTACTTTTGTGTCCTCGGTAAACTCGACGAAGCGTTCAAGATACAGTTTGTAATTCTCGGCCGTCTTAGGAGAACGTCCGCCTTCGACCTCGAGACTTTCAATGTAATCCAGTATCAGCTCGGAAACGTACATGCTTTTAGTATACAATGTTGGTGTGAGCTTCTTAGAGGCAATAATCCTTGGCATCATCCAGGGTCTAACCGAATTCATCCCGGTATCAAGCTCGGGGCATCTGGTGGTGGCCCAAAGTGTCATGAGCGGCCAAGTAGACCATTTGTTCATTCAGGCACTCGATTTCGGGACGTTTTTTGCGTTGGTCATCTACTTTACACCGCGGTTAATAAGTTTGTTTAAGCAAGTTTTTTTCGAACACGACTACCGGCTGGCACGTAATATTTTGATAACATGTATCCCGGCCGGACTGCTCGGATTGCTGTTAGCGGATTTTATTCAAAATAGCCAAGTACTGCTGCACCCACTGACGGTAGCTATCATGCTGGCACTGGTTGGCGTACTAATGATAGTGGTTGATAAGTTGCCCAAAAAGTCGCCGAAAGAAACAGGCGCACACCTTAGTCCGCGCCGGGCGCTTGTAGTTGGATTGGCCCAAGCCTTTGCGCTGATTCCAGGCGTCAGCCGCTCCGGTTCGACCATCATTGCAAGCCGGATTATGGGGCTAAGCCCGCGTTCGGCGGCCGAATATAGCTTTATGGTATCTATTCCGATTATGTTGGGCTTGCTTGGCAAGCTGTTGCTTAAGCCGGCCGATAGGGAATACTTGATTGCCCATATGGATATTATTATCATTGCGAACATTGCGGCTTTCGTAGCTGCTATTGCTGCCATCCACTTCATGCTTAGTTACCTGTCAAAGCACGGTTTGGCCGTATTTGGTTGGTACCGCTTAGCCTTTGCGACTGTTATCGTTGCCGTGCTTTTGGTACAATAACAGTAGTAAACAAAAGGAGTGATAGTGAGTAAGAATGTTGAACAGACATTGGTATTATTTAAGCCGGATGCCTTGCAGCGCGCACTAGTTGGTGAAATCCTGACACGGTTTGAACGCGTTGGTCTACGGATTGTCGGTACTAAAATGCTGGCACCAAGCCGTGAACACTACGATGCTCATTACGAAGATATCGGCAAGCTAAAAACCCGTGCCGGTGACCAGATTTTTGCCATCACACTCGATATGATGCAAACAGGACCAGTCATCGCCATGGTGCTTGAAGGAATCGAAGCGGTCAGTCTTGTTCGTAAGCTGGTTGGTGCTACTGAGCCAAAATCGGCCGCTCCCGGTACCATCCGTGGTGATTATAGCCATATGAGCTACGGCTACGCCGATGATGAAGGCAAGGGAATCCCAAACCTGATTCACGCCTCAGGCGACGTAGAGGAAGCCAAGCAAGAAATTTCGCACTGGTTTACCGACGAGGAGTTGTACGATTACGAAGCGACTCACGAAAAATTCACGCGTTAATTAGCCAGATAATAAAAATAACCTCGATATATCGAGGTTATTTTTATTGGTACACCCGGCAAGATTCGAACTTGCGGCCTTTGGTACCGGAAACCAACGCTCTATCCAGCTGAGCTACGGGTGCTTGTTCCACTCGCATCCGTAGGACGGTTTCAGCTGGATAGAGCAATCACGCTGATTATTTCTAACCGGCTTCGCCCGGACAGCTGAGCTACGGGTGCGTTCTTTGTAGATTGGTACCCCGGGCAGGAGTCGAACCTGCAACCTTTTCCTTAGGACGGAACTGCTCTATCCAATTGAGCTACCAGGGCACGTTAATAAGACAAACCTACGGTTTTTCTCATCGCGCGGTGGGACGGAATAAATCCGCCCAGACCGGCTGCTCTTTTCCCTGAACATCCGGAAACACCTCTGTTATTTTATCACAATGGCTCAAGCTAATCTGCTATACTTGGCTCATGGCAAAAGTGCATGTCAAAGGCGAAGCATTTGAAGGCCAGCGGGAGGGTGAAGAGCTTCTGTTTGTCTTTCGCCGCCACATCATCGCTATGCGTAAAGGCTTCTACGGCCTTCTCATCCCATTCGCTATCTCGGCCATTCCGCCGCTTATATGGCAGGACAATATGGCACTGTTTTTAATTCCCGTTGCCGGTCTGCTTTTAGGCCTGCTTATCTTTAGCTATCACTTCATACTGTGGTACTACACCGTGTATATCGTTACGAATGAGCGTATTCGCCAGGTGACACAAAAAGGATTCTTTGGCACCGATGTCGTCGAGCTGCGCCTGTCGAAAATCCAAAACATAAGCTATAATATACCCGGGTTCAGTGGCGAAGTTTTTGGCTTCGGCACTATCGTTATCCAGACGTTCGTGGGTGATCTTGTCATCCATCGAGCCGAACATCCGGACAAGATATACAACAAGCTGCAAGATGCCGTTATGAATGCGGTTGAAAAACAAGGAGTTTATGAAGAAACTGAAGTTGAGGCGGGGGAGTAAAGAGGCGGAAGCGCCGTCGCGAATTACTAATGAGACGGTTGCCGAACATCGCGAACAGATCCTCGCTGGTGGGCGACGATTCAAATATCCGCGCCAGTATGCCCGTCACAAGCTCGTATTTAACGCCATTATCATCATTATTGTCACGATTCTCATCGCAGCTGTTATTATCTGGTGGCAGCTCTATCCGGCGCAAAATACGAGCACATTCTTTTATCGTTTAACACGTATCTTGCCGGTTCCGGTTGCTACCGTTGATGGCGCGCAGGTGAAATACAGCGACTACCTGATGAGTCTAAGCGGTTCGCAGCACTACCTTCAGCAGTCGGAGCGGCTAAATCTTGATTCGGACGACGGTAAGCGCCAGATTGAATTTATTAAACGGCAGGCGCTCGACGGTGCGATTGCCGATACGTACGCCGAAAAAATAGCCAAGGAAAAGGGAATTACAATCACAGACAAACAGGTCGATGATGTTATTGCCAGCAGCCTCAATACCGTATCCGGCCGCATTTCACAGGATGTTTACGATGACTCTACCCTGAGTACTCTTGGTTACACCTCTGACGAATATCGTCACATTATACAGCGCTCCCTTGTCCGGCAAGCAGTCGCCTACGAAATCGATACCAAGGCGGCTTCGGCTAAAAAAGCAGCGGAGTCGCTCATCGCGGGCGCGAAGAACCCCTCCTTAATCACTTTGTCAAAGCAGCTTCAGTCAAAGGGCTACGATGCATCAATTGGCGCATCTGGATTGGTACCGAAAACTAATCATGACGGCGGTCTGACCCAAGAAGCTATGAAGCTTAAAAAGAGTCAGGTCTCCGGCTTCTTTCGTTCGACGACCGGAGATGGTTATTACTTAGTCCAGTTGGTTAATAGTACGGATACGCAGCTGAGCTATAACTTCCTACGTATTCCGCTAACAATGTTTAACCAGCAGCTCAAAACCTTGGCAGAGAACAAAAAGATTCAGGAATATATATCAGTCAAGCAGACCAGCAGCGAAATTATTCGACGCTAAATCTAATAAGGAGGTATCAATGTACCAATTGCCAGCTCTCGGCTATGACTATGGTGCGCTCGGTGAGTATATTAGCAGCGATATCATGCAGCTGCACCACTCTAAGCATCACCAAGCCTATATAGATAAACTAAACAAAGCACTGGATGATGCGCCGAGCTTGAAAGAACGGCCGTTGGAAAGTTTGCTTAGCGACCTAGACTCATTGCCCGATAACGTTCGGACGGCCATCCGCAACCAGGGTGGCGGCCACTACAACCACACGCTATTTTGGCAGTGGATGAGCCCGGATGGCGGCGGCGAACCAACTGGCGAGCTATTGAACAAATTAGTTGCTCAATATGGTGATTTCCAGGGGTTCGTTGATGCATTTACAGAGAGGTCTTTAGGTGTTTTCGGCAGCGGATGGTGTTGGCTCATGCCGGATTTAACAATAGCTACAAGCCCGAACCAAGACAGTCCAATAATGGATGGCATGCCGGCACCGCTACTTGGACTCGACGTTTGGGAGCACGCCTACTACTTGGATTACAAGAACAAACGCGACGACTACGTCAAAGCATGGTGGAACGTCGTCAATTGGGACTTTGTTGCCGAACGATATAACGCCTAAGTGGTCTCGCAGTAAACATACCGGCATGAAGCCGGCATGTTTACTATGGAGCTAAGCCTCTATGGCGATCTGCTTTGGCTTCGGCAGCTCTTTAAACTGAACTGTCACATGCAAGACGCCATCCTTCATCTTGGCCTTAATACTGTCCTCGTCGGCGGCCTCAGGCAAACGGATACTACGGTAGAAGCTTGAGCTGCTTTCGCGGATAACGTACTTCTTGTCCTTATCCTTTTGCTGCTCGTGGCGCTCGGCCCGAATAACTAACGCGCCTTTATCGACATGAATGTCGATATCCTTCTGCTCAAAGTTGGGCAGGTGGGCTTCCACGTGAAGCTCTCTGTCATCTTTTGATGTATAGACGTCCGTTGTGGGCATCTGCATGCTTTTGAGCGGCGAAAACCAATCGTCAGAGAAGAATTGCTTCTGCAAGGCTTGGATTTCCGCAAACGGATCAAATTTGATTAGGTTACTCATAATAACCTCCTTTCATTTGATAGTTTTATTTACGGAAAAGGCGAACCTTTTCTGCATACAATTATAAAAAAGTTAGCACTCTCATGTCAAGAGTGCTAACTAAAAGATAAACCGCTAATAACACTCATGGTAAAATAGGTGAAAGATGATACAAAAAAACACCCTACTAAAACGCTCACTTCTCTGTATGCTCAGCTTTCTCATTGTTAGCGGGAGCATAGTTCAGGTGGTTTCGAACACTTTTGCCGCCCAGCCTATCGTATTTCCGGTTCTTGGCCCTTCCAGCTATTCTAACGATTTTACCGCACCGCGTTCAAACGGTCAGCACAATGCCATTGACATTATTGCGGGTAAACATCAAAAAATTGTTTCAGCGACTAGCGGAAGCATTACATATGTAGGCTACCCCCAACCAAGCTGGGGCTATTCAGTATTTATTAGGGGAGATGACGGGTATACATACCGGTACATTCATATGAATAATGATACCCCCGGTACCGATGATGGTAAGGGTGGCCCTATGAACGCGTATGGCCCCGATATGAAGCCGGGTAATCGTGTTGTCAAAGGTCAGCTATTAGGATGGGTAGGGGACTCCGGCAACGCCGAAAACACAGTATCGCACTTGCATTTTGAAATGTTCAACCCAAGCGGCCAGGCGGTGAACCCTTACGACTCTCTTCTCCAGGCTCAGCGAGTTGCATCCAATTACCAGTATCCGGCACTCCCAAGTGAAATTCTGCCGTATAGCTATGCTTCCATGAGGCTCGTAAACCTTGCCATGGGTAATGTTGATGCAGATCAGGCGGATGAAATCGTCTCGGGTGGTGCAGCAGCAAAATCTGCTCCTCAGATACGTGTATACAATAGTGACAAGACGTATGTATCCGGATTCAATGTATATCCAAGTGATTTTACCTATGGATTTGATGTTGGTACGGCTGATATAGACAATGATGGGGTTGATGAAATCATCACAGGAGCAGGGAGGGGCTACCAGTCGGAAGTAAAGGTACTTCGGGCTGATGGTACTCTTGTAAATAGTTTCTTGCCTTTTGGCGCGGTTAATCGAGGCATAAGTGTGGCGGGGGGTGATGTTGACGGTGATGGTACAGATGAGATTGTAGTAAGTAAGCACCCCGGTTCAGCGCCGATGGTGGCCGTGTTTAAAGTAACTGCTGGCTTGATTCAGCAGCTTAGCATGTTTATGCCATACGGCACAACCAATAAAAGTGGGGCGGATATTACTATAGGAGACGTTGTTGGAGACACAAAGGAAGAAATAATCACGGGGCCGTTATATCAGATGGGGCCCGACGTCCGCATTTTTGATTTATCCGGTACGCAGCTTGGCCAGTTCTACGCTTACGAGAGAACGTATTCGCGTGGTTTGCGCGTAAGCGCCGGCAATGTACGTACTGGTACTGCTAAGGCCGAGATTCTCACAGTACCAGCCTATGAATACCCACGCGCCAGGATGTTCTCTGGTACGGGAACATTGCTTCAAGAGAGCAAATTTATGGAAGAATGGTGGCGTTCTCAGTATGATGTTGCCGCCGGCAACGGGAGTAGTGTGAGCACAACCGGCGTCAACCGACGCACGACGATTCGGTTCCCGAATTTTAACTAACAAGGATCGATCAGAATCGGTCGGATTATCGCTTACTTTTCTTGCTGCGCTTGCTCAAATAGCTGTCCCAAATTCAATCCGAGGACTAAGAAAATACGCTCACCAAAAGGTGGGCGTATTTTCTTGGCGCGCTCGACCGGATTTGAACCGGCGATCTCCTCCGTGACAGGGAGGCGTGATAACCCCTTCACTACGAGCGCAGGTGAGGGTTTAGACTTCACGTATCATAGCAAATTTCTACCTCTGGTGCAACCAATGTTTCATGGGTCATAAGTCCGCTCATATTTGCTATAATGACTAGGACACAGACTAAGCTACGTGCCGCTGTAGCTCAGCTGGTAGAGCGGCGCTTTCGTAAAGCGTAGGTCACCGGTTCAAATCCGGTCAGCGGCTCCAAACACAATGAGACATATTATCAAATCATCCCTCAGACAGCTTGTCGCCGACCGCACGGCGTTCTTGCTATGTTTGGCCATCCTGCTTGGCGGAATCATCTATATCATCTATGTTGCAATCAACCTCAGCCCGAGTGATCTACAGCTTGCTACACGCTATACATCCTACGGCGAAACCCATTTTTACCGCAATAAGTGGTACTACCTGCTGTCGTTCGTCGGCTTCGGGTTAATCTACATCACAGCCCACATCGGTATGGTTACCAAACTGGTAGTCGCCAACATGAAGCAGTTAGCCCATGCTATGGGGTGGCTGAGCCTCGTTGTTTTACTAATGATGTACGTCTACACCTACTATGTGCTGGGGATCGCATATCTGTCTTAGGGGTAGGCAATGATTGACCTCGAGATTCCACTTAAAAAGCGCTCCAAAAGCTACCGATTCTTCGAAATGGTACCTGGTCTGCTTAGCTGGGGCTCAATCGCACTCCTTATCGTTCTATCACTTATCAATCCGCTTCTGGCGGGTATTTATGTGCTCTTAGTCATTGTGACTTTGCTCATAAAAGCAACTGGCATAGCCGTCCACACATTTACCGGTTCGCGTCGGATAGCCAAGGCGCAGAAGGTAGACTGGCATGCGCGCCTCGGTGACCTTGTCCACCCATCGGCAAGTTATGACCGGCTCCAGCATAGTCATTCAAAGGAACTTGGTGCCCGCCAGCACCTCGAGAACTTGCGCCTCATGACTAACTCTGCCGAACCATACCCAAAGCCAGAGGATATCTTTAATGCCGTTATCATTGCAACGTACAACGAGAGCTACGACGTTCTGCAGCCAACGGTGGAATCACTCGTCAATACGACCTACGATCCAAAGAATATCATCTTAGTTATTGCGTACGAAGAACGGGGCGGCAAGGCTATAGAAGGAACGGTTAAACAGCTACGCGACGAGTATGCCCACCGCTTCAAAGCCCTCGAAATCGTCAAGCATCCCAAGGATATGCCCAACGAAGTGGTAGGTAAGGGCGGCAACATAACCTATGCCGGCCATTATCTGCAGCAATGGTGCGACGCCCAGGGGATTAGCTACCAAAATGTCATCGTTACGACGCTTGATAGCGATAACCGCCCGCATCCGACCTATTTCGATTACGTCACGTACGAATATATCGTCCACGATGACCGCAAGCATTTGGCATATCAGCCCGTATCACTATTCTTGAACAATATTTGGGACGTGCCTGCACCAATGCGCGTAGTTGCAACGGGTAACTCCTTTTGGAACATCATTTCAAGCATGCGGCCGCATACTCTGCGTAATTTTGCCTCCCACTCCCAGCCCCTTGATGCGCTGGTTGAAATGGATTTCTGGTCAACGCGCACCATTGTCGAAGACGGCCATCAGTACTGGCGCAGCTGGTTTTACTTCGGCGGTAAGTACGAAGTCATCCCGATTTATGTGCCGATTTATCAAGATGCCGTCCTCAGTGACACATATTGGAAAACGCTCAAAGCCCAGTTTGTCCAGCTGCGGCGTTGGGCATACGGCGCCTCAGACGTACCATATGTCGCTACCAGAGTATTTACTCGTAAGCGCAATGTGCCGTTCTGGGCGGGCTTTACGCGGCTGCTCCGGCTGCTTGACGGGCATGTTACATTGGCCTGTGTTTCTATCCTTGTAACATTCGGAGGGTGGGTACCACTTATTATTAACGCCGAAGCCTCGCGTTCGGTTGCCGCTAATCAGCTGCCTGAAGTCCTCTCCGTTATCCAGCGTATCGCAATGATTGGTCTCTTTATCTCCGTCTTTCTGGCCTTTAAGATGCTTCCGCCGCGTCCGGCCCGCTACAAACGCCGCCGTACGTTCGGAATGCTGGCCCAGTGGCTCCTAATGCCTGTCATTGCCATTTGCTACAATGCCGCCGCCGCATTTTATTCGCAGACGAGGCTGCTTATCGGCCGCTATTTAGACAAATTTGATGTTACCGACAAAGTAACGGTGGCAGAAATTGATGCCAAGAAAGACGCCGAAGCCAAAGCCGGCAGCTAACGGATGCTCGGGCGGCCGCGGCGGGAACGGGTAGCCGACACCAGGCCGTGAGTCGCAGCGTATTGCAAGGCAGCCAGCTCATCAAAGCGTTTTAGCACCTGGTGTGTCGTTGCGGCAATATCATCGGCGCTCGGCTGTCTTACTTGAGTGATAAGAAGCTGTTCAACCGTCTCGGCTAAGGGCAGTGAGTGTAATTGGCGGGCCATTTGATCATGTTCAAAACTGGCAGCAATACTAAGAGTAAGCTTGCTTAGGCTAAACGGAGCGCTCGTAGCGCCCAAGTCTTTACCGTAATGAATGGTGGTAGAGGCGTCTAAAGCCGGTTTTTCATATGTCGTAAAAGGAGTCCGACAATTCTCACACATCCGCCGGCGCCAAGTTCCGCTAGTCTTTTTGTGTGGACGGCTGTTGGTTACTTTGGTTTTCCCGTGGAAACAATTTATGCAAATCATGTCTATATATTGACATACAGCTATTAAAAATGCGAGTGGAAAACATAATCAAGATGGGGATATTCTAGAAAAATCGCCGCCTCTATAACAGAGAGCGGCGATCGGAGATAAGTAATTAACAGGGGTAATTGCTAACTACTTACTTTTTACTTGCAGTGTATTTCTTGCGAGCTTCTTCCCAGGTTTCGTTAAATTCGAAGCCAAGGTTGAACTGCTGCAACTTGGAAGGTTTGTCTAGTTTGTGTGTGAGTTCTTTAGTGCTCATATTTTCATATTAGCATAAGCAATATATTTTGTCAATAGAACACAATGTATTGGTATATATCATCAGGTGAATATTCATCTATTAAATCCGCCCCAAATACACGTGGAAAACTATGGAAAAATTCGCATAAAAAACACCCCGGAGGGTAGTTGGGGTTTGACAGAGTGGAATCCTGTCGTGCTGGCTGCCCAGGGGAGAGCAGCCAGCACGATTGTTCAGGTGTCGAGAAGGCGGTTCGCACGACTGAACAGGTCGGTCAGCATCACGCTGACCGTGGTCCAGTAGAGCGCCTGTCCTTCCTTGTCGCCGAACGGTGCCTCGCAGCGATTCGACACCCAGAAGCGGGCGAAGTAGCGACACACACGCGGGTTGCAGTGCATGCTGTCGACAATCATGGACATGTGGTCACGGTCCAGGCTGCTGACCCAGCGGCGCACGTAGCTCTCGGTCCAGGCGAAGGCCAGGTCGTCCGGTTGACCGGACAAGCTGACGAACGGCCGGATTGGGTTAGTCGCGAGCTGGTGATCGAATTCAGCCATGAACTGCTCTTCAGATGTAATCGTCATGACATCTCCTGAAAGGATAGTTGGGGCAGATATACGCGGGTATGGCCTCTCTGCACACATTTGTATATGTGAAGGGAGGTCATACCCAAATGTTCCACTCTGTCAAAGTACCTCGTGATAAAAACTCAACGAGTGACTACATTATAGCATAAACAGTAGAAAAGTCAATCTATTTGCTATTTTCCCTGAGTTCGCGTGTTCCAGAGTGCTTTGTTGGTTGCGGTGTAAAGTACGAGGTTACCATCTGACTGCAGTACCAAACGATTGGCAGGTTTACCATTTGTGCGAGTATGCCATAAGGCTCGCCCGTCACTTCTATAGAGAACCAGATTACCGTCGCTTTGCAATACGAGCCGAGATGAGCCCTTGCCGTAGGTGCGACTGTGCCATACCGCCTTATTGCCGCTGTAAAGTACTAAGTTGCCATCAGTCTGTAGAACAAGTCGATATTTCCCATTGCCGCTTGAAAGCAGCATTTTGCTCTTTAGCAGGGTTGCGCTCTTAGCAAGCGTTGTGCCTGGGCGAACTGAGTTAAGCTGAACGGCTCGTGCAGCATTAATCCGGCCGTAGCCATGATAGTTGGTGAAGTAATAGCCGTTCATGGCCGATGTCTTGTCGGCGCTATGTATAAGTATGCTTTGGAGTTGTGCTGGAGTAGCGGCAGGCGACCTAGCCTTCATCAAGGCGACCAAGCCAGCGACGTGTGGTGCAGCAAAAGAGGTGCCATAGACAGAGGGGTTATAGGTGCCGGCTCGGTACGCCGAGGGGGCGTTAGCCACCGGCACAGCCGAGCCGGGAGCCAGAACATCAAGCTCGGCGCCGTAGGTTGAAAAACTGGCCCGGGAGTCGCTACTGGTTGAAGCACCCACGGCAATGGCATTTGGCGAGCGAGCAGGGTAGCAAACGCCGCTACCGCCGTTATTGCCAGCTGCAGCAACCACAACAACGCCGGCGGCTTTAGCGCGGACCATGGCGTTCTCAATCGTCGGATCCGTCATTGTGCAGCCGCTAGGGCCTTGCAGGGCCAGGCTCATATTGATAACATCGGCCCCGTTGTCAGTCGCGTAATCAATTGCTGCAGCAATCTGAACAGAGCTCCCGTAGCCATAGCCATCGAGCACTCGGAGGTTCATAACATTTGCACCCCAGTCAACACTGGCGACACCACTGCTGTTATTTGAGGCGGCGCTGGCAATCGAGGCGACGCTGGTTCCGTGCGATATAGCGCAGGCACCTTCGCCGTAGTCACACCCACCGGCATAGTGGTCTTTGTTCAATTGGTCGGGGTCGCTGCTGTCATCACAGGAGTAAGGGGACGGATCGTTATCTTGGGCAATAAAGTCCGTATAAACAGGGTCGGCATAAAAGGTAGAGTCAGCATAGTTCGGACAGACACTGCCGCTACCACGCCAGCCGCCCATAAAGTCCCAGCCTTTATAGTCGTCAAGAAAGCCGTTGCCGTCGTCATCGACGTTATTACAGCTTTTGTCGAGGGCTAGGCCGCGGCTGGTACAGTTCGGAGCACTACCTTCGGTAACTGTTGTGCCCAGCTCGCCGGTATTAGTCCATTGTTTGTCTGCCGGAAAGTCGGGGTGAGTAAATGGACCGCTTGACCCCCATTGTTGGCTAAACAACACCCCCGTATCGAGCACTGCGACGGTAACGTTTTCGTTACCGGTAGTAACGTTCCATGCCGCAGGAGCACTGATTTTTGATAAATTCCACTGAGACGATATGTACGTATCATTAGAGGTGAGTTCTGCCTTGTAATGGCGTGTTGGCACAATATTACCTACGATGACGTTATCTTGCTGACGTTCCAGCTGCTTAATCTCAGGGTCCGACACTGAACCCTCAAGGGTGACATATGTTTTATTACTGACAGCAGGTACTTCGCTAACGACCTCAACACCCTTTGCCTGGGCAGAACTAACTATCTTGTCTGCATTCGTAGTAACTACGACAACACTGTCTTGAAATTTAATATCATCCGGAGTAGTGCTTGGCGCTTCTTCGACAGGCATAGCCGAAACAAACCCAACAATTCCAGTTGCAAAGACGGAAATAACCATGCATAACAGCAAGGCGAAAGTAATGGGAGTGTTGTGGTGGTTCATGTTGTTTGTTTTATGTGGTGTGAACAGCTTTATTGTAGCATATTTTGGGTGTTGTCAAAGAGATTTTGTTATAATTCAACCAATGGGTTCTTTCATCGAAATTAATGACACACTTCGAATCAGCCAGGCTCAAGGTTTTCCCGCTGAGCTTATTCTTTGAGACACACCTTCAAACACCTTATTCGCTCGACGATGTAAAAGATAAAGTCTATAGTTTCTCGAGTAAGCCAGGTATCCGGATTTATAAAGTTCCGCCCGTACGTAACTTTCTAGTAGAGGATGTCGACGGCAAGTGGGTTTATTGGGGGCTCTGCTACGTTTTAAGTGTCCACCATGATTATGAGAAACAGGAAACATCGGGGACATTCAAGATAGTTCGTCTGAATACAGCGGAGGAAATGGAAGAAATGTTTAAGCTGACGCATTTCACAAATCCTGAGCAAAACTATTTCTAGAATTCGATACTGGATATCGCTCGTATGCTCGCTCTTCCGCTTGCTCATCTTGGTAAAAGCAAGCTTTTCCAAGATTTCGCTGCGCTGCACCGAACCTACTTTTGCTTTGCAAAAGCGCAGGTTCAAATCCTGACAACGCACAATTTAAAAACTGACCAGAAGGTCAGCTATTAAATTGGTGGGCGATGCAGGATTCGAACCTGCCACCTCTTCAACGTCAATGAAGCGCTCTAGCCAAATGAGCTAATCACCCTTGGGATATAACTTCCTAATTCTACCAAACAGGGGCGGGGGTTGCAACGAACGGAGGCGAACCGGTATAGTTAAGACCAATGAACGACGAACAACTACGCGCAATGCGACACAGTCTCGCACACATTACCGCCAGTGCAGTACAGAAACTCTGGCCAGAAGCTAAATTTGGTGTCGGACCGGTGGTCGAGAACGGGTTTTACTACGATATTGATTTAGGTACAACTAAGATTTCGGAAGCTGATTTTTCAATGATAGAAAGAGAAATGCGCCGGATTATTAGTGAAGACCAACATTTCGAACACTCAACAAAAGCCATAGATGAAGCGATTAATTGGGCGAAGGAATCAAATCAGCCCTATAAAGAAGAACTCTTGAATGACCTCAAGCGCGAAGGTACAACCGTCGCAAAAGACCTCGATGCTAGCGAAATGGGTACAATCTCAGATGGCGAGGGCGTATTAAGTGAAGTCGGCTTCTATACCAACGGCGATTTCACTGACCTCTGCCGCGGCCCGCACGTGGAAAGCACGGGCAAGGTAGGGGCATTCAAGCTTATGCGTGTGGCCGGTGCATATTGGCGTGGGAGCGAAAAGAACCCGCAGATGCAGCGGTTATATGGTGTTGCGTTTGCAACCCAAGAAGAATTGGATAGCTATCTCGAGTTGTTAGAACAGGCCAAACTGCGCGACCACCGCAAGCTTGGCAAAGAACTTGATCTCTACACCGTTTCACCACTCGTAGGTGCCGGACTACCGCTCTTCACCCCTCGTGGTACGATTCTGCGAGACGTCATGGCGGGTTACTCAAACCAGCTCCGCCAGTCGCGCGGCTTCACAAAAGTTTGGACGCCCCATATTACCAAACAAGAACTCTACGAGGCGTCCGGTCACTGGGCTAAGTTTGGCGATGAGTTGTTTTTGGTCACTAGCCAAGAAACCAGCGACAAAATGGCGCTTAAACCGATGAACTGCCCACACCATACACAGATTTTTGCCAGTCAACCGCGAAGTTATCGAGACATGCCGATACGCTACCTCGAAACGACAACTGACTACCGCGACGAAAAGACGGGAGAACTGGGTGGACTCAACCGCGTACGGTCTTTAACGCAAGACGATAGTCATGTCTTTGCCCGACCAGATCAAATTGAACAGGAGATAGATGGCTTACTAGCCAGTGCTAACGAGCTCTACGGCACACTCGCAATGAAGTTGCGGGTTCGACTGAGTTACCGCGATGACTCAGACGCCTATTTAGGCGAAAGAGAGCTTTGGAATTCGGCTCAGGCACAGCTCAAGTCGGCCGTCGAAAAAAACGGCCTGGAATATTTTGAACAAGAGGGAGAAGCGGCATTTTATGGACCAAAGATTGACTTCATGGCAACCGATGCCATTGGTCGCGAACATCAAGTGGCAACCGTGCAGCTCGACTTCGTCCAGCCGGAACGCTTTAAGTTGCAGTATGCCGATGCGGAAGGTAACTTTCAGACACCAGTGATGATCCACTGTGCGTTACTAGGTAGCATCGAGCGCTTCCTATCAGTGTTTATTGAGCATACGGCCGGTTGGTTTCCATTCTGGACAGCTCCGGAGCAAATTCGTATCTTGACAATTAACGATACAGTTCTAGACTATGTCGAAGAAGTCGAGAGGGTTCTGTCTGAAATCGTACTCATGCAACCCCTCAAATATAACGAGCTGCGAGTTACTCGTGATGACCGCAATGAAAGTCTTGGTAAAAAAATTCGTGAAGCAACCGGGATGAAAATTCCTGTTCAGCTAATCGTCGGACCGAAGGACAAAGAAGCCCGCGAAGTCAGTGTCCGCACCCAGGGCGGTGAAGAGAAAGTCGCACTCGACCAGTTGCAAAGCTACCTTTCCAATCTGTAACGTTATGGGAAAGGCAACGATAGTGTATGAAGCCTGATGCTAATTTTCGGACCAAAGTAGAGGCATTGATGGCCCAAGTACCGGCCGGCAAAGTTACGACCTATGGTGATTTAGCAGGGTTGGCTGGACAGGCCAATGCATCCAGAATTGTTGGAGGCATCGCTCACTTTGGAAATCCCGATTTGCCGTGGCACCGGTTAGTCAACCGCTTCGGCGGCCTGGCCAGTGGTTTTCACGGCGGTCGTGCGGTGCAGGCACAACTGCTCGAGCAGGAAGGTGTGACTTGTACTAACCACATTGTTGATGAATTTAAAGAACGGCGATGGCGGCTAACCCCATAATAGCCATCGTTGGCCCGACGGCAAGCGGCAAAACAAGCCTTGCTATTGAACTGGCCAATCGCTGGGACGGCGAAATTATCTGTGCGGATTCCCGGACAGTCTATAAACACATGGACATTGGAACAGCTAAGCCAACATCAGAAGAGCAATCGCAGGTACCGCATTGGGGAATCGATTTGGTAGAGCCGGACGAGCCGTTTAGCGCTGCGGACTTCAAGCGCTATGCCTATGAGAAGATTGCGGATGTCCGAAGCCGGGGCAAGGTTCCATTTCTGGTCGGCGGAACCGGCCTATATGTCGATAGCGTTCTATATGACTTTCAATTTGGTCCGCCAGCAGATGAGGGCTTGCGGAAAAAGTTAGAAGCAATGAGCTTAGAACAGCTTCATGCATATTGCGCTGAATACAACATTCTACTTCCTGAAAATTCGAAAAACAAACGCTACGTTATACGAGCAATTGAACAAAATAGCATAAGCGACATCAATAAATCATCGTTACAACAAGATTCTTATATTGTAGGGATAGCAACAAAGTCTGATGAGCTGCGAACACGAATTGTAACACGTACTGAACAGCTGTTTGACCAAAATGTTGCCGAGGAAGCTACTATGTTGGGCAAAAAATATGGGTGGAAGCACGAGTCTATGACAGGAAATATCTACCCGTTACTCAAATTACATCTGGAAGGGCGGCTAACACTTGAAGAGACTATAGACCAAGTTACAACACTTGACTGGCGGTTAGCTAAGCGGCAGATGACATGGCTGCGTCGAAATCCGGACATCATGTGGGCGACGTTAACAGAGGCGAAATCATATATAAATTCGTTGCTCGCGGCCGAATAACTTCTGTGTTACACTAGCTACATAAATGTTATTCAGGGTAGAAACTAATGATTGACGCATTGTTCGGTTCTAAGACTCGTATCAAGCTGCTGCACCTGTTTTTGAACAATCCAGGTAAGTCATTTTATGTCCGTGAGATTACCCGATTAATTGACGAGCAGATCAATTCGGTCCGACGCGAGTTGGCCAATATGCTGAAGGTGGGCATCATTAAAAGTGATACCGCCGACAACAAGCTTTACTATGAGGTAAACCAGCGTTACCAGCATTATGTTCCGCTTCGAGCCATCTTTGGCGATGACAAAGAGGCTGGAGAAGCAGTCCAGGCTCCAAAACAATCAACACTTGATTGGCAGGGCCGTTTGGACGAGCTAGGCGGGGTTAAACTGGCTATCATGGCCGGCGTGTTCGTGGCAGGCAGCGCAAGCAAGGTCGACCTGTTAATAGTAGGCAATCCCGGACCAGCCAAAGTGAAAGCATTTATCAAAACCCTTGAGAAAAAAGAGGGTCGCGAGCTGAATTACAGTGTGCTTGCCTACGATGAGTTCTATTACCGCCTCTCAATTCGTGATAAATTTATTACAGAGCTACTTTCGAGCAAGCACGTGGTCTTGCGCGATAGTGAGCAAATTCTTGGCGTAAAGTAGCGCCACCACTACACTGCAATCATAAAGGAGAAACATGTTCGACTTAGAATATAAGGGAGGCAACACGGTTGTCATTGCCACTAAGAAATCAAAGCTAATTACCGATCCGGCACAGAGCATCGTGGGCTTGAAAGATATCGAGCCAAAAAGCATGATCGCGCTTGCGACCGAGGCCCGTTTTGCGGTTCATTCAGACGATTCAGTACTCGAGGTTGAAGGTCCTGGTGAATACGAAGTCGGGGACTTTTCCATCCGTGGTATCCCAGCCCAGCGTCACCTCGACACTGACGGCTACGGCAGTACGATGTACCGCATAGAGGTTGGAGACGTCCGGATTGCGCTACTCGGAAACGTTGACCCTAAACTAAGCGATGAGCAATTAGAGAATATTGGCGTTGTCGATATGGTCATAATCCCAATCGGCGGGGGCGGGTATACGCTTGACGCTACCTCAGCCGCTCATCTGGTGCGCCAGATTGACGCCAAAGTCGTCGTACCGGTTCATTATGCCGACAAAGCCTTGAAGTACGAAGTCCCGCAAGATGAATTCGACGTTTTCGTCAAAGAGTTTGGCGGTGAAGTCCAAGATATCGACAAGCTGAAGGTAAAAGCTGCCAGTTCATTACCGCTAGTACCAACGATTTACAAAATTGTCCGGTCATAATATTCCGAACCATACTAAAACTCCCGCTGTTAGACGGGAGTTTTAGGTACTTAGACTCTGATTATTTAGCTGTTTCGATAGCCATCTGCTTGCCAGGTTGCAGGAGACCTTTTTTCTTCAAGGTACGGATAGCAGAGGTCGAAAGCGTCATAGTAATCTTTTGGCCGTCGACGATAAACGTTTTCTTCTGAAGGTTAGGCTTGAAGACGCGGTTGGTGCGTCGCAAAGAAAAGCTAACATTGTTGCCAAATTGCTTGCCTTTACCAGTCAGTTCGCAGCGCGCAGCCATAGGTAGCTTCTCCTTAGAATTTATTACAAACTTATATGATTGTAGCCGAAATCAGCCTTTTGGTCAAGGGGTTAGACCTTATATCCTTATGCTTGCGCTTTTTCGGACTTGGCAGCAAAATAACAGATGAATCGCTCCAGCCACGACAAAGAAAGAGGTGAGGGGCGATGCCCTTCGAAGAGTTTACAGGAATCCGATTCGTCGGTGAGCCAAATTCGAGTGACAAGTTCATGATCGCTACACGGGAGGGGACATACATCGGCGGTATGGACTACGACATTCGAGTAGAGAAATGGCGCATGTGCCTGCACCGCGCCCACTGGCCCGAACGGGTTAAGGTGGCCGTAGCCGCACTCGGGGAAGAGCTCCGCAATCGGAACTCGGGAGATGTCAGTCGGTTGAAGGATAGCCATGCCTGGCTTTCTCCCGAAGAGTTGGTGCGTAATGGCTTCTACTTCACGGTTTCGGTGGAAGTCATCATCGAGTCCGGTCTCAAGATGAATCGCAAGACCACCAACCTGAGATTTGAAGGACAAATCCTCCGACTTGACCGTCTTTCGGACAGAGAGATACCGTCGGTGGAAAAACCCGCCTCCTGAAGTCGAGCAGTGCAAAACACCGCTCCTTCGGGGGCGGGCGTTTTGCTTTTTAGGCTATAATTGATAGTAGTGGAAATTGATCTTCTCTACATCGCCATTGTTATCGTCGTGATTCTGTTTTCGATGACGCTTCACGAGGCCATGCACGGGTTCGTAGCATTTTGGCTGGGTGACGATACGGCCGAGCGGGAAGGGCGGCTGACGCTGAACCCAATCAAGCACATCGACCCGTTTCTGACCATTTTGCTGCCAGTGATGCTGGCTATAATTGGAGCACCTATATTTGGTGGCGCCAGACCAGTGCCATTTAATCCGGCACGATTAAGGTATGACGAATGGGGTGCAGCCTTGGTGGCGGTGGCCGGACCGTTAACCAACTTTGTCATCGCATTTTTACTATTTGCCAGCTATCAGCTGTTCAATGTTCCACAGGATACCATTGCCGGCCAATTCTTAGTGACTGGTGTATTGGTTAATCTTGGTTTCTTTGTTTTCAATATGATTCCAATTCCGCCTTTGGACGGTTCGCGGATTATCTATGCTTTGGCGCCCGACTTCGTCCGTCGCGGCATGGAGGCAATCGAGCAGTTTGGGCTGATATTCATATTCGCTATCGTGCTGATAGCTAGTCCTGTTCTTGGCCTATTTATCCGAGGAGGCACAACGGGTATTTTACAGGCATTTAGCGCGTTATTTGGCGGCTAGGCTTTCAGATTCAAGTAAATCAACCAACTTTTTGGTGGTATTCCAGCTACGGATGGTCATGTTTTTGTAGGCTGGCAGTTTAATAATCTTACTCATACGACTACGAATACGCTGTTCGCTTAACCTTGTAAAATACAATGCCCTAGAACCAGCCGCGGCAGTATCGACCCCATCCCTTAGCTTAAGGCTAACAACATCTTTTAAAATCTCCTGGGGGTTTGCCGGCAGCTTAAGGAAGATAACATCCGAATGATACTTGTCGGGCTGGGTACCAAAGCCTTTAGGAGCCTCATTCGTAATTGACCGGAATTCCTTGGCAGATAGAATAACTGTCGGGCCCTTATAACCAAACGCCTCGTCGACGGCTGCATCAAATGCAACTTCCGCATCTCGTTGCGTCCCCGTATATGTAAACAATACGTTACCGCTGGCAATATAAGTGCTCACATCTTTAAACCCTGCTTTTTCTAAGCAATCGCGTAGCTCAGTCATCTTGATAATGTTATTACCACCGACATTAATTCCGCGCAGTAGTGCAACGTAACGGTTCTTCATAGCAAAAGTATAAACCCGGGCTTGTTACTCGTAAATCGTCGGGTGTATACTATAAGTAGGAGTTAATCCTACCGACCGATGTCTTCGGCGGACGTGGCGTAAATGATTTCCTAACGTCATTTGATAGGGAATTCAAGTGTGGCTCACCGTGGTGAGGCATAAAGCGAATACCCACCTTGCACTAACGCGGGGATATATCAAGCGCCACGTCTACCTAAGAGATCGGCTGTTTATTTCAGGGTGTAGCTTAGCCGGGCTAAAGCGCTGCGCTGGGGGTGCAGAGATCGGAGGTTCAAATCCTCTCACCCTGACCATGAGGTCGCTGTTTGACTTCGCCAGAGTCTTCGACCATAGGTTATAATTAAATCAATTTATGAAACTCGCAACGTATTTTCTCACCTGCGCAGATAAGCTAGAAGCCAACAAAATAACCGTTGCGCTTTTAGAGAAGCGGCTTGCTGCTTGCGTCAAGCAAGTGCCGGTTAGCTCTACCTTTCATTGGGAGGGCAAAATTCAGCATAGCAGTGAAATTTTACTCATGATCGACAGTTCAGAAGAGAACTTCGACCTTATCAACAAAATTGTCGCTAAATTGCACAGCTACGACCAGTACGTCCTAACAGCCGTACCTATTAGTCGGACAACGCCGGCCGTTAATGCCTGGATTCACGGTATAATAGGTCAGTGAAGCAACTTATCTCTGTTAGGGCTATTATCCGCGATGATGCGCGGACATTACTATTACGCCGGGCGAACGGCCGCCAATCAATCTTAGGTAAATATGAACTCCCGGGTGGCAAGATCGGCTATGGCGAACAGCCGGAAGACGCCATGGCGCGCTACTTAAAAGACGATGCCGATCTGAGTATGCAATCGGCCCAATTGTACGACGTTCTCACGTACATCGACCACGACGACCGCGACATTCAATATACGTTCATTCTGTATTTGGTGAGCCTAAGCGAAGGCGGTAACAAAGTTACCCTGAGCACGAACTACGATCAGTATGACTGGAAAAAGCTCGGCGATGTAAAGCAGGATGAGCTAACGGAATCGTCAAAATTACTGTTGGGAATTTCTCAACAAGAGGTCACTACAACAGAGAAGAACGTGTTAATTGAAAACCCAATCATTGAAGATAGTAGCACTGTTCACAACGATCATTTGATTATTTATTCCGACGGCGGGTCACGCGGAAATCCCGGTCCGAGTGCCAGCGGATTCGTGATAATGAATCAGAACCAAGACGTTATTCACCAGGGCGGTATGTACCTTGGTATCACCACTAATAACCAGGCCGAATATCATGGCGTTCGACTCGGGTTAGAGAAAGCGCTTGAAATGGGTGCGAAAACCGTCGATTTCCGGATGGATAGCCTGTTGGTTGTGAACCAGCTAAACGGTATTTACAAGATAAAAAACCGCGACCTCTGGCCGATTAATGAGCGCATTCGGGAAATAGCTACCCAGTTTGAAAAAGTGACCTTCAGTCATGTCAGGCGTGAGTTTAACCAGCTAGCCGATGGCATGGTCAACAAGATACTGAACGCCCACGAAGCTGAAGCATCAGCGAAATAGGGTATAATATTTGGTGGCAGCTCGGTAGATGGTCGCTGGCGCGGTAAAACGCGTGAGAGGAAAGTCCGGGCAGTATAGGACAATGGCAGTCGCTAACGGCGACCGGGCGAGAGCCTAGGGAAAGTGCCACAGAAACGAAACTACCCCTTACGGGGCAAAGGTGAAACGAGTAGTGTAAGAGACTACAGCGCACCGTGGTGACACGACGCGGAGGTAAACCCTGCCTACTGCAAGGAGAGTCGCATATAAGGGCGGTCCGTCCGCGGCTCGATAACCGCAAGATGTGTCTGGCAACAGGCGTACTAGATAGATGACCATCCACGACAGAACCCGGCTTATCGCCGAGCTGCTACTAAAAAATCCCCGATTGTCGGGGATTTTTTAGTTTTGGCTAGGCCTCTTATTCAAAATGCGTCTAATCATAAGGGTGGCTCCTAAGATTATCCACCCCAGTACGAAGGGAAGACCAAATAGTACGATGTAAACCACTGTCCATCCCAGGGAGGCGATGAATGGCTTGTGGCAGAGCTGCATCATCATGCTGTCGTGCGTGCATGCGTAGGAAGTCTTGTCCATGTTGAGCGCCGGTAGCAAATTTAAAAGATACACTAAGATCAGTGTTAAAAAAAGCAGGACAGAATACCAAATAAAAAACTTCCCAAGCCCGCCTTGAGCGGCGTAAAACTTGAGAAGTTTTTGTTTCACGAGCTATTTAACGCTTTTAACAACGGCGGTGAAGGCTGCAGGCTCGTTGACGGCAAGTTCAGATAGAACTTTGCGGTCGAGTTCAACGTTAGCCTTTTTGAGGCCGCTGATTAACTGACCATAGGTCAGGCCGTTTTCACGGGCTGCGGCATTAATTCGCGTAATCCAGAGTGAGCGCAGGTCGCGTTTGCGGTTGCGGCGGTCACGGTAGGCATACTGCAATGCACGAATTACACCTTGCTTCGCAAGACGGAAGCTACGGGTGCGGTTGTGCTGCATGCCTTTGGCTTGCTTCAATATCTTCTTGTGTTTGGCGCGGGCTGGTACGCCTCGTTTAACTCGCATGTTCTAGACTCCTAATGATCTTTTAACGTTCTTGGCCATTTTACCGGTAACAACGCCTGTCGTATTGATGGCGCGTTTGCGGCTTTTGGATTTTTTAGCCAATAAGTGGCCCCCCGAGGCACGCAGCCGGGTAATCTTGCCGCTGCCCGTCAGTTTGACGCGCTTAGCGGTACCTTTATGGGTTTTTAGCTTTGGCATTATTTACTCCTTATTTCGCTCGTACTATCTTACGCCAGGCTGGCTCAGCCTTTACGGCGAACTACTATGCTCAAGTTGCGACCGGCCATCATCGGCTGCTGTTCGACGACTGCGTCGTCCTCCAGTAGGGCGACAATCTTATCGACCATCACATAGCCTAATTCCTTGTGGGCCATTTCGCGGCCTCTGTAGACAATCTGAATTCGCACTTTGTGACCTTCAGCCAAAAAGGCGCGGATCTTACGCAGTTTGATATCCAAGTCGCCACTTCCAATCTTGAGACCAAAACGCATTTGTTTTAGTTCTGATTGCTTACTTTTCGCCCGGCTTTTTTGTTGCTCCTTCATCTTCTGGTATTGGAATTTACCCCAGTCGACGATTTTTGCTACGGGCGGATCGGCGTTCGGTGAGATTTCTACCAGGTCAACGCCTGCCTCTTCGGCTTGCTTCAGTGCTTCGTTTCGGGGGAGGATACCGAGTTGTTCCCCGCTTGGCCCGATGACGCGTAGCTGTGAAGCCCGAATTTGGTCATTGATCCGGATGCTGTTTGTAGCTATTGAAATCTCCCTTGTCTACTTTGCCACTAATGGCTTGTCGCTTGTATGAGCGTTTAACTCGTTGTCTATGGTAGCACATAACACCTCAAGAGTTCAAGAGGTGACTATGCTGACGTGATGCGATACTGCAGAGCTTCGGCTATATGTGCCGGTTCGATGTCTCGTCGACCGTCGATATCGGCGATAGTGCGAGCAACTTTTATAACCTTGAAGTACCCGCGTGCACTTAAGCTTAGGCGGTCGGTAGCTTGTGAGAGCAACGCGTGCACGGCGGGGCTGAGTTTAATGAGCTTCGCGACATCCTTTGACGAGATATCACTATTAAAATTGTTGTTTTTAGAACTACTCTGATATCTGTTTGTTTGGGATTCAAGGGCCTGAACAATTAATTTTTGTGCTTGAAGGTGTTGTAAATTACCATTAGCATTATGAGTAACTAATTTATCATTTGGAATGCGACCAACATTCACAACGAGGTCGATACGGTCGAGAAGGGGCCCGCTTAGACGTTGCTGGTATTTGAGTATCTGCAATGTGCTGCAAGAGCATTCACGCTTATCATCACCGTAGTAACCGCAAGGACACGGATTCATGGTTGCAACCAGCATGAAGTTAGCTGGATATATAGCATGACCATTAGCGCGCGAAATTGATACCTGGCGGTCTTCTAAGGGCTGCCGCAGTGATTCTAACGTAGCGCGTGGATACTCGGGAATTTCGTCGAGAAATAATACGCCCAGGTGGCTAAGGCTGATGTCACCGGGCTTTGGTGGGTTGCCGCCTCCGACCAAAGCAATCCGGCTTGAGGTATGGTGCGGCGATCGGAACGGCCGTGATTTGGCGGCAACATCAATACTATCGCCAGATAAACTATGGAGCTTAGTAACGGCAACTCGCTCACGTGATGTGAGGGGCGGCAGTAGGGAGACAAGCGTACGTGCGAGCATTGTTTTACCAGCACCGGGAGAACCGGTCAGTAGAATATTGTGGTGTCCAGCCGCTGCAATCGTAATTGCGCGCTTAGCTTGCTCTTGGCCTAGTACATCGTCCAAAATCGGCCCATCAACAGGGGTAGTATCTGTTGCTTTATTATCAACGACTAAATGAGGAGTTAATTTTGCTTCGCCTTTTAAGTGCAAAAATAATTCCTGCAAGTTTTTAATGCCAACCAGCTCGATACCATCAACTAATTCGGCTTGCTTGACGTTTTCGGCGGGTAAGTAGAGCGTTGCATTACCGCTATCGCGGGCAACTTCGGCAATCGATATAATGCCACGGACCGGCCGTAGGCTCCCATCGAGGCTAAGTTCTCCGGCGAAGAGAGCACCCCTCACTTCGTGCTGCTTTAATTGGCCGCTGGAAACCAGAATCGCCACAGCAATACCAAGGTCGTAATGGCTGCCGTCTTTTGGTAATTCTGCGGGGGCGAGGTTAATCACCAGCTTTTTAGCGGGGAAATCCAACTGGGAATTAGCAATAGCGCTCCGAACCCGTTCTTTAGCCTCGTCGATGGCTTTTGAACCCAGCCCAACAATCTGAAGGGCAGGTAGGCCGGCCTTCAGATCACTTTCCACCTCAATTAATCTACCGTCATAGCCAACCGGCGCAGCTGTTAACACCTTGGCGACTTTTCCGGCGTTACTCATTACGCTTACGGTAACACACCTATGCTACTACTGTAAATAATGGTATAATACAGACATGGGGCTGAATTAGCTTCGACAGTTGGACTTTAACAGACTATCTTGCATGCCGACCACTGACGTAATCAGTATTTTAACTGCAACTTCTAAATTGCAAAGCGTCGTAGCTTCGGTGAAGAGCCTTTTCGCTCCTCGCCAGCTCGCGCTACAAGTAGCCTAATTTAGGCTACCGTGCCCGTTCCGACGCCTGTTAGGAGCCGGGCGCGTCATATTAACAGGCTAGGCATTAGGCGGTGCATCAGCACCTAATTACCAAAATACTACTGAGGCACGTCGCTTTTTGCGGAATCTTCGTCTGGTTCCTTGTCCGCGAGCGACGAAAAGCAATTGAATGAGACTAAGTATGTAGATGGATAGTAGGTTACCGACTGGACGCGGGCGCGATTCCCGCCAGCTCCACCATAAGGATCCGACCCAATTAATCATTTGGTCGGATTTTTATATTGCTCTTCAAAAACTATGACAAATAAAAAACAGCCGCCTGCGAGGAACGGCTGTTTTATGTGGAGTTTTGGTTTCTAGATTTTTGTTTTTGTTCTTTTCGCTTCTGTATAATTTTTGTACTCAGAAGCTACCCCTATAATATGACGTGAAAACGCTTGTGTCAATAACTTTCTTTAAGATTTTTCAAGGAAGTTTTCCACCATTTTTCTGAACACTATATGTAGCGGTCGTAGGGCATGATAGGCACGTACGATTGCCAGCTATATTTTTATTACGTTTGAGGCTTTAATACGCATATTTTTTATCATCGGCTTGGTCTTAGGTAGGCCAGAGCATCGATGTCCGGGTCATAAAGCTCAATCATGTCTAGGTCGGAGCGTTCAAATATGCGGGCACCCGGTATGCTTGAGTGCCGAGCGTCTTTGAGCGACAACCAGACCTTCTTATATGTCTTAGAATCGATAACAAAATCGATATCGCCGGTTTGATACCTGTAAGGGTCGGGTCTTCTGATATAAAGGTGAGTATAGATGGCTTCGGGGACGCCGTTTTGAGGTGAGATAGTGATCGGACTACGTAGCTGGTAGTATTTTAAGTCCGAATTATCCGTCGGAAGGGTTATCTCGTCACGCATCTGCTTAAGCAAAGCGAACTCATCATCGTAATGGCAAAAGATCCCAATGTTGCCGGTAACAGGCAGATACTTCCCGAACGAACGCAAAGAAAGTTCATGACATGAAAAATGGATATGATTAATTGCTTTAAATAAACCAGGCCTCGATGTTACTGGGCTAAAACGATAAGGGCGAAATTTGGACATGACATTATTGTAGCAAGTGGTTCTTCGTGCTTACGACGCCAGCAAAATGAGCGTTGAGATATGCACATCTTAAACATCTGACACGAATGATGTTATAAAATAACAACACCGAACGCAATGAATTAACAGATTGAATATGACATACGTTGCAAAAATTACATATATTTTAGCCTCTCGGAGTCTTGATTTGTTCTACCGCTTATGCTAAGGTGAAAACAAGCTTTTACAAAAACAAAAAAGCCACCACAACCCACCTTAACAATTAATCTCGACCGTCCTGCAGGCTGCTTGGCTTGTACATCATACTTGTGACGGACAGTCGACAACGGCAGACGGCCGCCAGCGGAAACAACTGAATTACCCTGTGATTCACGCACCTTTTATCCCGGCAGCCATCATTATTGGCGTTGTCGATGCTCCGCCGCACCTTTCTTTTAGAAAGTTAAAGCGTCGAGTAACGCATAGAACGTGAAGTACCTATGCGCTGAGTAAATCCTTGTTAACCTTCCAAAAGTTAATCGCGACGACACTCAGCGCAGTTGTGGAAACACCAATATGCAAACAAAAACAAAATCGGATGCCCCAGCTTATCGCTGGAGCGGTCAGTTGCCTCGAGCGGTCGGCTGTCCATGGCACACGCGCTTATTATTTATTTCAATGAAGCGGTCAGTGATTTGCATGGACATATGGTCTTCCGCTCAGGCTTCCTTGAATTTATATGAATTTTTCTAATGTACAATGGAATACCATGTTGGGACGGATTATTGCAGCCAGTGTTATTATCGCCGGTATCTTGCTTGTCATCATGCTGCAAACAACCACTCCGACAACGGTCGGACCAGTCGGCTTACTCGCCGTCTTTTTTTTACTGTATGTCATTGCGTTGGGGGTGATGACTGAGTTGCTTTGGGTAGGATCCAAACTGCTCAGCGGGCTTGGTAGAAGGGTAGTCATAATGTCTAAAAAACCAATCCAGCCGCTAACACTTGCTCGATCCTATTATTATTCTACGATCCTCGCATTAGGTCCCGTCATTTTGCTTGCGATGGCTTCAATTGGATCACTCGGTATCTATGAAACATTGCTGGTCATACTCTTTATGGCCGTCGGTACTCTCTATATTTCAAAACGCTAACGCCCATTTCGCTCGTACTCCTCGTGCTATATGACACGCATATAGCATGCGTTCACTCGGAAATAAATACGAGCATTCATTTCGCTCGTGTTCCTCTGCTATAATGACGGATATGGAACCGAAGTCTTTTTCTCCGGAAATGAATACACCGACGCCAGAGGGGACGCCGGAGCCGACGCCAAGCCTCCCGAGCCCTGAAAATCGTCCGGAAGTACCGCAGTTTAGCCCTGAACAAGCCCAGCCAGCCGCGCCCGAACGAGCGGCTGAATATTCGGCCCAAGCCCAGGCAGCCATGAGCGCGCAACCGGTACCCATTTCGTTGCCGACGCCCGTACCTATAGCCGACGATAGTCAGGCCCAGCCTGCTGCTACCGATGATTCACCGGCTGTTGCCGCTGACGAAGACCTAATTGAAAAAGAATGGGTCGACAAAGCTAAGAAAATTATTGCCGAAACCAAGGACGACCCAGCCCAGCGCGAAAAGGCTGTCGGACGACTTCAGGCTGACTATTTGAAAAAACGATACGGTAAAGAGCTAGGTGCTTCGTCGTAACGTAAACAGGGAGGGGGCTATCGCGTGATAGGGGCATTCATCGGCATCTTTGTGGTGGTGCTGCTGGTGCTTCTTGCGGGGGCGTTCGTATTTGTAATGTACCAACGCACGCTCCGCGAGGCCAAGAATTACGAACGTGGTCTCAAAATGGTACCAATGCTAATCCACTTGCCGCCGAGCAGCGATGACTTAGACACCGGCGGCCGCGATGAGCGTGACGTGACCGAAGAGGTACTATCACAGGCTCAGGTGATGTATAACATCATTGCTTCAACGGCTATGAAAGGCTTTAAGAGCAGAATCTATGGCCAGCGCCACCTATCATTTGAAATCGTGGCTCGTGACGGGCTTGTGCATTATTACACGGTTGTTCCGGTCGTGTTGGTTGACGTTATCCGCCAGGCAATCGCTGCAGCTTATCCGTCGGCCCGGCTGGAAGAAGTCGAGGAACATGTCATCTTTAATGAAGTAGGTAAAATCTCAGGAACAATTGGTGGAGAGTTCACACTAAAGAAAGACTATGTTTATCCGATTGCAACCTATCAGGATAGCAAACGTGACGCGAGCCGGGCGCTGCTCAATGCGTTGAGCGCAGCAGGCCGCGAGGATGGAATAGGGGTGCAGATATTAATCCGGCCAGCGCGTGAGGGTTGGACGAAGAAGTCGGTATCCGAAGCTGACAAGATAGCCAAGGAGAAAGGCCAAAAAGGCGGTGTGGCGGGATTTAGCGCGCCAAAAGACATTATGGAAGCACTCTGGAAACCGCCGGAGTCAACTGAAGAAAAGCGTAAAGAAAATCCCGAAGACCACCAGCTAACCAGCCTGGAAAAAGCCAAAGTTGAGGCAATCGAAGAGAAGACCCGGTACCCTGGATACGAAACGCTGATTCGTGTCGTTGTAAGTTCTAACACGGCAGCCCAGTCGCAGACTCTTCTAAAAAACGTGATTTCTGCGTTCGCATTGTTTGACTCGCCGTCGTATAACGGTTTCAAGTTTGCCGTCAGCCGAAATATTGAAGAGTTAGTAACAGCCTATATTTTCCGCTTCTTTCCACAGAGCGTAAATTCGAGCATCCTGAACACAATCGAACTTGCTACGTTGTTCCACCTGCCCGATCAAAAGAATATCCCGACTTCACAGGTCCAACGTCAAATGAGTAAGCAGGTTGACGGTCCAACGCAGCTAATGGACGAAGGCTTCTTGCTCGGCTACAACGAGTTCCGCGGCACCAAGAAGCCAATCAGGCTTAGCACCAATGATCGGCGCCGTCACACCTATATAATTGGGCAAACAGGTACCGGTAAATCGGTGCTGCTCGAAAACTTGGCGTTCCAGGACATGATGGACGGCAAGGGCTTTGCTTTTGTCGACCCACACGGTGATTCAGTCGAGGCCTTGCTTGGTAAAGTTCCGAAAGAACGCGTAGAAGACATTATCTACTTCAACCCAGGCGATATGGCAAACCCGATTGGTCTAAACATGTTCGAGTTTGATCACGAAGACCAGAAGGACTTTCTGGTGCAGGAGGCGATTAATATGCTGTATGGATTGTATGACCCCGGTCATACCGGTATTGTTGGCCCGCGTTTAGAGCACATATTCCGTAACTCGGCGCTGCTTTTGATGGCAGACCCTGCCGGCGGTACATTTGTTGATATTCCGAAAGTACTAATTGACCCTGACTTTATGAAAAGCAAGCTTAAATACGTCAAAGACCAGTCAGTACTGGACTTCTGGACCAAGGAGTTTCCGGCTTCGCAGCGCTCGAACGAGGCCGGCGAGGTGATTTCGTGGGTCGTCAGTAAGTTTGGGCCATTCATTAGCAATGACGCCATGCGAAATATCATTGGCCAGACCAAGTCCGGGTTTAATCTGCGGGACATTATGGATAATAAGAAGATTCTTCTTGTTAACCTGTCTAAGGGTAAAATGGGCGAGCTGAACTCAAAGTTAATGGGTATGATTTTCGTCATGAAGTTCCAAGCGGCTGCAATGGGAAGGGCAAACGTGCCAGAGAGCGAACGCGTTGACTTCAGCTTGTACGTCGACGAGTTCCAAAACTTCGCGACCGACAGTTTCGAATCAATCCTATCTGAAGCCCGGAAGTACCGCCTAAACTTGATTCTAGGTAACCAGTTCATGACGCAGCTGACCGACAAAGTACGTGAAGCCATCATCGGTAACGTCGGAACGGTTATTTCTGGCCGAATTGGTATTACGGATGCCGAAATCCTCGTCAAGAAGTTCGCGCCAACTTTTGATGCCGAAGATCTGACGAAGATGCCCAATTATCAAAGTATCACCAGTGTCATGATTAATAATGTGCCATCAGCTCCGTTTAGTATGTCATTTGTACCGCCGATGGGGCAGAGTAACCCGCAGCTGGCAGACGCCCTGAAGCGTCTCAGTGCCGCTAAGCACGGCAAGCCAAGGGCGGTGGTAGAAAAAGAAATCTTTGCTCGTCTGGGTGCGGCTGAAAAGGCAAAGCAGGACAGGCTGGAACAGATGAAAAAACTTCAGCAGAACCGTCCGGGCGCAACTGGGGTTCGAGGTGCGCCAAAGCCTTCAGGGTCATCGTTCCTGGACGAATGGCTTGCGAAACGCCAGCAGCTTGGTAACTCGAAACCGGGTCAGCTACAATCAACGCCTCCTGCGAGTTCTCCTCAGGCTCCAGGTGCAAGCCCGGCACCGTTAGTGCCTCCAGCAACCGATTCTGAACCTCTAAACGCCCAAGCGTCCGCTGCAACGCCTCCAGCCCAACCTGTACCTTCCCAATCGGAAGAACCAGTCGGAGCTTCGGATAAACTACACCTTCGTGGTGATGACAAGAACGACGATAGCGAAGTAGCTGTTAAACTAAGGTAAGACCATGACATCTGAAGACGACATTGTTACTCGGGTTGAAGCTATCGAACGCCGCAATGCTAACGTGACGCTTGATAAAGCCTGGGAAACCAGCTGGACACGCAAACTTGGCATCACCATACTTACTTACCTGGTCGTACTAGCGTATCTGTTTTGGATTGGCAACGAGAATCCGTGGGTCAATGCAATCGTTCCGCCAGTGGGATTTTTCTTATCGACGCTTGCCCTCGGTTGGCTTCGTCGGATTTGGCAACGGAAACGCTAGGCTTTTTTGCCGGTAATCATCACTCTTAGATAATCAAACAGTAATCCCATAACCCAGCCCAAGATGAAGGCGGCAATGGTCTCTGAACCCGAGAGCGGATAGCCGTAGTGACGTGCAAATAAATAGATAATCAATGTAAGTAAGAAAGCGGTAACCGAACCGGCCAATATCGAGTTAGGTCGGGCGAGGGTATTGCCGACGACCTCCGAGGTCTTCTCGACTGCCTTATTATGAATGACTTTTGAAAATGCACGGGACGGAGCAGACATGTGGCTGCGGGCTTCTTTCATTGTCTTGGCATAGTTGGCTTTTTCAAGTTGCTTACGGTGTTGGCGGCTAAGATGACGTGGTTTCTCAGCTGCAGAGGCCTCTGGTTTAGCTTCCTTCTCGGCCTTACTTGCAGCCTCGAGGGCTTCGCGCTTTGACTTTTCGGCATCGGCCTCTGGCGTGGCTTCAGCACGCTGCTCTAACTGTTCGTGGAGCTGCTTGCGGCGCTCAGCAGCCGTTTCCTTCAGTTCCTTCAGATTTTCGGGGCCAAGGTCTGGTGATAGGCTAGGGTCTTTTTCGTTTGTCATGTTTCCACCTTTTCCTATATTGTACCAGTATTCAAGTTGCGACGGATCAGACGGACTTCCTTGCCAAGCTGGCGCGAGCGGGCATAGAAGTAAACGACAACAGCAAGCAGGGCAGCGGCGAATATCATATTTTCGCGTGGACCGGTTTGAGGGAGCTCTTTTGTGATTTGTTCAACCACCTTCTTTTCAGTGGCACATTCGACGTCAACATCTATTGAATTACCGAAGGTATTTACCATCCGGCAGTCATAGCTATCTTGATTGCTGGTACCCCGGTTGGTTGTTGGAATTGTGTCGAACATCCTAATAACGATGGTACGCGATTCTTTTTGGAATGCCGAAAGTGTTACTTGCGGCCAAGTCAGGACTTTGGTGTCCTTATTGAAGCTACCGCCACCAGCATCGATGAGCTCGGCGTATTCGAGGACATCGTTAAGATCTTCACTCATCGTGACCTTTTCAAACAACAAGCCTTTGTTCTCAACTGTGAGAGTGTAACTAATTCTGTCGCCTGCCCGTGCAGTAACCGTTGTTGCATTAACGTTTCCTTGGCTCATATTAACGGAGCTCTTGGTGCTGATAACGTCGGAGTCACAACGCTCGTCTTTGATCCAGATATCAGGGTTGTCGGGGCAAGGCTGACAATCCGGGCTGTTTGGGGGAAGGCTCGGGTTATACGGGCAGACCTGGTTCGGAACGATGGTAAAGGGCTTGGCACACGTGGGGTCCGTTTTGACACCAACCGACGTATGAACACTCAATGTCACAACATACTGGCCCTCGCTAAGAACAAAATTGTCAGCGGTAACGCTCCGTTTCGATGACTTAACCACGACGCGCTTTACTTCTTTGCCAGAGGAGTTTTTAACAACGAAAACATATTTGGTAATTTTCGCACCGTTAGCAGTCGACGCTTTCCCGCTCAAGGATACAGTTGTACGATTAATAATCTCGGCCTTGGCTTCAACGCAGACTGCAGCAGGCTTCTCGTCGACAACAAAGGAATCGTAGCAGTCATTGCTGGTCTTTTGACCTTCGCTCGTTATCACCGTTAGGCGTACATTGTACTTCCCAGGCGAATTCTGCTCGTAGACAAAGTCATGGCTCTGGCTCGCCGTGTCAAACTTCTTGGTATCAACCAGTGCGCCCGTGCCCGAGCGCTTAATCTCATATTTATAGGCTTTGATGACCGCGCCATCCTTTTTAACAGCAGCACCATTCATACGGAAACGCTTAGGCGTTAACTGCTGAATCTTCAGACTTTGGCAAAAAGCCTCTGGATTTGGGGCCTGAGGCGGTTTGGTTGTGACAAGATTGCCGCAGTCTTTCTTAAGGGCGAACCAGCCGAAGGCCTCTGAGTAACCGGCAAACACAACGTGGTTTGGACCGCCTTGAGTAAGAGTCATCGGTCGATAATAGACGGTACCTTTCCCATAATTCCAGCTCCGTTGCCCCTGTGAATAGCTATAGAGGCTCGTCAGCGACCAGTTGTATCGGCCAGCTTCACCAACGGTTTTTTGTGACGTACCGGCAACTTCAGACCGTTTGATGCCAAGCGAGGCAAGAATATCACGTATGTTATTCGTATTCTTATCGAAGTGAGTAAGAAGTTCCTGTTTGCTACTTACGCCCCCGGGGATGAAGTCGGCGGCACTAGCTGCATTGGCTGCTTCGGGTGGGGAGAAAACGGCGAGCGACTGAACAATCAAGGCGAGTGCAGTAAAGACTAAACCAACCCGGCGGGTGGTTTCTTCTTTGCGGAGCCGCCGCGCATAAAATCCAAGCTGCCCGACAAGCGCCGGACTGAAACTGAGATTCGATACTAGTTTTCGAAACATCATTCTTGGCTTTTTATTTGTTTGTTTTTACTACTGTTATTGGATCCTTTTGTCTGTAGATTAGCATAAGTATTGTGTTCAGTGCAAGGGTTATTTTGAACACTTGAGTGAATACCAATAATTCGATATAATGTGGGCAGTGTAAATAGCAGTGAGTCCGATTTGAAGGGCAGTGAGGGAATAATGGCTAAACAAAAAAACGACGGATCTTATGACGCGTCGCAAATTCAAGTTTTAGAGGGGCTTGAACCGGTTCGCAAACGACCAGGAATGTACATTGGTTCGACCGGCTACGACGGCGTCCACCACCTAATCAAAGAAATTGCCGACAACTCGATTGACGAAGCAATTGCCGGACACGCAACCCGGGTCGACGTTACAATATTGGCTGATGGGGGTATTACTATCAGTGATGATGGTCGTGGAATACCGATCGATAAGCATCCTAAAACCGGATTAAGTACCCTTGAGACAGTCTTGACGGTGCTACATGCCGGCGGTAAGTTCGGTGGCGGTGGCTATAAAGTGAGTTCCGGGCTGCACGGTGTCGGTTCGAGTGTTGTGAATGCGCTTTCCACAAAGTTAGTGGCCGAAGTCGTCCAAGACGGGCAGCTTTATTCAATTGAGTTTGAACGTGGAGCTTCAAAGGCTCCGTTAAGGAAAGTTGGTAAGACTGACCGGCCACGCGGTACGACGATTACTTTCTATCCAGACGACACAATTTTCAAGGAAACGATTGAATTTGATTATAAATGGGTCGTTAACTACCTTAGGCACCAGGCCTATCTAACAAAAGGCGTGTATGTATCGGTCGTTGATGAGCGCACAAGCGAGCGTGCTGCCTTTTACTTCGAAGGCGGTATCCAGAGCTACGTCAAACACCTCAATATCGGCAAGGAAGTCATGAGCGAGGCTCCATTTTACGCGGAACGTCAGGTTGAAGACTCGATGGTCGAAATCGCTGTCCAGTACAACGATAGTTATGTTGAGATCGTCAAGCCATTCGCCAACAACGTGTTGACCCCCGATGGCGGTACGCATCTAATCGGATTCCGTTCAGCTATGACTCGTGTTATCAATGACTACGCACGCAAGTCCGGGCTCCTAAAAGAAAAAGAAGAAAACTTAAGCGGAGACGACATCCGTGAAGGCTTGACCGCCATCATTCTCGTTAAATTACCTGACCCACAGTTCGAAGGACAGACCAAGAACAAGCTCGGTAACCCGGAAGTCCGCAGGTATGTCGAACAAGTAATGAACGAGTACTTCGCATACTATCTCGACGAGAATCCAAATGTTGCTAAGAAGATCGTCGGCAAAGCACTTTTAGCAGCCCGTGCCCGCAAAGCGGCCCGTGCCGCGCGTGATAACATCCTTCGAAAAGGTGCGCTCGACGGCCTCAGCCTGCCAGGGAAGCTATCGGATTGCTCAAGCAAAAACCCAGCCGATAGCGAAATCTATATTGTAGAGGGTGACTCAGCCGGCGGATCCGCCAAATCGGGCCGTGACAGTAAGACGCAGGCTATCCTTCCGTTACGCGGTAAGGTGCTAAACGTCGAACGGGCGCGCCTCGACAAAATGCTTGCTAATAATGAAATCGTTGCGCTCATCAAGGCATTGGGAGTAGGGATTGGTGAGCAGTTTGATATGACGGGGCTGCGCTATCACCGAATTATCATTATGACCGATGCCGATGTTGACGGTAGCCACATCTCGACACTACTGTTAACGTTCCTGTTCCGTTACATGAAAGAAGTCGTAGACGGCGGTCACGTTTATCTGGCTAAGCCGCCGCTCTATAGTGTCAACCATGGGAAAAAGAAGATCTATGCGTACGACGAAACCGAGCGCGATCGGGTAATTGAAGAAATCCTTACAACAAAAGTTGAAAAAGGCTCAATCATTAACGAAGCCGATGACAAGGCAAAGCAAGCCGGTGTAACTATCTCGCGCTTCAAGGGATTGGGAGAAATGGACGCCGATCAGCTATGGGAAACAACGATGAACCCTGAAAATCGAGTGCTTGTACAAGTGCGTGTAGAGGATGCTGAAGAGGCTGATGCAATTTTCACAAAGTTAATGGGCGACGACGTAAGCCTTCGTAAAAACTTCATACAAACCCGTGCGAAAGACGTTGACCTAGAGGAATTGGACGTATAGATATGGATGACGAAAACACAACACCACTCAACGACGAGATATTACTTCCGCAGACACATTCTAAGACTGTAGAAAATACATCAGTCGAATCGGTCATGGAAGATAGCTTCCTGCGCTACTCCATGAGCGTGATTATCGACCGAGCATTGCCCGATGTCCGCGATGGACTAAAGCCTGTTCATCGGCGCATTCTTTATACGATGAACCGTGACGGTCTTCGAGCCGGGGGTAAACACCGCAAAAGTGCAACGGTAGTTGGTGCGGTGATGGGTGACTATCATCCTCATGGCGATTCATCCATCTATGACTCAATGGTTCGTATGGCACAACCATGGTCAATGCGCTACATGCTTGTTAACGGCCAAGGTAACTTTGGTTCCATGGATGGAGACCCTCCGGCAGCAATGCGTTATACCGAAGCGAAAATGCAGTATGCCGCTGAAGAGATTCTGGCAGATATTGATAAAGAAACGGTTGATTTTCGTGATAACTACGACGGGCGTTTGCAAGAACCGGTTGTTTTGCCAGCTAAGCTGCCAAACCTGCTACTGAACGGGCAGATTGGTATTGCCGTCGGTATGGCGACCAATATCCCTCCGCATAATTTAGGCGAACTCGTCGACGCAACGGTCGAAATGATCGACAATCCGAATGCAACCGTTGAGGATCTCCTACAGCATGTTAAAGGTCCCGACTTTCCAACCGGTGCGGTCGTATACGGCGGCGCGCCAATGAAGCAGGCTTACATGACAGGACGGGGCAGCGTAACGATTCGTGCCGTTGCCGACATCGAAGAAAGTAAGAAAGGCCGCCACAGCATCGTCATTACCGAGATGCCATACGCAGTGAACAAAGCAACGTTTATTGAGAAAGTTGCTGAGCTCGTCAAGGACAAGAAGCTCACGAGCATATCAGATATTCGTGACGAGAGTGCCCGTGGGTCGGTTCGTGTCGTCGTTGAACTCAAAAAAGATGCGTATCCAAAGAAAATTCTGAACCAGCTCTATAAAATGACAGCCCTTCAGACTAGCTACCACTTTAATATGCTGGCACTAATTGATGGAATCCAGCCTCGGGTGCTGGGGTTGCAGGATATTTTACAAGAGTACATAAAACACCGTCAGGTAGTTGTCCGTAGGCGTACCGAGTATGAACTGCGTAAAGCGCAGGAGCGCGCGCATATCTTGGAAGGATACAAAATTGCCCTTGATAACATCGATGAAGTTATCAAAACTATCCGTGCATCGAAAACTTCTGAAATTGCCGAGGCAGCCTTGGTCAAACAGTTCAAGCTGACCGTCATTCAGGCTAAAGCTATCTTGGCGATGCAGCTCCGACGTCTGACCGGTCTTGAGCGCCAAGCTATCGAAGACGAACTGAATGAACTGCGTAAATTAATAGCACGTCTTGAGGAAATACTAGCCTCCGAGGCCGAGGTTCTAAAGATTATAAAGACTGAGCTGCTCGAGATGAAAGAAAAATACGGTGACGACCGCCGTACCAAGATAATCAACCACGAGCTCGGTAAGTTCTCGGATGAAGAGCTGATTCCGGAAGAGGATTCAGTCATCTTGCTAACCGCCGAAAACTACGTTAAACGTACATTATTGAGCGAATACCGCCGCCAGAACCGCGGTGGTAAGGGCAAACGCGGTATGACAACCAAAGAAGAGGATGTCATTGACCAGCTGGTTCCGGCGAGCACCCACGACTACTTACTGTTCTTCACGAACCGTGGCCGTGTCTTCCGTCTGAAAGCCTATGAAGTCCCAGCCGCCAGCCTGGCCGCCAAAGGTGTCGCAGCCGTTAACCTGCTACAGATGCAGCCGGAAGAGAAAATTACGTCAATCATCCGCCACGAAAAGGATGCCAAAGATGACGGTTTCCTATTCATGGCTACAAAAAAGGGAACGGTCAAAAAGACTCCTCTCAAAGATTACGCCAACATCCGCACTAACGGATTGATTGCTATCAACCTGGACGACGGTGATGAGTTGCGCTGGATTAAGAAAACCACGGGCAGTAACGATATCATTATCAGTACCTCGGCCGGACAGGCTATCCGCTTTAACGAAGCTGATGCCCGCCCTATGGGACGAGCTGCCCGCGGTGTCCGCGGAGCTCGGCTACGACCAAACGACGTAGTTGTCGGTATGGATGTCGTGACGAGCGAGGAACAGATTCTGCTGGTTATCAGTGAAAAAGGCTTCGGTAAGCGCACGACAGCGGCGAACTTCCCAAGCCACAAGCGCGGCGGTGTCGGTATTAAAGCAGCTGTCGTGACTGCTAAGACAGGACCAATCATCTCTGTTCAAACAATCGATCCGGATATGACTGACGCCATTCTGATTTCAAAGAACGGCCAAACCATTAGGCTCGCCCTAAAAGACATCAAGTTGTTGGGACGTACTACCCAAGGGGTAACTATTATGCGCCTTGCGGAAGGTGACAAGGTCTCATCAATCGGTATGATGCCGGAGCAAGCCAAGGGCGAGGCTGACGAGGAGTAGATGATGGAAGTGTCGCCGTACTTACTCGCAATTATGGCAGCATGGCTGATTGCACAGGGGTTAAAATACGTCTTTGGCTCCGTGAAGAGCCGGACGTTTGGAAACTACCGCCAGCTCTATCTGTCTGGTAACATGCCCAGTGCCCATACCGCAACGGTTGTAGCACTGGCGACGGTAGTCGGTTTGATAAACGGCTTTGAATCCGCTATCTTTGCGGTAGCAGCGCTTCTGGCTGGTGTAATAATGTACGACGCTATCATGGTGCGACGTTCAAGCGGCGAGCAGGGAACAGCCATTCAGGAAATAATCAAAGAAGTAAAAAGCAAAGTCGCTCTGCCTCGGGCGGCCAAGGGTCACACCCCAGAGGAGGTTCTAGTCGGGATGCTACTCGGGGTGGCTATTGGCTTCGCCGTATTCTTCATAACAGGGTAATTACGCAGCTCAGAGAGAAGGCTAGTAGCCGAATCCTACGTAATCCGCGTCGATTTCTTGAGCGGTCTTATCAAACCACTCTTGAATTTGGTCCGGTGTCATAGGGCCTTTCTCGGTCTTGAT